>NZ_NUNF01000028.1:50273-109911 GCF_002585305.1 Bacillus sp. AFS037270 | reverse complement strand
CGCTGGAGCTGGACAATTTTCAGAGCAAATTTTATACTCTCTTATCTTATAAGAAAGGCAGAGGGAGATTCCCCTGCCTTTTACCATCATTTATTTAGTAAGGGTTTCAAGAGCAATAACGACCATATCATTAAAGGTTGTTTGCCGCTCTTCAGCTGTGGTATCTTCCCCGGTAAAAATATGATCGCTGACAGTGAGAATTGATAGTGCCGAAGCTCCATACTTGGCAGCTAAGGTGTACAAAGCTGTTGTTTCCATCTCTACAGCTAATACCCCATAATCACCTAACTTCTTCACGATCTCCATGCTGTCACGGTAAAACATGTCAGCCGATAACACATTGCCTGCCTTAATATCCATTCCCATTTGAATGCCATTTTCAAAAGCTCTTTTTAACAAGTTAAAATCAGCACATGGTGCATAATCAATCCCCGCAAAATTTAGGCGGTTAATATTTGAGTCAGTAGATGAAGTCATGGCAAGAATGACATCACGTACATGGATATCCTTTTGGATGGCACCACAGGAACCGACCCGAATTAAGTTCTTTACACCGTAATCGCGGATTAATTCATTTACATAAATTGAAATAGAAGGAATCCCCATCCCTGTTCCCTGAACGGAAACTCTTTTCCCCTTATACGTTCCTGTAAATCCAAGCATACCCCGAACCTCATTGTAGCAATTGACTTCTTCTAAAAAAGTCTCAGCGATATACTTCGCACGCAAAGGATCTCCAGGTAATAGAATACTTTCGGCAATTTCACCTTGTTTTGCATTAATATGAACACTCATTTGCTCATGATTACAGAGATAGTATGACCCTGTAATCATGTTCACCTCCTTTATATTTGTTGAGCCTCTCTATTTCTCACATTTCCTCGTGTAATTGAAAAAATGGCACATAGTAAGGCGAAGAAGACAAAAATCCCGCCAATAGAGGCATTATATAGAACGGAATAATGATTAATCACCATACCGCCAATAATGGATCCTAGAGCAATTCCAACATGTAAAGCTGAATTATTTAAACTTTGTTGAATGTCAGATGTTTCCGGTGAGGTCTCAATTAAATAGTTTTGTTGCGCCGGTGTAATCGCCCAGCTTAACATACTCCACACCATCATCACAATCACAAACAGAATGATAGAAAAAGTTACTTTTGGCAGGATAAACATAACAAGGCAAAAGATCACCACAATGGTCAATATACTTTTCTTCGAACCCCACTTGTCTGCCATAAAGCCGCCCAGACCACCGCCAAAGACAGCAGAAATACCAAAGATAAAATAAAAAAAACTAACCCATGCAGCATCTAAATGTAAGGTAGATTTTAGAAATGGCGTCAGATAAGCATACAGTGTTAAATGGCCCGTTAAAAACAAGACAGATGTTAATTGAGCAAACAAAATCTTTGAATTTTTTAAAGTCTTTAATTGCTTGCCAAGCGAGATAACCGGTTTGGGTTCAATTTTTCCCAGAAAGAAATAAACCCCAATCATCGAAATAAGTGTAAGGATCGCAATGAACAGGAATGGTGAACGCCAGCCGAAGTGATTCCCTACGATAAGTCCCGCCGGTACCCCTAATACTAAGGAACCGCTGATTCCCATAAAGATGATCCCAATCGCTCGTGCACGATATTCCTCTTTGACAATACTAGATCCAATGGTTACACATAGGACAACTAATAATGATCCACATGCAGCTGAGATCATCCTTGATAGGAAAAGCACAAGAAAGTTGGGACTTAAAAAGGCCACAAGATTCCCCACAAAAAACAGGCTTAATGTGATAAGCGCTAATCGTTTCCTTTCCACCTTAGCGGTTAACGTTAACAGGACCGGAGACGAAATCGCAAAAACAAGTGAATAGATGGTGATTAGTTCACCGGCTTTACTAACAGAAACGCCTAGCCCGCTCGAAACAATGTCTAAAATTCCGCCGACAATTAATTCCGCCATCCCTACTACAAAAGACACAATGGCTAAAATATATACTCTAAAATTCAACTAACCAAACCTACCTTTCACGAAATTATCAATTGGTTACTACCACAATAGTAACCTCTATTATATTCTTAATGCAAGAACTTTTTTTCTATATCTAAAAAGAAAAACCAGCTGAGTGCAGCCGGTCCGTTGTTGATAAAATAAAGTTATAGTTACAATCTTAGGTGTCACTTCAAGCAGTCAATGCAGTAAGAATCAATACTATTTTTCATTAACCAAGTTGCTGGCTAAATTCCTTCTCCTGAACCAATTCGCGCATCCTTCTAATATTTTTATATAAGCTTAATGATTTGTTCATAGTTTGTTCATCTATGGGGTGTAAGATAAACCTATGAAATTGATTTTACCTCTTTTTCATAAATGACCCCCTTTTAATATATTTTTTGGATCCAGCTGCTCGTCGGCTGGATTTTTTTTGCCCATTTGACCAAGCATTCTCCTGTGGTTGCCAGGTAGCCATGCACCGCCCACTCAAAATTGCATAGTTTAACATATGTTGATTAAAGGAGTGGAAAACAAATGGCATTTGAAATTCTCACGGTTGACCAAGTTATTCAAAGGTTAAAGGGCAGGAAGTACAAATATACTCAGGTACATCACACTTGGGAACCTAGTCATAATGATTTTAACGGCAAGAACCATCTCCAATTACAACAATCTATGAGGAATTACCATGTTAACACGCGTGGTTGGGATGACATTGGACAACATGTCACACTCATGCCAGATGGTTTATTTGTCACTGGCAGACCTTTTAATGAAACACCTGCAGGTATCGCAGGCTACAATGAAGGGGCATTTATGACCGAGATGTTAGGTAACTTTGATATCGGCCATGATGTACTAGAAGGCGCCCAGCTGAATTCAATGTTAAAATTGCAGCATTATCTTGTGACT
This sequence comes from Bacillus sp. AFS037270, assembly GCF_002585305.1. The sequence continues at coordinate 107,002 of NZ_NUNF01000028.1, read as the reverse complement.
GCCTGCGGGGCTAAAATTATGTTCCACCGCGAGCATGCTAGTAAGACGTGCCCTGGAACATCGATCAACAGAGACGAGTTTGTTAGCCGGGCAATCAATTATGATACCCTTCATCCTACCCTTGTTGCCGCTGCACATACGGAAGTACCATCATCCACATCGAGAACCACATCGAAAGCCACATCAAGAACCACTTCAAGCCCCAATCTGTTAAACTTAGGCGATAATGGGCCTGATGTAAAAAAACTGCAACAGTACCTGATCAAAGCTGGGGAAAAGCTCCCGAAATATGGGGCAGACGGTGATTTCGGAAAAGAAACAGAGGCTGCAGTAAGATCGTTTCAAGCAAAGCATGGGCTTGCTGTCGATGGAATTATCGGTCCGAAGACGAAGGCCAAACTTGAAGCAGCGGGGACTGCGGCGGCAAACCGTCCTTTTCCAGGTCACCTCATTAAAAGGGGCTCAAACGATGCCGTGAATATAAAACTGATTCAAAAAAGAGTTGGAGTAGCCCCAGATGGGATTTTCGGTCCTAAAACTGAAGCAGCCGTAAAGGCTTATCAAAAGAGCCATGGTTTAGCAGCGGATGGAATTGTCGGTCCTAAAACCTGGTCGGTTATGTTTTAGGGAGGAATTATATACTGTCAGCTTGTTGGAAGGCTGATAGATAGAGAAAAGACCTGCTGAAGCCGCAGGTCTTTAGTTATTTTATTTCTATAGGCATTTGATACATAGGTCCATTTTGTCGGGTCAATCACAACCAAGTAGTTCTTACTTCGTTTTTTACAAAAATTAAATAGGTCTTACCATTCTTCTTTTAGGTATTTGGACAATCATTGTGGTGAGCAGGCAATAAGATGAATTAGGACGGTGAAAAAATATGAAATTCTTCATCAATATCACTAATTTTATCGTGGACAATCTTTCTAATAATGCCAACATTAATTATGGGCCCACCTATCAAAATAGCCATACAGCCAACTCTACCATCATTGGCAGCAATATAAATATTGGTGATAACGGCACGATTGTCTCTAAAATCATCAATAAAGGTAACCAAACCACGCTTCCTAAGGAAAGTGACAGTGAGCAAAACTAATCCATATGAAACTCGGTGAATATTACCATAAATCCAGTGCACACACCAATAATGGTGACAGGCACCATTTCTCCCGTAAAAAAGAGACCTAACAGTTTTATTTGTTAGGTCTCCGGGTATTGAAATATTATTAATAAATTTTTAAGCTTCAGCTAGTAAGCTAGGTTCTAGGAAACTAGCTCTTTCACAAACTAATTTAAGATGATGACTTTTACGGTTTTTCTTCCAAAAGCCAAGGCTTGTGCTTTTGTTGGCATTAAAATATCGATTCTGTGGCCCTTAATGGCACCACCTGTGTCACCAGCAATCGCTTGGCCATAGCCTTCTACCCAAACTCTGCTTCCAAGAGGAATAATTCTTGGGTCTACCGCAATTACTTTCATATTTGGATTCGCTTTAACATTAAGACCCGTAGCTGTACGTCCTGAGCAGCCCGCACAATCGGGAGTATACGCAGTTGCCGTCACATATATTTCTTTACCTTGCGCAACACCTTGTGAAGCTCCGCTATTTTTTACTGGAGCCGCCGCCGGTCTAGCTGTTGCTGCGCTTGATTTTGCTGCGGCAGCAGCTGCGGCCGCACGAGCTTGTGCCTGTGCCTGCTCTTGTTGGATCGCTGCTTGAAGGTTCTTCATTTGTGACTCAATTCCCGCTTTTTCCTGCTGAGCTACTGCTACCTGCTGAGAAATTTGCGCGAATTTCTGTTGCATAACGGTTAAAGATTGTTGTCTTTTTTGTATATTTTGATCAAGCTGGGCCTGTTGGTCTGCAAGCGCTTTCTGATCTTCTTCTAAAACCTTCTCTTGACGGTCAATTACGGCTTTATCTTCTTCGATTTGTTTTAGATCCTCTTGCTGCGCTGTCAAAATATCTTTGTCTGCATCAATTAATTCTGATGCTGCACTAGCACGCTGGATAAAATCTGTGATACTGTTAGATTCAAAGAATATGTTAATCATTAAATTGACATTGCTGTTTTGCTGCATTGCTACTGCCCGCTTTTTCATCACATCTTCCCGAGCAAGCATTTTATCCTCAATCACAACAATTTCTGCCTTTTTCTCTTCGATTAACTTATTGGTTGCATCGATTTTTTCCTGTGTCTTTGCCATTGCATCTCTGTTCTTAGCAATTTCATCGGCAAGGGATGTTAATTCTGCTTGAATATTTTCTATTTCTTTATTAACCGTTTGTTGTTCTTGTACTTTTTGTTCTACTACTTGTTGCTTCTGCTCCAGCTGGGCTTCGGCGTTATGTAGCGCTTCAGTGTTTGTTTGTGCATATGTAACCATTGAACCTGATACACATAACATAGTTGTAAGTAACACGAGAATTATACGCTTTTTTGTCGTTGGCATACGCTTCTCCCTCCTTAGTTACTATATTTATACCAGACTAATGTAACAGTCATGTTACAGAAAGAATAAAAGTGTATCACAATTTGTCTTATTTCTATAAAAGTTGTCTAATCTGTGGCATAACAGTGTCAACTTTTGGGCAACGTGGGTATATTATCAAATTCAATAGTTTAATATAGTTAAATACAGTGAAAATACCATTTACGGTGACAGGCACCGGCTTGCTTCTAATTTCTTTTCTACGGCAAGGATGCGCTCTTTTTTCTTTTTTCGCGGCCGTTTTTTGCAATAGGGTGAGGTCCCTAAATAGGTACTCCTGTCCCCTTTCTTTACAATAAAGTTGGTGAATACTTCTATAACTTCTTCTTCCGTAAGAATTTTGCTGCTTTCTGCTATTTGCAAGGAATTGTGCTGGTAGGAGAGTATGATATGGTAACAATTAATATGGATCGAAATATTTGCTTGTTCTTCTAGTGGGACTGATTGATAGGAAAGGTTCATAGATGATGGGAAGGTTGAGAATGACTTTTCTGATAATAAGAATACATCGTAAATGCTCGGTTTCCTCGTAATCCGTATTTCTTGGTTATTAATAATTTCCCCAATAAACATCAATTTGCTATTATTCTCCAAACACAAAACCCCCAGTAATGACAATTATTTACACCAGCTTTTATTATTCGACAATAATATCCTTTATTCCTGCAGTCCCCCTTTCAAAAAACATCAAATTTCCCCATTTGTTCATGATTTCCACGTTAATAAATGTGCACAACGTTCACATCACAGTTTTTCAAACTATTAAACCGTTAAGTTAAAAACATGAATTGTTTTTACAGCGGTGAAAGAGATGGCTTTATCTGAAAAATTAAGGGAACTGCGTGATAAACAAAACTGGTCGCATGAAACACTGGCAGACATGATGAAAATGCACCGATCAACGATTAGTCGTTACGAAACAGGTAAAGCGATTCCCAACTACCAAACAGTCATACGATTTGCGGAAATCTATAAGGTGGAAAAAGAGTATCTAGTAGATGAACTCAATCAGCTCCTGCCAAATGTAGAGGCGCCTGGGTTTGTGTTAAAGGAAAAACTCGAGGATCCGGATGTTGGCATGATTCTTCAGCTTTTGCAGGATGAGCCTGATTTAAAAAAGGCACTTCTCGAGCTCCACCTCATGCACCCTAAACGCAAAGGTTTCTATTCCGACGCCATTACTACGTTTATAAAAGTAAATAAGAAGCATAAAGACAAAATGTAACACTAAAAAAGCCGCTGATACAAGTTCAGCGGCTTTTTTTTTAAAAAAACAGGGGGGTTTTTCAACTAGTTTGCCCTGACCGCTGAATTCTATACATTTTATTATTCAGAAAAATTATAAAAAAATCGGCATCATAAAAGATGCCGGAAAAATGGGGATACATCGGGGAAATGGTTGATTCTTTATACTAAGGGAAAATGAATTTATATTTTAAACTCGCTGTTACACGAGCCCCAAAGGGTAAATTTCAATCAATTGTAGGTCAAAGATGTAATGAAAATTTTTCAGGAGAATGGTGATGATGCCTTGGGTAGATTACTAGGGGGTCTCGTTCCTTGATGATATACTGCTGTTCCCGAATCAGACATTCTAACTGACGGACCCGGACTTGCAGGCTGTCCACATTTTTATTGGCCTTACCAACCATCTTAATTAAACTCTCAAGCAGCTGCTCTAGATTGTTAAGGTCGTCCTCATGAAATCCCAACGGCTGTCTCCTCCTTTTTTGGTTCCGGTACCACATCGTGCGGCTTGGCACTTAGGAAACGGATGGTTTCCGCCACTACTTCCGTGACATATACCCTTTTCCCCTCCTTATTATCGTAATTGCGCGATTGCAGTCTGCCGGTAATTCCTACCACCGCTCCTTTTCGACAGTATTGGCAGGTGTTTTCTGCCGCCCTCCGCCAGATTGTACACTGAACAAAGTCCGTCTCAAACTCGCCATTATGATTACGAAACGGGCGATTCACAGCAAGCGTAATTTGCGCCACAGCCGTTCCATCCGTCGTCTTTCTTAATTCTGGATCTCGGGTTAACCGGCCGACAAGTGTGACTTGATTGATCATGCTTTCACTCCTTCACCATTTGATGGCTTTATCATAGCGCTTTTGTTACACTGGTGTAAAATGGCGATAAGTCAATTATCAGGACTGTTTTTGTCATGAATTTCAATTTATCCTCCCTGTTTTCGTCATTCATCTACCCGTTTTTCCCTGTTAACCAAGATTAACCAAGTTTCGACAAAAACTTTTCGACATTTGCTTTCTCACGACATATGTTATAATTAGGAAAAATGATATAGGAGGTAGCGATGAAATCTTTTAAATTATACTCATTGGATGTAGTGGATGATGGAAATTCAGTGGAAATCCCATTAGTGGATGGCTTAATTTTGAACAAAGAAGACGAACACTCCACCTGGCTGCTTGAAGCTTATACAGACCTGTCCCTCTATGATTATTTTAAAAAAATCTCCGAGGAGGACCGTGATATCATCATTGAAGCGGTTATCACCAAGAAAGAGAACGCCCCTGCCTATTTTCAAACCAAGATTTGCTCGCTGATTAAATTCGAAAAACATATAAGCGTCCTGTTTCAAGGCCAGTTGCGCCGGAATAAGAGTGATTATTCTGAGCTATTGCTAGACAGCCTGATTGAAAAGGGGTTCAAAGGACCGGAACTGCTTAAAGAATTCAAGGAAAAAATGCAAAGTAAACCAAAAATTAAAGTGAAGAATCCTTAAAAACCAGCCCAAGCTGGTTTTTTTATTTGTGAATTTTTTGTTGCCTTTTTGGGTATTTTTAGGCGATACTTAAATGACAAAGGGGGAGTTTTTTTGGAGAGTTTAATTGGGTTTCTTATTAGTTTAGCATTTGCCATTTTTTTATTTATTGATGCACCTAAGCATAACAAGAGCCGCTGGTTGTGGGCCATTTTAGGTTTTATTTTCGGTCCGATTGCGTTGGGGATTTATTTTATTAAAACAGGCCGTAAGGTAGCAGGATGGATCATTACGATACTAGCGATTCTTGTTTATGTTGTGATTATTGTCCTGATTGCTTTAGCTGCGGCATTAATGGTCAACGGATTTTCTTGAGGAAAAGGACAGGCAGCACGCCTGTCCTTTTTTTATCGATCTATGTTGTCTCTGTCATTTCGATCAATGTCATCCTCAATGATTTCTTCTGGCTTCGTGTTCAGATCTTTCGCAGGGTCTTTATCAGTGTCGGTGTTTGTATCATTTTTATAGTCGTTTACATCATCGTCGTCGATATTATTGTTATCGATCAGATTATCGTTGTTGTCATCCCTTAGGTTGTTATCCGCAGGATTTTGGATATTATTCCTAACTTTGTTATCGGTGATTGGCGCATTTTTATCATCATCATTGTTGTTACAGCCGACTAAAACCACCCCTGACAAGATAGAACCAATGAGTAATTGAAAAAGCTTTTTCTTCAAGGTAAGGTCCCCTTTCGTAAATTGATTTGCCTTCTTAGGGTACCCTCCATTTGATTATTTTTATCCCAAAAAAACGACTGAGATCCCCCCAGCCGCTGTTGTAAACTATTCCTTTTTTTCTCCAAGTGCAAACGTGATTTCTGCTTCACAAGCAATCTCGCCGTCAACCGTCGCAACTGCTTTACCCCTGCCGATAGGGCCGCGCAAACGAGTCATTTCCACTTCCAGGCGAAGCTGATCACCAGGTTTGACTTGCTTTTTAAAACGGCAATTGTCAATTCCTGCAAAAAAGGCTAAGCGGCCTCGGTTCTCTTCTTTTTTTAACATCGCGACAGCCCCGACCTGTGCAAGTGCCTCAACGATGAGTACGCCAGGCATAACAGGATAATCTGGGAAGTGACCGTTAAAAAACTCTTCATTAGCAGACACATTCTTTATACCGACCGCTCTCTTGCCTTCTTCCACTTCCAAGATACGGTCGACAAGTAAAAATGGGTAGCGGTGCGGGATGATTTCTTTAATTTGTTCGATATCCAACATATTTAGTACCTCCTCCTAGTAACTGATTCCATTCTACTATATAGAAATAGGAAGGGCAATTGCTCCCTTCCTGGTTATTTCTTATCGACTAAATCAATTATATGTGTCCATGTTGATCCTTTAAATACATCTCCCACATCTCCGCCGCCAAGCATACCATATCCAACCGCTGCTCCCGCTGTCACACAGATAAATACACTAACTACTAAAAGAACAAGACGAAGCCAGATCGGAATCAAACGAATCCGAACTCGTTTATTGGCTTGAGGCGCTGGTGCGGAATCTGTCTTTTCCACCACTTTGGTTGTTTGCAGTACCTCTTCTTTTGCCTTTTTATGTTCTTCTCTCGTTCTGACTTGCCCATTATTTCCTGTCATTCATTAATTCCCCTTTAACCAAATTCCGCGCTTTCCACGAATTTGGCGAGTTAATACATATTATAACCGGTTTAATATCTCTATTATAAAAAATTATTCCGAAATACTCATTATTTTTTTTCTGGAAGGAGCATGAGGAGCATGGGGACGGTTCCCATGCTTCTTTGGAAGCGCAAGAACCGTCCCCATGCTCCCAAATAAAAAAGCCCAATGACGTGAGGCTTGTCCAGCCTGGTTCATTAGACTTTTGTTGGTGATGTTTATCCTAGTTTGCGGTTTGGAATACGGTCAATGTTATCAAGCATGATGCCTGTGCCGATTGCTACGCAATCCATCGGGTTTTCGGCAACCAATACCGGTACCTTAAGTTCTTCAGCAAGGAGCATGTCGATGCCGTGCAGCAATGCACCGCCTCCGGTTAGAATCACTCCGCGGTCAATAATATCCGCAGAAAGTTCTGGCGGGGTACGCTCAAGTACACTTTTTGCTGCTTGAACGATAACAGCCACTGATTCACGCAATGCGCCTTCGATTTCTTCAGAATAAACGGTAATGGTGCGAGGCAGTCCGCTCACCATATCACGGCCGCGAATTTCCATTTCCTCTTTGCGGGAACCTGGGAAAACGGTACCGATGTTAATTTTAATATTTTCAGCCGTGCGCTCCCCGATCAATAGCTTATACTCGCGCTTGATGTGATTGAGGATCTCCATGTCGAACTTATCGCCGGCCATTTTGATGGAGGAAGAAGTCACGATATCGCCCATTGAAAGTACGGCCACATCTGTTGTTCCTCCTCCGATATCTACTACCATGTTACCGCTTGGCTGGAAGATGTCCATTCCGGCACCGATTGCCGCCACCTTTGGCTCTTCTTCCAAGTAAATCTTTTTACCGCCGCTTTTTTCAGCAGCTTCCCTGATCGCCTTTTGCTCAACGCTAGTGATGTTCGTTGGACAGCAGATTAGGATGCGAGGCTTCGATAAAAAGCCTTTTACGTTCAATTTATTTATAAAGTGCTTTAGCATCGCTTCTGTCACATCAAAGTCAGCGATTACGCCATCTTTAAGCGGTCGGATCGCCACGATGTTTCCAGGTGTACGGCCGACCATGCGGCGTGCTTCTTCACCTACAGCTAAAACCCTATTTGTATTTTTATCAATCGCCACGACGGAAGGTTCATTCAGTACAATTCCACGGCCTTTTACGTGAATTAGCACGTTGGCCGTTCCTAAGTCAATCCCAATATCCCTTGCAAACATTCTCTTTTCTTTCCTCCTTGGAAACAAAAATCCAGATACTTTCCCTAATTGACAATTGTACCATATTCCTTAAGTTTTCCATAACAATTTAATGTAATTATAATGTCTTTTTGAAGGATTTTTGTTGAAGTTTAGGAGTTCTGGATAAAAAAATCGAACTGTTTGCATGAAAAGAGCAATCTGGGATCAGATTGCTTGTTTCACCTTTTTTAGGTTTCAATGGAAGGTCCAGTTAAATGAGGTTCCTTTGGAAAGTGGCTTAAACTTACTTTACAGCCTCGCCTTCCTTTTCTTCTTTCTGATATTTCATTTTTGTCGCCTCTCCACCCCTGAGGTGACGAATTGATTTATGGTAATCTAGAATTTCCTTTACCTCATTTGCCAAATCTGGATTAATCTCAGGAAGTCTTTCTGTCAAATCCTTATGGACCGTACTTTTGGATACGCCAAACTCCTTCGCAATGACGCGAACCGTTTTCCTCGTCTCCACGATATACTTTCCAATCTTGATAGTTCTCTCTTTGATGTAATCGTGCACACTCTCGCCCTCCCTAATTTGGATGTGAGAAGTGTGAAATGAGACCCGCTTATCACTTCGACGAATTCTACTTCCGTGTGTAGTATTAATGGTGACAGGCACCACAAAAAGACATTATCCACGCTAGGCGGACACTGGTTGCATATTTGTTCCACACGGCAGAAAGTGGTTACCTTCTGTCAATACAATGAATAATCATGTCCCCGGCTAAATACCCGCTATCTTCAAACGACTCCTCACCTCAAACACTCTCTTTGTAAAGGTTTGTAACCATTTTATTAGCTTGGATAAGGGTTTATGCACAAAATAGACAATCGGGACAAGGCGGGTCAGGAAATTTTTTGAAAATAGGACAATTTCATTTTTTTCGACACTCGCCGGAAACCCACGTCTCCCAAGGGTTTCTCCCCTATTCAAAATTAGAATGGCTTAATGACTTGTGAGGAATTTTGTCGAAGGATTTTTTTAAAAAAATGTTATTTTAATGCAATTTGTTTATCAATTTTTGCGAAGGAGAGCTTGAAAAAATTTAAATTTCTCCGCTCGTCCAGCCCCGGGAAGACTCTACTTGCCTGTTCAAAATATTATATAATGGTCCTATCACAAATTATTCTCCCTTTAATAATCACTTGGAAAGGAACTCACTTCATGACCCCATTTACGGAAAATGTCATAAAAATTATTCGCAGCATCCCGGAGGGCAAGGTCATGACTTATGGCCAAATCGCCGCGCTCGCTGGAAGCCCCCGTGCCGCCCGCCAGGTTGTTCGTGTCCTTCACTCCATGAGCAGGAAATATGAGCTTCCCTGGCACCGTGTTATCAACAGCCAAGGCAAGATCGCCCTCTCAGAAGACGAATCTTACCATGAGCAGCTTTTCTCCCTCGAAAGTGAAGGTGTTAAAATTGGCCTGAATGGCATCATTGATTTGAAAAAATATCAATTTAACCCAGAGGAATAGAGAAGATCTGCTCTTCCAACAGACCCTATCAAACATAGGAGGAATTTCTCAGAACCCCCCGCGCGGCCGAATCCAAAGAACTACATTCCAAAAAAGTAACATCACAGAAAAAAAGTCCAAATCTCGTGAAAGCCTTGAGCCCCAAGGCTTTTTTTACTGCAAAAATGTATCATAGACGGGCTGATCAGCCTGGTGCTAACATTCATAACGTTATGGATGTTTTACTAGGGTTTTATTTTTTTGAAATCGTTTGCATCAACTTAGTAAACACACTCTCTATAAAGAGGAGGCGATCCATTTTTAAATTAATCTTAAGCATCATTCTCAGGAGAGACCTTCACCATGAGATACTTCTATCCTTGGTCCAAAAAACAAAGGAGTGAAACGAATTGGGGAAAACAAAAATCTTTGCTATTGCTACCACATTAGGCCTTATTTTTTCAAATCTTCCATATGCAAGTGCCATCACAGACTACAAAACTCTATCAAGTACCGATTTTGAAAATAACGATCCATGGGGGTTCACAACCGCTAATGCAACCCTCTCCATTAATAAAGATAATGTCGGCGGCAACACGACCTCCAAGCTCCAATACAGCATTGTCGACCAAAAAGGCGGCCGCGTGGCTACTAAGAATCTTGACTCAGCTGCTAAAGGACAAAATATCCTTGTAAAATTCGACTGGTATCCAGGCAAAATCAATGATAAAGGGTCCACGCCCGATGAAAACGGCGGCGAGTTTAGGCTTCTGGACAGTGCAGGCAATATTGTCTTTACGCTAAACAACACCAATAAGTCTCCGCTGACCTATTTCGCACGCGGTCAGGCCCCAACGAAAACAAGCATCGCCAATCCGGAGGCCTGGTACCATTTTGAAGTTAATTTTGATATCAGCACCAATCAAGTAAGCTTAAAAATAGCCGATCAAAATGGCACTGCGATAGAAGAACATACTTCACCTATTGATAGCTCCCTATTTGATGGCTCCGTCGCCAGCATGAGGCTCGTCGGTATCCGGACAGCTGGAAACAATGAAACATGGAACACCTATCTTGATAATGTCGAAGTTTCTAATGTCCCTGTATCTAGCAACACCCTTTATTTAGTGGAAAAACTTCCCTACCAACGTGTTTATGTAAATAAAACAACAAATGACATCTCATCGATTGGTCTTCCAAAAACCGTTAACGTCACGCTTGCCGATAATAGTAAACGGGAAGTGGCTGTAACTAAGTGGGAACCAGTTGGAAATGCGTGGGATCCTAGTAAGGCTGGCGTTTACGAGTTCAATGGTACCCTTGCTGAAACAGACGGCATCGTGAATTCTTTTAACAAAACGGCAAAAATCTATGTTTACAATCGCCTGACTCCTCCTGAGAACGAAAGACAAACTGAGTTTCTTGACAGGGGCGTCATCGCGCTTAAATCAGATGACGGCATCTTTGTGAGCTGGCGCTTGCTTGCGGATGAATATGATAAAGACGTGAAATTCAATGTGTACCGCAATGGCGAAAAATTGAATACCGATGCACTCGATGTTACCAACTACCTTGATGCCGCAGGTTCTCCGGAGGACACTTACACCGTGGAAACACTAGTAAATGGCAAATCCACTGAGAAAAATGAAGTGAAAGCGGCAAGTAAGGATTATCTATCGATCCCAATGCAAAAACCAGAAGGCGGCACCCTTTCCAATGGTCAAGCCTATACCTACTCGGTGAACGACTCCGGTGTTGGCGATTTAGACGGCGACGGCGAGCTGGAGGTCATTGTCAAATGGTACCCATCGAACGCGATTGATAGCTCATTTGCCACTCCGACAGGGCCAACCATTTTTGACGCCTACAAATTGGATGGCACCCTTTTATGGCGGATGAATATGGGCTATAACCTTACATCTGGCGCCCATTATAATCAATTTGTTGTCGCAGATTTTGATGGCGATGGAAAAAGTGAATTCCTCATTAAAACGGCAGATGGCACGAAAACCTATGGTGCTACTGATGGCAAGTTTGATAGCAGTAAGGTCGTCAGTGCAATCGGTAACCCAGAGGATGATGGCAAATATGTTAACTCCGGCGGCCATGTCTTTGGCGGACCTGAATATATGTCCGTTTTCAATGGTGAAACAGGTAAGGTCATTGATACCATCGATTACGCTTTCCCTGTTGGCGAAGAGGACGGCGGCGCTTCATGGGGTGACACGTGGTTTAACCGTTCGGACCGCTTCTTATCCGGTTTAGCTTACTTGGATGGTAAAAAACCAAGTGCGATTATTGGAAGAGGTTATTACGAGCGTACCACCTTTGCCGCTTATAGCTTAGTAGATGGCAAACTTAAAGAGGAATGGACTTTTGACTCTGATAAAGAAGGCCGTGGCGGCGGCTTAGGTTTCCACAATTTAGCCACTGGTGATGTGGATAACGATGGCTATGATGAAATCATCGCAGGTTCCCTGACGCTTGATCAGGATGGCAGCATTCTTTATGCCATGGACGGAAATATGGGCCGCGAACAAGGCTCCCACGGTGACGCGTCACATGTTGGAGCATTTGATCCTGACCGCGAAGGTCTTAGTGTCTTTGAAGTCCATGAAATCCCGGCTGTTGCCTCTGAGGAGCTCCATGACGGGGCAACAGGGGAAACCTTGATGTCGTACTACGCTTCTGTCGATGCAGGCCGTGGGGTGGCGGCAAACATCACTTCCAGCCCTGGTTATGAGTTCTGGGGAGCTGCTGGCTCGACGGTTGCAACTGGCGGCGGGATTTACAATGTCAAAGGCGGTGTCGAAGCAGACAAAAAGCCAAGCGGACTATCGACTAACTTTGCCCTTTATTGGGATGGCGACCTGTTGCAGGAATTACTAGATGATACATCTATTACGAAATATAACGAGAACACAGGTAAGGTGGATCCTTTAAAATCTTTTGCAGGTGTTCATAGTAATAACGGCACAAAGGCGACACCAACGCTGCAAGCTGACATCCTTGGCGACTGGCGTGAAGAGGTTCTCCTGCCAACAACGGACGATACAGAGCTTCGAGTGTTTAGTACGACCATCCCGACTAACTACAGACTTTACACCTTGATGCAGGATCCTTTGTACAAAAACGGAATCGGCATGCAGAATAGCGCCTATAATCAGCCGCCGCACATTGGTTTTTACCTTGGTGAGGATATTAAAGACACTGTCTCGGCCGGTAAAATGAAGGCACCAAGTGTGGATTACACACCAAGCCTGCAAGCTCTAAAACACACCGTAGACCTTGAGTTAAATACACCTGTTTTAAAAAATAAACTAGATCAAGCTCAGCATCAGTTAGACATTGGCAGATCTGATCAGGCTGCGAAATTTATGGAGGATTTTATCAAGCAGCTCGGTAACGTGGACGATGCTCTGAAGACCAAATTAACGGCGGATGCTCAGGATTTGATTGTGGAGTGGAATAAGTAAGTTTTGAGGATGAGGTTAGGCAGAAGGTTGCCTAGCCTTTCTCCTGTTTTTGGATCATGGGTCGGTGAATTTTAAATTTGGTGGGTAAATCCCAATTTCGGCAGGCAATTTTTTAAAATGGCTGGTAAATCCACAAAATCAGCAGGTATTTTCTAAAAATGCAGCGGTAAAACCAGATATCTTCAGGTATTTTTAAAATAGCAGGTAAACTTACAATTTTGGCAGGTATTTTTTTATAATGGCAGGTAAATCTCCAATTTCGGCAGGTATTTTTTTATAATGGCAGGTAAATCTACAAAATCGGCAGGTAAGCCCTGGTCCCACTAATTTCCCTGCTCCCAAAATCACGAGTCCCCCCTTTTTACCCAATAAAAAAACACAAGTGACATAAAAATCTCACTTGTGCCTCCATCTTATTTCCATTTCTCATACACACTCTTCACTTTCTTCACCGGCACCTGCGATCCGCCCCGGTCTTGGACATTCTCGACCATCATTGCCACCATCAAACTCGGATTATCCGAATTATAAGCAATAAACCAGCCATTTTCCGTGCCCGTTTCCCCTTGCTTCTGCTTGATCTCCGCCGTCCCCGTCTTGCCCGAGAGCGGATATCCAGAAATCTCAGCAGCATGCGCCGTTCCGACTGCATCGCTCACAACCTTACGTAGGTCCGCAGCAATTATTCCGACATTATCAGCCGAAACCACCGCTTCCTTCCAAACCTGCCCCTGCTGCTCATCCGCCAGCAAAATCGGTTTGATCATATTGCCGCTATTCACAAAAGGCGTATAGGAGGCCATCAAATGAACAATACTCATCTGCACCTGACCCTGGCCGTAGCCTGAGTCAGCAAGCGCGATATCATTTCCCATCGAACCGGTCATCGACTTCTCAAGCGGGTACGGATATCCGAGCTCCTCTTCAAAGCCAAACTTCTTTAATCCATCAACAAACTTATCTTTCCCGATTTTCAATGCTGCCTGCGCAAAATAAATATTATCTGAATACACAAGCGCCTTTTCCAGGTTCACAGGATCCGTTCCGGCATGAACCCTCGTCACAAAGTAGTTGCCCCAGGATTTATTCTTTTGCCATTGCTTGCCGATAATCGGCACCGCCTCACCCGGCACAAGTGTACCATTCGCCAAACCGACCGCGGCCGTCAATGGTTTCATCACCGATCCCGGTGCATATGCCTGTTTAAACCGAGTCGTCAACGGCTTCTTCGGATCATCCTGAAGCGTCTTCCATTCTTCCGCAGAAAAACCGAGCTCCGCCTGATTCGGGTCAAACGACGGACTGCTGACAAGCGCGAGCGTCTCACCAGTCAACGGGTTCATCGCTGCCGCTGTCCCGGCCTCCCCGCCCATCTCAGTAAATACCGATTTCTGCATCTCAGCATCAATCGTCAGCTTGACATCCTTGCCGTCAACCACCGGCTTCTCGGCCAGCACCACATTCGCTGCCCCGGCGGCCTTCTTCTTGATAACAATCTTCACGCCGCTCGTCCCCTTCAGCTGCTCATCCAGCACCTGTTCAAGGCCGCGCTTTCCAATCACATCACTACTCGTGTAGCCCTTATCTTTGAGTTTCTCAAGCTCATCCGCTGTAATCGCCCCGACATAGCCGACAAGCTGTGCAGCAGACTGCCCATAAGGATAAACCCGCGCTTCTACCTTACGCGTTTGTACCGGCTCCAACGCCACCAACTGCGCGATCCGTTCCTTGTCGTCCATTGACACCTTTGCGAGCGGCACAAACTGACCTGGCTTCACCCAGCTCGCCCCGAGGGCCTTCGTAATCTGCTCCGGCGTCATTTTTAACAATGGTGCTAACTGCGCAATGACAGGATCATCTGCCTTCCCTGCAACCACTCCGACCTCGTACACCTGGCCATTCACCGCCAGACCCGAGCCGTTACGGTCAAAGATCTCACCTCGTTTCGGCGCAGTCGTACTCACGCCAATCGTGTCACCTTCCTTTAATCCTTTAAAAATAAACTCGGTATTCCAGTCTACATACCAGTTCTTGTTACCGTCTCTTTTTTCTTCTTGCAATCTAGCTTGCTGTGTATATTTTATCGGTCCAGCCATACTATCCATGCTGGTGGTAAAAGAATATTGGGCTTGTTCCTTGTCGCCCTGACTCTCTTTCGGCTTTTTGAAGTCAATCTTGAGGTTGTTAATCTGAAGGTCATCGTAGAGTTTTTGATAGCGACTTGCAAACTGTTCCTTGGTGATATTCTTTTTTGCATCACTAGAAAGATAATCATACATTTTCGTAAACTTTTGCTGGTTCCATAAGGCTATGTAATCGGAGAATCGTTGTTCTGGGGTGGGTTCCTTACTGCAGCCTGCAAGAGCTGTAATGATGAGCAGGAGCAGGATCCCTATCATTTTTTTCAAAACCAAATCCCTCCTTTTATTACCATTTTAACATATATGCACAAGGAAACGGTTTTAATGTAAAAAATGTATCCAAGCCCCATTTACATCGAAAGTCACATTTAAGAAAATATTAATCGTTTATTAATAGTTTGTTCATATCTAGGCGCTATACTATGTTTATTCACACTTATTCAAACCCCCTTTGATAATCCGGCCTTTGTGCCGGATTTTTTTTTGCTCAAAAAGTGAGCGCGGGGACGGTTCTCATGCTTCGGAAGCATGAGAACCGTCCCCGCGCTCACCTGCACACATAAAAAAAAAGAGGAAAGTATTTATTCCCCTTCCCCTTTGTTACGCTATTATGAGTTGCTATTATCTGTAGAGTTGCTTGAATCATTTGTAGCCGGATCTTCAATTTTTTGTTGATCTTGCTTTACGTCCGGAGTTTTTGATGATTCTTTACTATCATTCGTAAGGGTGTCTTCTTGCAGTGTGCTCAACGATTTTTCGAAGTAGTTTGTTGGGTTTACTGCTACACCGTCTTTACGGATTTCAAAATGTACATGGGTTCCAGCTTTTTCATTGAACAAGCTTTGTCCAGCCTTGGCAATAACTTGATCTTGTTTTACTTGGTCGCCAACCTTCACTTTTATGTCTTTAACAGATTGGTATTGTGTAACAATTCCATTGTCATGATCGATTTCAATGACATTGCCTAGGGTTGCATCTTCTTCGACACGTGTAACGGTTCCGCTAAGTGATGCGGTAACATCAAAGCTTTCGCCTTTTTTCGTTGTGATGTCGATACCAGTGTTCGGTACATACGTATTATTGTAGAATACTAATGCCGATTCCTGGTCTGCTGCTTTACCTTGGAAATCATAGAATTTAGTTTTTACGACAGCATCATCGGCGCTTGCAACTGGCATTTTGAAGTTTTCAATTGCTTTGTTGACTTCAACTGCTGGAGCGTCGTTCTTTTTACCGGAAAGGTCAGTGGCCTTGTAATCATACTTATTTGTGTTGCTGCTTGATGATTGATACCATAGAACCCCGGTTAAAATGATTGCTGCACTTGCGATATAAATGGCTGGAAATACCCAACGCTTTTTGAAAAAGCGTTTTACACTGGAACTTTGAGAAGATCGCTTGTTTTCTTCCTCTCTCATTTTCATCACCTCAGCAATCATTCTGAACAGATAAGTAGAATTATATACACGGCGATAAAAAAATTTTTAAAACTTATTTTTCGACAGTGAGGAAGTTTTTATGCATTCTTTTTGTAAAAATTTTTCAGGGGGAGGTTATGGGGCTGGGGCGTTTGCATATGTTGTGAAAAAAGAGCATGGGATCCCCAAGCTCTTTTTTGACGTTATAAATAGGAGCGGTAGTAAAAAAGCATGCTGGCGAATGATAGGATTGTATAGGCCAAAGAGGTGATGAATACTAGGCTGGGTGAAAACTCAAACTTTTCTCCTTGCGTTTTAACCCCAGTTGAGCCCTGGATGCTTCCATCAACGATTCTGGTGGTTACGCCCCCCTTGGAGGTGAAGAACCAGATAACAACCGTTGCCGCCAAGCCCACTACAAAGGCATAATCAATGAATTTGGAATTCGTATAGTGAGTGATTCCAAAGGTAAGTACCATTAACACGATTAAAGTAATCATTATCGTTAGTAATTTTTTAAAAATCTCTCTCCCCCCCTTTTTTCTATATATTCACATAATAACACAATTTTGGAAATATTTTCTGTCCTTGTAGGATCCGGTATAGGCTAATCCCAGCTGGCGCAGAATTCGGTGTGCGGTCTTTGGGGAGTCGATCTGAAAAAAATGGCGCAGCTCTTGATTGCTTATGGTCGGCTTACATAAGAGAAAGTAGTGATTAATGGCTTGGATGTGAGCGGTTTTGGATTTATTTTTACAATGAGGGCATAGCCACGTGCCGTATTTGTAGCTCATGGCTAGGCAACCGCACTTAGGACAGTGCACGCCGGTGAGGATTTCATCTTGGGATAGGTTGAAATGGTCGAGGATGTCAGTTTTATCAGGAGTATGGCTCGCTAAGAGGAGGCGCTTAAGTTTGCGGAGTTCTTTTTGATTCAGCCTTTCCTTTTGATTCATATTTGCGGTTTGGTTGATTTTTTCGACGAGTCCCTCGCTGTTACAGATAAACCGGAAAATCTGTTCGTTCCCCTTCTCGACTCTAATGAGTGCTTTTTCATTGCTGTTAACAAATTGGTAATAGATTGGGTATTCACCAAAATGGTGCTTCTTGAGCCATTTGCTAAGCTTTAGGGCCTGGAGTTTTGCTTGCAGTACGGGATTTTGAATTCGCTCTTCTTTACCGGGTGTTTGAATTGTGGTCTGATTGAGGTATTTTTTAAACTGATATTCACCGATTCTATTTTTGACTTCAAGTATGAGGCCAAAGGTGGTAGTTAGTAGGAGGATATCAATCTGAAAATAGTATTTGGCTAATGGAAGGCGCAGGTTGTGGAAAAAAGAAGAGTTTTCCTCAGGGAGCATGCTCAGATAGAAATCTAGTGATTTTTCACCCTTGTATCCCGCTAGTCGATTTTTGTACTCATTTATAATTGCGGGTCGAATGGGGTGGTTGGGGGTAATCCGAGTGTCGAGTGCTTGGATTTTTTGAATAAGTACTGGAAGTGTGAGTTCTTTCGCGAACAAATACATCAATCCTTTCTTTTTTTATAAAATTTCTTTACTTTTACCCGATATCCTGCACGAATTATTTGTCGATTTTATGAATTGTTTGGGAGATGGTGGATTATGGGGATCAAAGTGTTACCTTTTCTAAAAGAAAGGATTCTTTACCTGCCACTTTGAACGAAATACCGGCCATGTTTCAAAAATTTTCGAAAAATACCTGCCGATTTTTATTTTTACCGGACACTTTTCACTATTTACCGGACACCTCTCGAAAAAGTACTCCATACGGTACCCTCTCTTCTCCTGTGGAAGTTACCATTTTTAATAGAAAGGACTCTTTACCTCCCACTTTGAACCAAATACCTGCCGTCTTCCAAGAATACCTGCCAATTTTCATTTTTACCGGACACCCTTTACAATTTACCCCCAACACCTCCCGAACAACCACTAAACACCAAAAAGCCAGGCGCACCACCTGGCTCTGAAAACATTATTTCTGCGCAGTTAAAGTTGATAACATACTCTCGGCAGAGGCAATCTCTACCCCTTTATAATAATGCTTCACAATCTCCTTATAATCCGACCCATCCTCAGCCATACCGTTCGCACCGTATTGACTCATGCCGACACCATGCCCGAAGCCCTTCGTCGTAATTACAATATTATTACCCTTTCGCTGCCAAGAAAAATCGGACGACTTCAGATCCAATTTTTCACGAATATCCTTACCCGTTAACACCTTTCCATTAAAGTTTACTTTCGCAACCCTTTTTCCAGTGGTACGGGCGACAATTTTTCCGATCGTAGAACTTGCGCCAATCTTCACACCGAGCTTCGCTTCAAACGCTCTCACCGTTATCACCTTTTGATTAGAAAACTTCGGTGACTCTTTATCCCATGGACTCGCGACACTCCGTAAATAAGGAATACTGCCTGCCCAGTAATCCTCTGAGTCTTCGGTATAACCATTCCCAGTTGAAAAGAAGAGTGCATCAATCGGTTTTCCAGCATAGGTTAAAATCTGGCCGCCCGTCGAGCGAACTGCTTCGAGGACCTTTTTCTTTTTCCAAGCATAATCCCGGCCCCAATCTCGCCTCATTTCGGCATCATTCATATAAACCTGGTGGATTTGCGTATCCGTAACCTGCGCACCCTTTGGCACACCCATCGTATCCTTATTTACCAATCTGTTTACGATATATGTCCGTGCCGCCAGTGCCTGTGCCTTGAGTGCCTCTTCCTTAAAATCTGCAGGCATTTCGGCTGCCACAACCCCAACAAGATAATCTTCAAAAGGTACTTTTTCAGTTACCCCCTTAGCTGACCGAAAAACGGATACGGTTACGCCCGTCTGTGAGTCCACACCTGGGGCTGTTTTCGTTTCTTTGGCTGAGGCCTTCGTTAGGTCTTCTCCTAGCTTTCCGCTCGTCTGATGCGCACCTGAGAATGGTAATACAACAACACAGGGGATAATGATGGTTAAGGCAATGAGGAGCGATGCTAGTACGATGAGTGGTTTGATTTTATTCATGATCGTGCCTCCAGTTTGTAAAATTTGCAGCCAGCACAACCTGCCGGAATACATCTCCATTCATACATATGGAAGCGGACAAGCATTTATTACAGATTTTTCAGCGAAACATGTTGAAAATGGTGACAGGCACCGATAGCAGTTTATCCAATGTAGAAAACTACTAAACGGTGCCTATCATCCCCTTTTCACCACCGCAAAATAAAAGAATCCCTTAGTACCGCAGCCGTCGGATATCAGACGACTGCCTACTAAGGGATTCTTTCACTTAAATTTCACTCTATTTTATTAAGCTTTAAGCATTCATATCAGAAACATATTTCTTTACTTCGACAAATGTTTCATCTGCTTCTTTGACACGTTCGATATCTGCGCCTAACCCAGCTAACTTGCCGTGGAAGTCTACATAACCGCGGTCTAAGTGTTTCAACTCAGTCACGCGTGTCACACCTTCAGATACTAAACCAGTCAGAATCAACGCTGCTGCTGCACGAAGGTCAGTCGCAGACACTTCTGCACCCTGCAAATTAGAAGGACCATTTAAAATAACAGAACGGCCTTCAATCTTGATATCGGCATTCATGCGGCGGAATTCTTCCACGTGCATAAAACGGTTTTCAAATACCGTTTCAGTAATCATAGAAGTACCTTCAGCACGAAGCAATAACGCCATCATTTGTGACTGCATATCTGTTGGGAAACCTGGGTGCGGCATCGTTTTAATATCGACTGCCTTTAAACGATCAGGACCGATGACACGAACACCATCCGCTTCCTCATGAATCTTAACGCCCATCTCTTCCATTTTCGCAATCAAAGAAGATAAGTGTTCAGGCACAGCACCTCTAACCAATACATCTCCGCCCGTAATCGCCGCAGCTACCATAAACGTACCCGCTTCAATCCGGTCAGGAATAATTGCATGATCGGCGCCGAATAATACATCCACGCCCTCAATACGTAAAGTACCAGTGCCTGCACCCTTCACGCGAGCGCCCATTTTATTCAAGAAATTAGCTAAATCGACAATCTCAGGTTCTTTCGCAACATTCTCAATAATGGTCGTACCCTGTGCAAGAGATGCTGCCATCATGATATTTTCTGTTGCACCTACACTTGGGAAATCTAAATAAATCTTTGCACCTTTTAAGCGGCCGTCTACCTCCGCTTCAATAAAGCCATTCCCTACCTTAACCTTCGCACCCATGGCTTCAAAGCCTTTAAGATGCTGGTCAATCGGACGGGATCCAATCGCACAGCCGCCAGGCAATGCTACCCGAGCCCGGCCATTTCGAGCCAATAGCGATCCCATAACAAGGACCGACGCACGCATTTTTCGTACGTATTCAAACGGCGCCTCTTCTTTTAACACTCTAGATGCATCAACAACAACTGTATTATTGTCAAAAGCCACTTCAGCGTTTAAGTTACGTAGCACTTCATTAATTGTGTATACATCGGAGAGTGTAGGTACATCACGTATCACACTTTTTCCATCACTTGCTAATAATGTTGCAGCGAGAACAGGCAAAACGGCATTTTTTGCACCTTCAACTTTAACCGTTCCATATAGCCTTTGTCCGCCGCGGACGATGATCTTTTCCAAGAGTATTCCCCTCCGCGTCCATTTTCTCTATATTAATATTCAATCGTAATGATTGGGGTTCCAACTACTATGGTAGTTTTACTGCCCAATCCTTCGGAGCGTAAGCCAATTTGTATATTCATGTTATGCAATTTATGATCTATGGAGCCTGTAAAAATTGGCGATGATGCCGAAACAGACATGAAATTCTCCTCTTTTAACGCTTCGATCTCTCTCGCATTAAAACCTGACATGATCCTGTCAGCTTTCTTTGCCAAAGCCGTATCAATCTTATCACTGAAAACGCCTTTCATACAAGAGAAAACTGTAGGTTTGCCTCGAAATATGTCAGAAAGCCTATTCCGGAACGTTTTGGTAGTGAAAAAGCCCTCTGTCGTCTTGTTCCACTCGTTTCCACGAACACTATATACTATATACGCATCTACAGTTTGTTTTGTGTGGGAAGACATCAATTGAAGCGTTTCTTGGTGGTGTTTTGATGTTGGAGATACTGCTGTCACTTGCCACTTCTGGCTGGTGTTCGTTACAGACCATTTCCAATCCGGAAACTTCTGCTGAAGCTTTTTCGCATATTCCTGCACTTCCTCAACACTTTTCATGCCCGTCACATGTTCACGTGCATAAAAAGACCAATCATCGAGCAAAATATGTTCGGCTTGCAAAACAGAGCCTATTTTAGCTAAATCATCGGCGCCTTTTGGAAGAATTAACGAGTCGCTGCCGGTACCCTTCTCCGCTTTTAAAAGATTAGAGCCAAAACGGCCTATCTCTTCAAGTGAGAAAAATCCTTTTCCGGCTGTCTGCCCGCCCATGGCTTCAGTTGTTCGGTTTCCCATCGCAACAAGAATGAAACATACAATCGTAATTATATATAAAAAGTTCATTAAATGTCTTTTCATTTCTCTACTCCCCCTTACTACCATTGTTGCCAGGCAGCCAGAGAGCAATACTTTCGAAATGTCGTCACTTTTTGACAAAGATGAACTTTTTTGGGACATACTTATCTTTCCACATAAACTCGATTGTACTCAAAATATCACCAATTGGGAACATGCAAGAAGACCTAAATTTTTTCCAATTTTGTCGAAGGAAGCAAAGGGACGGTTCTCATGCTTCCGATTCCACTTACTCCCGTATGATTTCCTCGCGTCTGCTATTGCAAAATCAAGGGCAGCTGTTTTGACCATTGGAGGTAATCAAGGAAAAAGTTACTAACAGATGAACCGATAAAAATAGCTAATAATATGTATAGTAATCGCGCCTGGAACACATGGTTCGGCTTCAACAGCTTCTCTAAGCGAATGGCCTGCAGTGCATACCAAGCAATCGCAATAAAGACGATATGTGACAGGATACTAACAAGCGCTATTTGTCCAAGATCATCCATCGAACGGTCCTCCTTTTTTAGGTCCAATGAATATTCTATCATATAGACGAGTGAAAACCAGAAAAGATTCACCGATTGGAAATTTTAGTAATTTTCAGAATATAGAAAGGGTTTTCAAACAAACTATTGCCCGCCTAAACCGTAATCCTCATTAGAAGACCATTGTTTAAACAGGCAATTCGAAATTATATTTCATTCCACACCCGGTCTATATTTAATGGAACAAATACTCTGTCCCCCTGAATCTCCTTGTGAATGATCGGATTCTCAAAATACTCCTCCAAACTGCGTTTCTTACTTCTTTTATGTCTTACTATTCGGTGGACACCTAATAATGTTTCTAAACTTTGCTTCGAAAATTTCATCTTCCTCACCTCATTATTTTTATAAAACCGATAGGAAACCTTAGCTTCCTATCGATTTCTTCTATATTATGCTGATTTTGATGCCACGACGATGACCTTGCCATGGTCCAATTCTTCTTCATATCGTTCTGCATCGTTACTAGTTAACCCCAGTGACTCTAATTTGGAGCGGAGTTCATCTCCCCGCGTCCGGAATACATTTGCGATAGAATCGAGGACGCCTTGTTCCTGAACACTAATATCATTAATATCCAGTGAATCAGTTAAATCCTCAGAGCGGTTTCGATCATGTGCCAACAGGTAAATTTCTTCTTTTGTATAGCCTTGCATGATCAACTGTTCAATTTCCTTCTTTGCTTGTACACCATTTTCAACGATTCTAACTGTTTCCATATCGTTTCCTCCTTTTTTCAACTTATGTTACGTATATAACCGCTCTAACTAAATTGAAACCTATTTTTCTAAAAATCTACTAAGTTTAGGAACCATTTCAATGTGGGTATATAGAAAACACCTATTATTAGTGGAGGTGCATATATGAAGAAATTAATTTGTAGAAATTGCGGGAACGAAGAGTTTAAGGTTCTAAATGTAGGCGAAACATTATGCAAGTGTGGACGGAGATTAACCAAACTAAGTGATTACCAATGGGAAAATTCACAAAAATGGAAGGAAGATCAAAGACGCCGCGCTGAAATCATTTCAAAAATCAGTCTGTTGAAGCGGGAAATTGACCAATGCCTTGATGAACGGGATGAAGAAGGCTTTAAAAAGCGAACGTTTGAATTAAAGCTTTGTCATCATTTCTTAGACAACGCACTGCATGATTCCCAGCAGCGCTACAAGAAGCACATCAAGCAAAATCAAAATAAGTTTAGTTTTTAAGTTTAATTGTCGAAACTCGCGGGTATTTAATTAGCATAACTCAATGAATAAATGAAAAATAGAAAGGAGACATTTTCATGGGATTTATTTGGTCATTAATTATTGGAGGAATCATCGGTTGGTTAGCTGGACTTATTCTTGGACGTGACGTACCAGGAGGAATTATCGGTAATATTATTGCAGGATTTATAGGAGCATGGCTTGGATCATTGATATTAGGCGGATGGGGGCCAGTGATTGGCGGATTCTATATCCTCCCTGCCTTAATCGGTGCGATTGTCCTCGTGTTTGTCTTAAGTCTTATCCTTAAAGGGATGAGAAAAACTGCATAACCAAAAGGAATTAGTGAAGACTGCCTTACCGGCGGTCTTTTTATTTTGATTGTAGGTCATTGATTTCCCGTTTTACCTTGGTTCTCCTTTTTGCGGGCAATGAACTGCCTTTTCATTTACCCTTACTGCTCGTTTTTCCTTCTTCCGGGCAATGAACCGCCCCCTCATTTCCTCTTTCTGCTCGTTTCTCCTTCTTCCGGGCAATGAACCGCCCCCTCATTTACCCAAAAACCTTTTTCCACTTTGGTAGGTAATGAATCCTACTCCTAAAAAAAAGGTACCCGCCGCAGCGAATACCCCCTACAATACCCCAGAAAACAACCTAGCAAATGATTCCTTCCATTTAACCGCCAAGCCTCTTTTATAAAACTCTACTGGACGGATTCGATGGCACTCCTTCAGGTCCTCTTCGTAATGGGCGACAAGATCATTAATCGAGTCCGTTCCCGTTAAAAATAAATTCACCTCAAAATTCAAATGAAAGCTCCGCATATCCACATTGGCTGTACCAATCGAGGCCAAATCGCCATCAACGATAATCACCTTTTTATGGAGAAAGCCCTTTTGGTAGGAATAAATCTCAATGCCCGCCCGCAAGAGTTCCGGGAAATACGATTGCGTCGCATATTGAGTCAGGAAACCATCATTGGTGTCAGGCACCATTAAGCGCACCTGTATGTTGTTTTGTGCGGCGATTCTAAGAGCGGTTTGGATGGCCTGGTTGGGTATGAAGTACGGGGTGGCTATCCAAATCGATTTTGTGGCGCAGCTGATCATTGAATAGTAATGGTCGCTCATATCCCGTGTCTCCGGACCTGTTGCGACGACGTGCACCAATCCATCACCTGGCACTGGTATCGGTCTTAGATAGCGTTCTTGTTCAAAAAGGATTTCACCACAGGCGTACTTCCAATCTAGCAAAAACACTGCATGAAGAGTTTGAACAGCCTCCCCTTCAAGCACGACATGACTGTCACACCAAAAGCCGAAGTCATCGTCTTCACCAAGGTATTCGATACCCACGTTTAGTCCGCCGACAAAACCTACTTTTCCATCAATGACAATGATTTTGCGATGGTTGCGGAAGTTAAACTTCTGATTGTACCAGCCTCTATTTAGCGGTAAAAAAGGCTGAACGTTGATGCCAGCCTCCTCCATTTTCTTAACAATCGGTTTTGAAAGAAAGAAGCTGCCGACCGCGTCGTACAGCAGCCTCACCTCGACGCCCTCCTCTACTTTCGCCTTTAAAATATCGATTAGTTCCTGGCCAAGTCGGTCATAGCGAAAAATATAATATTCCAGATGAATAAAGTCCTGTGCCTCTACTAACCGCCGTTTAATCTCCTGAAAGGTATCAGCGCCGTTTCGTAGGATCTTGGTTTTCGTATTCTGGTTTTGGTCGGTTAAGGTTACCTTCTCCAAATAGCTGGCAAAACTACGCTGGTGATTATTCAGATTGGATAAGTCCAACTTTTTTTGTTTTTTCCCTAGGACTTCCAGCAACTCTCGGTCACTCATCCGCTTGCTTTTAAAAAGCTCCCCTTTGACTAGCAATTGCCCAGAGTACACATAAAAGATATAGCCTAAGATCGGCAGCAATAGTAATATGTATGTCCATAAGAGTGTCGTTTGGGCAGGGCGATTTTCTAGCCACAAGGCTATGACCGTGTAAAAAATAATCACAGCATAAAGTGTCAAGCACAGTGCCTTCCACCAAAAAGGAACATCCATAAAAAGGACTAAATAGCCAAAGGCTATCATCATGGCTGCAAAAAGCCATTCAAAGCGTTTGATTTTCATGACCGCGATCACCCTTTTTTTCCTATGGAATACCCTTTTCCTAGGCTTATCAAACAAAAACGCCTGCCCCATGGACGGGGCAGGCATTTATATCTTTCGGTAAATCTTCTCTTGTGGATTAAACTCCTGGTATTTCAGACTTTTTGGCACAAACAGAATCGACTCTTTACTGCCGAAACCAACGAAGCCTCCCTCAGCCAAGCTGCTATGAATCAGGTGATGAACTTGCTGCTGAAGCTCGTTATCAAAATATATCATCACATTTCGGCATAAAATCACGTGAAATTCATTAAACGAGCCGTCCGTGACCAGGTTATGCTGCGCGAAAAACAAGTTCTCCTCGAGGCTTGGGTTGAAATAAGCATACTGGTGGTCGGTCGTATAGTACTCCGAGAAAGCCTTCTTCCCACCTGCTTTCAGATAGTTTTTTGTATACTGCTGCATTTTCTTTAGAGGAAATGCCCCCTCTTTAGCGGCATACAATGCTTTTTCATTCATATCGGTGGCATAGATTTTCGTTTTTTTCGCCAATCCCTCTTCCATCATCAGAATTGCCATCGAGTAAACCTCCTCACCTGTGGCACAGCCAGCATGCCAGATGCGGATTTCTGGAAGATCCTTCAAAATCGGCACGACTTGGCTGCGGAAAGCAGCAAAGAAGCTAGGGTCACGGTACATTTCTGTCATCCGGATTGACAAATCATTTAACAAGCGCTCCAAATAACCTTTTTCGTGCAGAACTTTTTCCAAGAGGGCAGTAATCGTTGGTAACCGCTCCGCTTTCATGCGGTTTAGAATCCTTCTTCTTAAGGAAGCCCGTACGTACCCTCTAAAATCGTACCCATACATTTGATAAAGTCCTTCAAGGAGCACGTTGATTTCAACTTCCTGCAATTCGTTGGTAGGTTCTTCTTTTTCTGTCAAAAATTCAATCGTCGTGTCGTTGTTCACTCCTGGTTCACCTGCTCTGTCAGCCATACCCGCATCAACGAGAAAAGCTGATCGATATTCAATGGTTTCATAATATAATCAGAAGCACCGGCTTCCATACACTTATCACGTTCACCCTTCATCGCCTTGGCCGTTAACGCAATGATCGGCAGATTGTGCATTCCAAGATCCTCACGAATGATCTTCATTGCCTCATAACCACCCATAACCGGCATCATGATATCCATAAAAACAAGGTCATAATCGGACCGGTTTTGCAGCATATCTAATGCCTGCTTACCGTTTTGCGCAACGTTAACGGTCACACCCTTCCGCTCTAAGGCCGAAACTAGAGCAAATACATTGCGGCCATCATCTTCAACTAGAAGGACTTTTTTCCCTCTAAACAATTGCTTATCAGAGTATTCCTCTTCGGCTTGGCCATCCTTCGGCTCCTCGCTTATCCATGCCGGTTCCTCGATTACTTCACTAGCAGCGGCGGCTTCCTCCAGCGCCAGTTGGGCATCAAGAGGCAAGGATTCCTCCACATCCAATCTGCTCGGAATATAAAGCGTAAACGTGCTTCCTTTCTGAGGTTCGCTCTGAAGTTCGATTGCCCCGCCAAGCAGACGGGTGAATTCACGGCAAATCGATAAGCCAAGACCCGTGCCGCCATATTGCCGGTTTGTCGTCCCGTCCACCTGCTGGAAAGCATCAAAGATAATTTGCTGTTTATCCTGTGGAATACCGATTCCTGTATCGGTCACGGAAATCGCAAGGACAGGTTCCCTCGTTTGTTTATCGAGTACCCGTTGTGCTTTTTCCGGAAGAGCGAGCTCAATTTGAAGCGTAACGCCTCCCTGCTCAGTGAATTTAAACGCATTTGATAAAAGGTTCTTTAATATTTGCTGCAATCGTTGTCCATCGGTCGAGATCACCGGTGGTACATTTGAATCCGTTATGATGTCAAACTGTAAATTCTTTTTCTCTGCTACTGGGTTGAACAAATTCCGCATTGTCTGTGGAATCTCGGTAACGTTGACTTCATCTGTTAAAATTTCAATTTTCCCTGCTTCGATCTTCGATAAATCAAGGATATCATCAATCAGCCGCAGCAAATCTGCTCCGGAAGTGTTGACGACCCGTGCGTATTCGGCCACTTCCTCCGCGTCCATATCTTCATTACTCTCCATTAGCATTTGCGACAAAATAAGAATACTGTTTAATGGTGTCCGGAGTTCATGCGACATGTTTGCAAGGAAATCGGTTTTATATTGTGAACTCATCTGCAATTTCAAGGAATAATCCTCTAGCTCGTCCTTCGCTTTTTTGAGTTCCATCGCCCGCTGCTCCGCATATTCCTTCTGTTCTTCCAAATATTCATTCGAGAGCCGCAATTGTTCTTGCTGCATTTGTAATTCTTCCGATTGTGCCTGCAGTTCTTCTGATTGTGCCTGTAATTCTTCGGTTAGGACCTGCGATTCCGCTAGGAGCCTTTCCACTTCCATACGTCCTGCTACACTTGACATTGATGAGCCAAATTTGTCCTGAAGTAAATCCAGCAGGGTCAGATGTTGTGAATCGAACGGCTGAAGCGCGGCAAACTCTACTACTGCTTCTACTCGATTTTCAAATAGGATGGGAGCAATTAATAGATTACGTGGGTTCGACGCGCCTAATCCAGTTGTTATTTTAAAATGATTATCAGGTATTTGATCAATGAGAAAAATTCTTTTATCAAGGGCTGCCTGACCAATGATTCCCTCGCCTAGACGAAAACGCGTCTTGACAATGTCGTCATCCGTGATGGAATAACCGGCTACTTTTACAAAGTCAATCTCGCCGCCTTGTTCACGGCGAAGATAGACGACCCCATATGTTGCTTGAAGCAATGGCGCAAGTTTGCAAATAAACAATCGGGTCAGTTCATTGGTATCGGTGATGCCTTGATATAAAGTGGAAATGTCCGCCAGACTTTTTTGTACCCAGTTGTGCTTTTCGAGACTACTGAGCAAGTCGTTCATCGCCTCAGCCAGTTCCCGCGACTCGTCGCGTGTGTTCACTTTTATCCGTGCCGTCAGATCGACATTGGAATTTGAGTCTGTTATTCCTTTTATCGTTGTTATTACCTGTTTTATGGTTTTAACAATCGAGTTCGATAAGATCACAGCGATGGCAATCGTAAAGGCTGTTACTAAAATAATGAGTACGTATAAAATTAACTTTAGATTGTTCGTATGTTCATTGAGCTGATTGATTCGTTCCGTTGTCAATTTTTTTTCCGTGGCAAGAAAGGAATCAAACTGCGTACGCAGTTGGTCCGTGATTTTTTTTCCTTTATTTTGAGCGAAATGCTGTCTTAATAATTTGGTATTATTGTTCTTTTTGGCATTGATCGTATATTCGCCGGAATTTGTAATCCAGTTTAGTATTAACGGTTTCATCTCTTCCAAATTTCGCTGTTGGCTTCCGTTATCTGCCAACAGGGCATGTAGTTTATTGTAATTATCCTGCCAGCTTCGGCTCCCTTGTTCATACGGTTCCAGATACTGCTCATCTCCCGTTATGACGTAACCCCTCATGCCGGTTTCCATATCCAGCACATTTTTTTGAATCTGATTGGCCAGGTCGTGTATTTCTATATCGTGTTCGGCAACAAAGTCTATCTCATCCTGCAAATCTGTCATTCTATTAATTACGGTTAATAGTGACAGAACCAAGCAAAGTAAGATCGTTAGGTATCCGATAATAATTTTTGCATGGATGTTGAAGTTAAAGCCCTTAATAGTAACCGCCCCCCTAATCAATATATTCTTATTCTAACCTGTAAAATTCTAGGTTTCACCAATTTTTTACCATTTTGATACTATAGTAATAGTTTTATTTCCAGTCCATTTATCCTACTTCTATTACCCCCTTTTTAAATTTTTTAAACCTCTTTTTTTAAAATTATTAGTGTTTCGTTTGATTGAGAGACGGGTACTACATTGTTATCACACAATCTTGGAGGGATAAAAAGATGGCGAAAACAAAAGAAAAAGTTAAAGTAACAGAGGTACTAAACCAACAGGTAGCAAACTTCTCCGTTCTTTATATGAAGCTGCATCATTATCACTGGTATGTGAAGGGGGAAAACTTTTTCACCCTTCATGTTAAGTTTCAAGAGTTGTATACGGAAGCAGGGCTGCATCTGGATACGATTGCGGAAAGAATGTTGTCACTTGGCGCGTTACCAACTGCGACTCTTAAGGAGCAGTTAGAACTTTCTTCGATTAAGGAAGCTAGTGGGGATGAAACAGCTCAAGAAATGGTTCAGGCGTTGGCTGATGATTTTGATAATGTCTGCAAGGAGCTTACTGAAGGGATTACGGCATCAGAGGACAATGATGATCAGCCGACGGCGGATATGTTTATTGCGATTCGGACTTCATTAGAGAAGCATGGCTGGATGTTGAAGGCTTATTTAGCAGAATAAGAATAAAAAGGGTGCAACGGTAAGTGCAAGCCGGCACCCCTTCTTAATTGTTGGACCCAAACTAGATAGCTATTTTTAAAGGGCACTATGAATCTCCCATAGTGCCCGCTCTGATTATTTTTTCCCGCTCACGGGCACTATCATCCTCTCATAATGCCCATACGGAACATTTTCTCCTGCTCACGGGCATTATCAATCTCTCATAATGCCCGTCCTAATCTTTTTCCCACGCTCACGGGCACTATCATCCTCTCATAATGCCCATACGAATCATTTTCTCCTGCTCACGGGCATTATCAATCTCTCATAATGCCCGTCCTAATCTTTTTTCCACGCTCACGGGCACTATCATCCTGTTCAAATTCTTTTTTCCCGCTCACAACCCGTTTGTCGAGACCATCACCAAACACATATCATCCTTCGCATCCTGCAGCATCTCCGAACTCAGCTGCAGCCGTTCAAATAACTCCTTTGGATCATCCATCCCCTGCTCTTGCAAACTGCTGACAAGTTTTGAGATGGCATCCTCATATTCCTCCTCAAGCCCCTCCGACAGACCATCTGTAAACAGCAAAATTCGTGCTCCCTTTTTATAAGGAATCACTCCCTTGGTCACATCAATATCCTCAAAAAAGCCAAGTGGACAGCAGCCATTCGCCATCAACTTAACTTCATCATCTACAATCGCAATCCCAGCCGGATGGCCGGCATTCACGTATTCAATCGTCTGCTCAGCTGTATCTAGCACAAAATAAATCGCCGTAAAATAGTAGTTTTCTAGTCTATCAGGCATATGGAGCTGATTCATCCTGCGATTGAGTTCTATCATCACTGCCTCAGGGTCGCCTAAACCTGTAATTGCATCCTTTAACGTCGAATAAATGTACATACAAACAAGCGAAGACGAAATCCCATGTCCCATCATATCAAGCAAAATCACCCCATAACGCCCCGGGCTAATTTGATACCAGGCATACAGATCACCAGCAAGTTCAAAGGAAGGCTTGTAGACAGCTGAAATCGTTACATCCCCCTGTACAATCGGATCACTCAGCATGCTGAGCTGGACCTGTTTGGCCAGGTCTAACTCATGCTGAATCCGCCTATCCCGTTCCTTACGTAAGTCCTTTTCATACTTTAACCGCAGAACAGACCGAATCCGTGCCAGCAGCTCAACCTTATTAATCGGTTTCATCACATAATCAAGTGCACCGGCATCCATGGCCTCCGCCATCTTATAAGAATCCCCCATGGCGGTGACAATAATAATCGGCAAGTCTTCGTACCGCTCATTGGCAAGAATCGTCCGGCAGGCTTCTAGACCATCAATCTCAGGCATCATCAGGTCCATTAAGATTAAATCCACTGGGATTTCCACAGAACTAGACGCATCTAACTGCAGATAATCATATAATTCCCGGGCAGAAGATAACAAAACTAATTGATCATAGCCTGCTTTCTGCAGGATTTTCTCAATAATCATCAAATTAGTTATATTATCATCCACAATAACAATGTTCATAAACATTCCCCTTTTGAAAAAGGTGCCTGACCCAGAATGGGTGTCAGGCACCTTTAATACTATCAAACAATGTTTATCCCTCGATGGGCATTGTTGCAAGTTCCTTGCGCAGCTTTTCAATGGCCTTTTTCTGCAGGCGGGAAACATGCATTTGCGAGATTCCCAATTGCTCTCCAGTTTCTTTTTGACTTTTATTTTCCACAAATGTGCAATGGATAATTTCTTTTTCCCGGTCTGATAAAACATGCAGGGCGCTTTCTAGCAGCAATTTCCGGTCTACTCTTTCAAAACCATCATCAGGAGAACCGAGTATATCCAAGGCCGTTACCACATTCCCCTCCGAACCCGTTTCTATCGGCAAGTCGACGGATGCGGCTTGATAGCTTTTCCCCATTTCCATTGCCTCCAAAACTTCCTCTTCAGATAGTTCCATGTATTCGGCAATTTCATGGATCTTAGGAGACCGCTGGTATTGATTGGTCAGCTCGTCCACTACTGTTTTTAGCTTGGGCCAAACTTCTTTGACGCGTCTCGGCACATGGACGCTCCATGTTTTATCACGTAAAAACCGCTTTATTTCTCCGATTACAGTTGGGATTAAAAAAGATTCAAACGCCCTTCCGGCACCTTGGTCATACCTTCGGATCGCGGCCAATAAGCCAATCATTCCGACTTGCATGATATCTTCATGAAAATCTCGTCCCTTTGAATATTTCCTCGCAAGGCTCCCGACTAAGGCCGTATAATGTTCTACTAAAATCGTTTGGGCTAGGGGGTTTTCATTTTGTTGAAATTCCAATATCAGGGCGTCGATTTCTTCCTTAGTTCGCCTCATGGGTTGTGGCTGCTGTCCCATTATTCTCACGCTCCCCACTTAGATACTTCGCCATGAAGACCGCTACACCTGAATGATTCAAAACACGGACTTCGTCCATGAGTGTTTCAATCAGAAACAGACCTAACCCTCCCTCTGAAAGTTGTTCCACCGTACTTGACTCCGTATAAGGGCCCAGCTCGTTTCTGGTCTTGATAAAATTAAAGCTCACCCCGCTGTCGGCCACCATGATTTCTAGCTTGTCCTCATAGATGCCGAAGCCTAAGGTCACTTCTCCGCCTTCCTCGTCTCCGTACGCGTGTTGAACCGCATTGGTACAGGCTTCACTTACAGCAATTTTAATATCCTCAATTTCCTCGTATGTATAACCCATGCGGCTGGTAATTCCGGATAATGTCAATCGAATCACACCAACATATTCTGGTTTTGCAGGAATTTTCATTTCAATATAATCCATCACTTGTTTCATCGTCCCCCACCCTCTTAATTTGCAGAAATATTCATTATATTCCCCAGGCCTGTTATCTCAAAGAGCCTTTTCAGTCGATCGGATAACTCAATCAGCCTTAATTCACCGCCATTTTCCTTCAATTTTTTAAATAAGCCGACAAACACACCAAGACCGGTACTGTCTAAATAAGAAACGTCCTTGAGATTGATAGTCATGGTTGTATTTTCCCCTTCGGCGAGCGGTAATAATTCCTCTCTAAGGTTTGGTGCTGTAAAAGCATCAATCTCGCCTGCCAGCATCACGGATACTTCCTCGTTTTTCTGATGTACATCTATACTTAGATTCACTCCATCATCACCTCTGAGATATTTATAGTGTATATAACCAAGTTTTAAAAACTCTAAACCTATTTTTTAAAAAAATTTTTTGGTGGGAGCAAGGGGACGGTTCTCATGCTCCGACCTGTTCCCCTTTTTATTATAGCAAATGTTTCAAACTCTATTAAATGGGTATATAAAAGCTACTTATATATAAAGGAGAGAGTGCAATGGATGAAATGAATAAACTAAAGACAAAATTGAAGGTCGAGGGCAATAAAAACGGCTCGATGACACAGGATTTTGATGATGTTAAAAAACTTGGCAAGGAAATGAAGAAAGCCAAAACAGGCTCCGAGCTTGAGAAAGAAGATAACAAAACTCCCGATCCACTTCAATAAAAAGCGGCCATTCAGTACGGCCGCTATTTTTTTCGCCTTATCATCATGTCAAAAGGGGCCTGCACCCATGCCCGAGTGCAAGCCCCCTATTTATGTTAAATATCGATTCCATTGATTAGATTTGTTTATCAATCGGGTCTTCTTGACCATATCGCTGATAAAATTCATCCACCTGCTTTTCAGGATGGGAATCTCCATTCTTTTTTCGTAGTTCTTCATTGCCTTCTTGTTGAAGATCTCGGCCATCACTCTTGGCAATGTTATAACCGGAGAGCTGCTGACCCGGTTCCCCGCGGTCCCGCTGTCCACTTTGGGACCCTTGCCCATTACCCTCTTGTCCGTTCTGATACCGGCCATCATTTTGCCAAGTTTGAGTCTCGCCCGATTGTCCATTTTGCCTAAACTGTTCCTGCCGTTGTTGGTTTCCTTGTTGAGAACTCTGCCTATCCATTAACGGAAGCTCATCGTCTCTATGCCCATACTTTTGCTTTATATCACACTCGTTGTTCCTTGTTGTCTGCTCGTTTTTATAAAGAGCGTCCTCGGTTTTCATACCTGCTTCTTCCATATTCTGAGGTTCTGCATAATTCTTCGCCATGTTTAGTTCCTCCTTTTTATATCCCAAGACTGCTGTTTTTCATCCCTAGTCATTCAACAGGTTTTACCGAACAAGCAACCACATATTTCAACCACCCTCTTTCTTTTCTAAGCTAGACTCTTCATCCTGGTTAGCTTTTTGCTAGCCATGTTAATGTTGTACCACTTAACCTTTATGCTCAAACCCCTTATTTAAAAAACGATCCTTTCTTTTTCCCCTTCAACAGGTCGCCTGTCCAGCCTTTATTTTTTATAAAATAATATAAGAGGGCGGTTGAAATGATGATTAAAGCAATCGAGAAAATATAGCCATACCGCCATTCGAGCTCAGGCATATTTTTAAAGTTCATGCCCCATAATGCCCCAAAAGCCATAATCGGGGTAAAAATGGTCGTCAACACCGTTAAGGTTTTCATAATTTCATTTCCGCGATGGGAGGAGATGACCTCTTCTAAATTGATGAGTGAGTCAATTTCATGTTCATACTCATTAAGCAGCACCATCGCCCGCTCAATCCGTTTGCATGTACACGAGAAAAAATCTCCGTCCTTAATATCGGGGAAATTGACTTCATCTATTGCCATTTTTACCTCGTTGATCGGAATTAACAGGTTTTTGCAAATCAACAATTGATGCCGGCGTTTATAGACAAGTTCAAGGATTCCAATTTCATTTCTTTTTCGAACACTCCATATCAGTGTCTTGAGTGTCTCCTCAAACTGATCAATCTCCACTAGCATTTCATTCATCAGTTCTCCGAGAAAAAGTAAAAAGCCTTCAACTGCATTATTTGTCCGCGCTAATTGGCGATTCAACATGTCCGGATGAATAGAGATGATTTCCAGGTCAGCCGTGATCAATTGATCACATGTTAAAAAGAAATGAAAAATTTTATAATCCTTTTCATCTGTATAGCTCTGTTTATAAATGAGGGAGCCGTTGATAACCTTTTCGCCGTTCTCTAAGCTGGTTACCCGCAAACAATTGGTTTTATCTTTTCCAACCTGATTCAGCCAAGCGGTCATAACAGGGTCCTCTTCGTTGGTGGATGACTGGGTGAGCTTCATCTTATCGCTGTTCCACTCTACCCACTTCCACTGGTTGCTGCCAATATATTTTTCCAAAAGAATCCCTCCTCTTAGACCTTATCCCCGCTTATCTGCAAATTTAAACGTTTCATCTTAAAGGAAGTCGGGTATTAAATAAACTAGGGTAGGTTGTTCAAATCTTAAGGAGGTAATTTAAATGAAACGTGTCTTAAGTATGAGCTCACTATTAGCTGTTGGGGTTGGCGCTTCCGCAGTGTGGCTGAGTAATAAGCCCAATCGGATTAAGGCAGGAACGTTATTAAAAGATTGGAAACGCAAGATTCTGCCAACGGTCTATCAAAAAAGCGAACAGCTTCCGATTCAAAAAGGCGGTCATCCGCATCCACATGATATAGAAGATAACAAAATGGTCGATGAAGGTGCGATGTACTCGGTTCAGTTTTATAATGAGAAAATGCAATAACAGCAGTAGGTTGGGGCTTTTAATGCCCCAACTATTTTTATAAGATAAGAAAGTATAAAAGTTTTTGACTTCGAGAATTGTCCAGCNNCGTCTTGTGCTTGTCGCCGATAGGCGGGCGCCTTGCGCTTTTCTTATGAGGTGATAGCAATGAATCTACTTTTTTTGTTCATCTACATGGTGATTATTATTGCTGTGATTGAAATATTTGTGATTTTATTCCGGTTAACCGGGCTGAAGGTAGAGGTTTCGCGGTTTCAGGTGATTTCGATGATGACAGGGACCGGCTTCACAACTTGGGAATCTGAGCTGATTTTGGGTCATCCGATTCGCCGTAAGCTGGCCACCTTTCTTATTTTGTTCGGCGCCTTTTCCCTTGCC
This sequence comes from Bacillus sp. AFS037270, assembly GCF_002585305.1. Next base: position 70,517 of record NZ_NUNF01000028.1, on the reverse strand, counting down.
GTGATTATTTCATCGATTAGCCAATTTCTATCAGAGGGTTTGCGCGCAAAGGAAATCTTTATCGCTGCGGGAGCTGTAATCACAGCTTTTGTGGTGTTAAAAACGGAAAGAGTCCGGCGGCGGCTTGCTAATGTTTTTAATCGCGAAATGAAGCAGAACATTGAACTGGCGGATTTACCGGTGCGGGATGTTTTTTTGAAAAATAATGAAGATGTCCTGCTCAATCTTCATATTTATGAGGACTCTACTCTGGTCAATCACACAATTAATGAAGCGGTCAAAGAGCATGAAGAGTTGGAGCTGGTCGTCTTGTTTATTCAGCGCGGTGATGTCAAAATCCGTAAACATTTGTATGACACGAAGCTTCACGAGGGTGATCAGCTTTTGGTATATGGTGTAAAAGAGGTTGTCTTAAAGGTCCTTCACGAGGATATATCCATTATGAAAGAAAACCAAAAGAACCGCGCACTTCCAACAGATAATATACTATGATTATGGAAGCTAAAGGCGGTTCTTTTTCATAATTCCCTAGGTTCTGTATTTTAAGAGTTTAATAAAACATTTTCCACACCGTACATGTTTTGCCACTCTTGTTTAAATGCGTCTACATCTTGAGTGGTAGCAGGGAAGTCGATAAATTTCTTGATAAGGTCCGTCCCCACCGTGACACCTTCCGCGCCTGAAAGGCAAACATCATGGACTTGCTGAACATTTTTAAAGCTGGCCGCTAGGATTTGAGTTGGTAATTGATAGGCAGCAAATAGGGCCGCGATTTCCGAGACAACTTTGACACCACTGCCTGTTAAATTATCGATCCGGTTCACATAAGGAGCCACATATTTTGCTCCTGCCATCGCTGCAATCAGAGCTTGAAAAGGGGTATAAATGGTCGTGGCCAATGTTGGAATGTTTTCTGCTGTCAATCGTTTAATGGCTTTAATGCCTTCTTCCGTCACCGGGACCTTTACAACGACCGCTCCTGAAAGTTGACGGCTAATAAACTTTGCTTCTTCAACCATCTCTTCCGCTTTTTCCCCAACTACCTGAACAAATAGTTCCTTGTCCTCCCCAATAACTTCTCGAATATCCTTTAAGAGATCTAAATAAGGGCGATTTTCTTTCACTATAATGGATGGATTCGTTGTAACACCAGAAATCGGATAGTACTCTTGTAGATAGGCAATTTGTTTTAGATCAGCCGAATCAATATACAATTTCATTTACATATACCTCCATAAAGCCAAAGGCTTAATCTATAGCAGATTAAGCCTCGGACTAATAATTGGTTTATTTATAGACTGTTAGCCTCTAGGCTATTCACTTACAATCTTTAGTTCAGAACCCACCTCTATAGATGGAACCTCTTTATCTTCTAAATATAGAGTCCCCGGTAATTCCGGTGTGGCTGATCCGTCAAACCTTAATGTAATATGTCCCAATGTAGTAAGGTTTCGTTGAACTACATCTCCTACTGAGGTAATTTTAAACTTTTCATTATTGATATAAAGGGTTTGCCCAGCTTGAATATCCTCGTCAACATTCACAACTTCGATATTATAGCAAAAATCTTTTAAATCCTGCGGAGCTGCATCGCCAAATAAGATTAGCATTTTTTCCTCTAAAAACGAATTCGCCATTGCACCGATACTTCTTACTTGATTCTCATAAATTGTTTTCATATTCTCATGGCATTGACAACTGCGTTGCCGTGCCCCATACCTCCAATACATTTTTCTAAGTTAGTATAAATAAAAAGCTATTTTCTTCCGTAACTAATCCCTAGGAATAATCGACACAATTTCCATGTCTTACTCGTATAATCCAAAGCTAGCCAGCCAAGCGACAAGGACCCTTGGCACCCCTATTAAGAACCGCGAGTAGAGAACAGAAGGTACTCCCACTTCAACTGTTTCAGACTCAGCCTCAGCAAGCCCTAAACCGACAGGAATGAAATCACATGCACTTTGGGTATTGATTGCAAATAATGCTGGCAGCGCTAGGTTTGGTGAGATATTACCCTTCCCAATTTCAACTCCAATCAGTGTACCAATAACCTGGCCGATAACAGCACCTGGGCCAAGTAATGGGGATAGAAATGGTAAAGAACAGATAAAGCCTATTAAAACTAGTCCCCAGATATTACCTGCGAGCGGTGACATCATCTTCGCAAATAAATTACCAATTCCAGAGCCTTGGATGATTCCAATTAGTAAGGATACAAAGGCCATAAACGGAATAATCGTATTGATCATGGTTTGGACTGCATCACGACCTGCTTGATAAAAAGTATTAATAACCTTACCAGCACCAAGTCCAAATTTAGTTATGATGCTTTTATTCTTTTTAGCTGCCAACGTTTGGGAGATCTTTTGATTAGTACTATATTTATATTCTCTTTCTGGATCAGGTAATTTTTCTGCTGCAGCAGCTACTTGTACTTCAGCCCCATCAACTAGTTGGATCTGATCAACATCAACTGCAGAAACATAAATATCTTCCGTAATAAATTTAGCTAATGGACCACTTTTACCTGTTGGCATAATATTAACAGTTGGAATACCTTTTTGCGGATAGATTCCACAGCGTAAGGTACCCCCGCAATCAATGATCGCCAGTGCAATCTGATCATCCGGAACCGATGTTTGGAAGCCATTTACCGCCTCAGTGCCCGTTAGTTCCACAATCTTATCTACAATAGCTGGCTTAGCGCCTCCGCCTGTTATATATACGATTTTATTTTTAGCCGCAGTTGGAGTAATCGTCAACGGACCTCCAAACCCACCGCTTCCTTTTACAATTTTAATTGAACGATACTCAGTCATCTTGAACCCTCCCTACATCCTAGTGATGTAACTTCACTTCTGTTTTCAATTTAATACCTTGTTGTTTTTCAACCAATTTTGTTGTAAAGTCGGTAATCCAGCCCGCAAAGAAGTTCATCACTAATCCGACTAGCAAGTATCGGACAGCCAATTCTGCAGTACTAAATCCGAGCTTTTCAATCCCAGCGGCGATCCCGAGGAAAATAAATAATTCACCTGGATTGATATGTGGGAATAATCCATTGCTTGTATGACAGAAATAAGAACCAGAAGCATAATAGCTTGGTTTATATTTTTCTGGTAAAAAGCGTCCTAGTGATAACGCCATTGGATTCCCTAACATGAACGACCCAATAAATGGGAGCACTAAATATCTTAATAGTGGGTTCTTGCTTGAAGCCATCGCAAGCTTGTTAATCCGTTTTTCTCCAATCAACTGAATCAACGTATTCATCGCCACCATTAATAATAAAACAACTGGTACGATTCCTTTCATCCATGAGATAAACGTGTCTGCACCTGTTTGGAATAATTTCATAAAGCCTTCGGCAAATACAACGATATAATCCATTAACAATCACCTTTTCTTATTTTTTTACAGCAGCCACACGTTCTGCTTGCAGCATCATTCTTTTAAAGAGACTATTCTTTTCAGGAATTTCGCCCCCGCTCATAATCACCTTATAATTATGGACCGCGTCTAAAATAGCCAATTTTAGCAGTTTATTGCATTGTGTCAGATTTTTTTCTTCTAGTGTATTAATATTTTTGTCCTCAAAGCCTGGCATATCTTTCACTTTCGCCATGACCGTAACCCCCTGAATCTTCTTTGCTTTCAGGATTTTACCGCTATTCGTAACAGCAAACATGACAATGGTTCCGGAGCGAATCTTTCCAGGCTTCTTGCCAATGGCTACTTTTCCGATTCTTCTCAGCTCTGCATACGCTTTCGAAAAATGCTTTATTTGCAGATACCCTAATGCCATTTGAAAAATAAATGCACCCGCCATAAAAATCATGATGATAAAAATTTGCATTGTTTCACGTCCTTACAAAATAATTCAGGAGGTCCTGCTTGCTTTTTCGAGAAATTGTGATAATTCTTCATAGCTGGTAGTCTCGGATAATTGGTTGACAAGCTGTTGATTACCCGCAATCCGTATTATTTCATCGTAAATTTTCACTAAGAGACTAGCATCATAATCAGTCTGTTCGGGTATTCCTAACAAGAAGATCAATTTGATTTCTTTTCCATCGGCCATTACCATCTCAGGAAATACACCCAATGCAAGCTCAATTTTATTAGAATTATGGTTTACGGTATGGGGCAAGGCTATGTACCGATCAAATACCATCGATCCTTTTTCTGCCCGAACCTTAAGCCGTTCTTTAAACCCCTCATCGAGATAGCCTTTCATAACTAAATCTTCAATCATCAACTTTACATTTTCTCGGTAACCCTTCTGGCTGTCTAAAACAAAAAATTTATCTTCATTGGTTAACATCTTGACGATGGAATGATTGTTTCCTGTATCTTTTAACTTAAATTTCTGTAAATAGGTCACTCTTTCAATTTGCTGTGAAATACTTTTTTCATCAAAAATTTCATTGATTGATATTAATGGAGCATCCGTTTCAAATGTAAGCTGGACGGTTGAAAAAACCATATCATAATCGGCTAACTGCTCTTTTGTTACCTCTGATTCCGAAAACAAGTCAATCTGCGTGTTCTGATTCAAAACTCGCTGAAGTTGAATGGCAACCAATTTAGCTGTTCCCCGGCCGGTTCCACAAATAACGGCAACCTGCCGCAAGCGCTTCACCTTCACTTCATTTTGAGCGATAAATACTCCAAAATAAAAGGCAATGTAGCCAAGTTCATCCTCTGAAACCTTTAGACCATACTCTCTCTCAATCACTTTTCCAGCCATTTCTGCCATTTTGTAAGCAACCGGGTATTTCTCCTTTACGTCAATAAGGAGCGGGTTGGTAATCCTCATACCAAACATCAAACGATTTAACATAAAAGTTAAATGGTATTGCAGGTCTTCAAAGAAGTCTTTATTTTCAAGAAATATCCCATTCTCAAAACCCACTGCTTCCATGATCTTCTCCAAAAGATTTTTCACATCTTCCGTAACGGTTACATCGGCCATTGTCCGATTGTTCGTCGGTGTTCTTCGTCCTGCAATCGGTAACGTAATGAACAAAATTTCCGGTTGCGGAATCTTTATAGGTAAATGCCTTTCGATTGCGGCAGCTATTTCTAACGCAAGCCGATAGTCTTTTGTATCAATTAGTTTATGATGTTTCTCATTTATCTCTGGAAGTGGATGGTCCTTTAACAAACGGTCCAGCATAATGATGACAAAACGGATAAGCCGATTTTGCGTGGTTGATTCCAAATCAAACTGATTCGCAATCCGAATAACCTCATCTTTTATATCTTCATCCAGAGGATACCCGCTATATAAATAATCATAGAGGTTATCCAGGATAAAGAAACGCAGGTTAAGTTCATCCCCACTTAAAAACATGCCGCTGTTTTGTTTACCAAGAATCGAGAGATGATAGGCTTCTAATGCTACCGCGGCTTTCTTCAACTCATTTATGAGTGTTGTCCTGCCAATGTTCATACGATAAGCCATTTCATCGAGAGTATTAATTTCGTCACTGTTTACTAGTTGGTCAATAATAAAAGCAATCCGGCTTTGTGGTGAATCCTGCTGATTTTTCTCTGAATGGATTTTTTCCAACAAGTTCTCAAATAACTGCTCATTCTCAATGATTAGATGATAGCCTTTTCCCTTTTCGTTTACTAATGATGCAATGCCTTCCAAGTCGCTGTTTAACTGTTTACTATAATTTCGAACGGTTCTAGTGCTTACCCCCAATGCTTCTGCGAGATACTCCAAAGAGCAGTAAGTTTTCTTCCTTACAATCTCCATTATTTGAACAACTCGTTCATCCATCATTAAATCAGACATTTTCTTCACCACCTCCTTCTAAAAACCAATGCCAAAATTATATCCGAAAAACAATTGTTTGGACAGTTTATACGGTTAGGGTGTTACTTTCCAATATTGGCATTCAAGAAAAAGTTCGTCACTTCATCTTGCCTTATATTAGCCGCGGGATTTACCACCCGAGATATTGATTGTAGTACCGGTAATATAACTTGAGCGGTCTGAAGCAAGGTAAGAAACCAGTTCGCCTACTTCATATAATTTCCCTTCCCTAGCCAAAGGAATGGACTTGCTATAATCGGTTGCTAACCCGTCGACTGTAACACCACGTGTATAAGCTAATGCTTCATTATAGGCATCTGTCCTCAACCCCGTTGTTTCCATGATTCCAGGGGCCACTGCTGCCACACGGATATTATATTTACCTAATTCTTTTGCCCACGCACGGGTGAAGGAAATGAGAGCTCCTTTTGTTGCGGAATAACAACTTTGACCAGCAGAACCTTCTTGACCTGCCTCTGAAGCAATATTTACGATAACTCCTTTGTTTTGTTTGACCATTTCCTTTGCTGCAGCCTGTGAACAAAGGAAAGGGCCCTTTTGATTTACCGCTACCATAAAGTCGAAATCCTTTTCACATAACTCATATTCTGGCCTTTCCCCTTTTACATCTACTAATAGTCTAGGGAGGTTGATTCCTGCATTATTTACGAGAATATCTACAGATCCAAATAATTCCACTGTCTTTGACACCATTAGGTCAACGCTTTCTTTTCTGGTCACATCACATTTTATAAAATAAGTTCCATCGGCCTGTGGACCTTCTTCCACATTTAGGTCAGAGACAACCACTTTTGCTCCATTTTTTCTTAGTTCATCGGTAATACTTAATCCGATGCCAGATGCACCGCCTGTTACAATTGCTACTTTACCTTCTAATTCAAGCCAAGATGTATTCAATCTATATTCCTCCTAGTCTTTCAATCTATAAAACGTTTTCAATTTATGTATCAAGTATAAAAATTTTCTTCAATCGAATTAATACATACTTTTTCACAGAAAAGTGAAAACGGTTGAACTATTAAAAGTATTCATCTAGGCAATGACAAAAAGCCTCTAATCAGAGGCTTTTTTTACTTCTAGATATTTAATATGATATCCCTCCGCTTCGCTGACCCTAAATTCAAATCCCTCTGCCACTACTACCGCATCATCGTCTATCCGCGTTGACCTTTCTGTTAAAAACCAGCCGCCGAGCGTCTCGATGCCCTCCGCACTTAAATCGATTCCGAGTAACTCGTTCACTCTCTGAATAGCAACTTTAGCATCAATAATATATTGGGTTCGCGGTATGACGGTCCGAATCGCTGGAACTTCATCTCCATCAAATTCATCTCTTACCTCACCGACGATCTCTTCAATGATATCCTCGACAGTTACCAATCCGGATGTACCGCCATATTCATCGAGTAAAATCGCCATGTGGGTCCTTTCCTTTTGCATCAGCAGCAATAAATTATGAATTGGGATCGTCTCAATCGCGGTAATCACCGGCTGAATATGGGATTCGAGTTTCCAATCTTGATAAGAGCTTTTGTTCATAAACCGCTGAGTTAATAACATCTTCACGTTCAGCATACCCAGAACATGATCCTTATCCCTGTCGACAACCGGATAACGGGTAAATTTTTCACTTCGAAGCTTTTGAGCAATCTCTTCGATTGTATCGCCTAGCGATATGCAGCACATTTCTGTGCGAGGTACCATGATTTCTTTAGCCAACCGCTCATCAAATTCAAAAATATTGTTCACGTATCGCCATTCATTCCGATTAATCTCCCCGCTTTTATAGCTTTCCGACAAGAGGATTCGCAGTTCTTCTTCCGAATGGGCCATTTCATGTTCAGAGGCTGGCTTTAGACCAAACATACCGACCAGCAGACGGGCGGAATGATTTAATAGCCAGATAAACGGAAACATGAGCTTATAAAATAAAATTATTGGTTTGGCGAACCATAAGGTAATCTGCTCTGCTTTTTGAATGGCGAAGGTTTTCGGCGCGAGTTCCCCGGCGACAACATGAATAAAGGTAACGACAACAAATGCCAGGATAAAGGATAAGAAATGGGTAACAGTCTCGTTTAAATTAAAAGCTGCCAGAACAGGATGAAACAGCTTCTCCACCGTCGGTTCGCCGAGCCACCCTAATCCTAGCGCTGTCACTGTGATGCCGAGCTGGCAAGCTGATAAGTACTCATCGAGGTGAGTGACGACCCTCTGTGCGGCGGCCGCACGGCTTTCCCCTTCTGCCATCAATTGTTCAATCCGTGATGTTCTCACCTTGACAATCGCGAATTCAATCGCCACGAAGAAACCAGTTAAGACTATCAACAAGACGATGATCAATACGTTTAACCACAGCAAAGATGGAGCACCTCCTTATAAGAAAAGCGCAAGCGCCTTGGTTAGCTCCGACAAGCATAAGACGAGCCGGCCGAAAGGTTGCTTTTTAACCTTTTGGACGGATTGGCTTATGACCCGAGGGGCTAGGCGCTGGAGCTAGACAATTCTCAAAGTCAAAAATTTTTATACTTCCTTATCCCAGAAAATAACAATCCGAAATCCCGCTGGATTCCGGATTGCCATGGTCTATAAATGATTATTCTTGTCCAGCTTGTCATCTAGTTTTTCTAAATATTTAGCGGCGAACGACTTTCCGCCAAGACCAAACGCCAGGCCAAATGCGAGCGCCAACCCGCCTAACACGAGAATGAAGGCTGCATTCACAATGGAGTGTGCCACACCAAGCTGGTCTAATGCCATAAATACTGTGATAGCAAAAATGGTATATTTGGCGATGGCGGCCAAGGTGCGTGAATAGTTATTTTTAATGACATTTTGTAAAATACGCTCCAATAAATGGCCAACATATAACCCTACACCTAAGATTAAAATAGCAGCTAACAGCATTGGCAGATGAGCAATTACTCCTGTTGCCAGCGTTACTAAGAAGTCTAAATGAACAATTTGTAAGGCTTCGACTGCGAATAACAACACAATGACAATTTTAACAAGCAGACCAACAATTTGTGATAAAGTAAACTTCGGTTTTTCTGGTGTTAATGAACCAATCCCTATTTGGTGGAAGATGCTGTCAAATCGTAAACGCCATAGCATTTGGACGACCATTTTTTCAATCCACTTACCTAACCAGATCCCAACTAACATCAGAATGATAGCAACCACCATATTAGGAATTAACGTTAGAATGTGATTTAACATCGCTATAGCAGGTTCAGAGATTCCCTTCAAATCTAGCTTTTCCAATGCAGTAATGATAGTTGGAATTAAGATAAAGATAAACACAATATTCCCGATGATGCTTGATAGATTGGTATCTTCCTTATCTTTGATGATGCCGTATCGCTGCCCGATATGGTCCGCCCCTAGGCTTTTTAGGAAGTTTGTGAGTATATCGCGAACCAGTTTGGCAATCAACCAGCCGATCAATACAATCAATGCTGCGGCAAATAATTTTGGAACAAACGCTAGCATAGAAGTAAGTGCATGTGTGAATGGTCCTGAAATCCCCTCAATCTGTAATGCCCCTAATACTCCTGGTAAAAATAACAATAGAACAAAGTAGAAAACACCTTGTGCGATTCTTTCCACACTATAATGGGCTTCGACCTGATTTTCAGCCATTTTCCATTTAACCAACCGTGATTCCAACTGAAGCATTGCTGCTCCTTTTTTGAAAAGCAAGCGTAGCAGGTTGGCAACCACCCAGGCAAATAATAGAATGAGAGCCGCTTTTATTATATTTGGAATAGCCCCTGTCATCGTTGACATCATATAAACCAATGGTTGGGCGATTAGGCTTAAGTTCAGCATGTTGAAAAAGATGATAAAGACGACCACTAATAACGTATAGTAAACGATTTTTCCAATAATGGTTTCAGATGAATACTTCTTACTATTACCAAGGTTAGAAAACAGCTTATCATCAAAACTTGTTTTCTTTAATAATGATGTAACAGCTTTTCCAATTCCTTTTGCGATTAGCCAGCCTATTAATAAGACCAGAAGGGCTAATAGCAAACGGGGAATCTGATCTGTATATATGTACCACCCTGTTAACATATCCTTTACATTCATAAACATCGCTCCTTTTCATAATTGTTTGCTAGATGATATACCCCGTCTAATTCGTTTCAAACATTTGAAAAAATAGGTTTCACAACCATTTTCCATGGGAATATACTCTGCAACCGAATAACAAAAGGAGGAGAAACGATGAAGAGCAAAACATTGTTAGCTGGTGGTTTAGCGGCGTTACTGACTTTTGGCGGTTTGGCCGGGTGTGGTGATGGCGTCGACCAAGACAATGGCATTAGTGATGGGCAGCAGAAGGACGCAGTCGATACTAGCAACAAGAATTCTGCTAAAGAGAACATAACGGAAGCAAAGAACAATTTAGAAGATATTAAGAATAATGTGGAAAAGGAAATTAAAGAGGATGCTAACAACTAAGATAGACATTACTAGATTTTTAAAAATAAAAGGAGGACATCAACATGAATAAAGATGAATTAAAAGGACGTTTTGATCAAGTCAAAGGCGAAGCAAAAGAACAATGGGGTAAAACGACCGATGACCGCTCGACCGAAGCGGAAGGAAAGTTTGATAAAGTGAAGGGTAAAGTGAAGGAAGGATATGGGGAAGTAAAAGAAAAATTGTCGGAGTGATAGTTATTTATAGAAGCAAAATAAAGAAGAGGCCCCCCGGCCTCTTCTTTTCTATGTTACCCCTTTTATTTGACCATGTTCACCAGTCGGCTGCCTTCCCCAAAGCATCCGACCGGATCGTTATATTATTTCCCGGGGAAATACTCTTTTCCCTGGACAAGCCAAAGTTCAAATTTCTAGCTTGAGTTTCTTTTTTAAAAAAATTACTGCAGATTATTCAAGAAGTCGAGTGCAATGTTTGGTGCCACTCCGAATAGAACCGACCCAACGACTGCGACTAGCAGGACAACCACAATACCGAATGGAATGTTCAGTTTGCGCTCGTCCGCAGCCGGACGGAAAAACATCTGAGTCATGACGCCGAAATAGTAGAAATACGATACGACGGTCGTCGCAATCATGATCGATGCCAGTACATAGTGCGGTGTGCCATAGAAGGCCCCGACAAAGATATTTAATTTGCCAATGAAACCGGCTGTACCCGGGAAACCCGCTAAGGAAACTAAGAGAATTCCCATAATAACAGCAAGAACTGGTGAACGGCGGTAAAGACCGGCGAAGTCGGCAATTTTGGTTGAACCAGACTGCTCAGTAATAAGCTGAATCACGGCGAACGCACCGAGGTTCATTAACATATAGGCAAGCAGGTAGAACCAGATTGAAAAAAGCATGTTCGAGCTCAAGGTTGTTAATGCGACCAATATATACCCGGCATGGGCGATACTGGAATAGGCGAACAATCGCTTAATATCTGACTGCCTTAAAGCGACAACGTTTCCCACAATCATGGTGACGGCGGCAATCACTGCAAGATAATCCTGCATTTTAAAGAGGATGCCTTCACCATTTGCCCCTGTTGGAGCCGCATTGTAGAAGACGGCAATCAGCAGACGAATAACGATTACAAAGCCAGCAGATTTAGAAACTACACTCAAGAAAGCCGTAACTGGTGTCGGCGCACCTTGATAAACGTCCGGTGCCCACATATGGAACGGCGCGGCCGCTAATTTAAAGGATAAACCTACAAAAATTATTAAAAATGAAAGACCGAGCAGGTAAGCATGCTGCGCATCTGTTACCGCAGACAGTGTCTGTGCAATTTGGAACAGGTTAGTTGATCCTGTTAACCCATACACATAGCTCATCCCAAACAAGGTGATGGCGGTGGAAATACCACCATTGATGACGTACTTCATCGCCGACTCATTTGATTGTATGTTGTGCTTGCGGATACCCGCTAAGATATAAGACGAAACAGTTAACAATTCCAACCCAATAAATAACGTGATTAAATCCCCGCTTGAGGTCATCACCATCGCACCGAGCAAGGCGGTTAAGAATAAGTAATAAAACTCGCCGCGGTAGTTTTCCATGCCTTCCTTTGCCTCATAACTGACAGCAAGGAACATGACGAGCCCCGCACCGACAAGCAGGATTAATTTAAAGGCCTTGCCAAAAGCATCCAAGGTGAAGCTGTCGTCTAAAATTGATGTCGCATCCGTATTGAGTAGCGATACAACCGATACAATAGCGGCCAATATGCCCAGGATTCCAATCCAGCCAAGGAAGCGGCGGTCTTGTTTTTTTGGTGTAAATAAATCGATTAAGGTAAGCGCTGCGGCCACACCGAGGATGATGAACTCTGGTGTCATGACACTCCAGTTAAATGATTTCAATGTCGTTAAATCCATCCTTCATCACCCTCCTAACCCTAACATGATGGTTTCCAGTGTTGTTTGCAGCGGAGAACTTAGAACACTTGGATAAACTCCAATTAATATGATTAAAACCATTAGTACCACAACCGGTATGAATTCTACGCCTTTTAGGTCAATCACACCCGTAAATTCGCGATTGTGTTTACCGTATGTGATTCCCAAGACAGCGCGCAGTACGTACGCTGCGGTCATAATAATGCCGATGGTTCCCACGGCGGCAAGCCACGGAAGTTCCTTGAAAAGCCCTAGGAAGGCCATAAATTCACTGACGAACCCGGACATGCCTGGAAGTCCCAGTGAGGCCATCCCGCCAGCAAGCAGAAAGCCAGCTGCGAGCGGCATCCCCTTCGCCATTCCGCCCAGGTTCTCGAGAAGCGACGTATCAGTACGCTCGTACAGGACGCCGACGATGAAGAACAATAACGCCGAAATTAGTCCGTGCGAGACCACTTGGAAAATTGCTCCTTGCACTCCGGCTGTATTCATCGCCGCAAGGCCAATGAGCACGATCCCCATGTGAGAAATCGACGAATAGGCCAAAACCATTTTAAAGTCTGTTTGAATGAATGCCAGGAACGCCCCATATAGTAGGTTGATCACGCCAAGGACGGCAATCAGTGTCGCAAGGGTGTCAAACTGTTTTGGAAAAATTCCCAATCCAAAACGGATCAGTCCGTAGGCACCAATTTTTAATAGAATCCCAGAGTGAATCATAACAACCGCTGGCGGAGCCTGGACGTGCACCTTTAGCATCCAACTGTGCAATGGAAAAATTGGTAACTTCACACCAAAGGCAATCAATAAACCGATGAAAAGGCCCATTTTCAAGTCACCGGAAAGCGGTGCGCTTGGATCTGCCATCATTTGTGTCAGCAGCTCAATGTTGGTAGTACCTGTTTTCGCAAATAGAATCATAATCACGATAAGGAGAACGGCAGAGCCTAACCCGTTGTAGATTAAGAAACTATATGCAGCTTTTTCTTTTTCAAAATAACCCCATTTTCCAATTAAGAAGAACGTTGGAATGAGCGTAACCTCGAAGAATATGAAAAATAAAATTAGGTTTTCAGCGGTAAACACACCGAGCATTCCGATTTCTAAAAGAAGGAACAGCATATAATAGCCTTTCCATTCTTTTTTAACAAACCGTGCGGCGGCAATCGCTGATAATGTTGCCACTATGGCCGTTAACACGACTAGTAAAAGCTGAAAGCCGCTTAGGCCAAGCTCATAGTTGACTGCAAAGTAGGGCTCTTCGGTATTCATACCGCGGAAATGAATCCACTCTTTTGCGACATTGAAGTCTGCCAGGTTCTTGCCCCACTGAAAATGAAGATAACAAGCAAGCGCCAAGAATAGTGCCGGCAAGGTGGCTAGAAAGCCAACGATCTTGATTGGTTTTTCAACTGATTTTGGCATCATGGCCAAGACGATGATACCGAGTATTGGGGAGAATACTAGGATTGAAAGAACAGCTGATAAATTCATCGTAAGTACCCCCCTGTTAATGCAAAAATGACGGCGAGCAGTGCGAGACCGATAAAGGCAACCGCCCCATAAGTCTGTACCTGTCCAGATTGTAATTTGGAGCCTGCACGGCCGAGTCCTTGGACAATCCCGACTACGCCTTTGACAAGTCCCTCCACGAGGAAGACATCAATGAACCGCAAGAAGTAGCTGAGTGCTTTAGAAGCTGCGACAACGGTATATTGATAGAACTCGTCAACAAAATACTTATTAAATAAGATACCGTGCAAGGTGTCCCCTGTGCCGCTTAACCAGTTACGGGCAAGTGAACGCTTATAGTACATCAAGTAGGCAAGATAAATTCCCGCTAATGATACAAGCGTTGCGGCGATCATGATCCAGGCAGGACCTTCAGTATGTCCATGGTGGGCAAGCGCTGCATTGCCGTCAACAAGCCAGTCGCCAAGGAATGTGCCGAACCATGGTGTGTTCACGTAACCAGCAATGACTGCGAGTACGCCAAGGATTACCATCGGCAAGGTCATATTGGATGGCGATTCGTGAACATGCTGTTGGTTGCCGCGCGCTTCCCCGGTAAAAACCAGGAAGAACAAGCGGAACATATAAAATGCTGTCATGAAGGCCGCAATGAGTGCCAGCAAGAATAGGATTGGATGCCCGCCTTCCCATGCAGCCGCGAGAATTTCGTCTTTTGAAAAGAAGCCGGATAGTAATGGTACCCCGCTGATCGCGAGTGTTCCAATTAAGAATAACGGCCCAGTTAGCTTTAATTTTTTCCAAAGTCCGCCCATTTCCTCAATGTTTTGCGTGTGAACCGCATGAATGACCGAACCGGCTGCTAAGAATAGCAAGGCCTTAAAGAAGGCGTGTGTCATTAAGTGGAATACACCTGCCACATAGCCGGCTGAGCCGAGGGCTAACATCATGTAGCCAAGCTGTGAGACAGTTGAGTAGGCAAGAACACGTTTGATATCGGTTTGCACTAAACCAATGCTTGCCGCAAAAATGGCGGTAAACGCGCCAATGACTGCAATTGTGAGCAGCGCTGTTTTGCTGGCTGAGAACAGCGGAAATAGTGCCGCGACTAAATAAACACCAGCGGCAACCATTGTAGCAGCGTGGATTAAGGCCGAGACAGGTGTCGGACCTTCCATCGCATCTGGAAGCCAGGTATGAAGAGGGAACTGACCGGATTTTCCGACTGCCCCGATAAAAATCAGAATCGCTATCAGGGTAATCATCGATGTTGGGATAGCGCCGGTTTCGACTGAATGGAAAATGACGCTATATTCGAAGCTTTTGGTTTCCCAGAAAAGAAGGATCATCCCGATAAATAGGCCGACATCGCCGATACGGGTCATGATGAACGCCTTTTTGGCGGCCGCTTTCGCTTCTTCCTTGTAAAAATAAAAACCGATCAATAAGAAGGAACCCACACCAACTAGTTCCCAGAAAATATAAGTTTGCAGCAGGTTTGGTGAAATAACCAGCCCCAGCATCGCAAAGGTAAATAATCCCAAATAAGCATAGAATACATGGAACCGCTCGTCGCCATGCATGTACCCTTTGGAGTACGTATGTACCAAGAAACTAACGAGCGACACGATTACCAGCATTAATGCATTTAATTGATTGACTTCGAAGCCCGCTGTAAGATGCAGATCCCCTATCGTGAGCCATTCAAAATTTGTCCCGTAGGTTGGCTCTGAAAAGCGCTCGAATAAGACCAAAATGGAATATATCAGCGATGCGAGCGTGAAGAGAATCCCCACATATGCGCTCGCCTCCTTCAGCCGCTTACCGAATAGAAGAAGGATCAAAAACGATAATAGCGGGAAAAGCGGGATAAGCCATGCATTTTCCAATATTATCAACCCCTTGGATGGTGCTTTTAGACCATCCGAATTTTGTCGATCCGACCGATGGACGGGTGTGCTTGTCACTGCCCGAAGTTTGGTCGAATAACCTCAGGCGCTGCTTGTTACTGCCCGAGGTTTGCCTGAGTCCTGTTAGTGTTTCATTGTATCCATTTCGTCGATGTCGACGGTTTTCTTGTTGCGATAAAGGGCAATAAGAATCGCCAGACCTACTGCTGCCTCCGCTGCTGCCACACTGATGGCAAACAAGGCGAAGATTTGACCTGTAATCGACGGTGTCATGCCATATTTGCTGAAAGTGACCAGATTTATGTTAACGGCATTCAGCATTAGTTCAATTGAAATCAAGATGATAACGGTATTTTTCTTTGTCAAAGCACCGTATAAGCCAATGCAAAATAGGATTAGTGCCAGTGCCAGGAAGGCTGAAGCGGGAATTGAGCTCATTCCTTATCCGCCTCCTTCTTCTTATCATTTTTTGCTAAGATAATCGAGCCGACGAGTGCAACCAATAGTAACACAGAAGTTAACTCAAATGGAATAATATACTTTGAGTAGAGCGCCTGCCCAATTTGTAATGTGTTATTTTCATGGAGCTTAGTCGGAACCTGCTCAATATTGAAATTGTAGATGCCAATGTAAACCGCAAAGGCAAAGCCGACTACTCCAAGGAACAAGAGGAACTTTCGTAATCTTCCTGTTTTGGGTTCGCTCTCATCGTTATGCCTCGTTAACATAATGCCGAAAAGCATAATGATCGTGATGGCCCCTGAATAGATTAAGATTTGCACTGCCGCAATAAACTCTGCAGAAAGCAGTACATAAATCCCCGCGATCGCCACGAATGTGAAAATAAGAGCGACAACCATATGGATTACCTTATTCAAGTTTAACAGCAGCACGCCGCCGATAATGGCAACGAGTGCGAGTCCCATAAATGCGAGGAATTCGCCTGAGAATGTCATGGTTTATTCACCTGCCGTACGTTTTCGTCGTTTTCATCCAGCCATTCCAGATTTTTAAATAACATGTCGCGGCTGTATGCGGCGAGCTCGAAGTTATTCGTCATGACGATTGCTTCCGTCGGGCAAACCTCTGTGCACAGGTCACATAAGATACAGATTTCGAAGTTAATATCGTATGTGTCGATGATCTTCCCCTTTTTCGTTGGGTCCGGATGCTTCTTACCCGTTAAATTAATACATTCTGTCGGGCAAATATTCATGCATTGATTGCAGACAATACACTTTTCCGGATAAAACTTTTGGATGCCGCGAAAGCGGTCCGGCAGCGGAAGCGGCTCATTCGGATAATCGTACGTAACCTTCTCGCGCGATAATTGTTTAAGGGTATATTTCAAGCCTTTAAATACTCCAAGCACGTTTTTCACCCCTTTAGACAGTTTAAATATTGTTATTGGTGTCAGGCACCATTTCCACCGCTATCCCAGTGTTGATGTGAGTTTTGGTGTCAGGCACCAAATGTAATTAAAAGAATAATGATTTGATGAGAGCGGTTAGGAAGATGTTTCCTAAGGCGATTGGCAATAGGACTTTCCAGCCGAATTCCATCAATCTGTCGACGCGGAAACGCGGCAGCGTACTCCGAATCCAGAAATAGATAAAGACTATTAAACAGAATTTAAGTGCAAACCATACTGCTCCAGGAATAAAGCTAAGGAACGCAAATGGCGCCAGCCAGCCTCCTAGGAAGACGACCGTAATCAGCGTCGACATTCCAAATACATATACATACTCTGAAAGCATAAAAAACGCCCAGCGAAATCCAGCATATTCAACGAAATAACCGGCAACAAGTTCGTTCTCCGACTCTGGCAAGTCAAACGGTGTCCTGTTTAATTCCGCAATTGAAGCGATAAAGAACACGATAAAGCCAATTGGCTGCAATAGGATAAACCAACCATGCTTCTGCTGCATGACGATATCATTTAAATTTAAACTTCCTGCTAACAGGATAACCCCTAACACGGACATGACCAGCGGGATTTCATAGGAAATCATCTGTGCCGCCGCACGCATCCCGCCTAAGAGTGCATACTTATTATTTGATGCCCAGCCGCCCAGCAGCATCCCAAAAACAGTTAAGCCTGAAATAGCAATGTAATAAAGTAAGCCGACACCAATATCCGCAAACTGAAACTTATCGGTAAATGGTAAAGTTGCCAGCACCATGAATGACGGCGCAAATGCAATGATCGGTGCCAAAATAAATAATGGCCGGTCTGCTGCTTTCGGAATAACATCTTCTTTTAATAATAGCTTTAATACGTCCGCGACAGTCTGCAATAAACCCCAGCGGCCGCCAAGTTGATTTGGGCCGTGCCGCAATTGCATATATCCCATTACTTTCCGTTCGGCTAAGATTCCGTAAGTTACGAAACCTAAAACGACTAAAAGCAAGACAACACCAAGTAAAAAGAATATTCCAAAGTTAACTAACCCAGGACTTGATTGGAGCAAATCTTGAATCATTAGCCGTCGACCTCCCCAAGGACAATATCCACTGCCCCTAAAATGGCAATCAAGTTTGCAATATTTTCACCTACAAGTAATTTCGGCAGAATTTGTAGATTATAGAATGATGGTCTTCTAAACTTTAAGCGGTACGGTTCTTTCTTCCCGTCACTGTAAATATAGCAGCCAATCTCGCCGCGCGGTGATTCAATTCGGACAAACCCCTCACCTTTTGGCACTTTAATGATTTTTGGAACTTTAGCCATAATGTCACCTTCAGCAGGGAATTGCTCGACAGCCTGCTCAATGATTTTTAACGATTCAGTGATCTCAGCAAGCCGTAAGTGGTAACGAGCTAGACAATCACCGTCCTCAGAGGTCGGTACATCAAAGTCAAAGCGATCATAAATCGAATATGGCTCATCTTTACGAAGATCCCACTTCACACCTGTACTGCGTAGATTTGGTCCGCTGAGCGAGTATTGAAGCGCTTCTTCCTTCGTATATTTACCAACACCTTTTACCCTGTCCAAGAAGATTTCATTTCCGGAAACAAGGTCGTGGTAACCCTTCAACTGCTCATGCATATACGGAACAAAATCCCTTACAGTTTCAATCCAGCCCTCAGGAGCATCCCACTTCACACCGCCGACACGCATATAGTTGAAGGTCAGGCGGGCACCTGATAACTCGTTTAGCATATTAATAATCATTTCACGATCCCGGAAGGCGTAAATAAATGGACTCGTCGCACCAAGGTCAAGGACATAAGTTCCCCAGGCCACAAGGTGACTTGCAACCCGCCCTAGCTCCATCGCAAGTACGCGCAGGTATTCGGCGCGGTCAGGAATCTGAATTCCCATCATCGTTTCAACCGCATGACAGATGACGTAATTATTGGTCATTGCCGATAGGTAGTCCATCCGGTCTGTATAAGGGATAATCTGTGTATATTGCAGATTCTCGGCTAATTTTTCCGTCCCACGGTGTAAATAACCGATGACAGGTTTTGCTTCGGTTATGATTTCCCCATCAATTTTAACAACCAAGCGGAAAACTCCGTGCGTACTTGGATGCTGGGGACCGACGTTTAGTAACATTTCTTCTGTTCTGATCACCCGCTACACCTCCACATCATACTGTTCATAATCTTTACGCAGTGGATGGCCAACCCAATCTTCTCCAAGCAGGATCCGATGTAAATCGGGGTGTCCTTTAAATTTAATTCCTAGTAAATCGTATGCTTCACATTCAGGCCAGTCCGCGCCGGCCCATAGTGGCTGCAAGGATTCGATTGTTGGTTCATCTCGGTCAATCTTCACTTTCAATGCCACCGATTGCCGGTTTTTGTATGAATATAAGTGAACATAGACTTCCATATGTGTTTCAAAATCTGTTCCATGCAGCTCTGACAGATAATCAAAACCGAGCAGCTCATTATATTTTAAAAATTGAGCTACTTTGAAATATGTACCATGCTTCGCCACAAGTGTCGGAACATCTTTGGATAGTTTATTAATATAAGAATCTTCTAAAACATCCGAACCTAAGTGTTCTGCAATCACTTTTACATACTTATCTAAGTATGGCTGATTGACAGATGGCTTCACTTCGGCTGCCGGTTCAGCTGCGGCACCTGTCTTCCCGCCCGCTGCGGCTTTGGCTTTGGCTGCCGCCGCTGCTTTCGCCTTCGCTTTTGCGGCTGCGATGGCTTTTGCCTTTTCGTCATCGCCGCCTGCAACTGCATCGGTTCCACTTGCTTTGGCCTTTGCAGCTGCCGCGGCCTTTGCTTTTGCTGCCGCCGCTGCTTTGGCTTTCGCCGCTGCGGCTGCCTTTGCCTTCGCATCGTCCCCTGCTGGAGCATCCGCTTCAGTGGCGTTACCGCCTGCTAATTCCATTGCCTTGCGTTTCGCTGCAGCTGCCGCTTTCGCCTTTGCCACTGCGGCCGCCTTTTTCTTCGCCAGGTCGTCGTTATCATCGCCTTGCTCGGATGAGGTTTCTTCAGCTGGTGCCGTACCGCCCGCAAGTTCCATCGCTTTCTTTTTCGCTGCTGCCGCTGCTTTCGCTTTTGCCACTGCGGCCGCCTTTTTCTTCGCGAGATCGTCAGTATCATTTGCTGAAGTAGTTTCAGCGGCCTGCGTTGGTGTTTCC
>NZ_NUNF01000028.1:0-50261 GCF_002585305.1 Bacillus sp. AFS037270 | reverse complement strand
TTCGCCGCTGCGGCTGCCTTCTTCTTTGCGAGTTCATCAGCGTTGCCCGCACTCGCAGCTGCGGCTGGGGCTGGTGCCTCTTCCGGTGCCGGTGGTGGTGCAGATCCGCCAGCCTCTTTCGCCTTACGTCTTGCTAAAGCCTCAGCCTTTGCCTTTGCGGCCGCCTCTTTCTTTAATTGTTCGAGATCCTTCTCCCCGCTCATCGGTTAGATCACCTTCTTCCCTGTCTTCGCTTCGTAACGAATTTTATCCTTTAACTTATTGATTCCGTATATTAAAGCAGCAGGGTTAGGCGGGCATCCTGGGATATAGACATCCACCGGAACAATCTGATCGACTCCTTTAACAACGGAATACGATTTTACATACGGTCCGCCGGCAGTCGCACATGAACCCATTGCTATCACCCATTTAGGCTCCGGCATTTGGTCATATAAACGGCGTAAGATCGGTGCCATTTTTTTCGTCACCGTACCTGAAACAATCATACAATCGGATTGCCGCGGTGACGTACGGAAAATCGTCCCAAACCGGTCAAGGTCATAGTTCGCTCCCCCCGTGCCCATCATCTCAATCGCACAACAAGCCAGACCAAATGTCATCGGCCACAAAGAATTACTCCGTGCCCATGCCTTAATTTGCTCCAGCGTGGCAAAAAATACATTTCGTTCTAACTCTCTTATTTCATCCGGTGTGAAATCTTCTAGTCTTAAATCCATCGTAACACCTTCTTCTTCCAAGCATATACTAGGCCAAGTAAAAGCATCGCAACAAAAATTAACATCTCGACGAGCGCAAAAATCCCCAGCTTATCATAAGCAACCGCCCATGGATATAAAAACACTGTTTCTACATCAAAAATAACAAACATCAGGGCAAAAATATAATAGCGGACATTGAACTGCACACGCGAATCGTGAAATGGCTCAATACCGCTTTCATATGTGGTATTCTTCTCATCGCTCGGATTATTCGGACGCAGAAGTTTCCCAAAAGATAACGCCACCACAGGCAGCAGCACACCAAGACATAGGAACACAAAAACTATCAGATAATTATTCTGATATACATTAAGTTCCATGTCTATCCCCTCCAATGTTGTAAATTTTCATACTAATTAAATATGTAACCGAATTCATTATAGCACTGTTACAAACCCGTGTCGACAAACCAACTTTATAAAAATTGGAATTCTATCGCCGCGACAATTCCCCATTTTTAGCCTCGTGAGAGCTCGCTCTCAAAAGAGGCTAAAAATGGGGAATTTCGCAAGCTGGAGCGTCAGCGGAAGCGCAATGTGCGTTAGCACATGGCGATAGAAATACAATTTTCACACTAAACTTGTCTCAAGACACGGGTCCCTCCCCCCCCTGAGCGTTTGCGTGATCTCGCTCGAGAAGCTCCCCTGAAAAACATCAGAGATGACGCAAGAGCGAACCAGCTAATACTAATCAAAAGTGCGCGCTTTCGGTGCACGTGATCTGGAGCGTCAGCGGAAGATGACGTGCCTAAAACAGGGTTCGCAAGAACCCCAGTAACCCTACTAAAATAATCGACAACAACCACTATTTAACAATAATTTTCTCTCTTTTGTCTGTGAGATTTGTCATCAAATGTTCACTTTTCTTTACTATTTTTAAAAAATAAACAAAAATCACTCTTTTTTATCAAAAGATGACACAAACTGTTATATTACTAGAACATTTCCTAACATCCGTACTCGAGTCCAACTATTATTTCCATTTCCCCTATCATCATATGCAGAATTGCCCTCATCATACCACCTGCAGAAAAAACTGAGTCTTTCTCACCACACATATCTTTCCCACTCAAAAAGCCAGTCGCAAGACTGGCCCAACTAATACTATAAAAAAAATAAACACGCTTAGAAATGCAATGATGATTAACTAATAGAGATATTGATTGACGACCGTTAACGCAAAAAATGATTCGACAGAGTAGTCAATAGACCTTATTAACGACCGGCAGCCCCAAAAATCATTCATCCGGGTAGTCAATAGACCTTATTAACGACTGCCATCACCAAAAATCATTCATCCGGGTAGTCAATCACAACCTGCAAGCGAACATATATACATAGTTACTCCAGCCTCAATACCCAAACAAGAATATAATTTTTATTGTTTACGATAGTTACCGGAACCCGCACCTTACCTATATCCCACTCTCTAACAACCTAACCTATATACCTTTCGCCATCCTAGTCTTACCGACCTTATACCCCTTACCAATCATCTCCTGAACAAGATGAACGGTCACATAGGCATGCTCATCCACTGCATAAATCAAATTCTTCAGCTGAACAATTTCCTGCCTATTAATCACGATATAAAGCACATCCTTATTATCACCGGTATAACCGCCGCGTCCCTCTAAAACGGTAATTCCTCGTGATAACTTATTCGTAATCGCATCTAACACCAATTCAGATGAATTAGAAATAATCAGGACAGCCACCTTTTCTTCTAGCCCTTCCACGATAAAATCAATCGCCTTAGCGCCTAAGTAAACTGCAATCAACGTATACATCGCTTTCCCGAGCCCAATGATAAACACCGAGCCGGCCACTACGATAATATCAATTGCCAAAATACCTTTCCCCATACTCCAGCCAAGAAACTGGTTGGCAAGCCTCGCTAAGATCGTCGTCCCGCCCGAGGTTCCCCCGGCACGAAAAATAATCCCTAAGCCGCCTCCCACCAATAAACCGGCAAAGATAGCCGCTAATAACGTGTCATTGGTAAGCTGTTTTCCCGTTTCCTCGGTAATAAACAAAAACAAAGAACATGAAAAAATGGAAAATAACGTATAAATAATAGCTCTTTTCTCCAAAAACTTCATTCCTACCAAAACAAGCACCGTATTGAGGACAAAATTCACAATCCCAGGCGACCAGTGGAACAAATAGTGAAAAATAATCGTTAAGCCGATAATCCCGCCTTCTGACAACAGGTTTGGGATTGTAAAATAGTTAATACCTATTGAAAAAATAAGCGAACCCAGCAAAATGTATAAACAATCTTTGATCGTTTTTCTCATCGCGCTCAACTTCCCCGTATCAAATTCCGAATTTCTTTTTAAAACTATTGCTGGAAGATGAATTTATAGCTATCACCTAAAATATACTGTTTCCCGCGATGGACAGGCTCGTCGTTTTCATCATAAACGGTCGTTTCCATATAAAATAAAGGCTCACCGCTTGAAGTATTGAGTAATTGCACTTCATCCTCTGATGCCCTGACAATCTCCAATGTCGTCTCCCAGGAACCACGAGGCTTAATATTCAGCTTTTCTTCAATTACTTTATAGACGGATCCCTCTAAATCCTCATTCAGTAAGATATGGAACTTTTTATAAGAGTAATAATTGTTTTCAATCATAATCGGAGAATCACCAGCATAGCGTACCCGTTGAATAAATAACAGGGCATCCCCTTCATCCAGCTGCAGCAATTCAATATCCTTTGCTGTTGGCTGAATAATTTCCTTTTTAATCACTTTACTGCTCGCTGTCAGGCCATTCGCCTTACAGGCATCACTAAAGCTTAAAAAGTGGACAATCTTTCGCTCAATCTTCCTTTTGTTAACAAACGTCCCTTTTCCCTGCCGCTTTACCAGAAACCCATCTTCAACCAGCTCAAGAATCGCCTTTCTTACGGTAATCCTGCTGATTTTATATTCTTCACTTAATTCTGCTTCCGTTGGGATTTTATCCCCATACTTTAATTCCCCATTCAAGATGGAGCTGAGAAGTGATTCCTTTAATTGAATATATAAAGGAATCTGGTCATCCTGTCTTAACACATCAATCACCTGCCTAATTTTCTTATTAGCAAACTATATAGGGAGGAAAGCCCCCTCCCTTTAATCATTTAGTTCCACCTGCTGTTTTTTCTATTGTTATTACAAGTATATATAAATAATTTCCAGCTATCAATTTGTTTTAATCGGCTAACACTCCTGAAAGCACGTCCAACGTCCGTTCCATCGCCTCATCCGGGTTCTGCACATATTGATAGGATGTATACTCTAAAGTGAGCGATCCCTGATAACCTTGTTGACTCAACTGATCAATATATTTCTGCAGCGGTAAGACCCCATCTCCCCATACCAAATGGCCTTCCGGTTTTCCATCAATAAAATGAATATGGACAATCTCGTCTTTAAGGATGCTGAAATAATCATTGAAATCTTCATTAGCTAGAGCCATTGGAATGGTATCAATCATCCCTTTAAGGAAGGGACTATTTACTTCCTCTAGCATCGCTTTTAACGACTTCGCATCGTTGATAATATTGGATTCTACTCTTGTTAAAGGTTCAAGTGCAAGGGTTAACCCAAGTTCGCCTGAAACGGCTGATAATCTTTCAAGAGAATCTCTCGTTCGCTTCCAAGCTTCCTTTTTATCTTCATTTTCATAGCCCCAGCCTGGCGTAACTAATAGTAAGGGTGCCTCTAATTCTTTTGCCGCCTCCGCTGATTTGATGAAATATTGGATGCTTCTTTCCCGAATGCCATCCTCTTTGGCCGCAAGGTTGATTGGATACACACACTGTTCCGGTGTAAAACAGACCACCGATAAGTTTCTTCTATTAATCTCTCTTTTTATATTTTTCATATCGTGAAGTGTTAGTTCATCTACATAAAAGTGAGGGGATGCTCCCCATAATTCAATATTTTTGCATTCATATCGAACCATTGCATCTAAAAAGTATTCCAAAGGATAGTGCTTATAATGGAAGTTCATTCCCGTAATTTGATCCCTCGTGATCTTTGACATTTCCCCATCCCCTTCACTTCATCCTGTATTTATTTTTAAAAACAAAAACTATCTAATTTACTAAGATATTCAAAGTTAATATAACATCATAATATGTTATAAGTCAATTTGATATTAGTGTCTATTAAAATATAAAATTTAATTTTCAAAAGAGATTGACAATTTATATCATGTATAATACTATAACATCATATAATGTATTATTATATGTTAGACCAAACAGTCCTAAGGAGGAAAAATGAATGGTAAACTCACAAGTAGTTGTAGATCCACAGGTAAAAAATGTGTTAGATGCTTTGAAAGGGCGCACAATTAACCATGTTTACTTTGTTGCATGCGGCGGTTCCTCTGCTATCATGTATCCGAACAAATATATCATGGACCGAGAAGCAAAAAACATTCCTTCTGATGTATACAGCTCCAATGAATTCATTCATCGCAACCCTAGAAAACTTGGCGAAAATTCTCTTGTCATCTTGTGCTCGATGTCAGGTACCACTCCTGAAACCGTAAAGGCTGCTGAATTTGCCCGTCAAAAAGGAGCATTAACAGTTGGTTTCACAAACGAACCAACCTCCCCGCTGGCACAGGAAAGTGAATTCGTTGTTAAATACGAATGGGGCGCTGAGTCCGTTGCCTTCAATACCAACTTAGGCTTACTATATCAACTAACGATGGGTGTTTTAAACG
Source organism: Bacillus sp. AFS037270 (assembly GCF_002585305.1). Next base: position 44,771 of record NZ_NUNF01000028.1, on the reverse strand, counting down.
TCCTAGAAGGAAACGAAAGGTTTGACAAAATGGTCAATAGCTTATCCAATACCCAGGCCGCCTTTGAAAAAGCTGGCAAGCAATTTGCAGATCGAGCCCAACAATTTGGTCAATCATACAAAGATGAAAAAGTGATCTATACGATGGCAAGCGGAGCCAACTATGGAATAGCCTATTCCTACACTACTTGCATCCTTTTAGAAATGCAGTGGATTCACTCCAACGCCATTCACGCAGGTGAATACTTCCATGGTCCATTTGAAATCATTGATGAAGAAGTACCATTTATTATTCTAGTTGGCTTAGATGAAACACGTCCACTAGATGAAAGAGCATTAGATTTTTCAAAAAAATACGGTAAAAAACTCGTCGTATTAGATGCAAAAGAGCTTGATTTAGAAGGCATTGACGAAGAGTTAAAAGGTTATATCGCGCCACTTGTCTTAAATTACGTTCTCCGCCGCTATGCAGAACAATTAGCTGATGCTCGTAATCACCCGCTTTCAAAAAGAAGATATATGTGGAAAGTAGAATACTAAGAAAAGCGCAAGGCGCTTAGACTTCGGCGACAAGCACAAGACGAGCCGGCCGAAAGGTTGTTCATTAACCTTTTGGACGGATTGGCTTGTGACCTCGAGCCGATGGCGCCTGGAGCTGGACAATTCTCGAAGTCGAAATTTATACTTTCTTATCTCTTAAAATGAAACCGCTCCCTAAGCCTTAAAGACTTAGGGAGTTTTTTATAAGCGTAATAGAAGAACCTGTTCTACAAAGAACAGGTTCCCTTTGCCTTAGCCAATCGTAATCCTTTTGGCACGCTTTTTCCCGTGGCCGAAGGCACCAAAGCGCTGGCATGTTTCAGACGCAGCCGCCGCACCCTTTTCCATCGCCTCCTCGGCGTTCCCAGACAAGACATATTCTTTTAAAAAGATCGCTACAAAGGTGTCACCTGCACCCAGTGTATCGACTACCACTGTCTCTACGATTCCTTGCTTATATAGCTGTTTTGAATCGGAAAATAAAGATCCTTCCGAACCCCTGGTCACAATAATATTAGGTGTCCCAAGCTGGTGAACACGCGCGATTAATGCTTCACACTCAACGTTTGTTAAGTCGCCGCCAGAGAAAATTGCAAACTTTATAAAGGGGCAAACAAGCTCTAAATAGTCCTCATCGTATTTCGTTGAAAAATCAAATGAGATATCAATATACTGCTGCAATAATGGCAATTCTTTTTCTAAATGGCTGAATACGCTTGTATGCAGCAGTGAGAAAGTGCTGATAAACGCCAGTTCAGATTCAGTAAAGTTCAATTTCAGTTCTTTCTGAACACCGCCTTTATTCGAGCCGACAAACTTACGGTCGCCCTGCTCATCCAACGTAACAACAGCTTCTCCCGAGGGTCCGAACACTTTTCTTACCCGGGAAACATCAATTTGTTCCTGTGCTAACGAGTTGACAATATGCTCGCCCTCTTCGTCATTCCCGACAATCCCAATATATGAAACTTCCTCTACACCGTAACGCTTCCAAAAAACAGCCACATTGACGGCATTCCCGCCGGGGAACATTTCTTCCCGATCCTCATAATAATCAACTACATTATCTCCAACCGCTATTAATCTCATAAATTGTTCCTCCCATTAGTGAATAAGGGAAAGATATCCTCTTTCCCTTACGCTTTTTAATATGCTACTGTCCGGTAATATCTTCGAATCTCTAAAGAGTGATTCCGTTTATCCTCTAGGTGAACGCTAAGTCTTTGGAGAAGAGTCGACGTAACAATTGGTGATAAATATTTTCTGAACTCCAAACTGATTCCATCTAGTGCATAGTCTTTTGTATCAAGAACCGTTAATTTCTTCGTATACTGTTCAGCAAACCGCTCAACACGATTCATTAGTGGACGAGTTTCATCTTCCCCTTTTAACAGAATCATGCTTGTATCTTCTTCAACCAACTCCAAGGTGCCATGGAAGAACTCCGCCGCATGGATGGATTTCGTTTTAATCCATTGCATTTCTTCCAATACACACATCGCATAAGAGTAGGCACGGCCCCATGTGGTACCTGAACCAACCACCATATGGTACGGCTCATCCTTATAAACAATGGCAAACGCTTCTGCTTTAGGCTCAAATTTTTCTTTTGTCTCGATTAACTTTTCTGGAAGTATTTCAAGCTGTGCGGCAAATCTTTCATATTCAGGGAAATCGCCATTTTTATGCATCAGTCTAAAAATAAGGTGGAAGAGCACCAATTGATTGGAATCACTGGCAAAATCATTCTCTGCAAAGTTGACTAATGGGAAGTCTACAATGTCAGCAAGCGGCTTATTGTACTCACCAGTTATGCCAATAGTCGTTGCTCCTCTTTCTTTACAGTATCTTGCTGCAGCAACCGTCTCCTCTGTCGTTCCTGATAGAGAAGATAGAATAACTAGTGACTCTTCGCTTAACTGTTTATGATTTTGTAGAATAAATTCTGCGGCAATTTCCGCATAGGCTGGAATCGTAGATGTTGAGTTCACTATATATTCGAATGGATAGAAGGTTGCCACTGCCCCGCCGGATCCGATTAAGAAAAGGTTTTTAAACCCTTTTTCATAGATTTTATCTACTACTCTTTCAATTTCTTCTCTCAGCCCGATGGCTCCACCTGTCACCTTTAAATACTTTTCTCTGCTAAAGTTCAACATTGCGTCCACTCCCTATTATTATTTTTAAGCCGGTAAATTTGGCTGTTGATTTCCTCTCCAGGCGCTCGCTTTCCGCGGGCGTGCCGGGGAGCCTCCTCGGCCCCGTACTCCCGCAGGACATTGAAATTCATCCTCGAATCCGCCCACGCACGAAGAAAATGCGATAGCATTTTCGAGGAGTCGGCGCCTTCCGATCCAATCAACAGAGTATAAAAAACAATATTGGTTAACAGAACCTATTTTAAAAAATTATCCCTTCACACTTCCCTCGGCTAAGCCGCGGACAAAGTATTTTTGCATCATGAGGAAGATGGCAATCAGTGGAATTGCGGAAATAACCAAACCAGCCATCAATACGCCCCAATTCGTACTCAAGGCACCTTTAAACACTAAGAGTCCAGAGGTAATTGGTTTAACATCTTCTGTTTGAATAAAGAGAATCGAAAATAAAAACTCATTCCAAGCATAATAAGCGGTTAAAATTACACCCGTGAACAGAATCGGTCTGCTCATTGGCAGGAATATTTTTGTAAACACCTTAAAGCTGTTAGCCCCATCGAGGTAAGCAGATTCCTCTAACTCTTTCGGAATCGAAAGGAAAAAGGAACGGATTAACAGCACGGTTAAAGGAATGCGGTAGGCCGTAAACGTTAGAATCAATGCCCAGTAAGTATCAAAGATTCCCAGCTTTTGAACCAGCTCATAGAGCGGAATTAAACTGCTTTGCGGGGAAAACATCAGACCTGCTGAAACAAACAAGAGCAGAAACTTGCCGCCTTTGATTTGAAAACGAGTCAATCCATACGCACACAAGGCACTTACTAACACCGTCAACAAACAGGTCCCGCCCGTGATAATCAAACTATTCATGAAGTAGCTGGAAACCCCTTGTTCCCAAGCCGTCGTATAATTCGAAAACAGCCACTCTTTTGGAAGTCCCCAGCTGTCGTTAAAAATGGCAGCCGTCGTTTTAAAGGAGTTAATGATCATCCAGAACAATGGATAGGCAATGGCCGCAAAGTAAAGGAGTAAAAAGAGAAAGATCAATCCGACAACGATTGAAAAGCCAGATTTGCTTTTAGTAGATTTCAAGTTTAGACCAGCAATTTCCTCGAGCTTTCCATCTTGTCTTACTGAATCTCCCTGTGATTCCACCAGCTTCATTTCTACTCCTCCCCTGTTTTTAAGAATTTATTCTGTACAAAATAAAAGATAAGTGTGATACCAAGAATCACGTTTGCGATCGCTGAAGCGAATCCTGGTTCATTATCAATAAACGCTTTTTGATAGAGATATGTACTAAAAACCTGTGATGAGTTCCCCGGACCACCACTTGTTAATACATATACTTCACTAAAAACTAAGAACGAGCCAGTCACTGTATAGATTAATAGAACAAAGGTCATTTCTTTTACTTGTGGGACAGTAATGCTGAAGAATGTACGAATCTTTCCGGCCCCATCGATGGTGGCCGCTTCATATAATTCTCCTGGAACCTTTTGCACTGCTAGTACATACAACATGACCGCATATCCAATACTTTGCCATTGAGAGACAAAAATGACTGCATAAATCGCTGTTTTGGGGTTGCCCAGCCAGCCCTCTGCCCAATCCCCTAGTCCGATTAGTCGTAAGAAACTGTTTAGCAGCCCTACTTCCGGATTGTAAATAAAACTAAACAGGATTCCGATGACCGTCATCGAGATGAGAACGGGTATAAAAAAGGTTGTCCGGAAGAAGGTAGAAAATCTCCTGAAAATCTTATCTTCCAGTACCGCTGCAATCACTAACCCAAGACCAACCTGCATAATCACAGAGATCACCGCGTATAACATATTGTTTTTTATCACTTTGTAAAAAACAGGATCTTTAAAGAGTCGTAGATAATTATCTAGGAAAACAAAGCTTCTATCTGATGTAAATGGGTTCCATTCATAAAAGCCATTTACGACATTTCGAACTAATGGGTAGTATACAAATAAAGCCAGCATAATTAAGGCAGGTGCCATGTAAAGAATTGGGACCATTCGTGTTCTGCGCATCTTAACCCCCCCAAACAACAAAATCATTTAGCATTTTGCCGGTTAAAAGGGAGTTGTTGTCTCTCTTAACCGGCACCTTTGATAGATTTGTAGATACTGTTACTTGTTATACACTTGTTTTGCTGCTTCTTGAACACTCTTCATAACATCTGCAGGCTTCATTCCGCCGCCAAGCATCGTTTGTACTCCATCACCGTATGGTTTGAAGATTCGGCTGTCTAACGCACTATCAGTCCAGATCAACATATTTTTCTGTTCCTTAATTAAATCCATTGCTTTTACTTCTTCTTTCGTTGCGCTATTCTCATTGACAGCGTCAACAACGGTGCTAGCTAATCCAGTATCCTTAATTAACTTTTCTCCATTTGCCTTAGACGTCATAAACTTCAAGAACGCCATCGCTTCTTTCGGATGAGTAGATTTACTGTGAATCATAAAGCCTTCAGGTGCGCCGATTAAACCGCCCTGATCCCCTTTTGCCCCATCAATCGTTGGTACCTTAAATGTATCCCATTTAAACGTTGCATCTTTCATATACGTAATTTCCTGTGTTTCTAGGAATGTGATTGCTGCCTTCCCGCCAAGGAAGAGGCCTCTTGCTTCATCGTGTGCGACTGCATTTGGGTCGTCATTAAAATATGGTCTTAATTCATTTAATTTCTTTAATGCCTCTACATATCCAGGGTCGGTAAACTTGGCCCCCTGATAGCTAAGATCTTTGTCCAGCACTTCCTTAGGAACTAAACGCTGATTCAAAGCTGTTACATAGTGAGCAGCAGCCCAAGGTGATTTATTTCCCAGGATGATTGGCGTTGTTCCATTCTTTTTAATCGTTGCCAATACGTTCATGAACTCATCCCAAGTAGTTGGTGCTTTCAATCCCAACTTATCAAATAAATCTTTGTTATAGAAGAATAGCTTGCTGTCTGTAAAAAGCGGTACTCCATAGACTTTGTCATCCTTTTTAAAGAAGTCTACTTGTGAGCTGATTAACTGGTTAGACCACTCAGTGTCATCTTGATAGTATTTTGTCAGATCTAACGCCACACCATCTCTTATAAACTTTTGTCCATATTCTCCAGCCCAGCTAAAGAATACATCAGGTGGATTCTGGCTTCCTAAAAGAACATTTGCTTTTTGCTTATAATCATCGTTTAATGCGGTTACCTCTTCGACTTTAATGTTAGGATTTTGTTTTTCAAACTCGGCAATAACACTTTTAAAATAGGACTTGTACGGCTCATTTGGCCAACGGTAAAAAAATGTGATCGTAGTCTTTCCATCTTTTGATTTTGAAGTAGTGCTTTTTGAGGAACAACCGATAATTAATGACATAACCATTAAAATAATGACAGCTACACTAAACCAACGTTTCACATACATTCCCCCCAGTAAATTCACTCTCATGGCAAAAGTTTTTAAACCGCTTTCATAAAGAACTAAACCAATATGTTTACTCTTTTGTTCATCCTCCTTCGACCTAATCTGTCAGCGTTTATCACCTGTTGTATTATAATATATTATTACATGTTATAACGTTTGTCGTCAATATCGAAATAGCTAAAACTTTCAAACAATTTGTTACGGATTGATAAATACTTTATTTACTATTTTTCGATTAACGAATTTAGTATTGTAGAATACTTCTTTATTAGATAAAAATATCATAATAACAGCAATTCTGATAGAAAAAAATTATTTATTTAAAAATAAAATAGCTTATATAGAAAATGATTTTCCTTTTGTAAACACAAAAAACCCCTCCGGCAGACACCAGAGAGGTTTTAAATTATATTTATAATCTTTTTTCCGATACGGCGAGGCGATTGATTGCACGCTGCAACGCAAGCTCAGCACGTCTGAAATCCATATGCTCAGCACGCTGGTCTCTCATACGCTGCTCGGCACGTTCCTTCGCTCTTAGGGCACGTTCCACATCAATATCAGATGCTTTCTCAGCCGATTGGGCCAGAACTGTCACTTGATCAGGACGAACCTCCAAGAATCCACCGCTCACTGCGATAAATTCTGTCTTTCCATCCTTTTTCAGACGAACCGAACCTATTTCAAGCGGAGCAACCAATGGAATATGGCCGGGTAAAATACCTAACTCACCACTTTTAGCTTTGGTACTTACCATTTCCACATCTGATTCATACACCGGGCCATCGGGAGTAACAACACTGACTTTAATCGTCTTCATTTTTTACCCTCCTGGCTCTCTTTAGACCTCTACACCCATACGTTTTGCACTTTCAACCACTTCTTCAATACGGCCGACAAGACGGAACGCATCTTCAGGAAGGTGATCATATTTACCCTCAAGGATATCTTTAAATCCTTTAACCGTTTCTTTAACAGGAACATATGAACCTGGCTGGCCAGTAAACTGCTCCGCCACGTGGAAGTTCTGTGACAAGAAGTTCTGGATACGACGCGCACGGAATACGACTAACTTATCATCATCAGAAAGTTCGTCCATACCAAGGATCGCGATAATATCCTGTAACTCACGGTATTTTTGTAAAGTCGATTGAACCGCACGAGCTACTGTATAGTGCTCTTCACCAACGATATCCGGTGCCAATGCACGAGAAGTCGAAGCAAGTGGATCCACCGCAGGGTAAATACCCATCTCAGAAAGCTTACGCTCAAGGTTTGTTGTTGCATCAAGGTGCGCGAAAGTAGTAGCCGGAGCCGGGTCCGTATAGTCATCGGCAGGTACATAAATCGCTTGGATTGATGTTACAGAACCTTTATTTGTTGACGTAATACGCTCTTCTAGTCTACCCATTTCAGTAGCAAGCGTTGGCTGGTAACCTACCGCAGATGGCATACGGCCAAGTAGGGCAGAAACCTCAGAACCTGCTTGCGTGAAACGGAAAATATTATCGATAAATAACAATACGTCTTGTCCTTGCTCATCACGGAAATATTCAGCCATCGTCAAACCAGTCAAGGCAACACGCATACGTGCACCCGGCGGCTCGTTCATTTGTCCGAATACCATCGCTGTTTGCTTAATAACGCCGGAATCTGTCATTTCGTGGTAAAGGTCGTTCCCTTCACGAGTACGTTCACCTACACCAGCGAAAACAGAAATACCGCTGTGCTCTTGAGCGATGTTATTAATTAATTCCTGGATTAAAACGGTTTTACCTACACCGGCACCACCGAATAGTCCGATTTTACCACCTTTAATATACGGTGCTAAAAGGTCTACTACCTTAATTCCAGTTTCAAGAATTTCTACCTGAGTAGAAAGCTCTTCAAATGTTGGTGCTTCACGGTGAATAGAATCACGGCGGGCACTTGCTGGTACATCCTCTTTCAAGTCAATTGCTTCACCTAATACGTTAAATACACGACCAAGTGTTACATCACCAACTGGAACAGAAATCGGCTTACCAGTATCTTCTACTTCCACACCACGAGTTAAACCATCAGTGGTTGACATCGCGATCGTACGAACAGTATCATCACCTAAATGAAGGGCTACTTCAAGGGTCAAGTTGATATCAACATCTGATTCATTACGCGCTGAATTGACAACTCTTAATGCATTATAGATCTCAGGCAATTGACCATTCTCAAACTTAACGTCAACAACCGGACCCATAATCTGAAGAACGCGTCCTTTGTTCATCGTTTTCCCTCCTAACTTACTCTTTACAAGAATTCAAACATCCTTCTGAAAAATGAACCTTGTTCCTGCACCTTACTCGTAACCATTGTAATAAGAAAATAGGAGCGCTCCACCATTTCTCACTACGATACTCATCAAGGTCACTGAACAGCGTCCATTTTCACTAAAGGCGTGTTGGTAATGGTGCCTGTCACCAAGCACTATTCTAATGCTGCCGCACCGCCGACGATTTCGGTAATTTCTTGGGTAATCGCTGCTTGACGTGCACGGTTAAATACTAATGTATAGTGATTAATTAATTCTTTTGCGTTATCAGTTGCGTTTCTCATTGCCGTCATCCGGGCAGCATGTTCACTTGCCTTGCTGTCAAGCAGGGCACCGTAAATTAAGCTTTCCGCATATTGTGGCAGGAGAACTTCTAAAATTTCTTCTGCAGAGGGCTCAAATTCATAAGAAGTGAGTTTGTGAGAAGTAGATAAATCCGTTAACGGAAGTAATTTCTTCTCGGTCACTTCCTGTGAAATCGCACTTATATAATGATTGTAAAAGACATATAATTCATCGAAGGTACCATCAGCAAACATGGCAACCGTATTGCGGGTTACATCTTGAACATCCGCAAAATTTGGCTGTGCAGGGATACCGATAATTTCTAAGATAACATTCATATTGCGCTTTACAAAATAATCACGGGCCACTCTTCCGATTGCAATAATAGCGAACTCATCATTCGATTTGTGACGGCTCTGAATCGTCTGATGAACTTTACGAATGACGTTACTGTTAAACGCACCGGCAAGTCCACTATCACTTGTGATCACAATATAACCTGTTTTCTTAACAGGACGAGATTTAAGCATTGGGTGATTCACACCGCCTGAGCCGATCGCAATCGACGCCGTTACTTCCTGGATTTTCTCCATGTACGGTACAAATGATTTAGCATTTGTAACAGCACGGTTCCATTTCGCAGCAGAGGTCATTTCCATTGCTTTTGTGATTTGACTCGTCTTTTTTGTCGAATTAATACGTGTTTTTATTTCGCGTAATGAAGCCATAGGTTCTCACCACCCTTTTTCAAAGAATGTCTGGCCCGGCGCACGGCAGCCTTACGGCGGCCGCACTGCCCAGCCTTACTACATGTCAGACCCTATTATTCGGAAACTGCAAACGTCTTTTTGAAGTCGTTGATTGCAGAAGCCATATCCTCATCAGAAGGAAGATCCTTCGTTTTTGTAATATGGTCTAACAACTCTTTGCGGTTGTGGTCTAACCAATTATGGAAATCTGATTCAAAACGACGGATATCCTGTAATGGAATATCATCAAGGAAACCGCGTGTTAATGCGTAAAGGATTACTACTTGCTTTTCAACAGTAAGCGGCTTGTGAAGATCTTGTTTAAGAACTTCAACCGTACGGGCACCGCGGGCAAGCTTCGCTTGGGTTGCCTTATCAAGGTCAGAACCAAATTGAGAGAAAGCCTCTAATTCACGGTAAGATGCAAGGTCAAGACGTAATGTACCTGCTACCTTTTTCATCGCCTTAATTTGGGCAGATCCACCTACACGTGATACGGAAAGACCTGCGTTGATCGCCGGACGAACACCGGAGAAGAAGAGGTCAGATTGTAAGAAAATTTGTCCATCTGTGATGGAGATAACGTTTGTTGGGATATAAGCAGAAACGTCACCTGCTTGTGTTTCAATAAATGGTAATGCTGTAATCGAACCAGCACCAAGAGTATCGTTAATTTTACATGCACGCTCTAGCAAACGGCTGTGTAAGTAGAATACATCCCCTGGATATGCTTCACGGCCTGGAGGACGACGAAGCAGCAAGGAAAGCTCACGGTAAGCAGCGGCTTGTTTAGACAAGTCATCATATACGATTAGAACATGCTTGCCTTCATACATGAATTCTTCCGCCATCGCAACGCCAGCGTAAGGTGCTAAGAATAGCATTGGAGATGGCTGTGATGCAGAAGCTGTAACAACGATAGAGTAATCTAATGCACCATATTTACGAAGGGTTTCAACCGCACCACGTACAGTTGACTCTTTTTGACCAATCGCAACATAGATACAAATCATGTTTTGACCTTTTTGGTTCAAAATAGTATCGATCGCAACAGATGTTTTACCTGTTTGACGGTCACCGATAATTAACTCACGCTGACCACGGCCGATTGGCACAAGTGCGTCAATCGCTTTGATACCAGTTTGTAATGGCTCATGAACAGACTTACGAGCCATAACGCCAGGAGCAATTGCTTCTACTGGGCGAGTTTTAGTTGTATTGATTGGACCCATTCCATCAACTGGTTGACCGAGTGCGTTCACAACGCGTCCGATTAAGGCTTCCCCAACGGGAACCTCCATGATGCGGCCTGTGCGGCGTACTTCGTCACCTTCACGGATTTCTGTGTAAGGTCCAAGGATGATGATACCGACGTTATTCTCTTCAAGGTTTTGTGCCATACCCATAACGCCGTTTGAGAATTCAACAAGTTCTCCAGCCATGACATTGTCGAGGCCATGAACACGTGCGATACCGTCACCGATTGAGATAACTGTACCGACATCAGTTACTTGAATTTCTGCCTGATAGTTTTCAATTTGTGATTTAATCAGGGCACTGATTTCTTCAGCTTTGATGCTCATGAGTTTCACCCCTATTCTTTCAGATCTTAGCTTAACAATTTACGTTCTAAACGGTCTAGCTTGCCGCGCAAGCTGCCGTCATAAATCCGATTTCCAATGCGCAAGCGAATGCCGCCAAGCAGGTTGGAATCGACGATATTTTCAATTCTTAGTGATTTTTTGCCAATTTTCGCAGCAAATGTCGCAGATAATGCCTCGCGTTCAGCATCCGTCAATTCACGAGCGCTGTACACTTCCGCATCTGCAATTCCCTTTGCTTCATTTGCCAGTTCAAGGAACTGGTCGATTACTTCGACAATTTGATCCTCGCGATGACGATCAATTAAGATTAACACCGTATTAAGGACATACACATTCACTGATGCAAAAGCATTTTTCACAATCTCTTTTTTCTTATCAATCGTAAGTTTTGAAGATTTTAGAACAGCCTTTAAATCAGCGTTGTATTCCAAGACTTCCTTAACTACACGAAGGTCTTCTTCTACTTGATTTAGAATCTGCTGTTCATTCGTGATTTGAAAAAGAGCGGACGCGTAGCGTTTTGCTACCATAGTGTTGCTCATCGTCCTTCTCCTGCCTCTTTAATATATTCGTTAATTAGTGCATCTTGATCTGCAGCTGTTAATTCCTTTTCAATCACTTTAGAAGCAATTAACACAGACAAGGAAGCAACCTGTTCGCGAATGGCAGCAACAGCTTTTTCCTTTTGCTGCTCGATTTCAAGCTTGGCAGCTTCTTTCATGCGATCTGCTTCAGCCCGGGCAGTCGCGATGATTTCTTCACGCTGAACATCGCCTTGCTTTTTCGCATTTTCAATCAAGTTTTGTGCATCATTACGTGCTTCTTTTAAAAGGTTACGCTGCTCTTCTAAAAGTTTTTTCGCTTCTAAATGGCTGTTTTCTGCCGAGGTAATTTCATTAGAGATATGCTCTTCACGTTGTTTCATAATGCCCATTAATGGACCCCACGCGAATTTTTTAAGCAATGCTAACAAAATAATAAATACGATTAGCTGGAAGAAGATATCTCCAGTATTAATGTGGCCGCTATGTTCGCCAGCTTCAGCGGCAGTGGCCAGTACAAAACTGCTAGTTAACACCCTGGGTTCACTCCTTTCAAGAGTTGCTAAACACGTTTCGAGAACAATCAATGGAATCGAATAAACATAAATGAATGGCGAAGGATTCGGTTATCTTCGCCACCTGGAATTTTCCAATTCTATCGGTTTAATACCATGAATGCAATAACTACCCCGATAATAGGTAGGGCTTCAACTAACGCAACCCCGATGAACATTGTAGTTTGAAGCGTACCACGTAATTCAGGCTGACGCGCTACACCCTCTACTGTACGTCCTACGATAAGACCGTTACCAATACCTGCACCAATTGCTGATAAACCAATTGCGATCGCTGCTGCTAAAATACCAATTGAACCTGTCATTTCTGTTTTTCCTCCTTAAATGTATGAAAACATAATATTTTTTTGTTTTTGTTCATGACTATGAACGGTTATTTTAATGGTCATGACTCACTTTGTGAGACATGTAAACCATTGTTAACATGGTAAAAATGTAAGCTTGGATAGAGCCGACAAACACAGAGAAACCTTGCCAAACTAATGTTAACGGTATTGCGGCAATGGTACCCGCAATTCCTTGGTGGGCTAATCCGCCTGCCAATAGTGATAACAGCAATTCACCTGCGAAGATGTTACCGTAAAGACGCAGACCAAGTGTTAATGTGTTCGCGAATTCCTCAATAATCTTTAAAGGAAATAAGAATTTCATTGGGCTGAAGAATGTTTCTCCATATCCCTTGACACCTTTTAACTTCACGCCATAAAAATGAGTTAAACCCAAGATCATTACAGCGAGAGTTAACGTGATGATTGGGTCAGCTGTTGGTGATTTCCACCAAAGTGTTCCATCAATCACAATTGAAAACGGCAAACCTAACATATTGGATACAAAGATATACATGATGAGTGTGATTCCAAGGATATGAAATCTTCCCCCATCCTTCCAATCCATTGTGCTATTGATGATCCCTTTTACAAAGTCCATCACCCATTCAAAGAAGTTCTGCATCCCTGTTGGTTTCATAGCCAGCTTGCGGGTAGAAAGAACGGCAATTAGAAAAACAATGACACTTGCTACAGTGATCATCAGGATATTGGCGCCATTAAACCATAGACCCAAGAATTCAAACTCAGGAGCTTTATGTTCCATATGTACTCACCTCACTTCCCCTTCATTTATGTTGATGCATTGCATTGTAAAAATAATCTATCATAATGACAATATAGGATGTCATTAGTCCTATCACATAGGTAAAAATATTAAAATATTCCGGGTACTTCAAGGCGATTGCTGCTCCAATACCCGCTGTCGCCATCCTTGATAAGGAGCCTAGAGACCGGGGTTTTTTCCCCTCTGATACTTGTTTATCAAACTTCTCAGTCTTCCTTACCAGGAGTAAAAGGTTAAGAAAACCGAAGCATGTCCCTAAAACCAATCCTAAAAAGATCGTATGGTACGTCGTGAAGCCCCAGCCAAGAACATATATGGCCAACAAGTAGAATATCCATTTCTTTTGCCTGTTGTACATGACTCTGAAATCTGGCATTATTATTTATCTCCTGAATAGAAATGGCGAATTGAAAGAAGCATAGAATAAGTTCCCGCTGCCAGTCCCAAAAGCAGTCCGATTATTAAGAAAATTGGTTCGGTATTCCAATGCCGATCCAGCCATCTGCCGGCAAAAATACCTATGAGAATGGAGCCAACTAACTGGGAGACAATCGCGGACATTAACGCCATTGCTTGGAATGGGTTGCGGTTATTTTGACGCATATGATCACATCCTCACTCTGGAGAGAATGTCAAATGGCAAGTGACAAATACATTCCATAGAAACTATCTTTATATAGATAAATCGACATGAAAACCCTATCATTGACACCCTTTGTTAGCATACAATAGCCACTTGTCAATGTCAATGAATTTACGTGAATTATACCACAATCTACTATTAATAATTTCTGAATCTTTGACACCTTTGTTAACTCTTTAATTGTATTGTAAATTTTGAATAATTTTAGTCTAATTTGTGTCTATTTTGTGAACTTTTAATTGAATTTTAATCTAATTCTCATGAATAATTATTTTTTAACACCTGTTTAAGTGCTCTTTTTGGACTTTTTTTAGATAATAAAAGGCTGGAGTACCTATTGCCCCAGCCTTGATTCTAGTCATCCTTCTTTTCGACCATGATCATCCTCTCGATAAAATCCTCCTTACCTGCCTTTTTCGCAAAAACCTTTACAAGATAAGTACCTGGTGCCGGCAGCTGCTCTTTCGGGATGATCTTGCGGAGCTGCCCCTTTTTCACATTTGTTTCCGTATCTAGGAAGCCGACAAACCGGTAATCCTCCGGGTTAAACAATGCAATGCCAAACTCCTCAGCCCCACCTGGCAGGTACACCTCATAGCGGTATTCTCCCGGTCTGTCGCCATACGCAAAATCAAAGCCCATCACCCTCGGATATCCCGGCTCCTCGAGTACATACAGATAAGGGATTTGAATCAACTCTGAACCTGCCTCAAGCTGGAGAAAACCATCATGGATCTTCCTTTTAAAAACTTGCGGGTCTATTTGCAATACGATGGTAATTTCTTTAGACTCCCTTGGTCCGAGCGTAAACGATAACGGAAACCGCCAGCTGACACCCTCGACTTGGTGCGGAATTTTAAAAGAATAGCGCTGCGTTTTCTCACCCGTATTTTCTATTTTTAATATGGCCTTATGGCTATTGTTCTCCTCGGTATATTTCCCAAAGCGCAGGCTGCTTGGGGTTACGAGCGACGTGGTCTGAATGGCGTCATCAACCTGAATGCGGCCAGCCCCCTGCTCATACGTGCGGTATATGGCGTCGTTGTTTGGCCCGATTGGTTTGGCCGTATTCATCAACGCTGCCTTAATCTGCGCCGGCGTCCACTCCGGGTGCGCCTGCTTAATTAACGCACAAGCCCCCGCCACATGCGGTGCGGCCATACTGGTGCCTTGCAGCGATAAGTATCCGCCTGGAATCGTCGAATTGATGGCCACCCCCGGCGCGACAATATCGGGCTTTATTTCCCATGTTCCCGTTACAGGCCCCCGGGAACTGAAGTCCGCGAGCCGGTCGCGCTCTTCGCTTATTAGAACCCTTGCCGCCACACTATGTTCTTTTAATCTTTTTTGTAAAATCACTCCGTCACCCTGAGCGAGTGCTCCGACTGGGATGTTCATCGGAGCATCGAGGTTGCCCATGAAGCTGCCGCTCAAGTTATTGTAAATCAATACCGCTTTTGCCCCCGCTTCATAGGCGTTCTTTGCTTTTTCGGTAAACGCTATCGTCCCACGTTTGATTAGCAACATTTTCCCCTGAACATTGTGAAGGTCCTCTTTACGACCTAAGCCGCCGTCGGCTAATTCGAGCGAGCGATCAAGACCCCAGTTTGCTGAACCGTCTAATGGCTGGACGCGCATTAGTTTCCGACTTCCTTCTATTATTAACGAAGGGATTTCCATTGTCGGCGTCGATGCCCCCACAGATATCGCCTTGGAGGCGGTGCCAGGGGAACCGACTGTCCACACACTCGGGCCGGAATTCCCGGAAGCTGCCACGGCAACAATGCCCTTATCAACGGCACGGTTTAAAGCGAGGGAGATCGGCAGGTCAGGTCCGTTAATATCATTTCCTAGGGAAAGGTTAACAACATCCACTTTGTCTTTGATCGCTTGTTCAATCGCGGCGAGTACCTGCTCCGTCGTTCCACCCCCGCCAGGCCCGAGCGCGCGGTAAGCAACAATTTTGGCCTCAGGGGCAACGCCTTTTATTTTTCCATTTGCCGCAATGATTCCGGCGACATGGGTGCCATGGATGGTCGCTTTGCCGACCGCGAGGGTCTCCATCGGATCTCTGTCATTGTCGACAAGGTCGTGGCCGCCAGCATAATTGCTTTTTAAATCAGGGTGAGTATAGTCTACCCCGGTATCAATGACCCCGACAGTGATCCCTTTGCCGGTGAGGCGTTGGTTGTGGTGGTCAAAGATTCGGCGCACTTCTTCCCCGCCAATGATTTTGACGCCCTCTTCTGATTCCGCCTGGTATTTAGCGACAGGCGATACAGTGAGGATGCGCTGTTGTTTGCTTAGCCTCAAGATGGCCTCAGGGCTGGCCTCAATAGAAAAACCATCGAGTGCTTCCCGAAAAATCCGTCTTAGTTTTACGTCTTTATAGGGGGTGATTATTTGCTTGATTTCTTGCTCGGATTGCGGTTGTTTTAGTACAACAATCGCTACTTGTGTGGATTTTGGTATGGGCGGGTGGATGAGTACGGTTGAGGTGGTTTGTAAGGTTAGAAGGATTGATATAAGCCATTTCATTCATTGATTCCCCTTTTTCCTCTAGCGTTTTCTTTCAAAGGGGAAAGTATGCAGTCGGGAGGGAGAAAGTATTGCGTTGTTCGTTTTTTCCCTGTGGAAGGAAGGTTTAAGGAGTGAAGCAGGTTTTTGGCCACACCTCGTTGCTCTATTAGTAAAAACTCCTGAAATTCCTTGACTGTCAAGGGCGCGTTCATTAATAGAAAGTAGTCTCTTACTGTTTGGATATGGGCCTCTTTAGAGTACGACTTGCACCACGAGCAATACCAGGCGGCTGACACTCTTATCATCGGGATCGTTTTACAATTTGGACATTGAACTCCGGGGAGGATATCAGATTTAGGAATACTATAGGTTTTGAGGATTTCAGGGTAGGAAGGAATTCTTTCGGATAAGAGGTAATCTGTCATTTTGTTTATAGCTTTGCCTTTTAGGATGGGGCTTTGATATTTTGCAGCAATTTGCGCGACCTTTTCCTCTAAATTTTCCGCATATATCATGTGCTCGAATATATGTTCATTTCCCAGGTTAGTCTTTAGGATGGTTGAATTTCTACTAAATACGACTAAGTACTCGATCGGCATGGGGGTTATTTTATGCATCATGTTCCAATTCATTAATTGTCTTTGATGCCGTTTAGCCTGTGTCAGGGGGTTGGGGATGCCTTCCTCGATATCCTTATACGTCCTAATGACGCCGTTTGTATTTTTATCAAAAAACAACGTTCCCGTTATATTCTTGATTTCTAAAACCAGGCCAAACATCTGCGAAAGGATATAACTATCGATTTGAAAGGTGTTTTTGTTTTTCAAACGAAGGTCATTGATAATGCGATATGGTTCATCTGGCAGGTAACTAAGATAATAATCAACATTTTTCTCCCCAGCAAAGCCTGTTTTCCAATTAATTAGCTCCTTTTCAATATCCTTGTGTCTTGAATGCGATTTGATGATCCTTTGCAACAGTGCCTCTCGCTGTAATAGCGGGATGGGAATAGACCTTTCATTTACTATCATCAGTATTCCTCCTTTTTTAACTATTCAACACCTAGATTTCCACCATTTAGGGTAAAATTCCTTCTGATTAATTTAGAACTCTTTGTGAACGTTGTTTTTTTGGAGGAATTTATTGGATTTAGAAGGAAATTTACCTGCTTTTTAGTAAGTGATTTTTGATTGGCTGATTTTTTGAAGGGTTTGGCTCATTTCTTGGGGGGATTGGCTCAAATTTGGCAAGCATTGGCCGATTTTACCAAACTATTGGCTCATTTTTCGCCAGCAATGGCTGTTTTTCCATTAATATCCAGACAAATACCACAAAAAAAGCCGAGCATCTCTGCTCGACTTTATTATTTCGTACCAAATAAACGGTCACCGGCATCGCCTAGACCTGGGACGATGTAGCCATGGTCATTTAATTTCTCGTCTAATGCGGCGATATAGATATCCACATCCGGATGAGCTGCCTTTACGGCCTCCACGCCTTCAGGTGCAGCGATTAAACACATAAATTTAATATGCTTCGCCCCGCGCTTTTTCAAAGAATTGATCGCTTCGATAGCTGATCCTCCTGTTGCCAGCATTGGATCAACCACGATAAAATCACGCTCTTCTACGTCACTTGGAAGCTTTATATAGTATTCAACCGGCATTAATGTTTCTGGGTCGCGGTATAAGCCAACATGGCCTACCTTAGCAGCCGGGATTAACTTTAAGATCCCATCGACCATTCCGATTCCGGCACGTAGGATTGGCACGATACCGATTTTTTTACCAGAAAGAACCTTTGATTTCGCCGGGCAGACTGGTGTCTCAATATCGATATCCTCAAGTGACATATCTCTTGTGATTTCGAATGCCATCAGAGTTGCGACTTCGTCAACAAGTTCGCGGAACTCCTTTGTTCCTGTATTTTTATCACGTATGTACGTAAGTTTATGCTGGATTAGCGGGTGGTCGAAAACGTATACCTTTGCCACAATAATCGCCCCTTTATCTAAAATTAATCATCGCCTCATTTTACAGAAAAAAGACCCATAGAGCAACTCTTGTCCATATGCTTTGAGAGACAAAAAAGTAGAGTGAATATTCCCTCTATAAAAGCTTCCTCGAATCCCGGTCAATAAAGGCTTATTTTAAGTTTTTAGCGGGGCAATTTATCCGGGATTTATTTTGAACCACGAAAAAATGGACCTCCATCCCTAAAATGAAGGCCCATTTCGAAAAAATCTATTAATACTCTGGATATAGGGTGAATTTGTTTGTTAATGCTTCAACGCTTCCACGTGCCTCGTCTAGCTTAGCTTCGTCTTCGTGATTTTTCAATGTGAAGGCGATGATAGATGCGATTTCGTCCATATCCTCTAAACCAAAACCACGGCTAGTAACGGCTGCAGTACCGATCCGGATTCCACTCGTTACAAATGGGCTATTTTGATCATATGGAATAGTGTTTTTATTAACGGTAATGCCGACTTCATCCAAAACATGTTCCGCAATCTTTCCTGTTAAGCCAAGGCTTGTTACATCGACCAATAGCAAATGATTATCCGTACCGCCAGATACAAGCTTCAAGCCTTCTTTTTGCAGGCTTTCTGCCAGACGGCTCGCATTTGCGATAATATTTGCAGCATATTCTTTAAAGCTGTCCTGTAGTGCTTCACCAAAAGCAACGGCTTTTGCTGCAATTACATGCATAAGTGGACCGCCTTGGATTCCAGGGAAGATGGATTTATCAATTTTCTTGCCAAATTCCTCTTTGCAAAAAATCATCCCGCCGCGAGGACCTCTTAGTGTTTTGTGGGTCGTAGTTGTAACGAAGTCTGCGTATGGTACTGGGTTTTGATGCAAACCAGCTGCAACAAGTCCAGCAATGTGAGCCATATCGACCATTAGATAAGCACCGACCTCATCGGCAATCTCACGGAACTTCGCAAAGTCAATTGCACGTGGGTACGCACTCGCGCCTGCAACGATCAGCTTAGGTTTGTGAGCTAATGCTTTTTCGCGTACATCATCATAATTGATGCGGTGAGTGGTTTCGTCCACACCATATTCAACGAAGTTATATTGAACACCACTGAAGTTCACGGGGCTACCGTGTGTTAAGTGTCCGCCGTGAGATAGGTTCATACCAAGAACAGTATCGCCCTGCTCGAGGATGGTGAAGTAAACCGCCATGTTGGCTTGTGCCCCTGAATGCGGCTGAACGTTTACGTATTCCGCTCCGAAAATTTGCTTTGCACGATCGCGGGCAAGATCTTCGACTACATCCACATATTCACAGCCGCCATAATAACGGCGTCCTGGATAACCTTCTGCATACTTATTCGTTAATACAGAACCTTGTGCTTCCATTACTGCTTCACTTACAAAGTTTTCTGAGGCAATTAATTCAATTTTTGAACGCTGACGTCCTAATTCCTGCTGAATCGCTTGAAAAACCTGATCATCCGCTTGAGACAAATGCTTCATCCTACATCCTCCTTTTATATGTCAACCAATAAAATTCAAAATTCGAAAATTCCTTCTTCATTCTAACACATCTTTCGGATTTTGCCACCATAAACTCTATAAAAATAGTAAAAAAGGTGCCTGTAACCATTAATAACCGAACAATAGTGAAAATATTGGTAATGGTGCCTGTCACCATTTGCACTACGAGCAGCTAATATTCTCGATGTTTTTTTCGTAGACGGCGCGGGCGCCGCCGATTAGTTTTGGACGGGCTTTGGCTAGGGTGACGAGTGCATGCCCGACGCTTTTTTGCTTGACGCGGACGGGAACGGCGACATGTTTTAGATGCATGCCGATTAGTGTTTGGCCAATGTCAATCCCGGCCTCCGCCTTAATGAATTCCACGACAATCGGGTCTTCTATTTGGCCAAAAGCATAGGTTGCCATCGCACCGCCTGCCGTACGGACGGGAACAACGGAAACTTCCTCATACCCCCGCTCGGCCGCAGCTGAACGCTCCATGACCAATGCCCGGTTTAAATGCTCACAGCATTGAAAGGCAAGTTGAATTCCCGTATTATTCTGAAGATTTTTCAGCTGCCCGTAGATCATTTCAGCCACTTCGACTGTTCCTGAAGTACCAATTCGTTCGCCAATGACTTCACTGGTGCTGCAGCCAACAACTAGCAGCTGTCCTGGCTTTAGTGCAGCCTGTTCTTGAAAGTCCACTAAAATTGCTGCAAGCTCTTTTTCCCAATCACGAATCATAAAACATACCCTTCTTTCAGCCTTGCTTAGAGGTGCGTTTTTTCATACTCGGTTATTTTTCCAATTCGGTTCGCATGACGGCCGCCTTCAAATTCTCCAGTCAGCCAAATCTCAGCAATATCACGTGCCAGTCCTGGTCCAATGACGCGTTCGCCCATCGCGAGCATATTGGAATCATTATGTGCACGCGTTGCGCGGGCACTAAAGGTATCATGAACAAGGGCACAGCGGATGCCTTTTACCTTATTGGCTGCAATGCTCATCCCAATCCCCGTACCACAAATCAAAATACCCCGATCAAACTCACCGCTTGCTACCTTTTCAGCTGCAGGCAAAGCATAATCCGGAAAATCCACTGATGTTTCACAATCACAGCCAAAATCTACGTATTCAATTTTTAATTCATCCAATAAATTGGCGATTTCCTTACGTATATTGACACCGCCATGATCTGACGCTAATGCCACTTTCATATAAATCCTCCTGTTCCTCTTATCATAAAATTCAAAAAACGAATGGTTGTGTCCTCCCCAACAAACAAGCTTTGCTTCCATCAGCATACTGCCTGTCCAAGGATAATCTGTATTCATTTTGACACACCGTCCCAAAAATTTAAAGCAGAAACCTTCATCATCTTAGGTTTTTAAACCCAAAAACAATAGCCCTCTTTTTCATAAGAGAGCTCTACCTTGTTTATTCTTATTTAGTTTTTTCAAAAAAGCTTTACGCCATTCGCCATTCACTGTGATTTAAATTTTTCAATCGCCTTATCAATTAATCTCTCTAATTCGCGATATGTCTCCTCGTAGATCGCAAGGCTGCCGCCGTATGGGTCAACAACATCCTGATTGCCAGTTTCGCCGATATATTCCTTCAACGTAAACACCTTCATCACTGCCTGGGGAAGCTGCTGCTGAATCGCGAATTTGTGAGAACTTGTCATCGTTAAGATGAGATCGGCCCACTGGGCGGCCTCCGCTGTTAGCATTTGTGAGCGATGATTATGCGGGATTTGATTGTCATCCAGAACCTGTTTCGCATGGGTGGACGCCTCACTGCCGTTTGCCGCATAAATCCCAGCCGACTTTACCTCAACATCAGTAAGTTTTTTATTTTTTAAAATCGCTTCTGCCATCGGACTCCTGCATGTATTTCCTGTACAAACAAACAAAATATGACGCAACCTGAGTCGCCCCCTTTCCTTAGAATTTTACCCTAGAAATGGTTAAATGAACCAGTTTTTTAAAAATAAACCTAAGTAGCCTCCCGCTTTAACAAGGGACCATTTTTCCATCATCTCTAGTCTAGCATATTTAGAAAAAGGTTTTAAATGATTCATAGTTTCTATTACCAAATTTGTGCAAGCAGCTTTAAACCAAACCCAAGTAGAATGGTTCCTCCTAAAGCCTCGCTATAGGTCCCCAACCAGCCTTGAACCTTTTTTCCCAGCAAAAGGCCTGCCCATGTTTGTACGGTTGCCGCGATTCCAAAGCACAATAGAACCATAATCGTTTTGGCTCCATAGATCCCTAAGGTCAAACCAACTGAAAAACTATCAAGACTCACACTTAATGCAAATAACAGTAAGCCGAAGCCTACTGGTGTGATTACCTTCGATTCCTCTTTTTTCATGGTCGACCAAATCATTTGCACACCGAGGACAATGAGGAGCAAGCCCCCAATTATCGTTGCAAAGACGCCGAATTTTTCTGAGAGAAATTTTCCTGCTATGAGGCCTAAGAGCGGCATCCATACATGGAATAAGCCAATCGTCAGGCCAATATTAAAAATCTTCCTCAGCCGCAGTTTGTACATTCCCATGCCAAGACCAACCGAGAAGGCATCCATTCCAAGTGCAAATGCCATTATCATTAGTGTTAAAAGTTCGCCAACCATTTCTGACATTCATCTACGCCTCCTTGGACTAACTATCCTAGCCTATGCACGTCCAATCGGAAATAGAAGTGAGATTGGCAAAAGGAATCCAAGGTAGAAAAAAACACCGAAGCTCCTCGCTCGGAGTTTCGGTGTTATTCGGTGATAAGCCTATGGCCCGCTGCCTTTTCAAGACGGTTCATGATGGCATGTCCCACGCCTTCATTCGGGAAAATTTCGCTAAAAATAATATCCACTTGCCCCTGGTTGAAGCTTCGTAACGTATCATAGAGAGCGGCCGCAACTGTATCAAGTTCGGTCCTTCTGCCACATGATAGAACCAGTTCAGCCTCATAAAAGCCGCGATTTTCCTCCGTAGTCAACACACCAACCCGGAGCCCTTCCGCTTGCTTCTCTGTTACTAATTTTTGCAAAAATTCCTTCGGGCCTGCCACCATATAAAGCGGGGCATTTGGCGCGTAATGCTGATATTTCATGCCAGGTGCCTTTGGACGTGCGGACTGATTCTTTAAAG
The DNA here is from genome assembly GCF_002585305.1 of Bacillus sp. AFS037270. The sequence goes on along the minus strand of NZ_NUNF01000028.1, from coordinate 21,661 downwards.
CCGCATCCTCTTCAACTTCGCCGACCACTGCCTCGAGCTGCTCTTTTGTTACGCCGCCTGGTCTTAAGATCATGGGGATCCGGGCGGTACAATCGATAACAGTTGATTCAACGCCCACGCCTGTTACCCCGCCGTCCAACACACCAGCAATTTTTCCATTTAAATCATCTAGTACATGTTCAGCCTTAGTCGGGCTCGGCTTTCCAGAACTGTTGGCACTAGGGGCAGCGATCGGCAATCCACAAGTTTTCAACAGCGCCAGCGCGACCGGATGATCCGGCATCCTAACCGCCACTGTGTCGAGACCGGCAGTTGCCTTTTCAGACAAAACGCCTTCCTTCCTTTTAAAAATAATCGTCAGCGGTCCGGGCCAAAAGGCATCGATTAGTTTTGCCGCCGTTTCAGGGACTTCGGTTACAAATCTACTAAGCTGGCTGCGATCGGCGATGTGAATTATTAACGGATTATCCCCGGGTCGTCCTTTCGCTGCGAAAATTTTAGCGACTGCTTCATCATTTTCGGCATTACCGCCAAGGCCGTAAACAGTCTCTGTTGGCAGGGCGACGACTTCATTTTTTCTTAGAAAATTGGCTGCATCCACAACCTGTGGATTATTTTCGAGATTATCCACATATTTATCCACTTTCCAAACGTTTGTGTTCATAGTTATCCACCTTTATTGATGACGAGACTTTTATCGAATTTTGGCGAATTTACACGGAAAAACTCCTATTTGTTCACCTTGTACGTTTGAAAGTATAAAAGAAGGTGGGTATAAATACAAGTTTTATCCACAAATTGTGTATAACTTCTTTGAAAAAGTGGATAACTTTGTGGATTAATCCACAACTAGATAGAAAATTTTAAAAATAATGAGTTATCCACATTTAAAACGTGTCGAATATGCTCAGATGTATAAAATTCTGTGGGTATTGTTTCTCGTTCGATTTTTTGAAAGCCCATTAATTCAAAAAAGGGTAAGGCCACACTTTTATTTGTTGCCAAAAACAAGCTTTTCATCCCTTTTTCTTTTGCTAATTGAACCATTGGGTCAAAAAGGACAAAGATTTCTTTATCGGCTTGTCCAGGTGAAACCACCAGTGAACGCAGCATGCCGTGTTCATTGAATGCCTCCATACCAAGTGAACCGCGGATTGTGCCGTCCTCATTTTCTAATAGGAGGAAATAGTTAATCGTTTCTGCGGTTATTCCATCGGTCCCTAGGTTTGCTCTTGTCAGGAACTCTCGTATATTTTCCAAATCTTCTTGATTAGCTCTGCGAATTAATGACTGCATCCTATCCACCTCGTTTAAAAGATTCTACTCTATTACTATGAAAAACTAGAGATAATAGAACTGCTAAATGCTTAATTTTTATTAGAAAACTCGCCTATTGGCGAGCCCCTACGGGCGAAGACAAAGGCGTAGTTGCATTTATACCTGATAGGAAAGTTATACTTTCCTATCGGCTCACAAAAAACCAGTCCGGCGCTGGACTGGTTTAGTTAAACATTTTCTCCCACATTTCCACTACGAAGAACTTTACCTTTACTGGTTCTTCGTCCCTAGCTGTATAAATAGGTGCTTCTTTCTTCGCTGCCTTCTTGGCCTTTTTTACTTCTTTTACATGCTTCTTTGTAATCTGTACTTCCTCTGTTTGTTTTTTCTCGTCTTGTAATTCTACTTCAGGCTTCTTTTCTACATGTACTTCATCTACCATTGTTTTTTCTACTTGGACTTCTTCTACCATTTTCCTCTGAACTTGAGCTCCTTCTTTCGCAGGCTGTTCCACTTCTTCTGCTGTTTCAGTTTGTTCATCTTCCACTACTGGAGGGGCAGATGTGACGACAGCCTCATCTGTTTTAAGATCCTCCTGTTTCTTTTTACTAATGGTTTCAGCTTTTGCCACATGCTTTTCCTCAAAGCCGTCACTTACAGCAACACCATTTGAAAAATCAAGGAAGCATAACGGCGGATATAAAACACACCACCAGTTCGCCCCCTCACCTTTGCCTAACGTAATCAAAATCGCTTGGTATTCCCCGGCCGGATATAAGTACTGGCCATATAATTTAGTTGGAAAGCTAACTTTTCCAAACTCGACCTTTACAGACTGATTAGAACCTTGTTCATGGACTACTTTTTCTGCAATTTCCTGAATTTCCGGAAGCTTGCCATTGATGACCTTCTTTGCTTCGTTCATGGAGGTCAAATCTTGCACCCAAACTGTGATTTGCGCATTAACTGCATCGCGCACCTTGCGTTTGATGGCTTGATCCTCTTCAAAGTCACTGTTTGCCAAAATCCTGAGGCGAATCGCTTCCCCTGGAATGACGATCGATTCCTTTGCTGCTGCTTCAGTTTTTGGCATATATAAATTCAACATTGTTCCCAATGATAAAATGACTAAGTATCCCCAAACTATTAGTTTACCTCTCATCTCTAGCACATCCCCTTTGCCCTTCGATAGTTTCATTTTGGACAAAGAATAAGAATCTTAAACTAGTAAATTTGAAAAACTCTATTAAAATGGGGAGAGCACTAAAAAGTCCTCAAAATGTAAGTTGTGTATCAAAATTGTCTGTTGATTTCCACTCCAGGCGGCTTCGCTTTCCGCGGGCGTGCCGGTGAGCCTCCTCGGCGCTTATGCGCCTGCGGGGTCTCCCCTGCCCCGTACTCCCGCAGGAGTCTACGCCGCCTTCCGCTCCAATCAACAGAGTTCTTTTACTTAGTCTAAATTAAAAAAAGGATATTAAACCCAAATTGAGTTTAACATCCTTTTATTTCGGCAAAAACCATCCGATCCCTGCCATTAATATCATTAACTATTTCGACATTAACCTTTGGAAAAGTTGTTCGCAACAGCTCTGCTACCGCTTCCCCCTGTCCCATGCCGATTTCAAAACAGACAAGCGCGGTTGGAGCGAGGACCTGTGGCAGTTCCGCCATAAAACGGCGGTAAAAATCCAAGCCATCATCACCAGCAAACAAGGCCCGATGCGGCTCATGCTCTGTTACAACCTCAGACATTGTTTCGATGTCTACGCGTGGAATATAAGGCGGATTCGATACCACTACATCCAGTTTTTCGCCATTCTCCATAAACGGCCTGAGCAAATCCCCCTGAATAAACCGGACATCCGCCCCAAGCCGGGCAGCATTCTCCCGCGCTACCGCAAGCGATCCCTCCGCAATATCAGTGGCCGTCACCTTAATGGTGCCTGTCACCGTTTGTAACGTCTCCGTATTATTATTGGTGCCTGTCACCTTTTGCATTGCCGCCAGCTGGTATTCCAGTTTCAACGTGATGGCGATAGCGCCGCTGCCTGTACCGATATCGGCTAAGCGGATTTCTTGGTGGCTGTTGAAGATATCCTTCATGCGCTGGAGTGTTCCATAGACGAGTTCTTCTGTTTCTGGCCGTGGGATGAGGACCTCGTCGTTGACGATGAAAGTCCGGCCGTAGAATTCTTCTGATCCGATTAGGTACTGGACCGGAACACCTTCTTCAACATGCTCCCGCACTGCCTTCTCAAACGCTTCCCAGACGCTTAGCTCTAAATCCTCTCGCATATTGGCAAACAACTGCGCCCGGGACATACCCGTAAAATGCCGGAGTAATAGTTCGCCGGCGTTCGCATCACGCCCCGCCTCAACTAAAAAAGAAGAAGCCCATTTTAGGGCCTCAAATACTTTTTTACTCATTAGATGCCTCTTCTAGTCTTTTTGCCTGTTCATCCATAATCAACGCATCAATGATTTCATCAAGCTTACCCTCAACAATTTGATCTAATTTTTGAAGTGTTAAGCCAATACGGTGATCGGTTACCCGATTTTGCGGGAAGTTGTACGTGCGAATTCGTTCAGAACGGTCACCCGTTCCTACCGCCGATTTACGAACCTGGTCATATTCAGCCTGTGCTTCTTGCTGGAATTTATCATAAACACGGGCACGTAATACTTTCATCGCTTTATCCCGGTTCTTATGCTGGGATTTTTCATCCTGGATTGAAACCATAATTCCAGTTGGAAGGTGTGTCAAACGAACAGCTGACATCGTCGTGTTAACGGATTGTCCGCCGGCGCCGCTTGAAGCAAACGTATCGAATCGGATATCTTTTTCATGAATTTCATATTCAAATTCCTCAGCTTCCGGCAAACAAACAACCGTTGCTGTTGAAGTGTGAATCCGGCCGCCAGATTCAGTTTCCGGAACACGCTGTACGCGGTGGGCACCACTCTCAAACTTCAATTTGGAGTAAGCACCTTGACCATTAATCATAAAACTGATTTCCTTATAGCCGCCAAGTCCTGTTGGGCTGGCATCAATAAGGTCCGTCTTCCAGCCTTGGGCTTCTGCATACCGGCTGTACATCCGGTAAAGGGTACCTGCAAACAATGCCGCCTCATCCCCACCGGCCGCACCACGGATTTCAAAGATAACGTTTTTGTCATCGTTCGGATCCTTTGGAACAAGAAGGATTTTCATTTTAGCTTCAAGCTCCTCAATTTGGGCCTCAAGCTCATTGACTTCTTCCTTCACCATTTCACGCATTTCGGCATCAAGCTTCTCATCAAGCATTGCCTTTGCATCTTGGAGCTGTTCACGAGCCTCTTTATATTGGCGGTAGGTTTGTACGGTTTCTTGTATATCAGATTGTTCTTTTGAGTATTCGCGAAGTTTTTTTGAATCATTAATAATTTCTGGATCGCTTAAAAGTTCGTTCAACTTTTCATAGCGATCTTCCACAGATTGAAGACGATCAAACACAGTTAATTCACCTCGAGTTTTAGTCCATAACATTCTAATTATAGTATAGGTGAAAACCCCCGTCAAAACCAAATTGAGGGAGAAATTTTTTATTGAGGCCAAGCCCTTTTTTTTCATACAAAAAAACATGCCCTAAATCAGAGCATGTTACCTGCGGTCTTCTTGGACGCGTACTTCGATATTATAACGCGGTAGTGCTTTAACCAGCTTCCTATGAAGGCGCGCCTCCGCATCGTTTCTAGCTTTATCAGAAAGCATCCCTTTTTTATAAACAGTTACCCACATGCGGTCACCGTTAATCCAAACAGAATCTGTTCTAAATTCGTTTGTACCAGCAATCACTTGTTTTGCTTTGTTGATATCGTTGCCGTGATTGGTCGCACCTGCTTCACCACCGCTGCCCGTCCGTTTTAGATCAAGGAAGTTCGGGTTTTGATTGGTGATATCGTCTTCTACCATGTGCTGTTTGTTTTTACCGCGATCTGCTGTGGAATCAATATTATTGCCACGGATGTTCATTTGGTCAGAATTCTTTTTGCGAAGGTTATTGGCATTATCATCCGAACCAAGGTACGCTCCCTGACAGCCGCTTAATAGAAACATACACATGATACTTACGAGAGACATCCACTTTTTCAGCATTCTTACACCTCCCAATATTATCATGCCCGGCCCTGATGGATTTGAGCGTGAGAAATCTTTCCAAGGCTAAGTTCATTAGGAGGTATAAGGGAGATTCCGCCTTTTTTGAACATAATACCGCCGATTCCACCTATACCGCGAATTCAGTCAACATTCCGCCCAAACCCCAGATAATACCGCCAACCAAACACCGATATCCCGGCCTAAATCCAGCCACAAAAAAACTGCCTGAGAAATCAACCCTCAGACAGTGTTAACGGTGACAGGCACCAATTATCATTTTTTCACATTGCTAACCACGTTAACGGTGACAGGCACCCATTAGCGTGCTGGTACCGGTGATGTTTTTGGGACTTCGTGGTGGTGGCGGCAGCGCGGCTCGTACGCTTCAGCAGCACCGACTAATATAACTGGGTCATGGTAGGATGCTGGACGGCCGTCGATCAAACGCTGTGTTCGGCTGGATGGTGAACCGCACACCGTACAAACAGCCTGAAGCTTTGTTACCGACTCTGCTACAGCCATTAACGCCGGCATCTGGCCAAACGGCTCGCCGCGGAAATCCATATCAAGGCCAGCACAAATCACTCGGTGGCCGCTGTCAGCTAACTGCTGAACTACTCGGACAATCCCCTCATCAAAAAACTGAACTTCATCTATCGCAATAATATCAATATCTGCCTCTACATGATGCAGAATCTCAATGGAATGGGAAATAGGCTTCGCATGAAAAGAAGTGCCATTATGGGAAACTACAGACTGCTCACTGTAGCGATTATCAATTTTCGGCTTAAACACAGCTATATTTTGCTTTGCAAACTGAGCCCGCCTAACCCGACGAATCAATTCCTCTGATTTTCCGGAAAACATACTGCCGCAGATAACCTCAACCCATCCGCTTTGTTTCATTAAATACATAAACGGTGTCTCCTTCCTATAACGAACCCTGTTACGACTATATGGTATATTTTAAGCTGAATCCTCAACTATATTTAAGTATTTTTCCTGCAAATCTATGTGAATACTCTAATTTTTTTCAATAAAAAACAGGCAAGCCATAGGTCCTCTTGCCTGTTCCCTGAGTAATTATTGTTGTTGTTGTGACTTAAGGCCGTATTTTTTGTTGAAACGATCAACACGTCCGCCTGCTTCAGCGAATTTTTGACGACCAGTATAGAATGGATGACATTCAGAACAAGTTTCAACACGGATTTCATTTTTAACTGAACCAGTTTCAAACGTATTACCGCATGCACAAGTCACCTTTACCATTTTATAATTAGGATGAATTCCTGTTTTCATTTCTTTTCAGCTCCTTCCGCCCTGAATCATTCGAAACAGAGTTATATAAATGCTTATCTTTTCGAACAAGCACCAATTACATAAAAGACACTGCACCCATTATAACAAGGGTAACCCAATTTTGCAAGCTGGGATTTGTTGGTTTCTTTTTGAAAAAATAACCTATCTCAGGCCCTCTACACGGCTTGTCCTAAGCACAATCCATTACGAACGGCGACTCTTTAACTCCTCGCTTAATTGAGCGAAAAATTCTTCATTCGACTTCGTCTGGCGTAATTTTTTCAAGAAGCGCTCGGCAAAATCTGGTGAATCAGACATCGATTTGCGAATCGCCCATAATTTATCCAAATGATCCTTCGGAATAAGCAGCTCTTCCTTACGCGTACCAGAGCGGCGAATATCAAGCGCAGGGAAAATACGGCGCTCCGCAAGCCCACGGTCAAGATGCAGTTCCATATTACCAGTTCCTTTGAATTCTTCATAAATGACATCATCCATCCGTGAACCGGTATCGACAAGTGCCGTAGCAAGAATCGTCAAGCTGCCGCCCTCTTCAATATTACGAGCCGCCCCGAAGAAACGCTTCGGACGGTGGAACGCTGCCGGGTCAATACCACCGGAAAGCGTACGTCCGCTTGGCGGGATGACCAGGTTATAGGCACGAGCCAAACGCGTAATACTATCCATCAGAATCACAACATCGCGCTTATGCTCCACTAAACGCATCGCACGGTCAAGCACGAGCTCAGCCACTTTAATATGGTTCTCAGGCACCTCATCAAACGTCGAGCTGACGACATCACCAGCGACAGAACGCTCAATATCGGTTACCTCTTCCGGACGTTCGTCAATTAACAGCACGATTAACTCGACATCGGGATGGTTGGTTGTAATGCTGTTAGCAATTTCCTTTATCAGCATTGTTTTTCCGGCTTTTGGCGGTGCCACAATTAGACCACGCTGTCCAAAACCAACCGGCGCCACTACATCCATAATCCTCGTAGACAGATGTTTTGGCGTTGTTTCCAGCTTCATTTGTCTATCTGGATACAGCGGAGTTAAAGCTGGGAAATAAACACGCTCTTTCGCTGATTCTGGGTCTTCCCCGTTGACCGCCTCCACATGGAGCAAGCCATAATAGCGTTCATTTTCTTTTGGAGGTCGAACCTTACCGGACACCTTGTCGCCATTACGAAGATCAAAACGGCGGATTTGCGAAGCGGAAATGTAAATATCCTCTGAGCTAGGCGAATAGTTGATTGGCCGTAAAAATCCAAAGCCCTCTGATTGAATGATCTCGAGTACGCCTTCCATGAAGAAAAAGCCCTGTTGTTCGGCGCGAGATTTTAAGATCGCAAAAATTAGTTCTTTTTTCGTTAATTTGCTGTAGTAGGTTACTTTATATTCGCGAGCAAGCTCATAAAGTTCCTTCAGCTTCATATTCTCTAAACTTGAAATTGTTAATTCCATTTGTACACCACTCTTTAAAATTTTTCCAGCAAATCCGCTTGTGTTTAGCGAGAGATTGTCCAGTTAGATAATTATTAGATAATAGAGGAATTGAAAATAGAAGTAGATAAAGAAATGAATAGGATTGCAGAATATATGCATATTAAAAACAATTACTATTTTACCCTCTGTACAAAAAATTAATCAACTAAAAAATATTTATTCCATTACTGGTAATAATTTCATACTCTTCTCAACTAAATCGAAGAGACTAGATGCAGTCAATCTAGCCTCTTCCACTGTGCTTACAGTGTTAATGGTGCCTGTCACCATTAACCTATTTTACGTGTTTTTAAGGTGTTCGAGTTCTTCTTTCGTCAGTGCTTCCCGCCATACAGTGGCACCGAGACCATTTAGTTTTTCAACTAAATTACTATAGCCGCGGTCAATATGTTCAAGACCGGTTACTTCCGTAATCCCTTCGGCTAACAGACCGGCAATCACAAGGGCTGCTCCGGCACGCAGGTCGCTTGCCTTCACTTTTGCTCCTTGCAGCTGTATAGGACCGTTAATGATCGCAGAACGTCCTTCCACCTTGATATTCGCGTTCATTCTTCTTAGTTCATCAATATGTTTAAAACGGGCACCATAAATCGTATCGGTGACCACGCTAGAACCTGAGACTTTTGTTAATAGAGTCGTAATTGGCTGCTGAAGATCAGTTGGAAACCCAGGATAAACAAGTGTTTTGATATCAACCGCTTTCAAATTGACCGAGCCGTCCACATACACTTGATCATCGCTAGTCTCGACACGCACGCCCATTTCTCGGAGCTTGGCAATCAATGATTCTAGATGCTGAGGAATCACGTTATCCACCAATACTCCCTCACCTGCAGCCGCTCCTAAAATCATATAGGTTCCTGCTTCGATCCGATCCGGAATAATAGTGTGCCGGCATCCATGCAAGGTTTCAACCCCATCAATTCGAATCACGTCAGTACCGGCTCCTTTTATTTTCGCGCCCATGTTCGTTAATAATGTAGCTACATCAATAATTTCCGGCTCTTTTGCCGCGTTTTCGATGATGGTCCGTCCTTTAGCTCGTACCGCCGCCAGCATAATATTAATCGTTGCCCCGACACTGACTACATCCAGGTAGATCCGGGCCCCGCGAAGTTCATCCGCACGCAAATAAATTGCGCCTTGTTCATTCGTAATTTGCGCGCCAAGTGCTTCAAAGCCTTTAATATGTTGGTCAATCGGTCTTGGGCCTAGATAGCAGCCGCCAGGCAAGCCAATAACTGCCTTCTTAAAGCGCCCGAGCATTGCCCCCATTAAATAATAGGAAGCACGAAGTTTTTTTACTTTTCCGTTTGGCAGCGGCATTGAAATCATCGTTGAAGGGTCAACCGTCATTTCCTCATCAGTCATCGAGACATTCCCGCCGATTTCCTCGAGCAAATCCTTTAAGATTTCCACATCAGAAATGTGCGGTAATCCTTCGATTGTTACGGGTGATTCCGCTAAAATCGTAGCCGGAATTAAGGCAACGGCACTATTTTTAGCTCCACTTATGCGGACTGTTCCTTTTAACGGATATCCGCCCGCAATTTTAAGTTTTTCCATTACTTGACTCCCTTCTAAGCCCACAAAGGTGTGTGAATGGCTGCCAGTACAGGACTTTTATTTTAAACACAAGCACTTCTGAAGAGCTCTAAGGACTATCAAACCGTGCTTATCCTTTATTTAAAAAGACCACTGGTACCCAGTGAGGCCGTAGGTATATTTTTCCAACACAAAAAGCCAAATTCCGACAGCTTGTCTATCATTAGTTTACACGAAAATCCTAATTTCATGTATTCATAATAAAAAAAATTATTGTGCTTTGTCCAGCAGCCGTGAGTGATTGTTTTTGTTGTGAAAAATGGAGGGAGTTTTCCAATGGAAAAATTAAGCGTTTTTGCGGTTGCTCCAGTCTTTAAGAAAGCCTTCAATTCCTTTGTCTGTTAATGGATGATGGAACAAACCGATCAATACTTTGTAAGGAATAGTTGCAATGTGTGCGCCTCTTAACGCAGCTTCTGTTACATGGATTGGATTACGGATGGAAGCAGCAATAATTTCAGTTTCTAAGCCGTGAACTGCAAAGATTTCAGCTACTTGCGTGATTAGCTCTAAGCCATTTTGTCCGATGTCATCTAGTCTGCCAAGAAATGGGGACACATAAGTCGCACCTGCTCTAGCGGCTAATAATGCTTGGTTCGCATTAAAAATCAACGTCACGTTCGTTTTGATTCCTGCTTTTGAAAAAGCATGACAAGCTTTGATGCCGTCTGGTGTCATCGGAACTTTTACAGTGATGTTTGGAGCGATGGCCGCCAATTCTTTTCCTTCACGAATCATGCCTTCTGCATCCAATGAGATAACTTCCGCACTAACAGAACCTGGAACAAGTGCCGCAATTTCTCTTATCCGGTCATGGAAAGAAACACCTTGTTCCTTTGCTACTAGAGATGGATTTGTAGTAACTCCTGATAGTAACCCAAGTTCATGGACTTCGCGGATTTCATCTAAGTTTGCTGTATCAATAAAAAATTTCATCGAATGACCCTCTCCCTTTCGACTAAATTTTCAGATTATTCTTTTCAAACATAAACCGCCCTTAGAAAGGACGGTTTTCTTTTTTAATGGTTTCGCTCAGGGAAGTCAGAACGACTTAAGCTTTGCCTGCTGAACCGAATTCGCGCATTTTGCCAATAACAGTTTCTTTGATGGCATCGCGAGCTGGGCCTAAGTATTTACGTGGATCGTATTCGTTAGGTTTTGCCGCTAATACTTCACGAACTGTTCTCGCAGAAGCAATTTGGTTTTCAGTGTTTACGTTGATTTTTGCAGTTCCAAGAGAAACAGAACGCTGGATGTCCTTTGTTGGGATTCCAGTACCACCGTGTAATACTAGTGGCATACCAGTAAGGTTGCCGATTTCTTCCATTTCTTTGAATCCAAGGTTTGGTTCACCTTTGTAAGGACCGTGTACAGAACCTAATGCAGGAGCTAAGCAGTCGATACCTGTGCGTTTAACTAACTCAACACACTCGTTAGGATCAGCATAGATAATGCTTCCAGAAACGTCGTCCTCTTGTCCGCCAACTGTTCCTAGTTCAGCTTCAACTGAAACACCTTTTGAATGAGCGTAGTCTACTACTTTTTTAGTAGTTTCAACGTTTTCTTCAAATGGGTGGTGAGAAGCGTCAATCATTACAGATGTAAAGCCAGCATCGATTGCTTCTTTACATTTTTCAAAGCTTGAACCGTGGTCAAGGTGAATAGCTACAGGAACGGTTACGTTTAAGTCTTCCATTAAGCCTTCAACCATTTTTACAACCGTTTTGAAGCCAGACATATAACGAGCAGCACCTTCAGATACACCAAGGATAACTGGTGATTTTTCTGCTTCTGCTGCCATAAGGATGGCTTGTGTAAACTCCAGGTTATTTAAGTTGAATTGCCCTACAGCGTAGCCTTCCGCTTTCGCCTTGTTAAGCATGTCTTTCATTGATACTAAAGGCATTTCTCTTCCTCCTTAAATTAGGTTGAATATCATTTTAAACAGGGTCTTCCATAAAAGGTTTTCCCTTCGATTTGCCGATTATGTATAAATCCAAAATGATATACAGCCTGTTAAAGTCATATGTATCATAACAAAAGAAATGAGGAAATGCCATAATTCTAGCATGTTTTTTGAAACTGTCACAATGAAAGCGCACCCATTGGTAATTCTACGTTTTACGGGTTTCTTTTTCGATTCTTAGTTTGTTTTTTGCGGTATATGCTTGCGAACTGCCGCACGAATATCGTCAATATCAAATGGTTTTGCAAAATGGGTTAGAGCGCCAAGGTCTTTGGCTTCTTGAATCATATCCAATTCACCATAGGCGGTCATGATGATGACGCGAATCTCTGGCTCGATAACTTTCATTCGTTTTAAAATTTCAATACCGTCCATACCCGGAATTTTCATGTCCAAGAGGACAAGATCAGGTTGATGATTTGTCACAATCTCAAGTGCTTGAACTCCATTTGCAGCCTGAAATGTTTGATACCCTTCTTTTTGAAACACTTCATTTAGCAAGATGCGAATGCCAAATTGATCGTCGACAATTAAAATTTTCTCTTTCATAAACTCCACCTCTTCCTTAGCTTACTTTTTAGACTTCTTTTACTTGTTATATTTCTACCTCTGGAAATAAATATCCTGCCTAAAGTTCCGCATTTATTTGTTATTTTACAATTGTTTTTGGTTACGCCGGAAAAAGCTTATAATAGATAGCGTACAAGGAGGGTTACTATGTTAAAAATGTTCACAACCCAATTAATGGGTATTTTTAAAAAAATAGCGGAAAAAGAAGAGTTTTCGTTTGAGGATGGTGCCCGCCTGCTAGCTCAAGCACCAGCAGGTGACGGTTCGATTTATATTTGGGGTTCGCAAGAAATGAAGGCTGTGGAATACGAAGCATTAGAAGGCGCAGAGACGTTACGGAGTGCTAAAGTGTTGCAGCTGGATGCCGATTCAAACGGCCTCACTGATGCAGACCGTGTCCTTCTGTTTTCCCGTTTTTCAAATGACAGCGCAGCGCTTGAGCTTGCACATATGCTCCGTGAAAAAATGATCCCCTTTGTGGCGGTTTCAACTGTGACCGAGCCCTCTGATGAGGATGTATCACAATTTGCGGATGTCCATATTGATTTGCGGTTAACAAAAGGGCTGCTTCCTGATGAGGTTGGCAACCGCTATGGTTATCCAGCTGGAATGGCCGCTTTGTTTGTCTATCACGGCCTAAAATTCACGATTGATGAGATTTTAGCGGAATATGAAGAGTAAAATAGGGCCTTGGTGGGCCCTATTTTTTTGATTGGCTGATTTTTAGAGTTGTATGGCCACTTTTTCAGCAGCAATGGCTGATTTCGGCGGGCCATTGGCTCATTTTCCAGCAAAATCTACTATTTTTCCAATTTATAACCAAAATAAAGACCAGTCCATAAACATGGAACTGGCCATAAACTAAATTATTTTTGAATAGAAGCTTTAATAAAGTCACGGAACAACGGCTGTGGACGTGTTGGTCTTGACACAAATTCCGGATGGAACTGTGACGCCACAAACCATGGGTGATCATTCAACTCAATAATTTCCACTAACCGGCCGTCAGGACTTGTCCCTGAGAAGATAAACCCGGCTGCTTCCATTTCTTGACGATAGAAATTGTTAAACTCATAACGGTGACGGTGGCGCTCATATACCACTTCATCCTCATAAGCTTCAAACGCTTTTGTCCCTTCCACAAGACGGCAAGGATAAAGACCTAAACGTAAAGTACCGCCCAAATCCTCAACATCCTTCTGCTCTGGAAGAAGGTCAATAATTGGATGTTTCGTTTCAGGCAGGAATTCTGCTGAATGTGCATCAGCATAGCCCAGTACATTGCGGGCATACTCTATAGTTGCCAGCTGCATACCTAAACAGATACCAAGGAATGGCTTTTTCTGCTCACGAGCATAGCGGGTTGCTTCAATTTTCCCTTCAATCCCACGGTCACCAAATCCGCCTGGCACAAGGACGCCATCGACATCGCTAAGAAGTTCTGCCACATTTTCACGAGTAACATCTTCAGAATTAATCCACTTAATTTCTACATCTGTATCAAATGCGTAACCGGCATGCTTCATTGCTTCCACAACCGAAATGTAGGCATCTTGAAGTTCAACATATTTACCAACAAGACCGATCCGGACTTTACCAGAAAGGTTTAGAACCCGATCCACAAGTGCTGTCCACTCCGTCATTTCCGCTGCCTGTGTATTTAACTCCAAGTGATCGCAAACAATTTGGTCCATGTTTTGATCTTGTAAGGCAAGTGGAATGGAATAAAGGGTATCTGCATCGCGGCATTCGATGACCGCTTTCGAATCAATATCACAGAACAAGGCAAGTTTATCCTTCATATCCTGAGAAACAGGGAATTCCGTTCTTACGACAATAATATTTGGCTGAATACCAAGGCTGCGCAGTTCCTTCACGCTATGCTGGGTCGGCTTCGTCTTCATTTCACCGGCTGCCTTTATGTACGGAATCAGCGTACAGTGAATGTACATCACATTTTTGCTGCCAATATCACTTTTAATTTGACGAATTGCCTCTAGGAATGGCAGTGATTCGATATCCCCAACCGTACCGCCGATTTCAGTAATCACGACATCTGCATTGGTTTCTTTGCCAGCACGGAAGCAGCGCTCTTTAATTTCATTAGTAATATGTGGAATAACCTGAACAGTTGCTCCTAAATAATCGCCGCGGCGCTCTTTTCTTAAGACAGTCGAATAGATTTTCCCTGTTGTTACGTTTGAGTACTTGTTTAAATTAATGTCGATAAAGCGCTCGTAGTGGCCAAGGTCCAAATCCGTTTCCGCACCATCGTCGGTTACGAAAACTTCACCGTGCTGGTAAGGGCTCATGGTCCCTGGGTCCACGTTAATGTACGGATCAAATTTCTGGATCGTTACATTTAAACCTCGATTTTTCAATAAACGCCCTAAAGAAGCAGCGGTAATCCCTTTTCCAAGTGATGACACAACACCACCGGTAACAAAAATATACTTTGTCATAAAATAGTCCTCCTCCATTACAGTTTGTGCATTATTCAGGTTGTTTAAGGATATTTTTTAAAAAAATTTATTTCCCTATTGCTCCAAAAACGAAAAAACTCCTTGTGTGGGAGTTTTTTTAGAAAAGCTTCAAGTGCCCTTAAACCGGCGGTAAAGCTTCCCATAAAAATAAAAAGCGCTCCTTACTCGCTGCTTGCGAGGGGAGCGCATATTAGTTATATTGATTCGTCCTTTTAAAAGGAGCCCAAAAAAGATAATACAGTTGCTTCAATAAAAAGTCAAGCCGTTTTCTAACTCCAACCAAAAGGTAAACGGCTCTGCTTTAATCAAACTTACAAGTCTTTATCTTCGTCTTCGTCAAATGGTTCTTCTTCTTCGTCTTCTTCATCTAGATCATCTTCAAGAACTTCGTCTTCATCAAGCTCAAATTCCTCATCCTCATCATCGTCAAGGACTTCATCGTCGTCGTCGAATTCATCGACATCATCAAGATCATCTAAATCGTCGTCATCGTCATCGTCAAGAAGATCGTCTTCATCATCGGCAAAGTCGTCAAGATCATCATAATCCTCATCATCGATCTCATCGAAATCTTCAAGTTCGTCTTCCTCAACAACCTTCTTCGCCTTTTTCTTCTTCGGTTTAACAGCCGTGATTACCTCTTCTTCAGCTGTATCAACCGGATACCAAACGCGAAGTCCCCAGCGGTTTTCTCCTAATGAGAGAAAACGGCCGTCAATGTTGATATCTGTATAAAATTGTGCCAGGCGAGAACGAATTTCTTCGTCCGATATATCAGCTGCTGCTTTAATCTCGTTCACTAATTCATGAAAGGAGATTGGCTGCTTGCTATTTTTTAAATATTCATAAGCCATTTCCATGAGGGAAAACTCTTTCAATTCCTCTTTTGAGTATTGTGCTAAACTCACTATTGGCACTTCCTTTCTCTATTTAACGCTCATAGCTTTTGAGTCGGTCAGGACAGTTAGGTTTCTATGTATGAAAAAAATAG
This sequence comes from Bacillus sp. AFS037270, assembly GCF_002585305.1. The sequence continues at coordinate 5,819 of NZ_NUNF01000028.1, read as the reverse complement.
TTGAATTTGGATAACTGTCTAGCTCCTGCGTGGAGATTACACACTTTCCACACTTCTAAATTTTTGCATATTCTTCATTATAAACAAATTCTTGGTGTTTATGCTAGTGCAAGCCGATAGTTTCAGTTGATTTTTTGCAGGGGGGGATTAATCCCCCTTATGGGATTTCTCGCTCTTCAGCTTTTTCATCTCTTTAATGGAAATATATAAAAAGAAGATTGCTAAGAGCAGGAATGATACCGCACCTAGTTGAAGTTCATAAAGATAGTATAATGGCCAGGCGAAAATAATTAAAATAACGATTATGTGACGACTCTTCATCTGGACACCTGCCTGTAAAAAACTTCAAAGTTGGAATGCTAGTATGATTATATAAGATAAGTGATGAATTTAATATTATTAAGCAAATATATTTTACCACAAAAATAGACAAGAGTTAAAAGGCACCATGTTCACATGGTGCCTTTCACCGTTTCTACTGTTTTCTTGTTACATATTCCGACGATACTGTCCCCCGACTTCGTATAACGCCTTTGTGATTTGCCCGAGACTTGCGGCTTTAACGGTTTCCATTAGTTCTGCGAAAATATTACCATTATTCACAGCTGCAGTCTTCAAACGATTTAAAGCAGCCGCCGTTTCGCTCGAATGGGCTTCTTGGAAGGCACGCAAATTATGAATCTGCAATTCCTTCTCCTCTTTCGATGCCCGGGCTATTTCCATATTATTCACCTCTTCCATAGACGGTGGATTCGGATTCAAATACGTATTGACGCCAATAATCGGCAGGTCCCCGGTATGCTTCTTCATTTCATAATACATCGATTCGTCCTGAATCTTTCCGCGCTGATACTGGGTCTCCATCGAACCTAGCACCCCGCCGCGGTCATTCAAGCGGTCAAACTCCTGTAGCACCGCCTCTTCCACTAAATCGGTCAGCTCTTCGACAATAAACGAACCTTGAAGTGGATTCTCATTCTTCGTTAACCCATGCTCCTTGGTAATAATCATCTGAATCGCCATCGCCCGGCGCACCGATTCTTCGGTCGGCGTCGTAATCGCCTCATCATAGGCATTTGTATGAAGGGAATTACAGTTATCATGGAGCGCCATTAACGCCTGCAGTGTCGTCCGGATATCATTAAAGTCGATTTCCTGGGCATGCAGCGACCGCCCTGAGGTCTGAACATGATACTTCAGCTTTTGACTGCGCTCATTCGCCCCATATTTATCCCGCATCACTGTTGCCCAAATCCTTCGTGCCACCCGGCCAATCACCGTGTACTCGGGATCCAAACCATTCGAGAAAAAGAACGACAGATTTGGCGCAAAATCATCAATCTTCATGCCGCGGCTCAAATAATACTCCACATACGTAAAGCCGTTCGAGAGCGTAAACGCCAGCTGCGATATTGGATTAGCGCCCGCTTCAGCAATATGATAACCGCTAATCGACACAGAATAATAATTGCGGACTTGATGGTCAATGAAATATTGCTGAATATCACCCATCATCCGAAGTGCAAACTCTGTTGAAAAAATACACGTATTCTGTCCTTGATCTTCTTTTAAGATATCCGCCTGTACCGTCCCACGCACCGTCCGCAGTGTATAGGCGCGAACCTCAGCGAACTCCTCTACCGTCAAGCACCTACCAAGCTCTGCTTCCTTCTTCTGGACCTGCTGATCAATTGCCGTATTCATAAACATCGCTAAAATAATCGGCGCCGGTCCATTAATTGTCATCGAAACGGATGTTGACGGATGACACAAATCAAAGCCGGCATACAGCTTTTTCATATCATCTAACGTACAAACACTGACCCCGCTCTCTCCGACCTTTCCAAATATATCGGGACGATAATCAGGGTCTTCCCCGTACAGTGTCACCGAATCAAATGCCGTACTTAAACGCTTCGCCGCATCATCCTTTGACAGATAATGAAAGCGGCGGTTCGTCCGTTCCGGTGTCCCTTCACCGGCAAACTGGCGTTTAGGATCCTCACCTTCACGCTTAAAAGGAAACACCCCAGCCGTATACGGGAACGATCCTGGGATATTCTCCCTGTAGACCCAGCGCAAAATCTCCCCGTAATCTTTATACTTAGGCAAAACCACTTTGGGAATATCAAGGCCTGATAAACTTTTCGATTTTAACACCGTGATAATCTCTTTATCTCGAATGCGCGTAACAAATTTATCCCCCGAATAAGCTGCCTTAGTCTGTTCCCACGACGCAATAATTTTCCGGGATTCCGGCGTCAACTGCGACTCTGTTTCCTGCTTAACTGCCTCTAAAGCAGCGACAACTTCAGGCTGGTCTTGAACCGCGGTAATCGCACCCTCAAGCTGAAATAATTTCCGGGCAATATTGGCCTGGGCTTCGGCCTTGCGGTGGTAGCCGCGCACCGCCTCGGTGATCTCTCGTAAATAATAACGCCGGTCCGTAGGAATGATCACATTTTGCTTTTCAGGAACAGCAGCTTTGCTAAACGAAGTCACCCAATCGGTTCCTGCTTTTTCATTGATCACTTCCACTAGCGCCGCGAACAAGGCATTCGTCCCCGGGTCATTAAACTGACTGGCAATTGTGCCGTATACCGGCATTTCGTCCAGTTCTTTTTCAAACAGCATATGGTTGCGCTGGTACTGCTTCTGCACCTGGCGCTTCGCATCCTCTGAGCCCTTGCGTTCAAATTTATTGATGACAATCAAGTCGGCAAAGTCGAGCATATCGATTTTTTCCAGCTGTGATGGCGCTCCAAACTCACTCGTCATCACATACATCGACACATCACAGACCTCAGTGATTTCTGCATCTCCCTGCCCGATGCCGCTCGTTTCAACAATCACAAGATCAAATCCCGCCGCCTTTGTGACCACGACCGCATCCTTAATCGCGAGCGATAATTCATTTTTTGAAGACCGTGTTGCGAGACTGCGCATATACACATTCGGTGAGAAAATTGCGTTCATACGGATTCGGTCGCCCAGCAGCGCGCCGCCCGTTTTTTGTTTGGTCGGGTCAACGGAAAGAATCGCCACCTTCTTCCCAGGAAACTCATTAATAAAACGGCGAATCAACTCATCGGTCAGTGAACTTTTTCCGGCACCGCCCGTACCCGTGATCCCGACAACAGGAATCCCCTTCTCGAGTGACTTCACCTGTTCAAGCACCTGTTCAGCTGTAGCCGCAGCCTCATTCCTTTTATCCACATGAAGCTCTGCTAAGGTGATCAGCTTGGCAATAACATTAACGTCACCTGTCGGCAGTTTGGCAATCTGCTCGCCCACATCAGGAGTCAGCGTCGAAAAATCACATTCCTGGATCATCAGGTCAATCATCCCCTGCAGCCCAAGCGTCCGCCCGTCCTCCGGCGAAAACAGCCGGGCAATCCCGTAGGCATGCAGCTCATCCAATTCCCGCGGGATAATTACGCCGCCCCCGCCGCCATAAATCCGAATATGAGGTGCACCCTTTTCCTTTAACAAGTCATACATGTATTTAAAGTACTCGACGTGCCCGCCTTGATATGACGAAATTGCAATACCCTGGACATCTTCCTGAATGGCCGCGTTGACAACCTCCTCGACCGAACGATTGTGGCCAAGGTGAATCACCTCCGCCCCGCTCGCCTGCAGAATCCGTCTCATAATATTAATTGAAGCATCATGACCGTCAAACAGGCTCGACGCCGTCACAAAGCGGATATGATGCCGTGGCTGATAGTTCCCCATTGTGCTCCCCCTTTTGGAAAAATGAACCTACTCTAGCGCTCGATTTTGATTAACCATTTTCCGGAACTGTTACGGCACCCGAGACCCCGGTTTGGATGCCTGCTAATAAGACCTCCGTTTGCATTGCAATATACTCCTCAAGCGTAAACAGCTTTCTTAACGCCCAGCGGCGAAATCCCCACATTTGCCCCTGAACGAAAATGTTATGGGCGACGAGTTCAATCTGTTTTTGTGTTAATCTCAATTCCCCGTTCTCGACACAGCGGGTCAACAGCTCCTCAAACATCGCGACCATTTCCATTTCCTTTTTAAGTACATATGGCAGGGCGTCCTTGGAAAGTGACTTCACTTCCTGATACATGACAAGCACTTCGGCTTGCATTTCATCCATGACCTGAAAAAAGTCGGCGATTCCAAGCTTCAAGCTTTCCAATGTCCCTTTTTCTACAGCCAAATCTTCTTGAAGCCGTTCACTGACATGATCATAGATACTGTCACAAACAAGGTAAAGGACGTCCTCTTTTGTCCGAATGTATTCATAGAGTGTGCCGATGCTAAACCCGGCTGCTTTGGCGATTTCCCTCGTGGTTGTCCGGTGAAACCCCTTTTGTTTAAAAAGTGCTACCGCCCCTTTAATCATCTGATCGCGCCTTTTTTGTACAAGACGCTCATCTTTGACAGAGGCCTGAACTTCTCTTTTTTTCATCCCCTGTTACCGCCTTTATTTTGTTATCATTCTCGAAATCACGAGACGTTGAATTTCCTGTGTACCTTCATAAATCTGCGTAATTTTCGCATCGCGCATGAAGCGTTCAACTGGATAGTCTTTTGTATAGCCATAACCGCCAAACACTTGAACCGCTTCCGTCGTCACCTTCATCGCCGTATCGCCGGCAAATAGTTTCGACATCGCCGACTCTTTCCCGTACGGTAAGCCATTCGACTCGAGCCAGGCCGCTTGATAGGTTAATAGTCTTGCCGCTTCAATATTGGTCGCCATATCGGCCAGTTTAAACGAGATGCCTTGGTTGGCGACAATCGGCTTGCCAAATTGCTGGCGTTCACGTGCATAGTCGACGGCTGCATCAAGAGCGCCTTGAGCAATACCAACGGCTTGAGCAGCGATGCCATTGCGGCCGCCATCAAGCGTCATCATTGCGATTTTAAAGCCATCACCTTCTTCGCCCAGACGGTTTTTTATAGGAACCTTGCAATCTTCAAAAATAATTTCTGTTGTCGGCGAGGAACGGATCCCCAATTTCTTTTCTTTTTTACCAACTGAAAAGCCTGGGAAGTCGCTTTCGATAATGAAGGCGGTTGTTCCTTTTTGCTTGTTGGCTGGGTCGGTTAAGGCAAAGACCACATAGATGTCGGCCACGCCGCCATTCGTAATGAAAATTTTTGAACCGTTTAAGATATAGTGATCGCCCTCTAGGCGGGCGGTTGTTCTCATTCCGCCGGCATCTGAACCACTGCCAGGCTCTGTTAGGCCGTAAGCACCGATTTTTGTACCTTCTGCCATTGGACGGAGATAGGTTTGCTTTTGCTCCTCGCTGCCAAATTTATAGATTGGCCAGCCAGCAAGTGAGGTGTGTGCGGATAATAGCACCCCTGTTGACGCATCAACGCGGGAAAGCTCCTCAACAGCGATACAATAGGCAAGAAAATCGCTGCCAATCCCGCCGTACTCTTCTGGCCAGGGAATCCCTGTTAAGCCCAACTCCGCCATTTTGTCAAAAATCTCTCGGTCGAAGCGCTCTTCTTCATCACGCTCTGCTGCTGTCGGTGCCACCTCGTTGCGCGCAAAATCCCGAACCATTTTACGAATCATTTCATGCTCTTCAGACAATTTAAATTGCATTTTAATGCCTCCTCTCCCCGTTTGGGGCTGATTCTTTGGCTTTATTAACAAAATTTTTGATATATTAACAAAAAGTGCGGACATATTAAAAAATTTTTGGTTTTATTAACAAATAAAACGACTAAATTAACAAATTTTTGTATATATTAACATTTCACACCCAAATCATAGATGTTTACTAATCACAATCCGCTGAATCTCACTCGTGCCCTCATAAATC
>NZ_NUNF01000027.1 GCF_002585305.1 Bacillus sp. AFS037270 | reverse complement strand
ACTTTATGGGTTACAGTTCATCATATGATGTGGGTGCTTTTTTTTAAACGTAATGATTTATTTCAAAGTATTTATTATTTTGTAAAAATTTGATAAAATAGGTACCTCGGTATTCGAAGAATAAACCATTAAACAAAGGGCTCGCTTTGTATTTGGGGGTGTTTATTTGAAGGTATTTATAGAATTAGGCTGGTTTTTTAAACAAGAGAAAAAAGCGTACATATCCGGGGTTTTAATTTTATTATTTGTAGCCTTGCTCCAATTAATTCCTCCCAAAGTAATCGGAATCATCGCAGATGGCATTCATGAAGGAACCATTACAACAAGCATGTTAATCAAATGGGTCGTGGTGTTAATGACAGTGGGACTATCGATGTATGTTCTTCGATATTACTGGCGAATTATGATCTTTGGTTCATCTGTCAAGCTAAGTAGAATCCTTCGTGATCGCTTATACAGCCATTTTACGACGATGTCTCCGTCCTTTTACCAAAAGAGCCGCATTGGGGATCTCATGGCCCACGCTACCAATGACCTATCTGCAATACAGCAAACAGCGGGGGCAGGGGTCTTAACACTTGTAGACTCACTTTCTACAGGTGGATTTGTCATTATCGCAATGGCGTTTACGATCAGCTGGAAGCTGACATTAATTTGTTTAATTCCTATGCCGATTATGGCGATGTTGACCAGTTGGTTCGGAACGATGTTACATAAAAGTTTTCATAAAGCGCAAGAGTCCTTTTCCTCTCTAAACGACAAAACACAGGAGAGTATTTCCGGGATTAAGGTCATTAAGACATTTGGCCAGGAACAAGAAGATATAGAAGACTTCCGCAAGCTTTCGGTAGATGTAGTGCAAAAAAATATTGTCGTAGCAAAAATCGATTCCCTCTATGATCCTACCATCTCTATCATTGTCGGAATCTCCTTTTTTCTGTCGATTGCGTTTGGAGCAAAATATGTTCTCAATGGAGAGTTGACCATTGGTGAATTAATCTCGTTTACTACCTATTTAGGCCTTTTAGTATGGCCCATGCTGGCATTTGGCTGGCTGTTTAATATCGTGGAACGAGGTCGTGCCTCATACGACCGTGTGGCTGCTCTTTTACGAGAAAAGGTAGAAATCAAGGATGATAAAGATGCTTTAAGCATTATGCCAATGGGTGATATTGAATATAAGATTAATGAATTCACTTATCCAGGCGAAACAAAACCAATTTTAAAAGAAATATTTTTTTCGCTGGCGAAAGGCGAGACACTTGGAATTGTTGGGAAAACCGGTTCTGGGAAAACAACGCTATTAAAGTTGCTAATCCGTGAATTTGAGGGCTATAAAGGGGAAATCCTTTTTGGCGGTAAACCGCTCCATGCATATAAACTTGAAAAACTTCGGGAAGCTATTGGCTATGTCCCCCAGGATCATTTCCTATTTTCTGCAACAATTGCCGAGAATATAGCTTTTACAAACCCAGATATTTCAAGTGATGAAATCGAAAAAGCAGCAAAACTTGCCAATATTCATGACGACATTCTCCGATTTTCCCATGGGTATCAAACGGTTGTCGGAGAACGGGGTGTCTCCTTATCAGGTGGGCAAAAACAAAGGATTTCGATTGCCCGTGCACTGCTGATGAATCCAGAGGTACTAGTGTTGGATGATTCCTTGTCAGCTGTCGATGCAAAAACAGAGGAAGCGATCCTTTCTTCATTGAGACAAAATCGGGACGGAAAAACGACAATTATTACCTCTCATCGGTTAAGTGCGGTTCAGCATGCCAACCTGATTCTCGTCATTGATGATGGGAAAATCGTGGAGAAAGGAAGACATGGAGAATTAATGGAACAAGATGGATGGTACAAGGAAATGTATTTACACCAGCAATTAGAAGAGCTGGTCGAACATGGGGGACATTAATATGGAGGAAAAAACACAACTGTCAGAACGTGAACAAAGAAAGGTCTTATTTCGTCTTCTTTCCTATACCAAGCCGCACAAAAAAATCATCACCATTGCATTTGTTCTTCTTTTACTTACGACCGTAGGCGATATCGTGCTCCCGTTAATCGTAAAAGTCTTTATTGATGATTATTTAACACCAGGTAAACTTGAGTTTAAGCCCTTAATAATACTTGGGTCGATTTACATGGGGATTCAAGTCATCAAAGCGATTCTCATGTTCTTTCAATTAGTCAAATTCCAGGAAATCGCTCTCTATATTATCCAGCAGCTTCGAATTGATGTCTTTTCCAAAGTACAAACACTAGGTTTAAAATATTTTGACAAGACTCCAGCGGGCAGTATTGTTTCAAGGGTAACAAACGACACAGAAGCAATAAAGGATATGTTTGTCACCGTAATTGCGACATTTATCCAGAGTGGATTCTTACTAACAGGTATCTTTATTGCTATGTTTATCTTAGATGTGAAGTTAGCTCTGTTATGTGTGATTATTCTGCCTATTTTGTTGTTTGTCATGAATTTATATAGAAAGTTAAGCTCACGTTTTTATCTGGATATGCGTGAACGATTGAGCCAATTAAATGCAAAGCTGGCCGAATCGCTTTCCGGCATGTCAATCATTCAAGTCTTTCGCCAAGAAAAACGCCTTCGTCAAGAGTTTGGTGATATCAATCAAAAGCACTATAAAGCCGGGATGAAAAATATAAAGATTGATGGTTTACTATTAAGACCAGCAATTGACCTTATTTATATTTTTGCACTGATTATTGTCCTAAGCTACTTTGGGAGCACTTCCTTTGGACATAGTGTTGAAATTGGTTTGATCTACGCATTTATCAATTACCTAGACCGTTTCTTTGAACCAGTCAATCAAATGATGATGAGGCTTTCGTTATACCAGCAAGCCATCGTGGCCGGTTCCCGTGTGTTTAAATTATTAGATGAAGAGGAATTAGCTCCAGCACAACCACTGAAGAAGAGTATTTCCATTGTGGAAGGTAAGATTGATTTTAAGGATGTCAGCTTCTCCTATGATGGAGAACAGGATGTTTTAAAGAATATTTCCTTTACAGCCAATCCGGGGGAAACAGTTGCATTAGTTGGCCATACTGGAAGCGGAAAGAGCTCAATTATTAATTTGATGATGCGTTTTTATGAGTTCGAACGCGGTGAGATATTAATTGATGGGGAATCGATTCGTCAGTACACAAAGCCCGAGTTAAGGGATAAAATGGGCCTTGTCCTTCAGGATCCATTTCTATTCTTCGGGACGGTAAAAGATAATATCCGTCTTCATAACCAAGATCTTACGGATGAACAAATAGAAGAGGCTGCCAAGTTTGTTCAAGCCCATCCGTTTATTGAAAGACTGGAAAATGGATATGAGCATAAGGTAGTGGAGAGGGGTTCTACTTTTTCAAGCGGTCAGCGTCAATTGGTTGCTTTTGCAAGAACGATTGCGGCCAATCCTAAAATATTAGTGCTTGATGAAGCGACGGCCAATATTGATACGGAAACGGAAGAAATGATTCAAACTGCTTTGGCAAAGATGCGAAAAGGCAGAACAACGATTGCGATTGCCCACCGATTGTCAACGATACAAGATGCTGATTTAATCCTTGTCTTGCACCAAGGTGAGATTGTGGAGCGGGGTACGCACCAAGAACTTCTTGCCCTTGGCGGACTATATCATAAAATGTTCCTGCTGCAAAATGGAGTACTTGAACATGTGGAGGATGTTGTGAATTAATAGAAAAAAGCCTGGCATCAATTGCCAGGCTCTCTTATTATAACGCGGTTGTTGGAACTTTTTTAATATATATTTTATTATATTCGTTTAATAATTTATCAAGTTCCTGACTATAGCGAATTGCAACGGAGGATGTCAAGCCGTTTGTTGTTGCGACTTGAATTAATTCAGCTCGCTTTGTTTCTATCATAGTTATAAGATCTTGTTTCAGCACGGCCGAAGTCCTTTCCGGAGTAACTCCTAAAATTTTTTAGTAAAAAAGAAGAGTCTATTGCCTATTAAAAGGGCATTGTTTTACTAGTATAACCTATATTGTAAATTACTTCAAAGAAATTTGTAAGAAAAAACCCAATTTATTTATTCATCCCAATTTGAAAAAATTACTATTTATTGACTTGTGAATATCGAGACACAAAATATTCACGTTAACCATTATCATTTAGTGATCATCTTTGTTAGAATGAAGGAGTATCGACTATAGTGGGAGTGTTAAATACATGTCAGATGTAAATCTATTTTTAGCTTTAGGGGCAGGCTTTCTGAGTTTTATTTCTCCTTGTTGTTTGCCGCTATACCCAGCCTTTCTTTCATACATAACCGGAATGTCTGTTGGAGAATTAAGAGATGAAAATGCCATGCTGCAAAAGCGAAGCTTACTGCATACATTATTTTTCTTATTAGGTTTTTCAATTATTTTTATCGCTATTGGTTTTGGAACCTCGTTTATTGGCCAGTTTTTCTTATCCTATAAAGATTTGATTCGTCAGTTAGGCGGAATATTTATTGTCCTATTCGGATTAATGATTGTGGGTGTATTTAAACCAGAATTTATGATGAGAGACCGCCGTATTGAATTCAAAAACCGTCCATCAGGGTATATTGGTTCGGTTTTAATCGGTATGGCCTTTGCCGCAGGCTGGACACCTTGTACGGGTCCAATTCTTTCATCCGTCATTCTTCTTGCTGCATCAAATCCAGGTTCAGGCGTGTTATATATGCTTGCTTACTCCCTTGGCTTTGCGATTCCATTTTTGATCCTATCGTTCTTCGTCGGCCGGATGAAGTGGATCAAAAAACACAGCGGAAAGATTATGAAAATCGGTGGTTATATCATGATTGTCATGGGGATTGTACTATTCTTTGACTGGATGACCAAAATTATTACCATTTTTCAAGGAATGTTTGGCGGGTTTACTGGATTTTAAATCTTTTTTAGTACTAATATGGTAGTTTGCAAGTTCAGCAAGCTTTCCAGCTATTGTATGATTACCTTCAACATTAAAATATTTTAATGTTGTAAACAGTGATTATTTTTTCTCAAAATACATCATTTGAGATATAATGGTTGAGTAAATAATTAGATAAGGGATGAATGAATCCAATGAACTACGTTGTTGTTTCTTCCATCGGAGCTGTTATTATGGGCTCTCTCGCTCTGTTTGTTCGTATGAAAGCGGCCAAGAAACCGACTAATGTGAAAAAAATTATCCTGCCGCCTTTTTTTATGTCGACTGGAGCATTAATGTATGTGGTACCGGAATTTCGATTAACGCCAATGGAAATAGGTGAGGCAATCATTGTTGGTATGCTTTTCTCGATCCTATTGATTAAAACGTCAAACTTTGAAATTCGAGATAATGATATTTATTTGAAAAGATCAAAGGCGTTTATTTTTATATTAGTTGGATTATTAGTGGTACGTTTAATTTTAAAAGGAATATTAAGTAGTACGATTGATATCGGACAGCTAAGCGGCATGTTCTTCCTGCTGGCCTTCAGCATGATTGTTCCGTGGCGTGTTGCGATGTACCGCTCTTATATGAAACTCTATAGGGAGCTTCATAATATAAAAATGGTATAAGAAAAACACTGACTCATAAGGGGTCAGTGTTTTTCTTATGTAAGATAGGGAACGTAATTTATTAATAATAAAAAACCGCCTAGATGGCGGTTTAGAATAAATGTTCATATGGTTTAACATCAATTTGATTTTGAAACAACTTTTTACGTAAAAATTTATGATCCCGTTTCGGTGTTGCTTGAATATAGCCGCGAATGACTAGTTCTTCTGTTATTTGAGTGGCATTTTCTTTTATGGCTAGTTCACCAATTTTTCCAGCAATTTTGTGCTTTGCTACATCACGAAAGAGTTCCGGAACAGGGCTGACTAAATCTTCTAAGAGGGCTTTTTCTTCAGGACCCCAGAGGTGGAGGGATTCATTCACAAAATGCTCTTCCCAATCCATGACGGACTTGCCATCTTCTTTTGGCATTTTTTTAAGGAACTTTCGGAACATAAAAAAGCCACCAATTGAAAAGGCACCTATTAAAAAGACTACCCAAAATAGGATAAACCATAGAAACCAACCTTGAAGCATATTTTTCACCTACAAAACGATATTATTATCTATTATAGTCTTTTTCGGGGGCAGATGACAAGAATTCGCCACAATTTTGCTTTTAATCACGTATTTTCCATGGTTTATTAAGCCTGTATTGGGAAATGAAATCCATGTCGGAAAAATGATAAATAAGACGGATTGATTGATTTAATACTATTTCCATTGTAATATGATATCAGGATAGTAATTAGTTCGTGTGTAATTTGAACTTTGAAAATAATAGTTTTACACATGATCTTTTATTCATATGGGGCTGAATGGGGTACTGGTGTCCTCCACAGTCTTCAAAACTGCTTGAGACCTGCGTGCCAGGTCTGGTGGGTTCGATTCCCACGCAGTCCCGCCAACCAAACTCAATGATATCAAGGGTTTCGACTGTTTTTAGGTACGGTTTGACCGGCTGTTAGAGCAGTGAGTTGAAAGTGAAAAGTCACCAGTATTTTTTCTAAAAATTACATAGTACTAGTGCGACTGATTTTGTGTGTACTAGTGTGTCAAATCCACCAAATTCTTAATAGAAAGGTGGATTTTTTTATGCAAACGGTAAGGAAAACTCAACGAAAAGGTTCAAGAAGTACACAGAGTATTAAAAGGTTCAAGCAAACTGAACAAAAAATGACTCTGTTTGAAATGTTTGAGCGATTTATGGCCTTCAAACAAACTGAGGGTTTAGCAAAGCCTACAATCCAAGGCTATTATGAACATTTTCATTATCTTAATGATTACTTAGGAGGAGATGTTCCAAACGATGGTGTTACGGTTGAGTTGTTTCGAAATTATATCGGTTATATGATTAATGAGCAAGGTTTAAAACCAACTACTGTTAATGTACGTATCAGAACCAATCGTCCTTTCTTGCGACATTGTTATCAAGAAGGATGGATTGAAATACCTATACACGAAAAATTCAAGCCCATTAAAGCTCCTGAAGATGAAATACAATCCTTTACACCAGCAGAAATAAAAGCACTACTGAACCAAATTGATGATTCAAGGTTTGTTGGATTTAGAGATAAAGTGATGATATATGTATTATTAGATACAATGGTTAGAATATCAGAACTTCTTAATATGAGGAGAAGTAATGTTGATTTAAAGAGTGGGTATATCAAATTGGAACCACATGAAACTAAGACGAAGCGTAGTAGAAGTGTACCAATATCAACAAAAACAATTAAACTTCTTGAAGAATATATGAGGGAGTCGGACGACTTCGGCATTGAATATCTATTTGTTTCGTATGATGGAAGAGAAATTCTTAGTAATACATGGAGAAGAAGACTAACAGAATTAGGTGAAATGGCTGGTATCTCTAATAGAAGAGTATCGCCTCACACTTTTAGACATACAGGTGCACTATTTTATATTATGAATGGCGGCGATCCATTTTCTTTACAAAAAATACTGGGTCATTCTGATATGAGTATGGTTCGAAAATATATACAGATGACCGATTCTGATGTAAAAAGACAGCACAACTCCTTCTCACCTTTAAATAGTATTTTCGGAAGACGTTAAAGAAATTGGGTTTTATTTTCTAATATGTTATCAATAAGTTAATCGGAATAGAGATTAATCGGAATAATTAATATTCTCCTGACTAGACACCCTTTATGGCAAGATTTTTAATATTTTTCTAAGGGGGAAATTGGGATAGATTTTAAGATATATTAAATCTTTCTGAGCCCACCCCCTTAAATAATTTAGAGTATCTTACTGCAGCATAAAAGTCTCATGGGAGTGTCTTAGATCCCGAAACCAGATATAAGCCAAGTTGGTTCGACTTATGATTTTACGATATTATTAGCTAGTTCGGATGGCTGAATTGGGTTGCCGTTCTTTTGTGCAAAAAACTAAATCATAATAGTGGTAGTCTTGACCAAGTAATAATTTGTTTCCAAATTCCTGTTTATAAACTTTTTCAATTCTTTTACTACACTTGTTGTTATTGATATGGACCTGCTTTCACTGATTTAGGTTTAAGAAGGTGCCGTCACAGCTCCGCTTCTTCTGGATGACTGAAAATAATTGGTGCACATAGATGACTTTATTCTCAGCATCAACATCTTGCCAGCGGAGCCCTAATACTACTTCACGTCTCATCCCTGTATAGATAGTAGTAAATAAATGGAATAATAGACGGATCTTTTTGCTGCATTTAAAAAAGCTTTAACTTGTTCATTATCCCAAATTTGCATTTCCTGCTTCTTCGTTTTTGGTGGAGATACAGCTTGAGCAACATTCCGAACTATGAATTGCAATTTTAATGCGTCATTCAATACCTTAGAAATTAACGATGGTTAGTGTTTAACCCGACGTCGCAGAGAGTCCACCACTATCTAGTTTCTCGATTGAGAGCTTTTGGGCATAAACTCTTGCAGATGATAGGGCTGCAACTGTGAAACTTTAATGCTTTCTAATGAGGGCTTAATATGTTGTGCGATCATATAGTTATATCCTCAATCGTTCTTTGCGCTAAATTAGGTTTTGCGTAATTTTCCAACCAATAATCCCAATATTCGCTTGGGGTAATATCTTTTGGTTCAAAATAGGTCCCTTTTTCAATGGCATTCAATTGCTCATTGAGAAACTTTTCGGTATCTTTCTTCGTTTTGAAGCCTCGTTTTTTCTTTTGCTTTCGATTACCTGTGATTGGGTCCCGGCCTGCATTATACCGAACACTTCAGGTGTATCCTTCTTTTTTAATAGACCCACGGATGATTTGACCCACATGGTAGTTTTGATAAATTTTCTTCTTTATTAATAATGTACTTATAAACCGGCACTTACTTTACCTCCTCTAGAATTAGGCCATTAATTTGTTTATAAGTTACCGACCGACAATATTATTATATAATAGGTAAGGATTTTATAATGAAATAGAACCAATTTTTAAACTAATTTTGCCAAACCACGTTCCATTAGCCACTTATTTAAAATCGATGATTACGATGCCAGATATTAACGGAAATAATGTAAAAGAACTGGCACAGACCAATTTCCAAGCTCTTATGTCAGCTCAAATCGTCATTGGTGCATTACCAATCTTATTGATTTATCCATTTTTGCAAAGGTTCTTTGCAGCTGGAATTGTCATTGGGGCAGTTAAAGAATAAAGTCTTCCCATAGTTAAGGCTCAAAAGAATTTTGACAAAAAAAGTGGGAGGATTTTATGATGACTTTTAGAGTAGCATTATCGTTGGGGCAAGGAATACAAGACTATTTCAATAAAGGGATCATTTATAAACATGGAGACATGATTGCGAGAAATCCTGAGGACCTAATGAAGATGTATATCGATGCAGGTGCAACGGAGATGTATGTGAGAATTAGTACCAAAAGGCACAACGATGGCAATGCTGGTTCTGGGAGTCCTTATCATGCCCGGGTTCATAACCTGGAGAAGAGCTTGGATTATTGTAGGGTTGCAGCCAAACTGAAGATACCTATAAATCCTGAAATCATGCTTGCCTATACGTACATGGATTTTGGCGTTCAGGAAGCACCAGATTTTAAGGATTATCCTGAAATTTCAAAGCCAAATAAGCCATGGGCTGAATATTCGCTTCAGGAAATGAATGAAGTTTTGGAGCAATATGGTTCGTTGGTCGCTGGCGAAATTCTATCTACGGGCTGTGTTGTAGATTATTGGAATTTAGGTAATGAGGCAAATTACGGCTTTGGAGGGGTGAATCTTGGTCTTAAAACAGCAGTAAATCCTGCGCTTGAAAACAAAAAAGCAGAGGAAATGTACTTGTTGCCGGAGCTTGGGGCAGATTGGCTTACGGGGAATGTATGGTGTCATAACGGACATATGATGGCAGCGTTGGCGAAGGGGATACAGAAAGTTGCCCCCAAGGCAAAATTCTCTACTCATATTACGACATCTGTTTGTACCGAGTATTACATCACGACATATTTCAGGACATTGAAAGAAAATGGCTTTGAATTTGACCATGTCGGAATCAGTTTTTATCCGACTTCCGTTGCTGCATATATTCATGACCCTGTTGGAAACGTAAAGAAAATGATTGAAACAGTCCATCAACAATTGGGTGTGCAGGTATTTATTGCGGAATATTCGTATCCTTCAGAAAGGATGAAATCTGGACCGTTCAAAGACTGGGATCATCCTATTCCTGGTTATGAGGTGACGCCAGAGGATCAGGCTAGATTCACTGCAGATTTTATCACGTGGTCCAAAAAGAATGGAGTATGCGGTATTCGACCATGGGGTCCAGATTTGGTAGGAGATTGGGAACCAATGTCGATGTTTTCGCTCGATTTGTCGGGAAAGATTGCTACTGCGAAACCAGTTATGGATGTTTTCAACCAAATAAGCGAATCCCCTTAATACTTATCCACTAAATTCGTTTCTGCAACTGAGTTTTCAAATTTTGAGATGTTGACCAAAAGAATAATCACTACCTTAGTAAACAAGCCGATTTTATTGAACCAAGGGGCGTTTTTGCGTAACCCCTGGTTTTTGTTTTGTACCGTCATCATTTGGTGAGTGAGGATTACTTCCGGCAATTTTTATATAGTATTTTTGAATTGCTTTGGAGTGGTACCGGTAAACTTTTTAAATACTTTTATGAAATAACTTTGATCATTAAAATTAAGTAAAGAGCAGATTTCCAGAAGTGTGTGTGTTGAATTTTTTAATAACTTCTTACTTTCCTCGACTTTCTCTCTTTGAATATAATCTCCCAGAGGGATTCCCAATTCATTTTTAAATAAACGTGATAGGTAAGCGGGATTAAGATGGACCAATTTCGCAAGATCCGCTATTGTAACTTTTTCATAAATATGGTTAAAGATATAATCCTGACAAATTAATACGGGGTTGGAAAATTGATGCTGTTTCCGTTGACGTACTCGGTCGCAAAACTCAATAAATGCTTTAGAGGTTAAATTATTAATGTCGCCAACTGATGTCGCATCTTCTATTCTTTGAATGTATAAATCACTCATGGTATAAGCCAATTCTGGTTGAAGCCCTCCGTCTATGCTAGCCCGAGTAAAGAGTGAAATGCCGCATATAGCTAAATTTTTTTCATTCCTTAATTGACTTTTCTTTGATAAGACCCCAATTCCCTCCGGAGGATGTAAGGTGGTATATTCGGATAATACTTCCATGCGTCCTTCTCTTATGGCTTGTAGAATATGTTTTTCAAATGCAGGATCGTGATGAAGAGAGATATTTTGGCGGTTGACACTTAAATTTGCATCAACAGTCTTTTGAACATCGAAATTATTTTGGACAAGGACATTTTTTTGTATAACTTCCCCGACATCTAATTTCTGCTGAAATATCATGTAATAAATTAATAAACCGGTATGCATAAATTTTATTTGACTCATAGTCGGTAACTGTTGGTAGTAAGAGATTAAAACGTTTTTATACATATTACTAAGGTTATTATCGTTCAAGATGCCTGTTATGAGATCATCTGAAATCGCTTTATAAAGACAAGGTCCTGCAATAAAAGAGCCAGTTGGCAGAGTGATAATAAGGTAATTTTCTAAATAGTTAGTTGTCTTTAGAACAGGAAAATCGGAGGGAGCGTCTGTACATATAAGTTGTATAAACCGTTCTTTTTTATCCGAAATAATTGGATTTTGAATAGGGGGCTTTGGAAATTCAATGACTATTTCATCATTTTGATTGAAAAAGGTAACAGGAACTTTACAGGATTCAAATACTAGTCTGCAAATATACTCTATGTTTTCGATTTTCATCATAATCACCTTCGTTATTAAAATAAAAGTACAGATAGTTCGATTTTTGTGCAAATCATAACATAAAAACGGTTTCAAAAGCAATATAATACTCACAACTCGAGTGAATAGAAGATAAAGTAAATTACATTAAGTCAAGGGACTGAATCAAATGAAAGAATATAAAGAATGCAGAAATCCAGTTTTGCCACCAGACATACACATTCCTGACCCGGAGGCACATGTTATGCCAGATGGGAGAGTGTATGTATACGGTTCTTGGGATCAAGAGGAGAATATTTTTTGTAGTAAGCAGTATCGTGTATTTTCTTCGGACAATATGGTCGATTGGGTAGATCATGGAATATCCTTTGATTCAAGTAAAGTCCCATGGATTTTTGATGAGGATGCTCCCAAATATCCTGGATTCAATTGGTCAAAACCAACCCCATTCTTAAAAAAATTGTATGAACTGGCGGCAATAAATGAGAAGGAAGAAGTTTCTAAGACACCTGATGACATTTTGTTTGCCCCAGATGCAATCCATAAGAATGGAAAATACTATTTATATTTCTGTATGGCAAATGATAGCGAAGGGGTTGCTATAGCAGATAAACCGGAAGGACCATTTAATAATCCAATCCAGTTGCCGTGTGGAGGAATTGATCCAGCTGTTTTAATTGATGACGATGGGCAATCTTATTTCTATTGGGGGCAATTCTATGCAAAGGGCGCTAAATTAAAAGAAAACATGGTGGAGTTTGAAGAAGGAACAATTGTAAATAATCTTGTTACGGAAGAAGAACATTATTTTCACGAAGGCAGTTCATTACGAAAACGTGGTGATACCTATTATTTTGTATACTCCAGTATGGTACGAGGCAAACCGACATCCTTGGCTTACGCAACAAGTAAATCCCCTCTTGGACCATTTGAATACAAGGGAGTAATAATTGATAACGATGGATGTGATCCGCAAAGTTGGAATAATCATGGCTCAGTCGAAGAAGTGAATGGACAATGGTATGTATTCTATCACAGAAGTTCTCGGAACAGTCCACAAAAACGCAGACTTTGCATAGAACCGATAATCTTTAGCGAGGATGGGGGCATACTGGAAGTTCCTATGACATCACAAGGTGCCGGAAAACCATTTGGTATTCATGAAACAATTGAAGCATTTCGAGCTTGCCAGCTATCTGGGAGTGTTTACATTGCTCCTTCAAAAAATAACGGAGAAGTCTTAACAGGCATGAGGGACGGAGATGAAGCTATCTATCGATATGTAGAATGGAAAAGACCAGTAAATTATATCTCAATTGAGGGAACTGGCAGTGGGGAAATTAAAATATACCTAAATGATGAAGAAAATGCCTCCGGGAGTGTCATACTTAAAAATGGAAAAATGACCTCCTCTTCATTTCAGAGGTCATATGGTAAGCATGAAATAAAATTAAAGTTTAATAAAGTGAATGATTTGGAAATTCATTCATTTTCCTTTAAATAAATGTATGATGATTTTATCGGTTAATCCAGAGTCAGTGCTCATTGTTATTAACTCCTCATTAGATAATGTATAAATAATACCAAAAAAAACTAATTTACCATATTGTTGAAGGCACCGTTGTGTAATTATAGATTTGAAAATAAAAATATCTATTGAAACTATTAGAAGCCAGGATATTAATAGGGGAGAGGATTTATATGTTAAGAGAAAATATTGATCAAGCTTGGGAGTTTATTAACGGAAAACCGTTCATGATACCGGGGTATGGCCAAAAAGGGAAAATCGTGAATCTCCCGCATGACTTTACCATTGAAACAGATACCAATCCTGAGGCACCGGGTGGGCAACATACGGGCTATTATGGCGGAGGAGTCGGGACGTATACGAAGATGCTCGATATTCCAGAAGATTTTAAGAATAAAAGAGTTTTAGTAGAATTTGACGGGGTGTATATGAACCCAACAGTTACTCTAAATGGACATGTGGTGGCAAGACATCATTACGGCTATAGTCCGTTTCATGTTGATCTTACACCTTATATAAAACCTGGAGCAACAAATAGACTGGCCGTAACCGTTAACAACGATGCACAGCCAAATGCACGCTGGTACACTGGTTCAGGTATTTATCGACATGTGAACCTTCTTACTTCTAAGCAAATACATATTGCCCCTTGGGGAATATATGCTCATACCTCTCATGTGGTCAATGGCACTGCTTTTTTAGTGGTTGAAACAACGGTGGAAAATCATACTGGCGAGGACAAGCAAGTGTGGGTAGACATCAAAATAGGGAAAGACCTCTGTGGCACAGAGGCTGGTTTTGGAAGAGTTAAGGTACATGTACCTGCAGGAGAAAAGGCAGTTGGACTGGTTAAGATTGCAGTAGAAAATGCCGATCTTTGGGATATTGATTCCCCAAATCTTTATAAGATCACTTCTGAGTTATCAGACAAAGAAATCGTCCTTGATAGCGATAGCACATCATTTGGAGTAAGAACAATCTCGGTTGACACGAAAAACGGCTTTGTGCTGAACGGCCGAACGGTAAAACTTAAAGGCGGCTGTGTCCATCATGATAATGGAATCCTAGGAGCTGCTTCTTTTAAGGACAGTGAATTTCGTAAAATGAAGATTCATAAAGATAATGGCTTTAATGCGATTCGCTTTGCTCATAATCCGATGTCAAGGGATCTGCTGGATGCGTGTGACCGGTTGGGATTACTTGTTATTAACGAGGCATTCGATGTATGGACCATGGAGAAAAACACCCATGATTATAGTCAATATTTTGAACAAGATTGGAAAGGGGATATGGAAGCATTCATTGTGCGTGATCGTAATCACCCTAGTGTTATCATGTGGTCTACCGGTAATGAGGTTCCTGAGCGGGGTGGAATGTCAAATGGGTATGAATGGGCTGCCAAACTAGCTACTTATGTACGTGAACTTGATCCAACCCGACCGATTACCAATTCTCTGCCTTCTTTCTTTAACGGGCTGGAAGACGAAGATCAGGCGAAGTTTTTCCAGGATCTGATGAAGAACGCAAAGAATTCAGGAGGAGGTATCGTCAATTTTGATGGAGAATTTGGAAGAAGTATCTGGGGAGAGTACACAGAAGCTTTTGCTGCTCCATTAGATGTGGTCGGATATAACTATCTCAATTACCAATATGAAAATTCTTTGAAGGACTATCCTAACCGTGTGATTTGCAGTACCGAAAGCAAACCGATGGATATGTTTGATTACTGGAATGATGTTGAGCGTTTTCCCCATGTGATTGGTGATTTTGTTTGGACGAGTTATGACTATATTGGGGAAGCTGGTCTTGGAAGACACGACTATTATGAAAGTACAGAAGAAGCTGCCGCTGCAACGAAAGTGAGACATGTGTCTAAATATCCGTGGCGTCTGTCTGGGGGAGCTGACATAGACCTTTGTGGCTTTGAACGTCCACAACTTGCTTACAGAAGAATCTTGTGGGGATCTAATGAGACGTTTATCGCATCCCATCATCCTAAAAATAGTGGGAAGATTGAAGTATTAGGGAGTTGGGCATGGCCAGAGTGCGAAAATGACTGGAGTTGGACAGGATATGAAGGTGAACCTGTAAAGGTTGATGTGTACTCAGCTGCAGAAGAAGTGGAATTAATTTTGAACGGAAAAAGTCTCGGAAGAAAGCCTGCTGGTAAGGAAAACCGTTTAATGGCACAATTTGAACTTAGCTATGAACAGGGAACTTTGGAAGCCATAAGTTTTTCTGGAGGCAAAAAAATTTCTTCCAATTTACTAACGTCAGCGGGAAAACCTGTTGGTATTCGCATTGTCCCTGATAAGAAAGAACTTGTGGCAGACGGTCAGTCACTCGTTCATGCTGTTATTGAAGTAATAGATGAGAAAGGTAATTTAGTTCCAACTGCTGAACTGAAAACTGTTGCCCAAGTGGAAGGCACAGCAACACTTGCTGCATTTGGAACTGGTAACCCGCAAGCAACTGAGAATTATACGACAGGTGATTTTACATCCTATAAAGGCAGACTCCTCGCCATTGTCCGTGCTGGCTATGAAACCGGAACATCTGTATTAACTGTTAGCGTAGATGGACTAAAAACGATCTCAGTTGAAATTCCAGTGAAGTAGGGAAAGCGTTTCATATTAATTTGGAGTACAAAAGCAGGATCACAGTTGTGATTCCTGTTTTTTTTGAAGCAATTATAAGAAAATATTTAATAATTTACGACTTTACACAAAAAAATACGAGAGATTAATGGTTCGTTAAACTACTGGACAGAATTAGCTCATAACTGGTTAAAGAAGATTCTTAATATTTGATTGTTTAGATGGTAGCGTTATGAAAAAGAATGGATTTTTATTTCCATTATCAGGTTTGATTTCAATCCAATTAACATTGAATGAACCATACTCAGATAATGCTTCCTGCATTCTTATTCTTATATACTTAAAGAGAATTTTTTTAAAAGAAAGTAATACAAATAGTTCGATTTTTGTACGAATCGTAATATAAAAGCGGTTTCAAAAACAATACAATAATCTCAACTCGAGTGAAACAAGTAATTAAAGGAGAGAAATATTATGCAAATAAACATTCAAGAAATCATTTCGCAAATGACGCTAGAAGAGAAAGCTAGTTTATGTTCAGGCGCTAGTTTTTGGAGGACAAAAGGAATAGAAAGATTGGGAATCCCATCAATTGGTATGACAGATGGTCCCCACGGGTTAAGAAAGCAAAAAGAAGGCGCAGACCATCTAGGACTCAATGAAAGTGTTCCAGCTACCTGTTTTCCATCTGCTTCCGGATTAGCCTGTTCATGGGACCGCAACTTGATTGAGAAGGTTGGGATTGCATTAGGAGAAGAATGCCAGGCGGAAGACGTTGCCATCTTACTAGGACCAGGTGCCAACATTAAACGTTCCCCGTTATGCGGCAGAAACTTCGAATATTTTTCAGAGGATCCTTATTTATCTTCTGAACTGGCTGCCAGCCATATTAATGGTGTACAAAGTCAAGGAGTGGGAACTTCACTGAAGCACTTTGCCGCCAACAATCAGGAGCATCGCCGGATGTCTGTTGATGCTGTCGTAGATGAACGAACGTTAAGAGAAATTTATTTGGCAAGTTTTGAAGGGGCTGTCAAGAAAGCGCAACCATGGACCGTTATGAGTGCTTATAACAAGGTAAATGGCGAATATGCGTCGGAAAATGAATACTTACTGACCAACATTTTAAAAGAAGAATGGGGACTTGAAGGGTTCGTCGTTTCTGACTGGGGAGCGGTAAATGAGCGGGTGAGCGGTTTATCCGCCGGACTTGATCTTGAAATGCCGCCAACAGGTGGTTTGAGTGACCAGAAAATTGTAGAGGCGGTGAAGAATGGGGAGCTTTCGGAGGAAAAGTTAAATCAAGCTGTAGAAAGAATGTTATCGGTAATATTTAAAGCAGTCGGACATAAAAAAGAAAACGCCGTTTATGATAAAGAATCCCACCATCAGCTGGCACGGGTAGTAGCAAGTGAATGCATGGTTCTCCTAAAAAATGAAGATAGTATTCTTCCACTTAAAAAAGAAGGTACCATCGCTGTAATTGGAGAACTCGCGAAAACACCAAGATATCAAGGAGGTGGGAGCTCTCACATTAATCCTACCAAGCTTGACAATATTTTTGAAGAGATTGAAAAAACATCCGGCAGTAAGGCAGAAGTGATTTATGCTCAAGGATATGAACTTCAAAACGATGAAATCAACAATCAACTCATGCAAGAAGCAAGGGAGGCAGCAAAGCAGTCAACTGTTACCGTTTTATTTGTTGGTTTACCGGACAGGTATGAGTCTGAAGGTTATGACCGAGAGCATCTACGGATACCTAGAAATCAACAAAGGTTAATTAAGGCAGTAGCGGAAGAACAAGAGAATTTGGTTATTGTCCTTAGTAATGGCGCTCCAATAGAAATGCCTTGGGTTGACCGTGCGAAAGGAATATTAGAAGGTTATTTAGGAGGGCAGGCATCAGGAGGAGCCATAGCAGATTTATTATTTGGGGAGGCTAATCCTTCGGGCAAATTAGCGGAAACCTTCCCGGTACGTTTAAAGGATA
Organism: Bacillus sp. AFS037270; assembly: GCF_002585305.1. The sequence goes on along the minus strand of NZ_NUNF01000027.1, from coordinate 6,162 downwards.
ACCCTTCCTATTTGAACTTCCCAGGGGAAGGCGACAGAGTGGAATATAAGGAAGGGTTGTTTGTCGGATACCGCTATTATGACACTAAAGAAGTACAACCTTTATTCCCATTCGGTTATGGATTAAGCTATACAAATTTTGAATACTCAAACCTATCGTTAAGTAAGAAAAAAATGAATTACACAGAAACAGTAACCGTTACCGCCAAAGTGAAAAATACAGGTATGTTTCCGGGTAAGGAAATTGTTCAGTTGTATGTAAGAGATGTGGAGTCCACTGTTGTTAGACCCTCAAAAGAATTAAAAGGATTTGATAAGGTATCACTTCAACCAGGTGAAGAAAAGACAGTTACTTTTGTGTTAGATAAAAGAGCTTTTGCTTATTACAATGTTTCATTAAAGGACTGGCATGTAGAAAGTGGCGAGTTCGAAATTCTTATCGGAAAATCATCACAAGAGATTATTTTAAAAGATAAGATTCATCTAGATTCTAATGTTCAAGTTAGAAAGAGTTTTACCCAGAACACACCGTTAGGGGATATGATGGCAGATCCAACAGCAGGTCCAATTGTAATGGAATTCCTTTCAAAGTTAAGTGAAAGCTTTCCTCAGCCGGAAGGGGAACAATCTGAAATGGTCGATGCAATGGCGAAATATATGCCACTACGCGCATTCGTTTCTTTCAGCAATGGAGCTTTTACCTATGAAATGTTAAATGGATTGCTCTTCCAATTAAACAAAGCTACTGACAGTGAGAATTTACCTATACAGGTGAATAAATAGATAGAAATAGATATAGGCATGAGGTGAAGTTAAGTGGAGTCCGTCTTCACCTCCCCATATCCAGATCTGTTAAATTATTAAAATGTAAGCGTTGCAACATAAGGAGGAGAGCACAATAGAGGCGAATGTAACAAATCAACCTAATGTGGAGTTCAGTAATAATATTAACACTCAAAATGAGGATAGAAAACTTAAGTTTCGTGAAAAAGCAGCTGTAACCATAGGTGGAATGACAGGGACAGCCCACTTTCAAATGATTTCCATGTTTTTGCTTTTCTTTTATACTGATGTAATGAAAATTAGCCCCGCTTATGTTGCTGGATTGTTTTTAGTAGCCCGGATTTTTGACGCGATTTTAGCACCTGTTTTTGGAGTATTCGTCGATAAAATAACAACTCCTTGGGGGAAATACAGACCATATAGCTTGATTATAGGTGTACCAACAGCAATTTTCGGATGGTTAACCTTTACTAATCTACATTTAGGTCATAACGCACAGTATATATATGCAACTTTGACTTATCTCATTTACAGTATTTGTATGGCGATAGCCCAAGCACCAGGGGCTGCCCTCACTCCTGCCATCACTAAGAGAGTAGACGATAGAGTATCAATTGGTTTCTATAGTTATATTTTTGTCATGATCGGGGCTATGGTTGTAGTGGTAGGCGGGCAGCCTTTGGTTAAAGCTCTGGGTGGGGGGAATGATACCAAAGGTTTCACACTCCTAATGGGAGTATTTGCTGTAATCACTATAGCTACCTCGGTATTTTCTTTTCTTAATATAAAGGAAAGATATGTTGTACAGCCTAGCAAGGATGATAAGAAGACCTCATTAAAAGAAATGTTTGTAGCAGTATTTACTAATAAAGCAGCAATTATTGTTTATGTTTCTACATTTGCTAACAATTTAGCTAACGGCATTCGGTCTGGTATCATGATTTATTATTTTCAATATTATTTTCATAATCCTGGATTAATGGCAACCATGGGAATGGTCGGATTGCTTCCGACTTTTATTGGAGCAATGTTAAGTTCAAAGATTACGAAACTTATCGGTATTAGAACTAATGTCCTTATATCTGCTATCGTGAATGTTGTATCAATGGCTGCCATAATTGTCGTTCCGGGTACATCAACAGGCGTGATCATTTTCTTGGTTATTAATGTAATTGCGAGCTTATTCAGTGGATTTGCTAGTCCAGCCCAGAGTGCAATGATGCCAGCTGCAATGGATTATACGGAGTGGAAGTCTGGAATCAATGTGAATGCTTTTATGGGTTCGTTTCTCGGATTTTTGCAAACTTTTGCAACTGCACTATCAGGCTCAATAGCTGCAGGCGCATTAGCTTTTGTTGGGTACGTACCGGGAGCAAACCAAAGCACCGAGACCATCTTGGGTATTAAAATCCTAATGGGTATTTTGCCAGCCATCATAATCGCGTTTACAGCAAGTGTAGCGTGGTTTGACCTTACCGAGGACAAGCAAACTCAAATTGCCAAAGACCTTGCAGAACGAAGAAAGAACGCGTGATGTAAAAGTAATATACACCACAATGAATCAAGCTGTGGTGTTTATTTTTTTGATATTCGAACATAAATATTACTATTTATGTTCGAATATTACCATAATTGTATTTTCAAATTTCTTATAATAATACCGAAGGAAATTATAGGACTAGTGAAGCAGCTTTTTTTGGTTTCGGTCCTTTTGTGTTAATAAACTATGAAAGGATGATTCTTTGATCGCAAGAGATGAAATGCATAAACAAGATTTGAGCAATCAGGTTAAGCATCAAAACTTGCTTCTTGCAGGATTATTTATTGCTATGTTATTTGGGGCGTTAGACGGGACCATTGTGGGAACAGCCATGCCACGTATTGTTGGGGAACTAGGCGGACTCGGATTAATGGCTTGGTTAACCACATCCTATATGTTAACCTCCACTGTTATTGTCCCAATTGCGGGTAAATTATCAGATTTATTAGGAAGAAAAGTGATTTATGTTACAGGTCTGGTAGTATTTATTGTTGGTTCTGCCCTTTGCGGAATGGCTCAGGGAATGAACGAACTGATTATTTTTCGTGCCTTTCAAGGGATTGGCGGCGGAATTATGATGCCGATGGCTTTTATTATTGTTGGTGATATGTTTCAAGGCGCACAAAGAGCGAAGTGGCAGGGGATTTTCGGTTCCCTTTTTGGGGTCGCAAGCATTATTGGTCCCCAAGCAGGTGGCTGGATTGTCGATTCACTGAACTGGAGATGGGTTTTTTATATTAATCTTCCTGTCGGGGTTTTGGCAACCATATTAATTGCGGCGGGTTTGCCTAGACATCGCAAGGTAGGAGAGGTGATTTTTGATATTCCTGGGATTATCACCATGGTGATAGGTGTTGTTGGTCTCCTCCTTGCTCTAACCTTTGGAGGGAAGGATTACGCTTGGCTATCATGGCAAATCATCGGACTTTTCACTTTTTCCATTCTGGCTCTTATAGCCTTTGTTTGGATTGAAGGCAAAGCAAGAGAGCCAATTCTCCCAATCAGCTTGTTTAAAAATAAAATCTTTACTGTAACCAACGGAATCGGTTTCTTAATGAGTGTAGGGATGTTTGGTGCTATGATGTTTGTTCCTTTATTTATGCAAGGAATTGTTGGGGTCAGTGCATCCGCGTCAGGAACGATCATGATGCCGATGACCATTGCCATGATTGTGACTAGCGTTATTACCGGTTTGTTTATACACAAAACTGGGGTGCGTATACAGATGGGTTCTGGGTTGTTACTTATGGCAATCGGGTTTATTTTTCTAGCTATGATGGACATTCATACAACAAAATTATTCGCCTCCCTGTACACTTTAATCATTGGGATTGGTATGGGGCTTATTATGCCAAGTTTAACTATTGTATTACAAGAAAGTTTTCCGGCTTCAGAACTTGGGATTGTTACATCTTCCAGCACATTTTTTAGGCAAATTGGCGGAACATTTGGGATGACAATATTAGGCGCAGTCATGAATCAGAGGTCTGGTCAATATTTAATTCATCACCTTGTTCCTGTTTTGGATCAATTGCCAAAACAAGCAGACCCTTTAAAGATTCAAATTATATCTCAAATAAATAAGGATCCGCAACAGCTTTTTTCAGCACTACTTAGTCCGGAAGCTTTAGCGAAATTACCCAGTATCATGATAGGAAAAATAGTCCCTATCATGAAGGAATCGCTCGTCGATTCTCTTCATTTGGTTTTTATGTACAGTATAGGGTTCGTTTTATTGGGAATTTTTCTGGTGCCATATATGGGGAAAATTAAAATTTCAGCACAGGGGAAATCAAAAAATAAATCCCCGCAGTTTCATTAGTAAAAGATGTTAACAAGTTTATATAGTGTTGAGTCAAGAGTCTTTTTTATATAGTTGGAAAATATTTTAGTAGAGATATTCATAAAGTACTATTTTTGTACAAATTACAATATAAAAACGCTTCCAAGGTTAATAAAATAAACTCAAATCCAAATAAAGATACGAACATCTTTTAAATGATAGTCAAATGAAATGTAGCCAATCAAAGGAGTCTAATCATGAGGATAGAAAAAGTAAATTTAACCAGTAATAAGGGAGTAACAATGACTGCCTATTTATTGGACGATTCAACGGAGTTAAGTAATATTTCTACCCGCCCTGCTATGTTGATTTTTCCAGGCGGTGGGTATTACAGTACCTCTGACCGAGAAGCAGAACCTATAGCTATGGCATATCTGGCTGAAGGTTATAATGCCTATGTTCTTCGATATTCTGTTGGAAAAGAAACAACTTTTACAGCAGCATTATCCGATGCGGAAGAGGCGATAACTATGATCCGGGAAAATACGAAGAGTTGGAACACAGATCCTAATAAAATTGCAGTAATAGGTTTTTCCGCCGGCGGGCATCTGGCAGCTGCATTAGGTACAATGGGAAAAAACAGACCAAACGCATTAATACTCGGATATCCATGTATCTTGTCATCGTTAGGGGATGTTTTGGCTTTCCCAGTACCATCACTTGAAAAAGAAGTGGATCACCAAACGCCGCCAGCTTTCCTATTCTCTACATTTGAAGATAGCCTTGTCCCTATTGAAAATACACTTTGCTTCATGATGGCTTTAAATAGGAACAAAATACCGTTTGAATCCCATATTTTCCAACAAGGAGCACATGGACTTTCGTTAGCTAAACCTCTATCATCATCAGGATTGAAATACTTTGTGGATAAAGACTTTGCCCAATGGTTTGATTTAAGTATTTCATGGTTGCAAAAGGTACTTGGGGATTTTCCTGCGGACAAGGAAAGTCTAATACCTGATGCAAAGGATGTAAAGGAGTATTCGACCGACGTTACCATTGGCTCAATATTGGAACAAACTGATTGCCGAGAAATAATAATTGAATATTTACCCGCGTTTGCACAGAGTGAGATGGCAGACGGTGCAAAAGCTTATTCTATGAAGGTCATTAATCAATATTTGCCTGAACCGCTTTCAGAAGATCAAATGAAGGAAATGGACATGCGCTTAAGAGCCATTCCTTTTAATGGCTAAACGAAAGGCACTAGAAAAAAATCAAATCATTGAAAACTGGGGTGTTATTGTATGATTTTAAAGGATCTTCGTATCGAATATCGGAAAAATCCTATTGGACTGGATGTGAAAAAACCTAGATTTTCCTGGAAAATAGCATCGGAAGAACAGAATGTTTTACAGACTGCATACCAAATTATTGTAGAAAAAGAGGGTAAGATTGTTTGGGAGTCTGGCAAAAGGAAGAGCAGCTCCTCAGTGTTAGTCGAATATGAGGGGATTGAACTTGATGCTTGCTCTTTGTACCGGGTTCAGGTAACGGCATGGGATAACAAAGGGAATCAGGCGACAGTAAGAGAACATTTTGAAACTGGTTTGTTAAAGGGAACAAACTTTAGCGCAGAATTTATTACACATGATTTCCCTGCAGACGAAACAGCTTGCCCAGTTTTTGTTAAAGAATTTCAAGTTGAAAAAGAGATTAAAAAGGTGAGAGTTTACGCTACCGCTTTAGGTGTTTATGAAATCAAAATCAATGGAGAAAAAGTGGGGGATACCTTTTTTGCTCCTGGCTGGACGAACTATAAAAAGCGGCTCCAGTATCAAACGTATCAAGCGGATGATATGCTCCATAAGCAAAATAAGATTGAAATAACAGTTGGAAACGGATGGTATAAAGGTATCTTCGGCTTTGCTTGTACTCCAAACCATTACGGGGACCGAGTGGCAGCACTAGCTGAAATTCACATCACCTATTCTGATGGAACAAAAGAAATCATTAAAACCGATGAAAGCTGGAAGATGACAACTGGAAAGATCCGT
>NZ_NUNF01000026.1 GCF_002585305.1 Bacillus sp. AFS037270 | reverse complement strand
AGTAGGACGTTGCCAGGCACGGAAAAGGACAGCTAAATGTAGCTGCCCTTTTTTGTCTATTAAAAAAGTCCTTAAAAGTTAATTCCAGTCTTTTTTAGGAACCTAACCAGTGGATTGGCGGTGTCTTTCTCTACTTCTTTTATTAAAAGTTTAAATTTATCATCATTAACATCTTGCAGTTCCTTACGCCATTTTTTATCCTTCCAAATCGATTTTGGATGAGTTATAAAATAGATTTTCAAGGACTTTCTATAGAGTAAATCCGTTGCAACAAGGTTAGCATTCTTTTTTATAAACGAGCACATGGTGTTCTCGTTAAAATGGTCAATAATAAAATCTAATAACTTAGGGTAATCAACGCCATCACCACTGGTTTCAAAGACAACAAAAAATAACTGAATTGGTATAGATGATGGCAATTCACATAGTATTCTCTGAAGTGTCTTGTTAAGCTGATCACGCCCATTCTTGGTTAACAGCTTGATAAATTGTGAGGCCGATTCTGTTGGGAAGTTCAGTAGTTTGGATAGAACTTTGAGAATTAGAAGATGATCCCGTGTGGTTTCAACTTGTACTTTTACCAAAAGTTCATTTGAAATAATCTCCCCCAAACACGTTATTTCCTCCAATTTAAGATTATTTATACGCAGGTTAAGGTAACAGTTTAATAAGTCCTTATAGTCTGGCTTCTCATTGATGGAGCAGACTAATGACTCATAAGCAAGTCTGTCACGTTCAATGATCTTCCAAAGCTCTAGATAAAGCGGGTCTTTTTGATAAAAACGGAGTGTCTCTAGTAAAAATAAACATACCTCATCAATCCTCAATAAACGGTTTACTGACACAACAGACTCTGTATAAAAACGTGCAATTGACCAATCATCAGCCATTTTTTCATTATCCAAAATCCTCAAAAACAGTTCCACTAATTCTGATTTTCCCTCACTTTTTAACTGCAGGTATTTAACCAGATTATTTAAAAATCGAAGTTTATCATTTAAATAAAGATCGAAATCACCATTTTTCCATGTTAGATATAAACCTGTTAACTGATTGTAACTTGCTAAAGAATGTTTTTCCTCCTCAGCTAAACCGGCTAACGCCATTTCGGCGAACTTAAAGAAATCATCCATCCTTTTCATCTCGGTTAAATGCTGTAAGGCAATATCTAAATACTCACTCTGTTCAACAGCAACCGATACACCGGAAATAAATCCGCGAGAAAAATCAAAAACAAATTGTTTTTCAATCGAACGATCCCCTAGATTAAGTGTTCCAGGTTCAAAAAAGGTAACATGAATATACGTTCTTGTCTCAGGCTCACTTGTAAAGGTAATCGCACCCAGATTTCTTCTGTATGCATAGGGCAGATAAAGATAAAGTAATTCGAGCAGCAGGAGTGCGTAGTTTGTATATTCTTGCAAAGGCACATTCAGAGAAATAAATACCTTCTTCTTACCGGAAATTGACGTCATAACAGCAAATAAAAGCTGTTGAAAGTGGTCATGGCTAATCCCTAGCGCTTTTAATATTTCATGCTCCAAAAGGGTAGTATCATGAAAAGGCACTACATCTAGCTCTGGAAGAACAGGACCATTGCTCAGATCATAGGCTGTTTGGAAAGTCTCTAATTGGAACAGCATCTCAGGACGTAGAACCCACTCCTCTTTCTGTAAAGGAGGGATCACATAGGTATGCATGAAATAAGTGCTGCGGGTGCCAGTAAAATCAGCAGGGATAAATACGGCCTGACCCATCACAAGGTCCCCGGTCTCAGGCTGAACGATCGTCACCGCGGGAGGATAGAGAGAAGGATCCTTTTCCCCGCGTTCTCTTAACGTTTTAGGCGCATGATAATAACAAAAGGGATGCAAATACTTCTTAACAAAAGAAGGCTCAAGTCCTTCCGACACAGCAATGGTGTCATATCCAGCGGTGTCGTGAAAAATTCCTTTCCGTTCCCGTGTATACATATGCTGCTGAATCTTTCGGCTCACTCCCTGTGTCTCCCCTCAATATACCCCAATTTATAAAGCAGCCAAATAAATGGTTCATCCACACGAACCGGACTAATCATCCCACTTACTTGTTGATTAATGGGATTACTTCCTAGCGAAGAAACAGCAAAATATGAGATTTCTTTAAAATACACCTCTAGGGCATTTACTAACGGGTTATCCACTTTTGCCAAAAATCTTTTTATCTCTCCGTTGATATTTTCATATTCATCTAAATCAAGATACCCCTGATGTGTAAAATTGCGGAAAACATTGCTGTTCGTCCCGATATACTCTCCATCAGCCTTTAACGAATTTAAAAGATCGCTTTTTGTTACGATAACCGCGGTAGGGATAGTAGTTTTACTTTCTTCTAAATGGGAGATAAAGTCACTAAACAATGAAATGACCACTTCGCGGGGCTCATCGCCTTGGTCTGCAATTTCCCCGGGTTGTTCCCCCATCTGATATAGAAGCTTATTGCGAATGGTCCGAATTTGTATTGGGTCGACCAAAAAATGAATGCCGGCCGAATTTTTTATATGGGCCGCATGAAGCTTGAGGTAGTCTTTGTCTATCATACCTTCACCCGCGACATCGAAAAACACAAGAGTGAGAGGGGCTTGGTCTTCATTTTTAAAAATAAATTGAAAAATAAACGGCTCTTGCCGGATTGTTTTTTCCGTTGATTGTAATAAGCTCCCGTTTTCAAAGAGAGGAACTTCATAGTTACCTCGAAAGCGCCTGCTAATGTCAGTGGTTAATGGAATACAGGCCGCATTAAAGTTATTGGCTGTGATATGTTGAAGTGTGTGAATTAGCGTGGTCATATAAACGGTCTTTCCTACTGAGGTTGCACCCACAATCGAGACGATATTGCTTGGATATTTTCCGGCCGTGATTGGCAAATCGTTATGGCAAGCCGGGCAAAGGCGGTTTCTAGTTACCACCGAGTATTTATCAGAAACCCCGATTAGAACGTTATTGGAATAGATCTTATTTTCATCGGCAATCCTCGAAGGATCAATAATCGCCTCCAGTTCGTCAATCGGTGCAAGTCCAAATTTGGCACGGTAATCGTTCAAACGTTCATCCTCCTGAAGTGCCATTTCCTCATCTTCGTCCCGATAATGGGCAGCCCTGAAGACGACATCTTCATGGTGGAATTTTAAAAAACAGTAAGGGCAGACGATATCGTAAAAAGGTAGTCTTTCTTTTAATGGTTGTTTAGTTTCAAAGAGTCGTCTTAATAGTGAGAACATGGGTGGACCCCCTATTCAGGTATCAGCTCGAAGGGTTGAGCAGAAGCATTTCCTTTGCTTAGAAATATTCGAACGAACTCATGTTTATTTATTTCAATTTCTGGGAGGATGGTTTTTCCGGGAGCAATGTCCCGGACAAAAGGATAGATGGTTCCATCCTCCAACGATAGGGGAACGGCGCCGCTTTTTTTTACATAAACAAGCTGCTCTTTACTGACTGGCAGCTCGGTATTAATTATCATCTTTACTTTTTTACGAGTTTGGAAGAGTTTCTGTTTATAGGTGATTGAAAAATAAACCTTTGCCCTTAATCCGTTGATATAAATACGATTTTGGTCATTATCCTGACGAAAGACAATCAGATGACCGTCTACTTTTTTACCGGGGAAGATCCGGAGAGCAATCCTCCCCATTGTTTCAAGGTTAAATAAGAGCCCTTGGTTGGCTTTATATTCCTCACGGGTGTAGAGCTTTAAATCATGTGGTTCGAATTCATTTAGGGACTCACCCTGGTCTGCAGGAGTTTGATGAATATAGACAAAATCAATCCCACTTGGCCAGTACCATTGTATGTGGACCTTCATATCGATTATTGTTTTTTTGATATCCCTTATTTCATCATTAGGGGAAGGAATCGGTTCCCAGTTCACCACACATCACCCCTAGGTCTATTTCTTTGAAGTGCTCAGTCGAAGGGCTCCAGTCCATACGCCGCTAAACGGACGCTTCCGCTTTGATAAATAAAATAGTAAGGGACTTTAACTTTGGTAACCGTCTAGCTCCAGCGTCCAGCGGCTAGTGGACTTCGCTCTTCTCCCAACGATAAGTCAACATCGGATCGCTGGCGCTCTCCGTGTTTCCTTTATCTCGGTCGAAGCGCTCCAGCCAATACGCCGCTAAACGGACGCTTCTGCTTTTGAGTGGAATTCATAACCATTATCAGTATATTTTTTGTAATATCTTTCACCGTTGCGATAAAACATAAGGTCTTTTAATGTGAATCCTCCCATGAGGGTAAGCTTCTCAATCCCGCTTGTTTTCTTTTCATGGACACAGCCCACCTTCCATTGGCGTGTGTCATGTTCTTTTTCTAAGGCAAACCGCATGAACTCACTGTAAAAGTCGCCAAAAAAATACTTTTCTTCATAACGGTTCACTTGGGTGTAGTTGAACACTTCAATGTGGATGGATGAACTTTCGTCCAATCGAAGATATAATTTTTTAAACAATTCCTCTTTAGAGAGAATCTCCCTATTTTCATAATCGGTAATCACATTGGCTCTTTCTAGCAATTCATCTTCAAAGGTGCGGTGGAATTCTTCCTGGGATAATATCTCCCGGTCGCAAACAACCAACAGTCGCTCCAAAAGAACTTCAGGTTGATCGTCTTCCAGATAACTATAGAGGTTTTTAAAAAAACGTTCATTCAAAAAGAAATGGGGCCCTCGTTTTTCCTTTAACTTTGCTGTAATGAGCTGAATCACTCTTGAGTAATATTGGGCAATATTCTTGTCTAAATCATCATCGGAATCAAATAAACTATCCGCCGCGGTCTTTTTCAGGAAGGTATCCACCTTGTTCATCAGTCGGATCTTTGGCTGCAATGAGCGGTGCAGTCCCTTGAGCACCGTTCGGTATTGATTTAAAATCGCAAGTTTCACTTTAAGCCTTAACAGTTCGTATTTGGTCCCATATACTTCCTTGAAAAAGTATTCTACAAAACTGGTCAGGTTTTTCTTGGCTGAAAAAGGTAGATAGCTTTTATTAAAATCACAATGATCCACGATTTGCTGATAAGTTAGTTCCAGTTGTTCTTCAAGCTTTAACTGTTCCTGTTTTGTTTCCTGGAAAAGTTTGCTAATCGCATTCAATACATTTGACTCAGAGTGAACGTTGTCCGCTGTCCAACTATAAGCGCAATAGATTCCGTACTGTTCATGGTTGATCACATTTTCATAAAAGCACCATTCAATTTGCTCCCTTAGGTCTAAAATCCCTAAAAATTCACGGACGGGTTGTTCGAAGTTCTGGTAAAAGAACGTTTCCGTACCACCTTCGTAAAGAAACTCTTCTGTTTCGTTCAGTGACATTTTCCTCACGGCCTTATAGGAATTGCTAACCCTCATTAATCCAAGCATGTCATAAAGCCGGTCAGCTGGAGGAAGGAAGTGCTCATAATATTTTTCAAAAGAAGACTCAGATAAATCAAAGAGCTGAAGGATTTTCTCCCTGGGTTGCTTGCTTTGTTTTTTTAGGGTTTCTAATAAATCTTGGAAAAAGTGACTCGCAGCGTTAAGAACAATCGCTTTATTGGGCCGTGTCACCTTAGCAAATCCGGCTGATGCATAAACAGGATCCCTTGCATTCCCCTTCATCGCGCGCTTAAAGGATTGGTGAGAATAACCATTCATTTTTTCATGATGCTCGGTCCATATTTTCCGATTCTTCAACAGGTTTAGATGACTGATTAATTCATAGTTTTGTTGAACGGCTTCCTCCCTAATCAGACCATTCTCATTTTTATCGCTTAATAAATAGACCACTTCAAAGAGCGGGGATGGGGGATGGCAAATGGGCAATCTTAAATGGTCCTCTGTCAGCTGAAGGTCCTTTTCGAAATGATAATCATTCTGTTGATAATTATCTAGCTCTTTTAGGAAGCTGATCCCAAGCGATGTGGTGAAGGCAAAGTTCTCACCGTCCTGTTTTTCCATTAACAACCCGAATAAATCCACCTCCACGATTCGGAACGATTCCTGAAGGATGCTTTTGAGAAGAAGGGTGAATTCTTGGATCAGAATATTTGCCGGGTCATGAACGGCAGTTACCACACATAGGTTTACTTTCTGGAGCGAAGAAAAGGCCCTTCCATATTCGGCTAGCTTTGATGTAAGCTTCCGAAAGGTTTTATTGAGCTCAATCAGCATCGTTTCATCCTGGTAAAAAATCTCTACCAGCTCTTTCCGTTGTGATTGGCGATCGAACCCATTATTCGCCAGCTGGAGTGAAAACAGATTATCAGCAAGGATGGTTTCTGTTTGATAGGCATGAAAGTATAAGACTCCGTTACTGTTATGCCATTTTTCCTTGTTCAACTTTTTGATAGCTAATAGGGCATCCTTAACGAGGTCGCCTAAAAATAAAAAAACAATCGGATAGTTGACACTGCGCTGCACATTTTCGGATTGGCTTATTTTTTCAAGTTGAATGGCGAAGGAATCGGCATATTTTTGTAATAGGTCTCGCACAAGTGTATCCCTCCTTGAAAAACATGAAATGAGGCGGGCCACATGCAACGAAATGCGTGTGGCCTTCTAAAATTAATTTGAGAATTGTCTAGCTCCAGCGCCTAGGGGCTCTTAGGTCTAAGCTTATCCAGTTTCGGCTCCTTGGGACGCAAGTCTAAGCCACCCCCTGAAGTAGGCAAAAATCGCCTTCTTGCAGGGTGCGTCTTAGCCTAGAGTCCCAGGACAGTCGCCTCCACTTTTAAATCAATCCGTCAAGAAGGCTAAAGAGCAGCCTTCTTGCCGGCTCGTCTGTAGCCTCGCGCCCCTGGTCAAGGCGCCTTGCGCTTTTATTATGATTTTAACTGTCTAAGCATTTCTTGCACTTTGATCATCATCTCTTTATAGAAGCTGTACACTTCCTCGCCATTTACCAAATCCTTGTATTCATAATCAAGGGCTTCCTTTTCTTTTTGAAAGGTGTCTGCCATTTGTTCTAAGGCGAAGATTAACTGTGCCGCGCTTTCTTGTAGGATTAACTCATGGCTGCGCTGCTCCGATTTTCTTTCAAGCTGGGCTTTTTGCTTTGGGGTTTGTGCTTTAAATGCTTGAAAGATTTCATAGTCGACGAATTTCGGGGTTTTTATAACATTAACCAACGGCTCCCACGCATCTTCCTCCAATCCATGATCATAAACGTAAAGTGCCCCTCGTTTTTTTATCGTATGGGTGTAAATGGCCTGAATATACAGGTTTTTAAGTCTCTCATTCTCTTTTTGTAAGGAGATGAATTGTTCTATTTCCGCCATCATTTCTTGAATAAATTGGTATTTTCGAACCTCTAGTTTCAATTTTTCAATTAACTTAGGCGAACGAATAAAGTTTTCTTTTGCCATTTCTAAGTTGGTGCTTCCGAAAATATCACAGCTGCCTTCAGGATCCATGCCCCCAGCGGACCATTCTTTCAGCTGCCTGAGTACTTGATTTAAGTTTCCGAGGCTGGCTCTATCAAGCTTTTTTAGGTCAATCTCATATTTGGCGAAAAATGCTCGTCTGTTTAACTCTTTTGTAAAATGGCACCGGTATTTGGCACTGGTATTCCGTTCGTCCTCTTTCACCGTAATACAGCCGAATTCCAACGCCTGATCAAATAAAGCCCGTACTCCGGCATTGTATTCTTTCACCCGTGAGTTTTGGTACGTATCTCCCCAGGATTTTTCCGGGATGGGTGAGGGGAGGTAGAGCCAGTTTACCTTCTCTGTCTGCACCAGGTGCCGGCCCACTCCCTCTTTTTCTAAGATTGTCTTTTCATAGGATGCCTCGTAAATTTTTAAAGGCGAGTAGGCAAATAGGGGAATTCCGTTTTTCGTATTTAACCAGAAAATCCGATTTCTTAGCTCGCTTTCTTTAATGGTGAAGCGGGAATGGCTTAACGAGTGCTTTTCAAAATTTTTAATTCCGTTATAAATATTTGGAGCTTTTACTGGCACGCTCACAAACCCCCATTGCGGGAAGTGGAGCTGGCCGTTGCTATTAGCAAGGTGGAACACTGGCAGGGCGTCGCGGTCCAAGCGGGCAGCAATCTTTTCTTCAATAATTTTATCAATTGGTTTATCCTCGCCGTACTTCAAACGTAGAAAGTCTTCCATCGATTTCGTAATTAAATCACCAAACTGATCGGTGAGAAACTCGGACACGGTGCCAACCACATCGACATCTTGTTCTTTGATCCAATAGGCTGATTTTTCAAGGAGCATTTCCGACCATTTCTGTAGCAGTAATTCGCCATCCTTCGAATCAAACATCCGCTGAATCTCTGGGGAGGTATCAGGAATACTGACCAAATGCCAATAATAGGTTAGGGGGGTATCCTGATTAATCTCCTCTTTTTCTATTAAAATACCGGCATTTTTTTCAAAGATATTTTTCAAGGTTAGTAAGATTTCTTGATAGACTTCATAAATTTTGTTGTTCTGGTTGTAAAGAAGCTGGTACAGTTCCTCATAAAATTCAATCATTTCTTCGAGTCTTGCCTTTTCTGCCCGAGCAGAGAATTCGTTTAATTTTGCTTCGATATAGGCATTCTTTTTGCGGTCTTTGGAGAGAAATGCACTCCTTGCCTCTTCAAGCTTGTTATAAGCGTAATCTTGTTCCGATTGAATGGCTCGCGGCAAGTGTTCCAATCGGTCTCGCAAGCGCTCGATATATACCTTTAAGGTTTTTAACAGACAGAAACTGTCATTGGAGTAGATTAACCTAGATGCATAGATGGGACCCTTTTCTGGACTAAGAAAGATCCGCTCCATTTGGCGCCGGAACTCCTCGAGGATTTCGCCTGGCAGCTGCTTTTTGCATTTCCGGTATTGTTCTTTCGCCTTTAATAAATATTCTCTCTCCAGCTCTTCGTCAAGATTAATCACAGCTGATTTAATTACGTTGTTATAGGAAAAACGTTCACTGTGCTCGAACCCTGAGAGGGGCTCAGGTATACGCTCATTGAACCGCTGATGAATGGAGTCAGGGTCAATACGCAATTTCTCCGCAAACCTCTCCACATCCGGTTGGTCTGGTTCCGCCTCAAACATCCTCTTCATATTTTCAAATAGTTTAAAGCCGATATAAGTGGTCATTTCTTCAACTGGAATTTCAGCCATCGAGGCACCGATAATATTGTATTGGTAGTTGGCGGCATAGGGCTTTGGCATTTGGGCGATATTTGTACGGATATTGCTGATATAGTCATGGATGGCAAATTCCTCGCTGGATTTCTTATCCTCATTGGCCATGAAGTTGGTAATATTTTCAGCGGTGACATTCATGCAGTAATCATAGGCATTTTCAAGCCATTTCCCTTCCAGATTCGTTCCTGAGATGAAATGGCAAAGATTAAACGGCGGCATCGGGGAGTTGACGTCTAAGATGCTGCCATATTTCATTTTGAAACGTTCATTTCTTTCATCACAATTCATCCAGTAATCGAGTTCTTTTAGGGCAGCATAGCCATTTTTCTCGATATACTCGACTGTATGGGAGCTTAGGCCGCGTTTGGACAGATTCACATCCGGCATGAACAGATACCCAAGCATGCTGACCTTATCGATACCGGTCGGGCCAAATTTGCGCTCCATGATCCCGCGCGTGATGTAGGCAATATCAAGAAAACATCCGCTGCCAGTGCCTCCGGAAACCCCAGTCAAAATGAAAACATATAGCCGTTTATTTGTTCCTTCTAGGACTGACTCGATTTTTCGCTCCATCGTTTGTACCACTTGGTTGATTTTTGTAAACAGCAGAAGTCGCCCGGCCTGGCGGACACCGGAGGCACCGCTGATTCCATCTGTAATCGATAATTCAGGTGACAGCCACTCCTTGATGCACGGCTCGAGTGTGCTGCGGTTTTGAAGCAGGCCGCCGATCTCAGGGTTAGAAAGGAGGACGAACTCCTTATTTGGATCAAGACCAATCCCTTTGTATGTTTTGTAGCGGTCATATTCATTGGTTTCAAAGGCCAGGAACTCAATGTTGTTGGGTTTTTCCTTTTTCTTCTTGGATAAAGGATCCTGTGGCAGCTTAAAGCGGCGGTTCACCTGGTATTTAAGTCTGAGCAAGGCATCAATCCCAGTTCCGCCAAGACCGATGACAAGCATGGGATTCTCGATCGTATCGACACGGATCTTCTCCGAAATAATCCCACCGCCTAAGGAAACATCCAACTGCTGAATATGCTCTCTTACACTAGCTTTCATCATTATTCCTCCCTCGGTGTTAGAAACGGTGCCTGTCACCTTATGAAATATACTCAATGTAGATAGATTTATTGACTTTTTTTGGTATGATGCGCAGGCGGTCGTTGCGTTTGATAGTGAGGCCTTTTTGGGAACTGATTGCCCGGCCGTTTTTTTCTATGGTGCAATTAGAGTGATTGATAAGTAATAAAGAGTCATAGGCGAGTGGTTTGAATATGAGTTTCTCGGTCTCCGCAAACTCCGGCACCAGGGATAAAAGTTGATGGAGACGGAATTTCCCCTTAAAGACTTTCAATTTTTTATATTGCGGGCTGATCCGTTCCCCGGTTTCTTCGTCCTTGACTTCAATGACGATCTGTCCGCTGAATCTGCGGTTTCTGCTCTTTAATTTGGACCAAAGCAGGGAAGCAATCGCAGCGAGTAATAGGATGCCCGCGGCAGCTCCGCCGATCAAAAGCCAAGGGAAGGATTTGCCGCCATCATCCAACACGTTGCTCGGTTTCTCGGTTACAGGGACAGTGGTTGCTGTTTTCAACGTGATTTTTTGTGGAATCGTCTGACGGAAAAAGCTGCTATCTTCTGCTTTTACCATCACTTCATAGGAAGAGGCGCTGCCAAGCTTAAACTTACCGGAAAATCCCCCTTTGCCAGGTTCTAACGAAAACTCCTCTGTTTTTCCTTTATCGAGGTCCCTGACAAACAATGTACCTTTCATCGAGTGATAAAAAGCTTGATCCTTAAGGACCGCGCTGTTGTCCTCAAAGAAGGCACGAACTTGAACCGTGTCACCAGCTTTATAGCTCTCCTTGGCAAGTGCCGCCAATTTCAACTGTAAATCATAGTTAAAAATAAGATTAATATCGATTTTTTCCTGTGGGACGCCCTTTACCTTCAAGGTCCAATCCCCCTGAACGGGCTTCAGCAGCTTGACCATCGAATAGGTTCTTGATTTCGTTAACACCACATGATCAGATGGAATCTGCACCGTTTTTCCGGAAGGGTTAATCAGTTGAATCTCAACAGGCTGATCAGACATAAGGGAGATATTTGCTTCCCGAACGTTTTCATTTGGCACGGTAATCTTGATATCCTGATAAGCGCCAGTCCCGATTAATTGTGAAACTGGGACAATCTTTAACTTAAAATGTCGAGCAAAGATTTCACTCAGGATCTTAGGGAGCTGCTCCGCTGAAGTGGCCTCAAAGAATTTCCCATTTGTGCTGTCCGCCACGTTCGTCAGGACTTCCTTATTGAGCTTTCCATCCGCGTTTAAGCCAATCGTATAAATGGGGTAGCCCTTTGCTTTTGCCTGACTGACCGCTGATTGGAGCTCTTGATTTGCCTGAGAAATCGTTTTGGACTTTCGCGGATTCAGTTCGTTATTTCCGTCCGCAAGCAGGACAATCAATGGGGTAAAATTCTTTTCATGGCTGGATCCCAGCATCCTTATCGCCTCAGAAACCCCGGTAGATAAGTCGGTGTAGGTGTATTTCTCAAGTGAATCGATGAACGACTTCAATTCTTTTTTTTCTTGTTCCGAGCCAATTTTTACGAGCGCCTTTTCTCGCATCACCTCGTCCGAGTAGGCAACGACCCCGATTTTATCTCCTTCGAGCGATGACATATCGATAAACATCTTCATCGCTTCCTTACTGATATTATTCGGATCGCTGTCTTTCATGGAATTACTGACGTCCACAACAAGCATTCCTTCCATTCGTGAGGTGGAATGTAACGGACTTGCCGCGCGTACATTAAGATAACTAATGCTGCAAAAAATAACGGTCAGTATGATGAAACTACTAATTGTCTTTCTTAACATGTGCTGCCACCTCCATTAGCAGTATCTCTTTCTAAAAGTGAATAACCTCCAAGCCCATCCCAATTGTTGTCATTATATTCCCAAGCAGTACTCCCTAGAATGATAAAGTTCGTCCTTTAGAAAGATGTCTAATAGAGAATTGCCCAGGCTTTTTATTGGTGAAAAGGGGGAGAATCCATGTATGGGTTGATTTTTACCAGCATCCTAGTTTTCATTTTGATTTATAAAACCTATAAATTACGAAAAAATAAACGCAGCAATGGAAGTTTCGGAGATATTGACGAGGAATTGGAGATTATGCTGACAGAAGGTGATACCTTTGGCTAAACGGGATGTTCAACCCAATAAAAATGTAAAATATCAGTTTCAAAAAATAAAAATGTGTAAGAACTGTCAACGTTATTCTGTACTAAAGGACCCGATTTGTCCGGTCTGCGGCAAACACTATAAAAAAGTCCACCGTCTTGTTAGAAAGAGCGTCATAAAACGCTTATTTATGGAAGCCTTATGGATTCTAACTGTAACCGGCCTGGGGGTCATCATCGCCCCAAAGACGCAAACCATGTACTACTTGGCTGGTGGGGTGATGTTTTGTATCAGCTATATCATCGTAACGTCCATCTTTTTAAAAAGTGAATATCACTACCAATTGAAAAAACGACTTAGGAAGGATTTACGCAAAATTCAAGCGGGAATTCGGTTTGACAGTAACCTTGCAAAAGAAGCTGAGAGTGAGGGACAGTTAGAGGCGGCATATGAAAAACTTTGTGAAATAGGTGACTTCGTTTATAGCGATGAAGTGAAAATAAGGCAGGTAATCGTGTTAAACAAGTTACCTTTAAGAAGTGGCGGTGAACCCGAGCTTGAAAGGTTGATTCCGTCGTCATATGACAAAAATTTTGTGAAATATGCACTCAAGGTATTAAAACAAAACCGAGCCCGGTTCACTAAGAGGTGTATCGCTTACTTTATCCGCAATCGAGAGAACATCATGATTGATTTTGGAGGAGATGCACTGATTGCCATCGCGGATACGGCCTTACGAATGAAGCTTTACATCCTCGAATACTCTTCCTTTATTGAAGAGTTCCTTCCAGATTTGCCAAAAGAGCGGATCCAGAGGCTTTGCAGCATCCTCTATGCAAACCCTGACCTGGACTGGGGCAGTCTTAAAGTGAGCACCATGGAACTGGTTGGGAGGAAGTATCGATATGACCCGGAGTTTAAGAGGTTCTTAGTTAACGAGAGGGTCATTAGCCGTGGATAAAAAAAAAGGCCGTTTGGGTGGGCCCCATTCGGTCCTTTGATGAGATAAGAAAGTATGAAAATTTTTGACTTTGAGAATTGTCTAGCTCCTGGCGCCATCGGCTCGAGGTCNNCTCCTTGGGACTCGAAGTCTAAGCCACCCCCTGAAGAAGGCAAAAAAACGCCTTCTTACAGAGTGCGTCTTAGCCTAGAGTCCCAGAACAGTCGCCTCCACATTTAAATCAATCCGTCCAAAAGGTTAAAGAACAACCTTTCAGCCGGCTCGTCTTGTGCTTGTCGCCGAAAGGCGGGCGCCGCTGCGCTTTTCTTATTTATTTCTCTTTTTCAAGACTGGAAAGCGGAATAAACTCATTAAATATCCCAAGTGTTGTCATCTTCCCCATTCCGACATCTGAAAAATCCGTCTTGTAGATGGAAAAAACAACATAATCGGATTTTGTGGTCCCGGCATCAAAGATAGACTTTCCTGCAATTGAGAGGATCCCCCTTTTAAGCAGGTTCGACGACTGATCCATTGTTTTGTGATTAACCCAGTCAATATATGCCGACCGCCCTGGATTTGTTGCAGACAATACATAGATGATAGCAACTAATAGAATCAAAGAAATAAAACGCCTCATTTCATAACCTCCCATCTCTCTAGTAATGGACATACAGCTTGTACATTCATATGTACCACAAACCAAAAAAATCACTAAGTACTAATAATAATGGAAACAACATTGTAATGATATTTGTCTGCTGATATGTTAGATTATTACTATTATTATCTATTAACAAATTCGGTAAACATGTGGCTAAAAACAATAATTTAAGGAGACAAAATGGAGAAGAGAACCTGGAAGTGGCTCTTAGGCTGTTTGCTATTCCTGCTATTATTAAATGGATTCGGAATATTGGCAGTAGAGATTTTAAAATAAGCAATAAGGCAGGGAATGACGCGGATGACAACAAACTTAACCAAACCGATTTCAATCAAGTTACTCTTTGCCATGCTGGTTGTAACCATAGGGGCTGAGGTGCTCCTTTATTTAACCCGGTACAGCTATTTGGCGAGCACTTTTTATGATGCGATGATGGTATGTTCCTTTTTTGTAGGTCTAAAACTGCACCGGCGGATTAGCAGTTCAGAACGTTTCCGATTAACAAAACGGCAGCAAGTCCTGAAGTTTACCGGTGCCTTCTTAGTATTCTTTCTCGGAAGCACGATCATTAACATGTATTCATCCAACATCTTCAACGATTTTAACGCAGATTATGATCAATACGTGCAAGATTATACCGACATGCAGATGGACGTTGTTGAACAAAAACCAACAGCAGATGATTCAGAGACAAAGGCAGAACCTGTTTCTAGTTTTTTTGAAAAAGTAGATGCCATTGGCGCTGATTTATATACGGATGCCCTCGCAGGATTAGAGGAGGTTTGGCGCCTTGCCTATATCATCCTCCTGCTGGTTGTATGTAAAAAGCTCTTTCCAAACAGATGGGCAAGCGGGAAAAGAGATCTTTTTCTGATGATGGCTTTATTTCTCACCTCTATTCTATTTGGGATTGACCACACATTAGATTCCGTTGAACCATGGGGAGTGAAGATAGGAGCGATTGTTACCTTTGCGAATATGGGCTTATTATTCGGATTAATCTTATTGTGGACGCGAAGCCTTTGGGTGACGGTCCTCGTTCATTCCCTTTACGATATAACCGCGACACTTTCGTGGTACTACCTTGATTCCGCTGTCGATCTAATGGCCTTGGCCATGTTAATTGTCCATGTCTTTCTCCTCATATTAGAAAAATTAAACCGAAAACGTGCGCTGCAACAGCTGGAAACGGCTGATGGGGTACAGGCGGCCGAATAGTAAAAGAGGTTCTGCTTTTAGTGCGGAACCTCTTTTAATACGTATAGATTTTCGAGTGCACCCAATACCGAACCGTTCCATCCTCAAGCGTCTCGTATTTAAACTTATCGCGCTCAAGTGCTGTTCGCAAACTATCAAATGCCAGCTCTTGCCTGACTTTAAGTTCAATCATTTTCTGGTTAAATGTGGCTGAATCTATATTCTTAGAGGCAGTGAGATCAACCAGAACCTCTTGCTGCTGCTCCATAACATGCAGCAAATCAAGTTTATGGTCATGAAGGCCCGATGGTGAATCTAGCTCTGAGAGTTTTTTCCATAATTCGATTTGTTTCATTTTTGCTTCCTGGTAGTCAACAGGCTTCTCATAAAGTGTTTCATTGAGCAGTTTTTCACTTTGCCGATATAAATGCTGCTCTTTCACTAAATAATCGACTGTTTCGGATTGATTAGGGTGAAATAGATACATAACAACCAATAACAAGATTAACAGGATTACGACTAGTGGAAGCATCCATTTTTTCAAAGAAGAAGGTTGTGGAGCGTGGAACTCCAGTGGGGCCTTGTGGTGGAATCTTCCCGCCGCTTGCAATTCTTCCAGCTCTTGTTTTACTTTTTGTTGGGCAGGAGTCAGCATCTTCCAAGTCCCCCATTATAATAGAATAATTTAAAATGAAACTAATACTATCCTACTATAAATAGTTACAAAAAATCCATTTATTATCCAAATTGTTAATCAAAAATACTCATATTTTATTTAAAAAGATTAGTTTACTTGTTTCTGGTTGTTCATATTAGATTCAAAGGTCCATTTTTTATTTAAAATAAAATTGATTCCCATTCCTAGCGCAGTTGCCACTAATTGTGAAAGATACTGATTGAATCCCCATTTATGAACAAATAAGAAGAGACATAAGGTATTGAAACTGAGCACAACTAAATTGACAATCACAAATTTAGCAAAAACAGAAAGATGGTTTTCCTTATTTTTAAACACCCACTTCTTATTCCAATAATAGCTATTTACTAACCCAATTAGATAAGAAATGATATTTGCGAGAATGTAGTGCATGCCTAATTTTACAAACAAAATATAACAGCCGATTGAAATCAACGTATTCACGACCCCGACAAGGCCGAACTTTAGTAACTTTTCCATACTAGCCCTTCAATCTTTTTAATATGATTACCTCCATACTAATGATTTGTGAAAAGAAATGCAAAAAGTAACAATAGCCCTGTCCAAATCATGGGGTTTTGCATAAATATAGATGAAAGGAGTGGATATGTATGAACATTATTCAACGATTTATTCCTGCATCTAATACAGACACACGTCCAGGCATCAAAATGTTCCCTAAATACATCACCATTCATGAAACAGATAATCCTAACCCAGGTGCAGATGCCGAAGCACATGCAAGACTGCAGGAACGGGGAAATGACCGTTCGGCCTCCTGGCATCTTCAAATTGATGACCACGAAGCAATCCAATCCATCCCATTTAATGAGGTAGCTTGGGCGGCCGGAGATGGCAGAAGTGGGACAGGCAACACCTCATCCATCCATATTGAAATTTGTGTAAACAGTGATGGCGATTTTAAAAAGGCCGTAGCAAATGCTGCGGAAGTGACGAACCAGTTGATGAAGACCTATCATATTCCCATTGCAAATGTTGTCCAACACAACCATTGGAGTGGGAAAAACTGCCCAAGAAATTTGCGCAATGGTGATAAAGGTGTTACCTGGAATGATTTTATTAATATGGTGAAAAGCGGAATGGTTCAACCTGTTCAATCATCACCAACTGCTCTAGTCGAACCCGTATTTATTCACAGCAATACAATCATTCAAAGGGTACGAGCGTTAGTGAGAACTGATATTCGTAAAGCACCTAGTCATTCAGCCGAATTTGTCCGTGATGCCATGCCAGGCGAAGAATTTAATGTTTTTGCGCGTCGTGGTGATTGGCACAACGTAGGCCGTGACAAATGGATTGATGGGAATGGCGGCAGGAATCTTTATTGGATTGATAATCCAGCCTCCAAAACGCAAGCTGCATCAAAAGCCAGTTTTCCCTATCCGGGCCATTTGCTTAAGAGAGGTTCAACAGGTGAAGATGTTAAGCGAATACAACGTGTTGTTGGGATAGAAGCGGTTGGTATATTCGGTCCAAGAACAGAAGAGAACGTAAAAGCTTTTCAACAACGCCATGGGTTAACGGCGGATGGAATCGTCGGGCCTAAAACTTGGGAAGCAATGTTTGGATAAAGTATATAAAAATAAAAGTTCAATCTGCATAAAAATTGGACTTTTATTTTTTATTTCAAGTTTATAAAAAGCGCCAAGGCAAAATAGATGAGGGTATTTTCTTTTTATGCCCATTTGGTGTATATTATTAGGCGTGCCGGAGTGATATTTTACAAAAAATATTTGATAAGCTACACTTAATTGAACAGATCATATATTGAATCTACCAACAATTTCATATAGAAAATGAATAATGATTTGACTTCTAAAATGTCAAAAAATAATTTAAAGGAGTTGAACACTATTATTAATCCAGATGTTTCGGTTATTATACCTGTTTATAATGGTGCGGGTACAATCGGACAAGCAATAGGTTCTTGTCTTTCACAAACGTATTCTAATCTCGAAATCATAATAATTGATAATGGCTCAACAGATAATACTAAGGATATTGTTCACTCTTTTAAATCGGAAAAAATCAAATATTATTATACCGATGTAAAAGGGAGATCAAATGCTAGAAATTTAGGTTTAGAAAAAGCAACTGGCAAATGGATTCAATTTTTAGATGCAGATGATTTGCTGGATGAAAATAAAATAGCAAAAGCAATGAAAGTCTTAAATGCTAATGGACGATGGCAAGCTGTGCAATGCGCAACTGAATATATAAAAGATAATAAGGTCATAAATGTCTTCAAACCATATTCCAACAAGGATATGTATGACAATTTATTGTTGGGGAATACCATTCCAATCAATTCAATGATATTGAGTAAAAGTAGGTGCAAGTCATTTCCTATGGGTATGGAACATTGTGAAGACTGGGTATTTTGGATTGAAAGCTTAGCTGACTGTGACATATTCTTCGATAATAACTACTGTGGAGCGAAGGTAAATATTCATGAAGGTAATACCATGAAGAATATCCAAAAAATGAAATTTTATGAATTAGAAGTTTTATTAAAATACACAGATAAGAAGATTCCCATGAAGAAAAATCTACTTAGAATCATAAAAATTTTAAAGAGATACGTTGAATATTTACTATTTGCATCTGAAAAGAATCTGTATATCGAAAATGAGGCAAAAGGGAAATTTTATCTTAGGTTCACAAGGATGCTTTGTAAGGTCAATGTAATAAAAAGTTATCTGAAGAGGAAAATAGGAGAATTTAATGAAAAAAACGTATACCAGTAAAAAAAGAATTGCAGTTGACGCATACTTTTTTAATAATTTTGGCGATGATTTATTTCTAGAAATCTTAATAAACCGATATCCAAATGCTCACTTTGATTTCATCACTCCAAGTGAAGATAGAATAAAAAACTTTCTCGGTAATCCTAGGATTAAAATTGTTAGTCGAAAGCAAGCTTTGAAGAATGTTATGAGTTACGATCTGTATATCATGATTGGCGGATCGATGTTTCAGCAGCCACCGAATTGGAAGATGCAGTGGTTGAATTTATTTTTGATGGTTCGTACTTTTAAATTGTTTAACAAACCATGTGCCATTATCGGATGTAATTTCGGTCCTTATTCTAATCCGTCTTATCTAAAGGCGTATAAAACCATTTTTAAAAAATTAGATTACTTTTCTGTTCGAGATGAAAAGTCATTTAATGTTCTTAACGATAAAAATATTAATATTCATTGTTATCCTGATATTGCCTTTTCTTTTGATGTTGCGCCAAACAATGGCGATCATAGGAACAAGGAGAATATTATCGGTATTTCTATTATGGATTTTGGAAAAGAGAATCTTTATTATGAGGACAAGATGGCTGAAATTTTAAGCAGGATTCAGCAGGATTCTAAAATAAAGATTTTTAGCTTTCAAAATTCAAATGAGATCAATGATTTAAAAGTCATTAAAAATGTTTTATCAAAAATACCTAACAATAGTGATCACATTGAAGTTGTCAATTATGAAGGCAATATGAACAGTTTCCTAGGCCATTACGAAGAGTGCCGGGCCTTTTTAACCACAAGATTTCACTCACTAATATTATCGCTTATGTATAATCAAAAAATTGTAGCAATAAATTATAATCCAAAAATCGAAAATACTTTAAAGTTTTTAAACCTTCCAATTGATATGGTTAATTTAGATTCATTAGAAGATATTAATCTAAATATCCTATTCGATCAGAAACAAACAAGTTATGATTTATCCCAAATAAAAAGAGAATCATTAGCTCATTTTGAATTTATTGATACAGTTATTGGTGATTAATTACCCTGGATGTCAAGTAACAGATGAATGGAAAGTCTTTCCCGGGTTTTAAGGAGCATTTCATGAAAGCAAAACGAAGTTTTCTTAACTTATTGGTTGGATTAGGGAGCCAGGTTATTACGATCGTACTTGGGATTTTTATTCCAAGGCTTATATTGGTTCACTTTGGTTCGGAAGTGAATGGGCTATTAACATCCATAACTCAAATTATCGTTTATTTTACATTGTTAGAAGCTGGTGTTGGTGCAGCTTCCTTACAGGCGTTATATAAACCAGTAGCAAATGGTGAAAAGAATAGTATTAATGAAATATTGGCTGCAACGTCAAGCTATTATAAAAAAACAGGGATTGTTTATTTTTTTGCCGTAATCGCACTGGCGATTATTTATCCACTTGTTATTAATTCCAGCATCAATAAAATGACCATCTTGGTGGTTATCTTATTGACAGGTCTTGGTGGAGCAGTTAACTACTATTATCAGGGGAAATATAGAATCCTACTAACAGCTGAAGGTAAAAGTTATATCGTGACTTTGTTCACTACCATCATCACGATTGTAAGTAACTTGGCAAAAATTGTTTTATTATATCTGGGCTATGATATCATCATTGTTCAAGCATCGTTTTTTATTATCACACTGGCTCAGGTTATTGTTTATCATATTTATATTAGCAGGAATTATAAGTGGATTGATTTGCGTGTTAACCCCAATTTCGGCTCTATTTCACAAAAAAACTCCGTATTGGTGCACCAATTTTCATCGTTAATTTTTAATAATACTGATGTGCTCATTTTGACTATTTTTACCAATCTAAAAGTGGTAAGTGTTTATGTGATGTTTAATATGC
Organism: Bacillus sp. AFS037270; assembly: GCF_002585305.1. Next base: position 84,412 of record NZ_NUNF01000026.1, on the reverse strand, counting down.
TTTTTACGATCATTGATAATTTAGTTACTACTGTTAGTGGCAGCATCACCTTTGTTCTTGGACAAACCTTTCACGATAGTAAGGAGAAATTTTTAAAATTGTTTGATGCCTATGAGGTTTACTTTATGGCATTAGTTTTTTCACTTTTTACCGTTACCTATATTTTGGTACTGCCTTTTATGCGTCTATACACAGCGGGGATTCATGATATTAACTATATTGACAAATGGCTCCCAATCTTGTTTGTAGCGATTAAATTATTAGTTTATGCTCGTTCCTCATGCAATAATGTCATAAATATTGCGGGGCATTTTAAAAAAACACAGTATCGGTCCATTTTTGAATCGGCTATTAACTTAGTTGGTTCGTTGCTATTTGTGAATTTATTTGGAATATATGGTGTTTTGCTGGGTACATTATTGGCCGTCTTATACCGTTCAACCGATATCGTGATCTATGCAAATAAAACGATATTAGGACGAAGTCCGTGGCGAACAGCGAAGAGATGGCTGTTTAATGCAATTCTTTTTTTGATTATTATTTTTATTGCTCATTCGATCACTATAAATCCAACATCTTATCTAACGGTGTTCGTTTATGCCGTTATTTTAACAATTATTCTCTCCTTTATTTATTTCTTTACCAATTCCTTACTTGAGAGAGAGACTTATCTTTATTCGAAAAATTTTGTATCAACATTTCTCCAAAAAAGGAAATATAAATTACAAAATCAATGATTTTTCTATCAAATTATCACTTCAGGAGGATTGCTTATGAGCCAGTATGAAAGTTCTAAACATGCTGATTGTTACTCCTTTTTAAATAGCATTATTGAATATATTCAAAGTTCAAAGGTGCAGAAGATTACTTATGAAGATTTAAAAGAAGTTGCAATTGATTTCCTACAAAAGGGACATAGCCAGGATCAGAGTGAGCGTTATGAAACCCTTACACAATTAATTTTCAAATTTATTGATGGCAAAGCCTCTGAAAGTGTATTAAGTTTCTATCTTAAAAGGCAATTTGCTATGGAAGAGTTTACTCTTGATGAAATCATCAATAAGCTAAAACTTGTAATTAGTAAGGACGCTCTGGTTGATCAATCGATAACTTTCGCAGATAACTTTTCATATCCTAAAGTTAGTGTCATTATTACTACCTACAATAGAAAAGAATACCTGCTTCAAGCGATCAATAGTATATTAGCGCAGGATTATCCGAATATCGAAATTATCACCATTGATGATAACTCTAGTGATGGAACAGACTTATTAATGGAGGAACATTTTAAAAATCACCCCCGGATCATTTATATTCGAAAAGAACAAAACTGTGGACCTGGTACAAATCGTCGAGAAGCATTTAAAGCTTATGCAGATGGGGAGTATACCCTATTTTTAGACGATGATGATTATTTAATCGATCCGAATTACATAAGTAAAACAGTAAATTTTCATATGAATCATCCTGAAATTTCTTTTGTAGCAGCTAATGTTTTTCTTGAATATTCATTAAAAGATCTATTAAAAATTTCTGATTTAGGTCTTAGCGAAGTGGTTAATAAATACGACTATTTATTAAATTTTGAAAGGCCAGGTTTTCCTAAGCCATTATCAACTTTAACGACATTATTTAAACGGGACTCACTTATTGAAATGGGTATTTTAAATATGAATATGGTTAATGATGCTTCCATTTATATGCGGGCATTATTAGTAGGGAATGCTGGCTTCATTGATTCGATTGTGGGTGTCTACCGAATCCATGGTAATAATATTACCTTTAACCTTAGTAAAGAATTTATTGTTGAAAATTTAGATGAAAAAACGATTGTTAAAAATATGGCGATCGAACAGTTCGGTTTTAATAAAAAAGATATGGATAAGTGGTTTAATTATACAGTTCATAACACCGTTTCGTATTATCTTGTGAACTCAGCAAGGAATGCTGAGGATTTCAGGTACATGTTTAATTGGACAAAGGAAAATTGTCCATTCATCTATAAAGATTTAAGACAGACCTATCGATTTACTTTATTGAAAAAAAGATTATTAAAATTTCCACTTGTTAAGAAACTTAGAGGGAAATAAATCATCAATATCTATCAAAAAGTCTTCATTAATAAGAAGGCTTTTTTTATGCTTAATGGTCAAATGTTCCTATTTTAATTAATAGTTTCTGTCGTATTTTCTTATACTTTTATGTCAATATTTGTTGATATTTTGTAAAATTTGCCGATTTTAATTGTTTGCAAATCTTTATTCTGATAAAATTTATTCGGTTATGCTTTTAATAGATTAATTGATAGTAGGGGAGATGACGATAATTAAAAGCAAGTTAACTGAATATTTACTGGCAGCATCCTTTTTAACCATCCTATTAATCTTTCATAGCAGTAATGCCTTAGCAGCTGGTGCAGTATTAACTCCTAAAGGATACATTGATGCACCAGCAACCGGAGCTACCCTTAAGGGGATTAGTGTTGTAAAAGGTTGGTTTTTAGATGGAAGCGGTGTGTCAAAGGTTGAGGTTTTAGTAGATGGAAAAACGATCGGCCAAGCACAGTATGGGAGTTCCCGCACGGATGTAGGAATCGCTTATCCGGCCTATCAAAATGCAAACGCTGGATATCAGTATTCTTTAAATACTGCCAATCTACTGAATGGCCAACACACGCTGACAGTCAGGGAGACCGGAAAAAATGGAGCCATGACCGAACTTAAACGTATAGTTAACGTTCAAAATGCCGTTCAGAACACCGTTCAGAATACAGTTCAAAATTTACCTGCAAAAGGTACCATTGATGACCCAAAGAACGGTGCAACGGTGAAGGACAGCACGCTTGTCCGCGGTTGGTTTTTAGATGGAAGCGGTGTATCGAAGGTTGAGGTATTGGTGGATGGAAAAAGTGTCGGACAAGCACAGTATGGATTATCCCGTACAGATGTGTCAAGGGCGTATCCAGCCTATAAAAATGCCAATGCTGGCTACCAATATACCTTAAATACCAAGAATTTATCAAATGGCCAGCACACCCTAACAGTTAGTGAGACCGGAAAAAGTGGGGCGAAGAAGGAAGTTAAAAGCTTATTCACCGTTCAAAACACCGTTCAAACGTTACCTGTCAGAGGTACCATTGATGCACCAGTAAATGGAGCAACGGTTAAAGGCACTACTCTCGTCCGCGGTTGGTTCTTAGATGGAAGCGGTGTGGCTAAAGTGGAAGTCTTGGTAGATGGAAAACTTTTAGCTCAAGCACAGTATGGACTCTCTCGTACAGATGTGGCAAGGGTCTATCCAGCCTATAAAAATACCAACGCTGGCTACCAATATACCTTAGATACCACAAATCTATCAAATGGCCAACACACACTTACTGTCAGAGAGACGGGAAAAAGTGGAGCAAAGCTCGAGCTAAAACGTCTAATTACCGTTCAGAATACCGTTGTAAACATAGTTACACGAGGTGTCATTGACGAGCCAAAGAATGGTTCGACGGTAAGTGGCAGTACTCTAGTTCGCGGTTGGTTCTTAGATGGAAGCGGTGTGTCAAAGGTGGAGGTATTGGTGGATGGAAAAAGCGTCGGTCAGGCACAGTATGGATTATCCCGTACGGACGTGTCAAATGCATATCCAGCCTATAAAAATGACAATTCCGGCTATCAGTATGCCCTAAATACGGTGAATCTTACGAATGGCCAGCACACCCTGACCGTTAGAGAGACAGGGAAGAATGGAGCAATAAAGGAGCTTAAAAGTCTATTTAGTGTCCTTAATTTACCCGTAAGAGGATCTTTAGAATCACCAAAGAATGGTGTGACCATTGAAGGAAATACGCTAGTCAGCGGTTGGTTTTTAGATCAGAGCGGCGTAAGTAAAGTGGAAGTACTGGTAGATGGGATAGTAATCGGTGAAGCAAAGTATGGAGTTTCCCGTTCCGATATTAATCAAGCTTATCCGGATTATCAAAATGTAAACGCTGGATTTCAATATACCCTTAATCCAGAGAACTTAACGCCGGGCCAACATACTCTCACGGTTAGAGAAACAGGGAAAAACGGGCTAAAGACAGAGCTGCAGAGTCAATTTAACATCCAAGGGTTGCCTTCTAAAGGGTCTTTAGATTCACCAAATAGTGGGACTGTATTAAAAGGTAAAGCAATAGTCAGCGGTTGGTTTTTAGATGGTAGCGGAGTAAATAGGATTGAAGTTCTTGTGGACGGAAGCTTAATGGGTGAAGCAGATTACGGCTTAGCACGAACTGATGTCCAATCGGTTTATCCTGAATATAAAAATGCTAACTCCGGATTTCAATATACTCTCAATACGCTCCAGTTAAAGGATGGAGAGCACACCCTATCAGTAAAAGAAACTGGGATTAATGGAGAAACCAGTACCATTACCACCCAGATAACAGTAGGGAATGGAAATCTATATACCATCCTAAACTTAAAAAAGCCGTCTACCATTACGGCTAGTGAGATTGTGGCTTTCTTTGATAAAAAGAATCCAACTAGTCCACTCAAAAGTTATGCCCAAAGTTTCATTAATGCTCAGATTATGTATGGTGTCAATGCACTTTATTTATTAGCCCATACGATTTGGGAAACAGGCTGGGGTGGATCCGATTTAATCACCTATAAACATAACCTATATGGTTATGGGGCCTATGATGTCTGTCCGTTTACGTGTGGTTACTATTTCCCAACGGTACAAGATAGCATTAATAAAGTAGCTTATCAGGTAAGACATGATTATCTCGATGAATCTGGAGCCTACTACAATTCAAGTTATGGTCCTACGTTAACAGGGATGAATGTCAGATACGCTACAGATCAAAATTGGAAAAATGGGATTGCGAACCTGATGGAAAGTATGAAACCATATGACTCTTCGTATTATTGGAATTTGCCTGAGCTCAATGTAACGGCAAGTGCTCCGCCAACATATGGAAGGGATATTCCAGATGGGCAGTTATACCCAACGGATACAATCATTAACTTCCCAAGCGGGATCGTGGCAAAAGTAAATACTTCATCGGTGAACTTAAGGTCATTGCCATATCTCTCGACATCAACGATTATTGGCTCACTTAATTTCAACACGGTTGTTAGCATGGTAGGATATAATACAGATGTATATTATGATCCAACAAGCACCAATTATGATGGTTACCGTTGGTATCGAGTGGCTGCAAATGGCCAGAATGGCTGGTTGAATGGACAAAATGTAACTATTGGTAATTTACTTCAGGTCGACAGCGATGCTGATAATTTACTTGTCCGTAGTAGTGCTTCTACAAGCTCTACTATATTAACCTATGTTGATAGTGAAACGTATCTAAAAGCAGTCACCAACACAAATGGGGACGTAGTTTCACAAAATGGCTGGTATAATGTATATCTTCCTAATTCTACATCGACAGGATGGGTATCTGGAGAGTTTGTAAGTCAAATTACTCATTAAAACAATTAAAAAAAATCCTTTAGNNCTAAAGGATTTTTTTTAATTACTAGAATAAGAATCGATACTTGCTACTGTCTCTTGTCCTAGACCTAGCTGCTCACGTAATTGGTTAGATAGTTCTTGTCGAGTCTCATCGTCTACCAGGTAGTACCAAATTCCATTATTCAGAATCTTACCTTCTCCATCCATTGCAAGACTCTCGATTTTCTCTGCTGCAGGTTTATAGGTTGATTGAATGCCAATCATATCATCGAGAGTAAGGTTGGTTTTTATATTATCTTCGAGTGCCTTTAGAATGTCGTCGTATTTGGTAAGCGTTGAAAAGGACTTTCCTTTTGTAACAATTTTAGAGATAACTTCCTGTTGACGTTGTTGACGCCCAAAATCACCTAGTGGATCTTGATGTCTCATCCTTGCGTACTCAAGAGCCTCAATACCATTTAAATGCTGCGGACCCTTTTTAAGGCTAACGCCATCTAATTCGAATGCGTATTTATTGTTAACATTGATGCCGCCGACCGCATCGACAATGTCTTTAAAGCTTTCCATATTAACCTTGATATAATAGTCAATCGGTATGTTTAAGAAATTCTCTACTGTGTCAATGGTTTCATTAATGCCGCCATAGGCATAAGCAGCGTTAATTTTATCGTATCGTTGTTTATTTGGCTTGTCATTATTGACTAATAAAGTTCTTGTGTCACGTGGAATACTTAACAGTTTAGTAGATTTTGTTTTAGGATTAATTGTCACGACGATCATAGAATCTGTCCGTCCGCTGTCGCCTTTTCGCTCATCAACCCCAACCATTAAAATGGAGATAGGATCAGAATTATTAAATTTAACCTTTGTTTCCCGTTTTGCGGAGATATCCCTTGAAAGTGGTGAAGTCATTTTACTCACGGCCTTGGCTACATTATGGTAAACGCTGTAGGCATAAGTAGCGCCGCCCGCTAAAAGAATGACAAGGAAAAACAATGTTACACGGAACCATTTTACTTTCCTTCTCTTTCCCTGCTTTAGGGTAGATCTAGTTCTGTTCATTTATATAATTCCCTTCTTAAAGGTATTGATGTAAAAAGAAATACTAAGGGATATTATAATATTGAACGGGTATAAGTTCAACAAGAATCAAAAAAATCCTCCATAAAAGTACAAGTTTCGCGATAATGATGCTATAATTTACACTTGGTTAAGTTTAAGGCAAATGAAATTTGTCATTTACTGCTTTGTTTTACCTATGAAACCTATCAGAATGGTTGTTGTACAAGTATTTAGCCTAGACATAAAAATAATGAAATGAAAGTGTGTGAAAACAAGTGTCTAATGCAAAAGTTGCAATCAGTATTGTGACATATAATAGTAAACATATCTTTGACGTTTTAGATAATTTAAAAAAAGAATTTGGGCATGATGAAAATTTTCGCTTCGTGATTTTTGATAATAACTCCAATGAGGATTACAAAGAGCACCTGCGCGAGTATATGGATTTTGCGGAGATTACCTTCTACCATGAAAATAACGGCTTTGGTTTTGGTCATAACTACAATTTGCTGCATGCGGATGAAACGTATTTCTTAGTCTTTAATCCAGACATTGTTTTGGTAAGAGACGATTTACTTAAAATGATAGACATGATGGAAAAAGATTCATCCATTGCTTTATTAGTACCCAAAGTCCTGAACCCTGATGGAAGTGTTCAGCATTTAATGCGGGATCGTGTTTCTGTTTTTGATTATGCGCTCCGCTTTGTCCCTTTTCAATTTGTGAAGGAAATGTTTTCTAAACGATTAGCGTCCTATGAACTTAGAGACATCCCAAATGACCGAGATGTGGAGATCCGAATTGGTTCCGGCTGCTTTATGTTATTAAGAGGTAAGGATTTTAAAGAGGTGGGCGGCTTTGATGAGCGTTACTTTATGTACTTTGAAGATTATGATCTTTGCCTTGAACTAAGAAAACGGAATAGAAGGATTGTGTACACTCCTTTTTCACAAGTGGTCCATTTTTACGAAAGAGGGGCACATAAAAATAAAAAATTGTTTAAAATTTTTATGCAATCTATGTATAAATATTTTAATAAATGGGGATGGAGATTGTTTTAACATCACCTGAATACTTATGGACTGGAAAAATCTTTAAGTATAAATATAGAGATATCTCAAAGAGATTTAGATAAAAATAAAAAAAATGCCAGCACTCTCGGCCGAATATTTTTGGTTCGAGGTAGTAGGAGAGGGAAATTTTCATGAACAAGTTTGAAAAAATTTTGTTGACGATTTTTTTTATTGAAGTATTTGTTGGTGGAGGAGGCAGACTAATTGATTTTGGAGTTTTATCGATTCGTCAAGTCTTGTTCTTACTCCTGATCGCAGTGTTCATCGTTCGCATTATCAAAGAAAAAGCGTTCTTTAATAAAGAAATCAATACATTTCTACGATTCAATCCGGTGACTATCGGAGTCTATTTATTGGTTGGATGGTTTGTGGTTAGTTCTATCATTGGTGTTTTAAATGGACATCCATTAGGAATGATTGTCACTGACTTTTTCAGAGTATCTTATTTTGTGGTCTATTTTCCATTGGCTTATTATATTTCAAAGGAACGGTTCTCCCTTCAGCGGATTATTACGCTATTAAAATATTCTGCACTAGCTGTTGCCCTTTTTACGATTATTATTTCGCTGCTAGGAAAGACCATCTTTGTCGGTGCTGATTTTAAACCATTTTATGACTTTTTAAATCGGGTATTTACGGGGGATTTATTCTTCAGACCAAGTAACAGTGTGTTTTATAAAAGTCACTTTTTTGTGTTAATTGGATTAGTTATTGCCTTAAATGACCTATTCAATAAAAGTAAAAGCAAACTTAGCATTGCGCTGGTTATCTTTGGCTCTGTCTCGGTTCTATGGTCTGAAACGAGAGGGTTTTTATTAGCCTTTATGTTAAGTGTATTTATGATTATCGTGTTGGATGTAAAAGTTCTTGTCGATCCAATTAAGGGGTTAGTAAGCAAGCTTCAGAAACTTGTTCATAATAAGCAATTTATAAAAAAATTCACCATTCTAATTCTTGTGGTAGTGGCTGTTCCCTTTTTGTATAAATATATGACGCTTGAACGTTTTGAAGTGGTTAAGCCTCCTGCATCAAATGTGCAGCCAAATGTGGAGCCAAATCAAGCGGCAGAGGAACAGGAGCCTGAAGTTAATGATATAAGTGTTAATAATCGGCTTGAATTTATTATTGCTTCTAAAGACATATTAGTTCATCCTGCCAACCTTGTTTTTGGGTCAGGCTATGGAACAGAAGTAGCAGGAAGAATTACTGGGTTAGAAATGAGTTTCCTTGATATTTTAGTGGAACAAGGATTGATCGGGCTTGGTATCTGGGTGTTCTTATTTTTCATTGTTTACTTTAATTACTATATTGCTTATAAAAAGGGGCATAAATTAACCTCGCTTGAGATTTCATTATTGTCGGCTTTTATGGGCGTGTTATTATTAACAAACATTAATCCCTTTATCAATAATCCAATTGGAATCAGCTTTTTTATTGTTCTTTTAATTGCTTCTCAGCAAAAAAGGGACTTAACTAAAAATGAGGTAATCGAATGAAATTAACGGCTGTCATGGTTCTCTATAAACAAGCTGTTGAAGAGAGCAAAACATACCAAACGTTAAAAGAGACTTTCCTTTCAAAAAAGGATTTTCCACATGAATTGGATTTAATTATTTACGATAATAGTCCAGAAAAGCAGATAGAAACTTCTTTTGAGCAAGAAGAGGTGCACATTCAGTACATTCATGACCCTCGTAATTTAGGGATCGCTGTTGCTTACAATTTTGCCTGGTCTATCGCAGCTCAAAACGGCAGTGACTGGCTGCTCCTGTTGGATCACGACACCCAATTAACGAGTGAGTATGTTCAGGAAATTAGTAACCTACCGGTATTAGATAGTAATGTTGCTGCAGTAGTACCAAAGATCACAAGTAACGGAACGATGATCTCTCCTGTTTATAGTCGTTATCTTCGTCCATTAAAGGGGGAACAGCCGCCAGCAGGGCTGCAAAGTGAACCGGTCATGGCGATTAACTCAGGTTCTCTCATTAGGGTGGAATTTTTAAAGCAGCTTGGCGGATTTAATGGAGATTTCAGGTTAGACTATCTCGATCATTGGCTATTCCATGAAATTTATGCAAAGCATCATAAGATCTGGGTATTAAATGTGGTCCTTGATCATGAATTATCCGTAATGGATTATAGACAGGTTTCGTTAGCACGATATAAAAGTATTTTAGACTCAGAGATCCACTTTTATAAAAATTATAAAAAGGACCTTTATTCCTCCTATCGAAAAAAGCTGGTGATGAGATTTATGAAACAGGTATTACTGGTGAAAAATAAAAAAATTGCCATGTATACGTTAAACAGGCTCTTGAATAGGTAAAGGAGATCATTGATATGTTATCGGTTTGTATGGCGACCTATAATGGTGAACAATTTGTCATCAGGCAGCTAGACAGCGTCCTAAAACAGCTAAATCGTCAGGATGAAGTGATTGTTGTTGATGATGGATCAAAAGACAATACGGTCCAGGTGATTAAGAATCACTTTGGTGACCTGGTTCAGGTTTATGTAAATGAAAGCAATTTAGGTCCTATTAAAAGCTTTGAAAAGGCGATATCTTTGGCAAAGGGAGATATCCTTTTTCTATGTGACCAGGATGATGTGTGGGAAGACAATAAAGTAGAAAGTGTTTTAGCGGCCTTTGAGGAACAGCGGGCTGACCTGGTTCTGCACGATGCCTATGTTGTAGATGGGAGTTTACAAATCATTAACCCATCGTGGAATGATTTTAATCGTAACAACATAAACCAAGGAATATTTGGGAATATTTTAAAAAACGCCTATACCGGGGCATTTATGGCTTTTAAAAAAGAGCTAGTTCCATTGATTCTGCCATTTCCAAAAGAGATTGAAATGCATGATCAATGGATTGCCCTTGTGTGTATGTTAAAAAAGAAGAAAATCGTCTTTCTCGATACTCCGCTCGTCAAATATGTCCGTCACGGCGGCAATGTAACCGGGATGAAGAAACGGCCGCTTATGACGCAATTAAAAGGTCGATTACGTACCCTTTCGGCGATTGCTGGTTACAAACGTTAAAACGACCTCGAACATTGTCCAGCTCCAGCGCCTAGGGGCTCGGGGTCAAAAGCTTATCCAGTTGCGGCTCCTTGGGACTCGAGTCATAAGCCACCCCCTGAAGAAGGCAAAAAGCGCCTTCTTGCAGGGTGTGTCTTAGCCTAGAGTCCCAAAACAGTCGCCTCCACATTTAGGTCAATCCGTCAAGAAGGCTCGTCTTAAGCCTGTCGCCCGTGAACAAGGCGCTTCCGCTTTCTGTTAAGTTTTTGTTACATTTTAGTGAGGGTTATTCTTTTTATTTGGCCTTTCTTTATAATGGGGAAGGAGCATTTTTGGCGGAATATGTAGAATAAAGTGAGGAGTTGTAAAAATGAAAGGTATTATTCTGGCAGGTGGGAGCGGGACGAGACTTTACCCGTTAACAAAAGTCGTCTCGAAACAATTATTACCTGTATATGACAAACCAATGATTTATTATCCTTTATCTGTATTAATGTTAGCTGGCATTAAGGATATCTTGATCATATCAACACCAGAGGATATTGCCCGTTTTGAACAAATCTTAGGTGATGGTTCCGATTTAGGAATGAACTTTACATATAAAATCCAACCGCATCCAGGCGGCTTGGCACAAGCCTTTATTTTAGGTGATGAATTTATTGGCGATGATAACGTTGCTTTAGTGCTTGGCGATAATATTTTCTATGGACACGGTTTAACCGACCTATTAAGAAAGGCAGCTGCACGTGAAACAGGAGCGACTGTATTTGGCTACTATGTGAACGATCCAGAACGTTTCGGCGTCGTGGAATTTGATGACGATGGTAAGGCTGTCTCGATTGAAGAAAAGCCTGAAATCCCGAAATCCAATTACGCTGTTACAGGTCTTTATTTTTATGATAACCGTGTTGTTAATATTGCTAAGAGCATTCAGCCATCCCCGCGCGGTGAGTTAGAAATTACCGATATCAATAAAGCTTATTTAGAAATGGGCGAATTAAGTGTTGAACTCTTAGGTCGCGGTTATGCCTGGTTAGATACAGGTACACATGCTTCCCTTTTAGAAGCATCTCAATTTATCGAAACGGTTGAAAAAAGACAGTCCTTAAAAATTGCCTGTCTGGAAGAAATCGCATATAAAATGGGGTATATTTCGAAAGAAAAGCTGGTTGAGCTTGCTGAACCTTTAAAGAAAAATCAATACGGTCAATATTTGCTTAAAATTGCAAGTCAAGGTAAGTAAATCGTAAGTGAGGTAATGAAAATGAATGTTATCGAAACGAAAATTTCCGGTGTAAAAATCCTTGAACCAAAGGTTTTTGGCGACCATCGCGGTTATTTTATGGAAAGCTATAATCAAGAATTATTTGAGGGTCTAGGTTTGCATTATGACTTTGTTCAGGACAACCAATCCTTGTCCGCACCTGTAGGCACGTTACGAGGTCTGCATTTTCAATTAAATCCAAAGGCCCAAACAAAAGTAGTCCGCTGTGTAACAGGTGCTATTTATGATGTAGCAGTTGATATTCGTAAGGGCTCCCCTACATATGGAGAGTGGGTTGGGGTAATCTTAAGTGAACATAACAAGCGTCAGCTTTTAGTGCCGAAAGGCTTTGCACATGGTTTTTGTACATTGGTTCCTGACACCACCGTCGCTTACAAAGTCGATGAGTACTACTCACCTGAACATGACGGCGGCATCCTTTGGAATGACCCAGAGTTAGCTATTGATTGGCCGACAACTAACCCAATTCTCTCTGAAAAAGATACTAAGCATCCAACCTTGAGAGAAGCAAGCCATCTTAATTTTGTGTTTGAAGAATAGGAGGACCCTAATGAAATTATTAGTAACAGGCGGCGCCGGTTTTATTGGCAGTAACTTCGTCCGCTACATGGTAAATAAATATCCGAATTATATGATTGTGAATTTAGATTTATTAACATATGCAGGAAACCTTGAGAACTTAAAAGATATTGAGAATGCCTCAAATTATAAATTTGTCCGTGGTGATATTGCAGACCGCGAATTTATTCAAGGTTTATTTCAAGAAGAAAAGTTTGATTATGTCATCAACTTTGCAGCAGAGTCACACGTAGACAGAAGTATTACGGACCCAGGAATTTTTGTGCAAACGAACATCCAAGGGACGCTGGCATTGCTTGATGCAGCCAAATCATTTGGTGTGACGAAATACCTTCAAGTTTCAACTGATGAAGTATATGGAACTTTAGGTGAAACGGGCTACTTTACAGAAGAAACTCCACTAGCAGCCAATAGTCCATATAGTGCAAGTAAAGCAGGTGCTGACTTGCTTGTTCGTGCGTACCATGAAACATTTGGTCTGCCAGTAAACATTACACGTTGTTCAAATAACTATGGACCATACCATTTTCCTGAGAAGTTAATCCCATTAATGATTATTAATGCCTTACATGACAAGGAGCTTCCAATTTATGGTGATGGCTTAAATATCCGTGATTGGCTTCATGTGGAAGACCACTGCCAAGCCATTGACCTTGTTCTGCATAAGGGCCGAAACGGTGAGGTTTATAATGTTGGCGGTAATAATGAGCGAACCAATATTGAAATTGTAAAAACGATTTTAAAACATTTAAATAAGCCTGAATCATTGATGAAGTTTGTCAAAGATCGTCCAGGCCATGACCGCCGTTATGCTATTGATGCGACAAAATTACGTACAGAGCTTGGCTGGTCGCCTAAATATAATTTCGATACAGGTATTGAACAAACGATTAATTGGTACTTAAATAACCAAGAATGGTGGGAAAACATCATTTCTGGCGACTATCAAGATTATGTGCAAAAGCAATATGGCGATCGTTTAGGGGTAGAGTAATGAGGGTAGTTGTAACGGGCGCAGCCGGACAATTAGGACAAGATGTGGTAAGAGAATTAGCAAAGAAAAATCATGATGTTTATGGTGCGGATCGCAGCCAATTAGACATTACAATTGAAGCCGATGTAATGAGTTATATTCATGAAGTAAAGCCAGACGTGATACTTCACTGTGCAGCCTACACCAACGTAGATGCGGCGGAAGAAAGTGAAGACACTGCCTATCAAATCAATGCATTAGGGACTGAATATTTGGCGAAAGCAGCTAACGAAGTTGGCGCGAAAATGCTTTATGTCAGCACTGATTATGTATTTGATGGCACGGCAACAGAGCCTTATGAAGTAGACCAAGCTACTAGTCCATTAGGGGCATACGGCCGTACCAAATTAGCCGGAGAACAACTATTACAAAAGCATTTAGACCAATTTTTTATCGTTCGAACGGCTTGGGTCTTTGGGGTGTATGGCAATAATTTTGTTAAGACGATGATCCGCCTCGGCAAAGAACGAGGTGAAGTAGGAGTTGTCCATGACCAAGTAGGTTCTCCGACCTATACCGTAGATTTAGCTAAGTTTATGGTGGAGTTGATGGAGACAGAAAAATACGGGATCTATCACGCTACAAACAGCGGCGTTTGTTCCTGGTATGAGTTTGCCGTAGAGATCTTTAAACAAGCAGGACTAGAGGTAACGGTAAACCCATTAACAAGTGAGCAATTCCCACGTCCTGCTAAACGTCCAAACTATTCCGTATTAAGTAAGAAAAAAATTGAAGCAGAAGGCTTAACACCTCTTCGTGATTGGAAAGAAGCACTTGCTGCTTATTTAGAAGAATCAAACTAACTTAAGAAAATATTAAGCTGCCTCTGTTGTAATGAACAGAGGCCTTTCCTTTTGTTAAATGCTCTGTTAAACGACATTGTTGTTTATGATACTCTGTTGGTTGGAGCGGAAATCAACAATCAAATTTAACAGAGCCTTTGTAAAAAGAAAGGGCGTTAATTTTTGAAACCTTTTTTCATTCTATACGTCAATATTAATGGCCGGATCAAATGGCGATTTAGGTAAAATAAGTAGTTATTTTGTCACTTTTGGCAGGAATTCTTAAGTTATAGTAATTGCTTACATCATTGCTAAATCTCAATCTCTAGCAATAATTGGGTTATCTACTCTATAAATTGGGTAAGAAAATTGTAGAATGGAAGTATTTATTTCTTGTAGTGTCTGTGCTATAATCCATAAGGGTATGATTGTCTCTAGGTTTCATTGAAAATATTAAAATTTAAAAATACAAAACTACGGAATGAACCATGGAGGGCTATATGTTCTATCTAACGTTAGCTATTTGTTTTTTTTCAAGTATTATTCTCACCCCGTTAGTAAAAAAACTTGCATTTAAAATTGGTGCAACTGATAAACCAAATCAACGAAAAGTACATCAGAGAATTATGCCTCGTTTAGGCGGATTGGCAATATATATAAGTTTCCTAATTGGAATTGCGATCATACAACCAGACGCAAAATCGCTTTTACCGATTATGATTCCTAATGAAAATATTCATTTGGCTATTATACTTGGGAGTATTATCATTATTTTAACTGGTGTTCTTGATGATACAAAGGAAATTTCACCAAAAGTAAAACTTGCTGGACAAATCCTTGCTTCATTTATCGTCGTATTTTTGGGAGACCTTAAAGTAGAGTTTATTAACTTGCCATTTGGCGGTCAATTAGATTTTGGTTTCTTAAGTATTCCGATTACGATGTTTTGGATTATCGGGATTACCAACGCCATTAACCTAATTGATGGCCTCGACGGTTTAGCGGCTGGTGTCTCAACAATCGCCTTATTCGCTATTTCCGGTATGGCTTATCTTATGGGCAACCCATATGTTATGATTCTAGCACTGATTACCGCTGTTTCATCACTTGGCTTCTTAGTATTTAACTTTCATCCTGCCAAGATTTTCATGGGTGATACCGGAGCATTATTTTTAGGATATCTAATTAGTGTACTTTCACTGCTCGGATTTAAAAATGTTACCTTTATCTCACTTGTTATCCCAATTATTATTCTTGGTGTGCCAATCTCTGATACATTCTTCGCGATTATCCGAAGACTTGTCAATAAACAGCCGTTATCAGCTCCAGATAAATCGCATTTACACCATTGTTTATTACGATTAGGTTTTTCACATAAGCAATCGGTGTTAATCATCTATGCTATGAGTTTAATCTTTGGACTTGTTGCCTTTATCTTCTCACAATCAACGGTTTGGGGCTCATTGATTGTGATTTTAACTCTGTTAATTGCAATCGAGATTATTGTTGAAAAGATCGGTTTGGTACGCGAAGATTATAAGCCGCTGCTAAAATTTATGAAGGGCTTCAAGCCAATCAATCTTAAAGATAGATAATCGTATATGCAAAAAAGGTTTTGGTATTATTGCCAAAACCTTTTTTGTTTTTGGAATTTTTTTACCATACATTAGTTGTTATTGATTTGCTCTTAATGGACAAACTTACTAACAAGGAGGATTTTTGATGCTGTATCTTACCTTGATAGTATGTTTTCTCATCTCAATTGTTATGACTCCGCTAATCAAAAAATTAGCCTTCCTTATTGGTGCAACTGATCGCCCCAACCAGCGAAAGGTACATCAATCGATCATGCCAAGGCTCGGGGGATTGGCCATTTTTATTAGCTTTATTGCCGGTATTTTCTTAATCAGACCTGAAAATCCATATTCGTTCGCGATATTGCTTGGAAGTTTGATCATCATCATAACCGGTTTTTGTGACGACCTGTTTGAATTGCCGGCAAAGTATAAACTGCTTGGACAATTAGCAGCGGCTTGTTGTGTTGTTTTTTTAGGTGATCTGCAAGTTGTATTCATTAATTTGCCGTTTGGAGGACAGCTTCAATTTGGCCTCTTGAGTATTCCCTTTACGATTCTTTGGATAGTAGGAATTACAAATGCGATTAATTTGATTGACGGTCTCGATGGATTGGCCGCCGGAGTTTCATCTATTGCCCTCATTACGATTTCAGGAATAGCCTTTATTCAGGGGAATTTTTACGTTGTAGCAGTTGGTTTAATTGTGCTGGCGAGCACGATTGGATTTTTATTTTACAACTTTCATCCCGCAAAAATTTTTATGGGAGACACAGGAGCACTCTTTTTGGGATTTATCATCTCCGTATTATCACTGCTCGGTTTTAAAAATGTAACGTTTATTTCGTTTATTATTCCCGTCATCATACTTGGAGTACCCATTTCTGATACGCTGTTCGCGATCATCCGAAGAATTATTAACAAACAGCCATTGTCTGCACCTGATAAATCCCATCTCCATCATTGTATGCTGCGAATGGGCTTTTCCCATCGACAAACCGTGTTACTTATCTATGCCATGGCCGCCTTTTTTGGGCTTGTCGCAGTCATTTTCTCGCAGGCACGGATTGGAGGGGCGCTTTTCTTAATTGGTGTTGTCGTTTTAATAATTGAGATTATCGCTGAAAAGATTGGATTAATGGGAAAAGACCATCGGCCACTTTTGAACATCATGCGGACATTAACGACGGAAAAAAACCGCTCTTAGTAGGAAAAAGGGACTCAAGATTCTTGAGCCCCTTTAATTTTTCCCAATTGTATCCACACAAACGTACTACTATAATGTACCTATAGGAGGTTATTTATTCTCGAACGTAATCTTCTTCTAGATAAACCGTTTCACCCTGCTCGAGTGAGCATTGGCCGTTGGTCAGTTCGATCATCCAATCCATGAAGGCTTGGACCTGACTTTCGTCTACATATGTTTCCACCTCGACGGTATCTAAGTAGTGAATTTCTTTTATTTTATAATCAGCGGCACGCAATTCTTTTTCAATTTTCCCAAGCCAGGTATAATCAAATTTGGCATGAATAATTTGGGAAAGTTTTCTTTCAACAATGCCCACTGCCTCAAGTCCTTCTGAAGTGGCTTTGCCGTAAGCACGGATCAGACCGCCGGCTCCAAGTTTAATGCCGCCAAAGTACCGGGTAACAACCACCACTGTGTCCTTTAGCTTTCGTTTTTTTAAAACCTCAAGAATCGGTACCCCGGCTGTCCCGCTTGGTTCACCGTCATCGTTGGCTTTTTGGATTTGGTCGTGCTCGCCAATCAAGTAGGCCAAGCAATTATGAGTAGCATCCCAATGCTGCTTCTTAATGGTTTGTATGAACTCTTGCGCTTCAGTTTCGGTTTCAACCCGTTTTAAATGGGCAATAAAACGGGATCTTTGGATCGAAATCTCGTGTTCGCCTGTCTGTTTAACAGTAAGGTAACGTGGCAGCATAGTAGTCTCCTTTCTTTTTTTAAAAATATTGTTGTAATATACCTTTAATATGATGGTAACGTTCGAATGATATAATAGTATTAGTTCAATACGTCTCCTTAAAGAGAATGTAACACTATTATTATATTACTTTCACCCCAGTGGAAGGTCAATATGAGTGTTATGGTTCGCTAAATGAGTACATTCAATGTAAAATAAGTGTTAAAGGCCTTAAGGGAAAGCCCTGGAGGGAATGAAATGAAACTTAAACAAGTGAATACGAAGTCCATTGATGAAATTCGTGAAGAAATGATTGATCGGGTTACAAGCAGTAAAAGTGATATTTTTCGAATCGGCGAGCAATGCCGTCAAGATTACGAAAGTATGACAACTGAACTCCGAAATATTAAAGAAATGATGGTTAACCTCATCGAAGAGGGGAACCAGCTAGAAGATCAGGTTCATCAAGCACGGCTTATGCTCTCAGAAGTGAGTATGAATTTTAATCATTACACAGAAGAGGAAGTTCGTGAGGCCTATGAAAAGGCCCATCAGCTCCAGATGGATCTCTCCATCAATTGGCAGTATAAGAAACAGCTTTTGGAGAAAAGAGACGATTTGGAACGCAGATTGATTGGGTTAGATGACACAATAGACCGTGCCGACCAGCTTATTTCCCAAATTTCTGTGGTGATGAATTACTTGACAAGCGATTTGAAACAAGTAGGGGAAGTAATCGAAACCGCGAAGGCTAAACAAGACTTTGGTTTGAAGATTATTGAAGCCCAGGAAGAAGAGCGAAAACGGTTGTCCCGGGAGATTCACGATGGACCTGCCCAGATGCTCGCCAATGTCATTATGAGATCTGATTTGATTGAACGCGTGTACAAGGACAAAGGGCCGGATGAGGCGTTTGCTGAAGTGCACAGTTATAAAAAAATGGTCCGTGCCGCGCTTTATGAGGTCCGGAGAATTATTTATGATCTCCGTCCAATGGCACTTGATGATTTAGGCCTTGTCCCTACCCTCAGAAAATATTTAAAAACCATCGAAGAATATCATAACCACTCGAGGATTGAATTTGTAAATATTGGTCTGGAGCGCCGCCTGCCAACTAAGTATGAGGTCGCGTTGTTCCGGATGATCCAAGAGTCTGTGCAAAATGCGCTCAAGCATGCCAACGCCTGTGAAATCAAAGTCAGATTGGAAATCACCAATGATGCTGTCACCGTCCTCATTAAGGATAACGGTGTTGGATTTGATACATCGATTAAGAAACCTGAGTCTTTTGGGATGATTGGGATGAGAGAGCGTGTCGACTTGCTTGAAGGCGAAATTACCTATGATTCAAAAATTGGTAAAGGTACATCGGTTTTAATCCGTGTTCCATTAATTAACTAAAGGAAATTTCCTGCAAATGATAAAATTGTAAATAAGGGGGAGTACCAAATGACAACCAAAATTGCTATTATTGATGATCACCAACTATTCAGAGAAGGTGTTAAGAGAATACTAGAATTCGAAAAGTCGTTCCAAGTTGTAGCTGAAGGCGATGACGGCAGCGATGCTTTAGGACTAGTGGAACAGTACCAGCCTGATGTGGTAATTATGGATATCAATATGCCGGGAATGAATGGTGTCGAGGCAACCCGTGAGCTAATTGAAAAATACCCAAGCACAAAAGTCATTATTTTATCGATTCATGATGACGAAAATTATGTGACCCATGCTTTAAAAACTGGAGCATGCGGCTATTTGTTAAAAGAAATGGATGCCGACGCTTTAATTGAGGCAGTTCGCGTAGTGGCGGATGGCGGTTCTTATTTACATCCAAAAGTGACCCACAACCTTGTTAACGAATATCGCAAGCTTGCAGCAACAGCAGGACATTCTGGAGGCGGCTATGTGCCAACGCTTGAAATCCGCCGTCCATTGCATTTGTTAACCCGCCGTGAGTGTGAAGTATTACAAATGCTTGCCGATGGTAAAAGCAACCGCGGTATTGGTGAATCTTTATTCATCAGTGAAAAAACAGTTAAAAACCATGTAAGTAATATTTTACAAAAAATGAACGTAAATGACCGGACCCAGGCAGTTGTGTCTGCAATTAAAAATGGCTGGGTGGAAGTAAGATAGATTTGTTAAGGAGCGCGCCTTAAATGGGTGTGTTCTTTTTTTGTGGTTTCATATAAAATAAAGGGTAGTCAAAAAGACAAGGATGGTACATTTTTATGAAAACGGCAATTGTCACGGATAGCACCGCGTACATACCGAAACAGTTACGAGAAGAATTTAATATACATATGATTCCGCTAAATGTCATTTTCGGGACAGAGGTATACCAGGAAGAAGTCGATTTAACCGCAAATGCGTTCTATGAAGAGATAAAAACAAAAGATTTGCCGACGACATCCCAGCCGCCGATTGGCAAATTTGTCGAGTTGTTTGAGGAACTGGCAGCCGATTATGATGCCGTCATTAGTATCCATCTATCCAGTGGCATCAGCGGTACGTACCAAGGCGCTGTAACTTCTGGTACCATGGTAGAGGGAATTAAGGTTTATCCGTTTGATTCTGAGATCAGCTGTATGGTCCAGGGGTTTTATGCGCTTGAGGCTGCCGTGATGGCAGGCCGTGGGGAGTCCGCTGAGGTGATTATGAATCGTTTGGAAGAGTTAAAGGAAAATGCCGATGCTTATTTTATGGTTGATGATTTGTCTAATCTTCAGAGGGGCGGGCGGCTGTCGAGCGCTCAAGCCTTTATTGGCAGCCTATTACAGGTGAAGCCGCTGCTGCGGTTTGAAGATAAGGTCATTGTTCCGTTTGAGAAAATCCGCACTCGGAAGAAGGCTCTGAAACGGATTGTGGATTTACTTGGTGAAGTGGTCTCAGGCGGTGGGGAATACCGGGCTGTCATTATTCATGCGAATCGCGAGGCGGAGGCAGAGGAGTGGCGCCAGGAGTTGGGTGCATTGTATCCCAATGTTGAGTTCATGATCGGTTATTTTGGTGCGGTTATTGGTACCCATCTTGGTGAGGGTGCGATGGGGCTTGGCTGGATGAAAAAATAGAATTTTAGTTTTGCTGCCATTCCGGCTTTTGGGCCGGGATGGCTTTTTCGTGTTTAGCAGAATTTTAGATAGTTAGATATTTTAAATAAAGGTATCTTAGAAAACTTTGTTGGCGGAAATAATGGGAATATCGGCGGAAAAAAGAGAGAAGTGCGCGGAATAAATGAAAAAGTCGGCGGAATTCCGGCCTAAAACGGCGGAAACGGAGCTATGATTAGGATTTTAAAAAGGTAACTGAAAAGTAAGTCGGCGGAAATAATGGGAATATTGGCGGAAAAAAGAGAGAAGTGCGCGGAATAAATTAGAAAGTCGACGGAATAAAAGAGAAATCCGGCGGAATTCTGGCCTAAAATGGCGGAAACGGAGCCTTGGTTGGGATTTTAAAAAGGTAACTGAAAAGTAAGTCGGCGGAAATAATTGAAATATCGGCGGAATAGTTTCAAAATCAGACAGAATCCTCAAAAAATCCTCAAAAATATTTCATCAATCATGTAGGAAAATTGTATTTTATGTAGAATTATAGAAAAAAAGGAGTGATATATCTTGGCAATAAAAGAACTAACTCTTCCCCAGAGACTCATCTTGAGCGAGATCTTAAAAAAATACTTAAACCGCAGCCACCCAAAGTATCCTATCCTAGAAAAAGACCTAGCCAAAAGATGGGCAGGCTATTGGGGCGAACAGGCCTTAGCAAACTATGTAAAGGAACTGCCACAAGAAAAATACCTAATCCTCCACGATCTTCAACTCAAACTCGGGCGACATCTACTTCCAAATCGACACTCTACTAATCTCCCAAACCCACATCCTAATCATCGAAGCCAAAAACATCATTGGAACCTTGTGCTTTGATCATGTCTTTAACCAGCTCATCCGTAACAACCTTGACGGAACAGAAGAATCCTTCGAGGACCCGCGAACCCAATGCCGCAGACTCCAATCCCTTTTAACAAGATGGCTAATCCAACATAAACTCCATTTCCTGCCGATTGATTACCTTATTTTTTTCAAAAGCACTAACAAGACCATATTAAAAACCACCGGTACAAATACAGACACAACAAGAATTTCTAAAGGAAGAGACCTGTTTAATAAAATTGAGGACTGCGAAAAGCGATACAAACAGGTAAAAATCCAACCCGAAAAATTGCATGAAATAGCTCATTTCCTGTTAAGCAAACATAACCCAAAACCAATAGATATCTTAAAAGAGTACGACCTGACCGAAACAGACCTTCACTATGGAGTCCAGTGTCCATCGTGTAACCACGTCCCCATGGACTATCAAAGAGGAAACTGGATTTGCCTAAAATGCAGCCAGCCCTTCAAAACTGGCCATATCGAAGCAATCAAGGACTACTTTCTCTTGATTAAACCAACCATCACAAACCATGAATGCCAGACGATTCTTCATCTCCCGACATCGGACATCACACGAAAAGTACTAATATCCCTTAATCTGCCCACAACCGGACATACCAAAAACCGTTTGTACCATCAATGGCTTGGCAGCCAAAGCTACCTAATCCTAGAAGAGCAACTCCTAAAACAAAATCAAATCCAAAGAAGGTGACCATCCCCATGCGTTTTATCCAAAAAGATAACCTAATCATTCCAAGCAAAACAAAAGAAGATTCCCTGCCAATCTCACAAATCCCAACTATTCCGAATCCACCGCTTAACCCCGCATTCACCTACAACCCAGAACTTCAACAGCGCCTTACCGGCAAGCAGCTCCTTCTCGATGATCTCCCATTCCCACTCACTGACATTCAAGAACATTATCAATATGGCTATCTTACATACCGAAAAGGAATCGAAAAAAACGGCAAGCAATTCATCTGTGCCCGCTGTGGCAATAAGGACCCGCAGTGGTTCGCCGCATACCCATGCGCTAGATGCGGGGAGACCTGCCTTTATTGCCGCAGCTGTCTTATGATGGGCAGAATCAGCGAATGCACACCGCTCATTGGCTGGAACAGCCCAGCACCTGAAATTCAAAACCCAGCCCAAATCATGGCCTGGCAAGGGACTCTATCTGAGGGTCAAAAAGTGGCATCCAACCATGTTGTCGAGGCCATCCGCCAAAACGAAGAGCACCTTGTCTGGGCCGTGTGCGGGGCGGGGAAAACCGAAGTCCTATTTGCTGGAATCGAATCCGCACTCTTGGCCAAAAAAAGAATCTGCATTGCCACCCCAAGAACGGATGTCGTCTTAGAACTAACACCAAGATTAAAAGCGGCTTTTCCCGATATCCCCATTGCCTCCCTATACGGCGGGAGTGAGGACCGCCACCTTTTTGCCTCCCTAACCATCACTACCACCCATCAGCTCCTCCGTTTTTACCAAGCCTTCGATGCTATCATATTAGATGAAGTTGACGCCTTTCCGTATACAGTGGAAGAATCGCTCCAGTACGCTGCCGTTCAGGCCCGAAAACCAGCATCCGCCATGATTTACCTAACTGCTACCCCTAATTCCAATTGGCAAAGAGAATGCCGAACCGGTAAAAGGGCATTTACCACCATTCCGGCCCGATTCCACCGCAAACCGCTCCCTGTCCCAGAATTCAGTTGGTGTGGCAACTGGCAAAAACAGCTTAAAAAAGGGAACCTTCCCGCAAATGTAATACGTTGGATAAAAACCCGAATCCAAGACGACAAACAGACATTAGTCTTTTTCCCTCATATCCCGATGATGGAAAAAGCGCTGACAATCTTGCGGCAAATTCATCCCGAGATTGAGGCCGTTCATGCCGAAGATCCTGACCGAAAAAGCAAGGTACAAAAAATGCGGAACAAAGAAATTCCTATGCTTCTTACCACCACCATTCTTGAGCGGGGTGTTACTTTTCCAAATATCGACGTAGCCGTAGTAGGAGCGGAGGACACTATTTTTACTGAAAGTGCACTCGTCCAAATTGCCGGCCGGGCAGGTCGGAGCAAGGATCATCCCACGGGTATCGTCACCTTTTTTCATTATGGAAAAACCGAAGATATGCTAAAGGCAAGAAGGCAGATTGTCGCCATGAACCTAGAAGGACTAAAAAAAGGTTTACTTGATAAACAAGGGGCAGCCAAATGACTATCTTTCAGCAAGACCGTTGTCTCTATTGCCACAATGTTATAGCTCCGAACATTGGATGGATTGCACTTTTCTCTAAAGAAAAAGAACAACTCCTTTGTCCAACTTGTGAAGAAAAACTGGAAGAAATAAAAGGGGAAACCTGCCGCATCTGCAGTCGTCCATTCCACCACTTAAATGAACAATTCCGTGATGGGGATTTGTGCCATGATTGCACGCGCTGGGAGGAGGACCCCGACTGGCAGGGTTTTCTTGAAAGAAATCACTCTCTCTATCTCTATAATGATTTTTTAAAAGAACTAATTGCCACCTATAAATTCCGAGGTGATTATGTATTAGCAAGGATTTTTGCAGAACTTTTTAAAAAAGAAATCCCAAAAATCGATCCGGATTTATTGGTTCCGATTCCTTTAAGCGAAGAGCGCCTATATGAACGCGGCTTTAACCAGGCAACTGCCATCATAACCCTTGCCGTCTTCCCGTCAGCTGGACTCCTTACGCGAATCCATTCTGAAAAACAATCGAAAAAATCAAGAGCAGAGCGAATCCATATTCCTCAAGTATTTAAGGTGGATTCTGACTGTGAAATAGAGGGGAAAAGGATCTTGTTGATCGATGATATTTACACAACTGGCTCGACATTGAGACATGCAGCGAAACTTTTAAAACAGGCGGGGGCAGCAAGCATCCAATCCTTCACCATCGCAAGGTAAAGTTCCCCCACTCTGTTAAGATCAGCATCCTCATTGTTCACATCATTGTAACCTATTCCTAAGCGTTTTAGTGGTAAATTGTCTCTGAAGATAATAAGATAAATATATGAATAACCATTCATTTTAGTGAAAATAACACAATAAAGTCAATGGGTGTATCCACCTTTGTCACTATTTCCCTATTGTTTTTGTCAAAAATTCGACAAAATTATTGTCATGTTTTAGCAGGAATCTCATAGGGTAAAATAGAATTGTATTTACATAGCCTTAACAAAAGGAGGATTCCACATGAAATACAACGTACGTGGCGAAAACATTGAGGTTACTCCAGCAATTAGAGAGTATGTTGAAAAGAAAATCTCCAAATTGGAGCGATATTTTACTGAAGCACCTAATGCAAAGGTAAACGTGAATCTAAGATTCAATCAAGATAAATCTTCAAAAGTAGAAGTCACTATTCCACTGCAGCAATTAGTATTACGTGCTGAAGAAACAAACGTTGATATGTACGCGGCGATTGATTTAATCACTGACAAGCTTGAGCGTCAAATCCGCAAACACAAAACAAAAGTAAACCGTAAATTCCGTGAAAAAGGGGAGCCATCTTTCACTTTTGCAGCGCCTGAAAGCCCTGAAACTCACGATTATGATGAAGAAGATCTTGAATTAGTCCGTACGAAGCGTTTTGATTTGAAACCAATGGACAGTGAAGAAGCGATCCTGCAAATGAACATGCTTGGCCACAGCTTCTATGTCTTCACTAATTCTGATACTAACCGTACGAATGTTGTTTACAAGCGTAGAGATGGCCGCTACGGCTTAATTGAGGCGCAATAATCAAAAAAACTGCTCCAGGTGACTGGGGCAGTTTTTTTATTATAGTAAATCCTCGAGTAAACTAAATCTTGATGCTTATGATATTTGCGAAAGAACTAAAGAGTTATCCCCATGTGGATAACTCTTTTTGTTTATATTTATCCACAAAATTCTGAATAGTTATACACATTAACCACAGGAGTTAATGATATTTACGCAAATTTGTGGATAAAATTCTGAAAAAGGTTGGGGATTGATGGTGTAGCAGAAAACAAAAAGGCCAGCACCATATTGCTGGCCTCTAATAAAAATAAACAATTATAAAAATCTTTGAGGAGTGTCCAGCTGCAGCGCCTAGGCTCTCAGGATCATAAGCCAATCCGTCAAGAAGGCTCGTCTGTAGCCTTGCGCCCCTGTTCAAGGCGCTTCCGCTTTTCTTATTATTTCCCCGCACCACAGCAGTTCTTATACTTCTTACCGCTGCCGCAGATACATGGGGCATTACGTCCGACATCAAGCTGCTTCACTTTTGGCTTCTGCTTCACAGGTTCGCCGTCTTCCTTCGGATTCACCGCTTGACCTTTAGCAACCTCTTGACGCTCCAGGTTATTGCGAATTTCTGCCTTCATGATATACATCGCCGTTTCATCTTCAATCGATTGAATCATCGCTTCAAACATCGCGAAACCTTCATGCTGGTATTCACGAAGCGGATCAATTTGTCCGTATGCACGCAAATGAATTCCTTGACGAAGCTGATCCATCGCATCGATATGGTCCGTCCACTTAGAGTCAACCGCTCTTAGTGTGACAACCTTCTCAAATTCACGCATTTGTTCAGGGAACAGAATCTGTTCTTTTTCCTCATAGCGCTCCCTGACTTTTGCAAAAATTGTTTCAACCATCTCTTCCGGCTCTTTGCCTTTTAGGTCATCTACCGTAATATCACCTTCATGAAGAAGTGTGGCCTGCACATATTCGATAATCGCTTGAAGATCCCAGTCTTCCTCATCCTCATGGCGAGGGGCATGGACCTCCACATTACGCTGAATCGAATTGAGAATCATCTTCTGAACGATCTCGCGCAGGTCTTCAGATTCTAATACTTCATCGCGCTGTGAGTAAATAATCTCACGCTGCTGACGAAGAACATCGTCATATTGTAAAAGCTGTTTACGGGCATCGAAGTTGTTCCCCTCAACCCGTTTTTGCGCAGATTCAACAGCACGGGAGACCATTTTACTTTGAATTGGCTGGCTATCATCCATACCAAGTCTTTGCATCATGGCTTTCATATTGTCAGAGCCAAAGCGGCGCATCAATTCGTCTTCCATTGATAAGTAGAACTGGGTAATACCAGGGTCCCCTTGACGCCCAGAACGTCCACGGAGCTGGTTATCAATCCGCCGGCTTTCGTGACGCTCTGTACCAATTACAGCAAGACCGCCTAGTTCGATGACACCTTCACCAAGCTTAATATCCGTACCACGGCCGGCCATGTTGGTTGCAATCGTAACAGCGCCTTTATGACCTGCTTCAGCGATGATTTCCGCTTCACGTTCATGGTTTTTCGCATTCAAGACATTATGCGGAATCCGTTTCTTTGATAAATAGTTGGAAATCAATTCTGATGTTTCAATTGCCACTGTACCAACCAAGACAGGTTGTCCTTTTTGATGGCGCTCTGCAATATCCTCGACAACTGCACGGAATTTGCCGTCCATAGTAGCGTAAATTAAATCGGCACGGTCATCACGGGCGATTGGCCGGTTCGTTGGGATCACAATAACATTCATATTATAGATGTTACGGAATTCTTCTTCTTCCGTTTTCGCTGTACCGGTCATACCAGCTAATTTTTCATACATACGGAAGTAGTTTTGGAACGTAATTGTTGCCATTGTCATGCTTTCATTTTGAACTTCAAGGCCCTCTTTTGCTTCAATCGCCTGATGCAGGCCTTCGCTATAGCGGCGCCCTTTCATCAAACGGCCAGTAAATTGGTCAACAATGACAATTTCGCCGTCTTGCACGACATAGTCCACATCAAGGTGCATGCTGACATTCGCTTTTAATGCCTGATTAATATGATGGTTTAAGGTAACATGCGCCATATCAAAGAGGTTTTCAATACCAAACGCTTTTTCCGATTTACTAATCCCTTCTTCTGTGAGCATAACGCCCTTCGTTTTCTCATCATAGGTGTAATCCACATCTTTTGTTAGCATTCTTACAAAAGCATTGGCTTGGATATAGAGTACAGCTGATTTTTGTGCTGAACCTGAGATAATCAAAGGTGTACGGGCTTCGTCAATTAGGATGGAGTCAACTTCGTCAATGACCGCATAAAAAAGCGGGCGCTGAACTTTTTGCTCTTTATAAAGGACCATATTGTCACGAAGATAGTCAAAGCCAAATTCGTTGTTGGTCCCATAGGTAATATCAGCAGCATAGGCAGCCTGCTTTTCTTCACTATCCATACTGTTAAGGTTTAAGCCAACAGTAAGCCCTAAAAATTCGTATAACTGGCCCATTTCCGTGGCGTCACGGCTAGCCAAGTATTCGTTGACAGTAACAACGTGAACACCCTTGCCAGAAATGGCATTTAAGTAAACCGGCATGGTCGCTGTTAAGGTTTTACCTTCACCAGTCTTCATCTCGGAAATGTTACCTTCATGTAGAGAAATACCACCCATTAACTGAACGTGGTATGGATATAAGCCAAGTACACGGCGGGCGCCTTCACGGACAACCGCAAATGCTTCTACAAGCAAATCATCAAGTGTTTCGCCTTTTTGATAGCGCGCTTTAAATTCTTCTGTTTTTTCGCGAAGCTGATCATCTGTTAATCTTTCTGTTTCGGTTGCAAGCTCGTCAATCTTGGCAGCCAGCTTGTCTAACCGTTTTAGTTCGCGTTTGTTCAAATCAAATACTTTATTTAAAATCCCCATACCTGATGAACGCTCCTTTATCTGAGACTAATTCACAAAAAAAATCATGTCAAAATGTTCGATAATTTTCCTTTTCATCTTACCATTTACTCATTACAGTGACAACAATGTTAAAAACAGTGTAAAAATGGTGATTCTACTATTATATATTATCTGTCATTGAACTACTAATAAAGCGGTGCTAATGATTCGATTTTCTGTCAATTTTGACAGACTGATGGCTTTTAGGTGAAAGGAAAAGGAAATATACCTAGCTCTGAATGCATCTTGCATAAATAGGGTTATAAATGTATAAAAATACCTATTTTTATTGTTTAACACCACAACGATAGTATTAATAAAACCTTGTGATAACAACATTTTTATGTTGTTTTTAGGTATAAACTTAACCTCTGAAAGTATGAAAAAATATTCACAAATTGTACATTGGAATATACTCTTGCAATGTTAGATACTACCTTTAGAGAGGTTAATATGGAAAATAAATAGATAAAAAGTCCGAAATGGGAAGGGTGAGTTAAGTGGCCATTTGGGGGAAAAAGAAAAATAGAGAAACAGATCCCGAATCTAGAGAAAAAAGAAAAAAGACGGGCCCAATACGTAAACTCTGGCAAAAGTTCAGAGCCATTGACTGGAAGAACCCAGTTAATAGATGGAAGTTATTATTCGTTTCATTAGTTGGTTGTATTGTTATTTTTGGCGGAGGATATGGGGTGCTTTCCTTTACCAATTCACCGTCATTTTGTTCAAGCTGTCATGAAATGCAGCCAGAGTATTCTTCTTATACAGCTAGCGCCCACAATCAAATTTCATGTGTCCAGTGTCACATTAAACCGGGTACGGTTAATATGCTGACACACAAAATGAAGTCATTGAAAGAAGTTTACTACCACGTTACAGGAGTACCAGAACAGATTGTTCAAACAGAAGAAGAAGCAGTGTCAAACCAAAACTGCTTACAATGTCACTCTAAAAACCGCCTTGTTACAGCGTCAGGTGACTTAAAGGTGAACCATAAAGGACATATCGAAGAAGGCATTCCATGTGTTACTTGTCACGCAGGTGTCGTTCACGCGAAAATGGCCACGCGCGGTATCAATACAGAAGAAGTTCGCGGTGAATGGACAAAGGAAAGCGCTGAAAAATTAATGGAAGAAAAATATTTGAGACCTAATATGGGAACATGTATTGACTGTCATGACAAAGTAAATAATGGCGAAAAGCCATGGAAAGATCCAGCTTACAGCGTTCCGCCTAATCCGGAGGAAGCAGCGAAAACACTGGAGGAAACGAAAACTGCTTCTGCAAGTGAAGAAAAAGCTGCTGTAAAGACAGAAACTACAAACGAGAGTACAACATCTGAAACTGTTGCAACCGCCCATGATGAAAAAACACAATCTATTATTTTGCAAGCAATTGGTAAGGAAAAGAAAGATGTTAAGCTTTCAATGGAATGTACAACCTGCCACAAGCAGACAGAAGTTCCAAAAACTCATAAAAATCTAGATTGGAATAATAGTCACGGAACTACGGCTGTACAAAAGCTAGATACATGTATGAATTGTCATCAGGATTCAAAATGGGTTAGAGAAATTCCAAAAGAGGACATTATTTCACTTCTTAAGATGGGAAATCAAAAAGTAAAGTACACACCAAACGCAAATCTTGCAAAAGAACAGGCAAGAACAAACAAATTCTGCAGTGCGTGTCACACGGATCGTCCTGCTAGTCATGGAAATAGTGATCAATGGTTAACGGCCCACTCTGCTAAAGCAAAAACCGCTGATCAAAAAGCCGGATGCTTTGTCTGCCATGATAATCAAAAACCAGTTGAAGGTTCAACGACTCCAAAAGCACCAACAGATGTTTATTGCCAATACTGTCATAGAACTGGCTTTAAATCCGCTGTGAAAAACTAGTTAAATCTCAATCTGGAGGGACGCTTTTATGGAAGAGGAAAAAGAAACGCGATCGGCCCCTCCGCGTAATCGCTACAAGTTAATAAAAATAATGACTCTTATTGTGTTGTTTCTAGCCCTGTTTTTCGCCTTAGGTGCATTTGGGCTAGAAGCATCTTCGAGTTCATCCTTTTGTTCATCCTGTCATGAGATGAAGCCTGAATACTATACCTGGAAAGCTTCTTCGCATAGTGAGGTTGAATGTGTTAGCTGTCACGTACAGCCGGGGGCCAAAAATATAGCAAAAGATAAGGAAGAAGGCATAACAAAGATTTTTGAAAAAGAAACAAATGCCTATACAGCACCAATACAAATGCCTAAAGAGATACCTAATTCTGCATGTGAACAGTGTCATGATATGAGCAAACGTCAAGTAACATCAACAGGCGATTTAATCATTCCACATGATAAACACCTTGCAAAAGATATTAAATGTACACAGTGTCACAGCGGTGTAGCACACGGGAAAATTTCCGAACGAAATGTAACGTTTAAATCAGATTATGATAAATGGGATACGTCACTTGGAAAATCGATGATGAGTGATATAAAGTTTACAAGTCCAAAAATGGAAACTTGTATAGAGTGCCATGAAGCAAGGGAAGTATCAACTGAATGTAAGACATGCCATTCGAGCGAAATGTATCCTAAATCTCATAAACAAGCATCATTTAAAGCAGGAGAACATGGAAAAGCAGCCAAGAAAGACATAGAAAAATGTAATAGCTGTCATCAATATATGTCGGATGAAGTGATACAAGGTCTGCAGAGTGTATCGCCAACTCAACAATTTTTATCTACAGGATCGATTACTACTAAGTCGATTTCAGCAGAGGAATATGCAAGAGAAAATACATTCTGTAAGGATTGCCATAATACAAGACCAGCAAGCCATGTCAAAGGATTTGTAAATTTACACGGTCCATTGGCGGAAACGAACAAGCAAAAATGTTTAACGTGTCATGATTATCAAAAAACAGGATTCAATCAAACTAGCAATGTTACATGCAGCAGCTGTCATCCTGCCAGTCATGCCGAAAAGAATTATAAACAAGGGCATCCAATTCCGTTATCAGCTACGCAAAAGCCAGTAGACATGTGTTATACCTGTCACTACAAACCAAAGTGTACAGCATGTCATAAACAATAATTGCAATTTTACTAGATTAGGAGGGCTAACATGGAAAGTGTCGTTCAACCTAATGCCCAAGAACCTTCAAGAGAAAAAGTAAAAAAAATGAAGAAGGATAAATTTACTTGGTGGCAATCGTTGATTATCCTAGCGGTCACCTTAGCTATCTGCTTATCTGCTGGTTACTATATTAGCGATAAATACCTTTGGAACAAACAAGCTGACCAGCTTGATAAACAATTAACTTATTACAAAGAACAAGTAAATGAAAAACCGAATGATCCAAAACTAAGAGTACAGCTTGGCTACACCTATTTCTTAAAAGGTGATGATAGTGCGGCAATTAAAGAATACACAACTGCGAAAAGCTTAGATAAAAACTATTATGATGCTTATCTCAATATGAGCATCGTCTATGACAAAGAAAAACGTTATGATGATGCACTGCAAATGGCTATTAAAGCAGTGAAGATCTCACCAAGGGACTATAAAGGACAATTGTTAAAAGGCCGGAGCTATAGAAAATTAAAAATGTATGATAAAGCAACAGAAGCATTACAGGAAGCGTACCGATTAAAAAATGGTAATACCGATGTTATTTATGAAGCTGGATTAGTAGCAGTAGCTCAAGGAAAGAAAAAAGAAGCAGAGCAGCTGTTCAAGGAGTCACTTTCCTTTGATCCAACCTATAAACCTGCATTGCAGGCCTTGGACAAATTAAATTCGAAAAACAAATAAGAACAGGAGATGGATTCCTTGAAGAAGAAAACCATGTATATATGGATGGGCACCATCGTTGGTCTTACTGCTGTGTTATTTGCTGTCATCTACTTTTTCAATCTTCAGGATGACGCTGTTAAGGTGGCAAGTACTGTTAAGGGCGGGCCTCCAACATTAAATTACTATTTACAGGGAGACATGGAAACACCGCTTAGCAAACCAATGGACGTTACAAAAATCGGTGAATTTGTTTATGTGTCCGATACCAATCACAAGCAGATTCAAGTGTTTGATACATCTGGAACACCTGTCTTTAAATTTGGTAAACAAGGGACTGGAGAAGGAGAATTCCAATTCCCATATGGCATTACCGGGGATAAGGACGGAAATGTTTACGTAGCTGACCTTTACAATGGTAAAATCTCTATTTTTACAGCAAAAGGTAAATTCATTAAATACTTCACTGATGAAAATAAAAGTACAGAGTTCACTAAGTCTCCTGGCGGGCTGAGAATTTATAACAAAAAGTTATATATAACCGATATTCAACAAAATAAAGTTATGGTTTATAGCCTAGAAGGAAAAAAATTGCTTGAACTTACAACAGCTTCTAGCAAAGATGATCCTTTAAATGCACCAAATGCTGTAACCATTGATGATAACCAAGATATTATTGTGGCTGACACTGGAAATCAACGTCTGGTTATTTTTAATAAAGATGGTAAATTCACTAGGATTATTAATGGCTCTACAGATGGTAAGGGTGAGTCTAAATTTGTAAATCCACGTGGCGTTGGTGTTCTGGGTGATGGGACACTGCTAATGGTGGATAACATGACTCACAATGTTTATGGGTTCGATAAGAATGGGAAACAAGTTTATCAGTTTGGCGCAATGGGAGCAGATAAAGAACAATTCTATCTGCCAAACGGATTATTTGTAGACGATAAAGGTGAAGTTTTTGTAACCGATACGGTTAACCAAAGGGTCGGCCTTTACTATTAATATTTAGTTAACATTTAAGGAGGTGATGCCCTAGAAGAACAATCCAGAGATTTTTATAAAAAAATAGAGAGAGAAAAAAAGAGATTTAAAAATGGGAGGTTTTTTGGGATGAGTAAGATTAAAATGAGTTTCTCACTAATTCTTGCAATCTTTTTAGTGGGAATCCTTAGCACTGCTGCATTCGCGAAGGATCCATATGGATTAAAACCTTATCAATCTGGTTTAGATTTAGTGGTTCCATTTAATGCTAATACGGCGAATGGAGAAACAAAGGATTCAAGTTACGATTTGGCACTAAAATTAGGAGATACAGTTGTAAAAAAATATGAAGATATTCATGTAGATGCTACAACTCTTAAGGCTAGTGTAACTATTCCTGCCTCAGTTGTTACTCCAGGAACTGTTTATACAGTAGAACTTTATGCTAGATGGGGATCAACTCCACTTTCTAAATCTACTGGGTTAGTAACGGATTCACACAATACAGGAATGTATCAAGTTCCGGATACTCATGTAGACGTAGACGGATCTGGACTTCAAAACGCTAACCAAACTGGTTACAACAATACTAGAAAACAAAGAACTGGTCAAAAAGTTCACGGTTTCTATACTAACAACACTAACTCTTGTGCAAGCTGTCACCAAACACACACAGCTGCTGACGGCGAATACTTATTATTCAAGGACGGTACTTACAGCACATGTTCTGCATGTCATGACGGTACAACAGGTGCATATAACTCATTTGCTCCAGTTTCAGAAGAAAACGCTAAGAGTATTTCAGGAACATTCAACGTTCAAACTGCAGGACACAATGGTTCCCTTCATGATGCAGACGGCTCTTTACAAGTAAGTGCTGCACCAGGTGGAAACAGCAATCCTGATACAACAAAAGGATCTGTAGGTGCAAGTACTTGGGGGGCAGAATTTGATTGTGCAAGCTGCCACGCTGCTCACGGTTCTGGTACTTCAAGTGAGAATAACTTGAACTTAGACCCAATGGGCTGGGCACAAGTAGCTTATTCTACAGCAACTAAAGATACTCAAAATGGTAAATTGTTCAAAAACCTAACCATTAATGCAACAGTTCCAACTGAATTCAGCACACCTTACATCTTAGTAAAGAAAACTCTTGCTGCCAGTGATATCTCTACTGATAAAACTAAATACGGCTACTTATATTCTCGTGCTAAATTAGCTGCTGGTGACAAAGTTATCCAAACTTACAGATGGGATGGAAGTAAATATGTTGCTGACTATTCTCTTTGGTTAAGAGATAAAGGCCACGTGGGTGCTCCATTTAGTAATGCGGATACATTCTTTAAAGATGCAGCTGGATCTGACATTACAAACACATTAACCGTTGTTTGGAAAGATGGTTTTGCATCTGGTGCAGCAGTAGATACCGTTTCAACTGCTCAAATCGCCATCGGTGTTGATGTTGAAACGACAGATGACATCGCTTCTTTATTTGATACTGCAAATGCAAACTATGTTGTAGACAGTGGTCTACAAATGAGCAAATATTGCTCTGCTTGTCACACAGACTATCTATCTACAACACGTACGAATGACACTGGAGTTTATACAACAGCTCACCGTCATAAAACAGGAGCAGACAATTTAACTTGTGTACGCTGTCACTTCGCGCACGGTTCAGAAGCTCAATTAATGAGTGATGCAAATGATCAAAACTACTTTGAAAAAGTAGCAGCAGGAATGACTCCTACTACTGCACTTGATTACTTAAAAGATCCTAACCCATCATCTGCATTAAAACGTTATACTGGTATGTCAGTATGTTATGCATGTCATGGTCAAGGTGAACAATTCTTAGGTAACCCTAACAACAAGGAAAGACCTGTTTCTGGTCAACCTGGTGCAGCAAGAGGAACTAACTACTAAAAAAAGTCACCAAATATCTGCCAATATTTGATGACCGAAAGAAAAGTGATATACCCCAAAAACAAGGTAGCAATAGTAATATTGTTACCTTGTTTTTATGGATTTTACCATAATCCTTCTATTATCCTCTCTTGTCGGAAATTTGTCAAAAAATTGCTCTATTTCCGCCCCAAATAGCCGCGTCATCATTGCTATAATTGACTTATAAACATTATTGATAATTGAAGTAACATATCCAACATAACTAAATTAACAGAAAAAGAGATGAAACGAATGAATCCTATCACAAGGTATAAAAAGGTATCTGCTAATGGTTTATTGATTTTATTATTTTTATTGATAGGCTGCGCATTCATCTCTCTGAGTAATGTGGTCTTTGCAGATGATATATCTGAAACAGGGATTGTATTCCCAGATAATACGGTACAATATGGCGAGGATTTAACCAATATCCCTAAAAATGCTAAGATAAAATTTACTATTGTGGATCAAAATCCTATTCTCCAAATAGATAAGGATAAAGCTATTAAAGTGATGCAGGGTAATACAGAAATTACAGGGACAACAACATTAAATAACCTTGAAATTCCGGGTATGTTTGCTTATAGTATCACCTTTGACCCAGATGATGACTTTAAGCTAAACCAATCCTTTATTGCAAGCATTGATCCTAGCTCAATAGGTGACCCAGCAATAAATAAAATAAATAAAAAATCATTCAAATTTACCACGAGGACAAATACTGAATGGGAGGATTTTGACGATGATTCTCATCAAACAAGTTCCAATCCGCACGGTCATTACACCTTAAATACTAATATGTGTTCGACTTGTCACAGTACCCATAAAGGGTCAACAGATACCCTTGAAGTAAAACCAAGTGACGATGCCACGCAGAACTATTGTATGGCATGTCACGATGGAACCATCAATGCACCGGCAATTGATAATCGTGATAGTAAAAATCACCATACGGCTGGAGTGGACAAAACCCAACAAGCTTCCTGTACCACTTGTCATAACCCACACCTGGATTGGAGTAAAGATAATCCTAATCTATTGAAAGACCATTATGTATATAATCACAAAACAGAAGACCTTAATAAAAGAGGATTAACTACTTTGAAAGTAGATAGTATAGAAACCTCTTGTATAAATTGTCATGAAGAATATACTGTGCTGGATACGTTATCTAGTACAACTAAGAGTATCTTTGACACGAAAACCTTTTTGAACGGTTATTATGAGTTCCTCCAGTATAAAAAATCATTAACTGCAAGCGGCAGCATGGATGATTATTCGTTATGTCTCTCTTGTCATACCGATATAAAAAAATACTATACTGATGGGGTAACAACACAGCATTCGATTACAGCACAAGACGGCAGTAAATTACAAGGTTTCTTGCCTTGTGCTGAATGTCATGAGACACATGGTTCGAATAATTCATTTCTCTTGAAAAGTACATTTGGTCACGACAATCCAACAGGTGGATTTACATTCACGGGTGATATAAAAGATTGGGATGTAAATACAGAAAAACAATTTTGTATGAAATGCCATAATGGTTCTACCTCTTTATACGGTGTAACAGCGAAGTTACCTAGTCCAGAGAATCATCCTAGTCAGACAGCAGCCTGCTCAGTGTGTCACGGAACAGGTGGTTTAAATCAAGACCGAATACTAAGTGCTGCCCATGGACCAAAGTCTGTCCCATTATCCGATCCTGTAGCAGCAACTCCATCTAGTACAACGACTGGAACAGCAGAATCAAGTACACCAGATTCTTCAACAGCGATTGAACCGACGGCAAGTACCAATTCACAAACAGATACTGGTGATACACCATCGTCCAGTTCTGGTACAACAACTTCTGGTTCTGGTACAACAACGACTGATTCCGGCTCAGCATCAGTTGATACTAGTTCACAGCAGACGGATACTAGTTCAACACCAGTCGATGAAGGTAAACCAACGACGGGAGCGTCAGAAGTAATAGCTCCATAAAAAAACGAGAGGGTTTTCCCTCTCGTTTTTTATTTCCCCTTCAACCACTTCTCCAACCCATCAACTTTCTTCCACAAATGCAAATGCATATCCGCATAAACAATCGCTTCGTTTTCATCCCCAACACCATAAAAATCAGGAGGGTAGGCAGGCAATCGTTTTTTGCCGGTTAAATAAGGAATCACAAACTTGTTTTCCTTTTTAGCACCTTTCAAGAGCATCTCGGCATTAGCTGTAAAACCATGCTCACATAATTCCAATAATAGCCGGTTATATAGGTTCTGAGCAGTCGTTTCTTCATATTCTTTAAGAATACCATGAGCCTTTTTAAACTCACCCAAATCCATATAAGCAACAAATAAGGAGAAACGGACACCCTGGTTGTCCATTGGGTTTAATTCAAGCAATTCTTCGTATTGCCGGGCTGCCTCTGCTACTTTACCCTGAACCGAAAGGGCCTCGGCATAATGAAGTTTTGCCCGCATGAATGGTCTTGTTTCGAGCAATCCCCAAAAATAACCCTTGTTCTCCTTGAAAAAGTTCTTACCTAGGTCTCGCTCGCCGGCTTGAATTCCTTTTTCATATAATAATATCGCTTCCTCTAAGCTCTTAGTTTTTTCGGCAAGAATCACGTAGGCGTCAACACAATTCGGATTCAGCTTTAACGCTTCTTCTGCCAATTTATACCGCTGCTTACCATCAGTTTGGAAGGCGTCATAAATCAAGTTGCGTGCATGTTCCTCATCACGCCTTGATACTTTTCGCACGTTGGTTTTCTTCGTGTGCTTATCTGCAGCACTTGGGAGTGTCTTAACAGTAGAGGTGCTATCCGTTTTCTTCGCATCTTGAGCCGCTTTATTTGCAGGGAATTCTATCACAGGTGCTATTTGAACGAGAGGTGTCTCAATTGTATCATCTTCCCCATAGAGGATTCCGATTAACTCAGCCATTTCCTCTGCTAATTCGAATTCTAAATCAGATACAACCGAGGAAATACTTCCGGCGGAAACTCCATATTGTTTAGCTAGATCCTTTTGAGTAAATTGTTCTATTGGAGCAACCATTGCCAATAAATAATGAAGCGCGGCTACATATATATTTGGATTTTGGATTCGCTTTTGTTTTTTTTGACAAAAATGATGCCAAAGAATCAAGCCTGTATCTAAGACTTGTGGCGGCAGCTGCATTTGCAGCTTGTCCTTAAAAAGATCTGCTACTTCCTTGTAAATAGGAGCGGGCCAATCCATTTGGTCGACTTCCACTAAACCGCCAACCATTGGCAGCTCGCTTAGCACCAACATAAAAAGATTTGTCATATACTCTTGAGGTGTGTCGTACTCTTCCTCAAAACTGCAATCCTCGATGTAGGAAATAGCAAGCTCTGGTTTGAGCCCCTCTAGTTCTAATGGTGCCGGGAAAAATACATATTGATGTTCAAATGGGAGCAGAATCCCCGTAAAAAACGAGCCTTCTTTTACTTGAATGAAGTCTGTTAAATTAATGGTCTCAAGTTGTTCCGATGTGAAGCCGTCTTCAATTGTCAGCGTGTTATTGTCGACAGACAAAACTTTCCCGGCGATGGTTCTTGCATCCGTCCATGTTTGTAAAATATGTCTTAATTTAGGACGTTTCATTTTTCCAGCTTCGGCACGAATGAATTTTTCTATAATTGTTTCCCCATCATCCAACTCTTCAAACAAGGAAAACCATACGGAATGAATCATTTCATAGAATTCCCGTTCTTGGTCTGTTTCGATGTCTAGCATCTCTTCAAGCAGTTCAAAATCCTCAGCCATTTCATGACCAAAGTGATAGTAAGCAAAATGGAGGAACTGTTTTTGCAGTTCCTCTATTTCATTGACAAGCACCTCAGTGATGGAAATAGCGTCATTCGCTCCGCAGCACTTTTTATACTTTTTTCCACTCCCGCAAGGACAAGGTTCATTACGATTTATTTTCTCCATTCGCCTTTGCTCCTTCTCAATAAATTGGCTCCCGTACTGTAGTTAGTTATTTATTTATGTATGAGTTTCTAGTTAAAATCCGGATTGTTCCTATTTAATAGTACCATCTTTGACACAATGAAATATATAAATACTAAGGATATTTAATGGAATTTTATGATTTGTAATGGAGTGATTTATGAAAAATAATAGGGATGAATGGCCAAATTTTGAATTTATTTAGGTTAACACGCTATAATGGATAGGGACTGACTAATTTAAACAACATAACGGATTAATTTTTATAGAGGTGAAGAAAATGGAATTAGCAGAAATTCGGAATGAGCTTGAGAAAACAGCTAAGACATTAGCGGACTTTAGGGGGTCTCTTTGACCTTGAAAATAAAGAAGCCAGAATTGCCGAGCTAGATGATGAAATGCTTCATCCTGATTTTTGGAATAATCAGGAAAAGGCGCAAACCGTTATCAGCGAGGCAAATGCTTTAAAGGATCAAGTGAACGAGTTCATGGAGTTAAATGACTCCTATGAGAATCTCGAACTAACCTACGAACTTGTCAAAGAAGAAAATGATGAGGAATTAAGGGCAGAGCTCGAAGAAGAGCTGGAACAATTAACAAGCCGTTTAAATCAGTTTGAACTTCAGCTCCTTTTAAGTGAGGAATATGATAAAAATAATGCCATTCTTGAGCTGCATCCTGGTGCCGGCGGGACGGAATCACAGGACTGGGGCTCGATGCTGCTGCGGATGTATACCCGCTGGGCGGAAAAGAAGGGCTTTAAAGTGGAAACACTTGACTATCTCCCCGGTGATGAAGCAGGGATCAAGAGTGTCACATTGTCGATTAAAGGCCATAATGCTTATGGCTATTTGAAAGCAGAAAAAGGGGTTCACCGGCTTGTTCGGATTTCGCCATTTGACGCTTCAGGGCGACGTCATACCTCGTTTGTTTCCTGTGAAGTCATGCCTGAATTTAATGAAGAAATTCAGGTCGAAGTCCGTACGGAGGATTTAAAAATTGATACGTACCGTGCAACGGGTGCAGGTGGACAGCATATCAACACAACAGATTCGGCGGTCCGGATTACCCACCTTCCAACAGGAGTTGTCGTTACCTGCCAATCGGAACGTTCACAGATTAAAAACCGTGAGTCGGCGATGAAAATGTTAAAAGCGAAGCTGTATCAACGGGAAATTGAGCGTCAGGAGCAAGAACTTTTGGAAATCCGCGGCGAACAGAAGGAAATTGGCTGGGGAAGCCAAATCCGTTCCTATGTCTTCCATCCTTATTCCATGGTAAAAGACCATCGGACGAATACGGAAAGTGGAAATGTGCAGGGGGTTATGGACGGAGATTTAGATCAATTCATTAATGCTTATTTGCGTTCACGAATTTCATAATCATGAAAAAGCCTTTGCCGATTTGCTCAGCAAAGGCTTTTTTGCCGGTAAATAGTTGGTATCCGCCAGAAACTGGCCGCCATGCGCCAGTAAAGTAAGCTGGGGAATCTCCAGGAACTATGCTCAAAATGAATATTGAATTAATACCTCTCATGAAAACACAAATAAAGGCAAAAGCTACAATTAGCTAATGAAATTCACCTCAGGGAGTTTCACTTTATTACCACTTTACCACGTTAACTTAATGCCATTTACACCAATATT
Source organism: Bacillus sp. AFS037270 (assembly GCF_002585305.1). The sequence goes on along the minus strand of NZ_NUNF01000026.1, from coordinate 43,637 downwards.
TATGAAATGCTATACTCACTTTCAGATTTAGATAGAAAATAGAGGAGAATCTGGGTATGAACGTATTTAACAACCTAACACAAACCTATCCGAAACTGAGAGTGGCGTTTGAATATATTCTCGTGTTAATAGGAGCGGCAATCATCGCCATAACCTTTAATGTGTTTTTGCTCCCAAACCAAGTCGCTTCAGGTGGAGTAAGCGGAATTAGTACCATTTTAAAGGGCGTATTTGGATGGGAACCAGCCTATGTTCAATGGGCCTTTAATATTCCGTTATTTATTGCTGGTGTTTCCTTTTTAGGAAAACAATTCGGTGTGAAAACTCTTGCCGGAACCATCTTTCTTCCATTTGTTGTTTTTCTGACGAAACATCTTGAACCTTGGACACATGATGCCCTTCTTGGAGCATTATTTGGAGGAATAGGCGTAGGACTTGGGCTTGGAATTGTTTTCCGAGGAAATGGCTCCACTGGCGGCACCGATGTAGCTGCTCAAATCATCAATAAATATACCGGTTTTACCCTTGGCAGATGCGTTGTCATGATCGATGGGTTGATTGTTCTTACAGCTGCGGCTGTCTTTGATATTGAAAAAGGATTGTATGCGTTAATTGCCCTATTTGTAACAAGTAAAACGATCGACCTTGTTCAGGTAGGATTTAACGGTTCAAAAATGGCTATGATCATTACGAATAACCAAGATGAAGTTCGTGAGGGAATCCTGAATAAAATTGACCGTGGAGTGACAAAACTATCAGCATATGGTGGTTTTACAGACCATGAACGGCCAGTGCTCATGTGCGTGGTAGATCAAACGGAGTTCACAAAATTGAAACATTTGGTCAAAACCCTTGACCCATCTGCATTCGTGATTGTTATGGACGCTGCCGAGGTGCTTGGTGAAGGTTTCAAACGCGCATAGGATTGGTATAATAGTACATTGATGGAAACATTTACTTAAAAGGGGGTAATGTGATGATGAAGAAATTGTTAACCCTATTACTTGGAACCTCTCTTGTGATGGGACTTGCAGCTTGTGGCGGCGGTGACAACAAGGATACGTCAAAAGATAATGGCGGCGGTACAACGGAAACCTCAAATGCAGGTGATGCCCAAAAGATCTACGATCAAAAGTGCTCTAGCTGTCACGGCGGCGATATGAAGGGTGCGATGGGACCAAACTTAACGAAGGTTGGCTCAAAGTATTCAAAAGATGAAATTCTAGACATACTTAAAAACGGTAAATCAGGCGGAATGCCGGCAAAAGTGGTAACCGGCGATGATGCTGAAACCATGGCAACATGGCTTGCAGCGAAAAAATAAGGAATATACGAAAACGTTCTGTTACGATAAACAGGGCGTTTTTTATTTGCAAATTTAGATGAATAAGTTGAGAATAGTGAAAATTTTGTCAAGTTTTGTTTTTTGATTGAAAAGAAACTGTAATACAATTACCACTTTTTTTAGCGAATTATGATGTTATAATAAAAACATGCGAGATTATGCACATATTGTTTGTTATTTTGGTCCATTGTGTAAAAAATACGAAGATTATTGTCGAATTTTATTCGAACTAACTTCCAATATAGGTGATAATAAATGATCGAATTACAAGATGTATATAAGAAGTATCCGAATGGTGTAACAGCTATAAATGGTATAGATGTCAAAATTAATCAAGGCGAATTTGTCTACGTTGTTGGTCCAAGTGGTGCCGGTAAGTCGACCTTCATTAAAATGATGTATCGTGAAGAAGTACCATCTACAGGAACGATCACGATGAATGGCGTTAACCTTGCCAAATTAAAAATGAAAAAAGTGCCACTGTTTAGACGGAATTTAGGCGTCGTTTTCCAGGACTTCAAACTCCTTCCATCCCTAACGGTGTATGAAAATGTGGCATTTGCACTTGAGGTAATTGAGGCCCAGCCAAAATTTATCCGCAAGCGAGTAATGGAAGTACTCGACCTTGTTGGTTTAAAGCATAAAATTAAAATGCTGCCAACAGAGCTGTCCGGTGGTGAACAACAGCGTGTTTCAATTGCCCGCTCGATTGTGAACTCTCCAAAAGTTGTTATTGCGGACGAGCCAACTGGTAACCTTGACCCGGAAACATCATGGGAAATCATGAAGATTTTTGAAGAAATCAATAATCGAGGAACAACTGTTGTGATGGCAACTCATAACAGAGAGATCGTAAATACATTAAAACATCGCGTTATTGCTATTGAAGGCGGCAAGATTGTTCGCGATGAGCAAAGAGGTGACTACGGTTATGAAAATTAGAACAATTGGCCGTCACGCCCGTGAGAGTTTAAAAAGCATTAAGAGAAACGGCTGGATGACTTTTGCATCCATTGGTGCCGTTACCGTTACACTAATCCTAGTCGGTGTCTTTTACGCCATTATGATGAATCTTAACCGAGTGGCCCAAACGATTGAAGAGGATGTAGAAATCCGTGTTCATATCGATGTGGCTGCTAATCAACAAAATCAGCAAACGTTAAAAAATGAGATTGCTAGTATCCCAGAAGTAAAAAGTATCGAATTCTCGCCGAAAACAAAGGAATTAGATAATCTAGTAAAAAATCTTGGTGAGGACGGAAAAGCGTTTAAGCTTTTTGAACAAGATAATCCGCTAAATGATGTCTTTATCGTCAAGACGAAAGACCCTGCTGATACGATGAAAGTGGCGAAGCAGATTGAAAAAGACAACTTTGTCGCAAAGGTTAAATACGGTCAGGGCAAGGTTGAAAAATTATTTAAGTTTATCAATGCGGCTCGAAATGTTGGGATAGTTCTTGTCATTGGCTTATTCTTTACGGCTATTTTCTTAATCTCGAATACGATTAAGATTACGATTATTGCGAGACGAAGAGAAATTAAGATTATGAGATTAGTAGGAGCAACGAATACCTTTATACGCTGGCCGTTCTTCCTAGAAGGTCTATGGCTCGGAATTGTTGGTTCCATTTTACCGATTGTACTGATTTCGATTGCCTACTATCGTGCCTATGATTATTTAGGACCTAAGCTTCAAGGGACTTTTATTAAGGTATTGCCATTTGACCCATTTGTCTATCAACTTTCAGGCATATTAATTCTAATGGGTGCCTTAATAGGTGTTTGGGGCAGTGTCATGTCCGTACGTAAGTTTTTAAAAGTTTAATTTGTAAGGAAGGACGGCACGCTCTGTCCTTCCTTCAGTTATGAATAAAGATTGTCGATAACGAGTTACCTGTGTAAAGAGAGATGGAGGAACAATTGGATGAGGAAAACAGTAATGAGCCTTGCCGTTACGGCAACGGTTGGGTTTGGAACCATTTTTGGAGGAACATCTGTTATAACAGAAGCTGCATCAATCTCCAGCTTAAAAGGCGAACAAAACAAAATCCAGGAACAACGCTCCGGTATAAATTCTACTATTAATCAAAAAAACAATCAGATTAGTGAATTACAGAATCAGCAGGCAGATGTAAAAAGTGAAATCACAAGAATAGATTACGCGATTACCGACTCAACCAATAAGATTAAAGAAAAAACAGCGAAGCTTGAAAGCACGAAGGCTGAAATTATGAAACTTCAAGGCCAAATGGAGGTCATCAAAGACCGGATTGAAAAACGGAATGTTTTGTTGAAGGACCGCGCCCGCAGCTATCAAGAAACAGGCGGTATGGTTAACTATATCGATGTTTTAATGGGTTCGGAAAACTTTAGTGACTTTGTTGATCGTGCCAATGCTGTCGTGACGATTATGCAGGCGGACCAGGCCATCTTAAAAGAGCATGAGGCAGATAAACAAGAATTAGAAACAAAACAAAATGAAGTCAAAACAAATCTTGCCAGCTTGGAAAAAATGGTGTCGGATTTACAAACACTGAATCAACAATTAAGTGCCCAAAAGGCGGAAAAAGATAAATTATTAGCAAGCCTAAAGGAGCAGGAAAACGAAGCACATGAAGGCGTGATGGATTTACAAGAGCAAGATGCCCTTCTTGCAGCTCAACAGGCAGCTATTCAAAAAGCAATCTCGATGGAGCAGGAAGCACAAGCGAGAGCAGCTGCAGAAGCGGCTGAAGCTGCAAAGCGCAAGGCGGCTAGCAGCAGTAATACAAGTTCTAGCAGTAGTTCTAGCCATGTAAGTTCAGGAGCGACACCTGGCGTATCGAGCGGCTATTGGACACAGCCTGCTGTCGGTTATTTAAGCTCTGGTTTTGGAGTACGTGGCAGTGAAAGACACGCCGGTGTAGACATTGCCAATCGTGCAGCAGTGCCAATTGTTGCCGCAGCTGATGGTGTCGTCATTCGATCCTATTTATCTAGCACATATGGAAACTGTATCTTTGTCTCCCACTCTATTAATGGACAGGTTTATACCACTGTCTATGCCCACATGACCACCCGTATGGTCGGCAGTGGAGCAGTCGTGAAAAAAGGCCAGCAAATTGGCGTCATGGGTAACACTGGCGCATCTCATGGCCAGCATTTACACTTTGAACTTCATAAAGGTCCGTGGACACAGGATAAGCGCTTTGCAATTAATCCTGTCGGCATTGTGCCGCTCCCATAACATCAAAAGGAAGGAACCGACTGGTTTCTTCCTTTTTCGTTTTTATAAGTTGGCTGCTGATTTCCGCTCCAGCCCCGTACTCCCACAGGCGTCTTACGCTCCAATCTACATGTCCCAAAATAAACAATAACGTTTAACACTAAAGGCTCATCCCGCTTTTTAATCATAACTCGTCCTTTCCTTACATATAAGTTAATAATCGGGCAGGAGTTCGGTGGATTTTTGAGAAATAGATAGGACAGGCATTTTTTTACTTGAGGAGGATTCGGGATGAATCGTAGATGGATTGCCCTGTTAATGACGGGTTCACTGCTGACAGGAGCAGGGGGCACATATGCTGGAATGACTTATTTTAATAAAACAGCTGCCACATCCAAATTGGAGCAAGCAGTCAGCCCTAAAGAACAGGCTGCCGCTGCCGAGGAAAATACAGACAATCTTGTAAAGGTAGAACAGGCCTATGATCTCATTTTAAACCGCTACGTGGAGAAAGTGGATCGGGATCAATTAGTTGAAGGAGCCATCCAAGGGATGCTGTCCGTATTAAAAGACCCGTATTCGGTGTATATGGACAAGGATACCGCTAAGCAATTCACGCAAACATTAGAATCATCTTTTGAAGGTATTGGTGCCGAGGTTGGTATGGTGGACGGTAAAATTGTTATTGTCTCCCCTTTTAAAAATTCTCCGGCTGAAAAAGCAGGCATCAAGCCGAATGACCAAATTTTAAAGGTCAATGGAAAAAGTGTGGAAGGTCTCGATTTAAGTAAAGCAACTCTCAAAATTCGGGGGAAAAAAGGGACCACTGTTGAATTAGAAATAGCCAGAAAAGGCCTTAAAGATCCACTGACGATTGACGTTAAGCGGGACGAAATTCCACTCGAGACCGTTCATTCTTCGATCAAGAAACAGGATGGGAAAAAGATCGGCTATATTGAAATTACCACGTTCTCAGAGGATACCGCTGCCGATTTTAAGAAGGATTTAAAGGCGCTTGAGAATGACAATATCAAAGGGTTGATCCTTGATGTGCGCGGTAACCCTGGCGGCTTGTTAGACAGTGTCGGAGAAATTTTAAAAGAGTTCGTTCCAAAGGATAAACCATATGTGCAAGTAGAGCAGCGAAATGGTGAAAGGCAACGTTTCTTCTCAACCCTTTCAAAGAAAAAGGATTATCCAGTCCTTGTCCTTGTTAACAAAGGCAGTGCATCTGCATCTGAAATACTGGCAGGTTCTCTCCAGGAGGCGGACGGATATAAGCTTGTTGGGGAAACGACATTTGGCAAAGGTACTGTCCAGCAGGCGATCCCAATGGGAGATGGCAGCAATATTAAGCTGACATTGGCTAAGTGGCTGACACCGGATGGAAACTGGATTCATAAGAAAGGGATCAAACCGAATGTTGCGATCCAGCAGCCGGCTATTTTTGATACCCATCCCATTCAGGTCGATAAACCGCTGGTGGAGGATATGAACAATGAACAGGTGAAGAATGCTCAGGAAATCTTAGATGGATTGGGATTTGAGCCTGGCCGGAAAGATGGTTATTTTAGCGAAGAAACAAAGGTAGCGGTGAAGGGCTTCCAGCAGGAACATAATCTACCGGCTAATGGGAAAATTGATGAAAAGACAGCTGCTAAGCTGGAAGAAGCAGCTGTGAAGGAAATGAAAAAAGAGAAAAATGATTTGCAGCTGAAAATGGCACTGAAGTTAATTTCAAATTAAACGACCTGACAGGGGCTTTTAGCCTCTGTTTTTTTATGGAAGTGAATCGTGGTTCAGAGCTGGTTTGGCGGGAATATTGTCTAGTTAGGCGGAATTATCCAGAATTTCCGCGGAAATAGTGGCGGGTTGCGCGGAAATACTTCAGAAATTCGCCGAATTCCTACAAAAGTTGGCGGAATCCTCCAATCTGAAACCAAAATGAATGGATATTTTAACTCATTTTTTTTTTTCTAAAAACTAGCAATTTGTTTTATGTTATTAATTTGGTAAAATAAAGTTTAAGAGATTTTTATTTCATATATCTAGAAATTTAATAGAGGCAGGTGGCAGGACATGGTAGAAACGTGGCTTGTGGAGCTTTTGAAAGGGACAGGCAGGTTCTTTCTTCATCCTGTTTTATACTATCTCGTTTTCCTTGCAGGTGTATTAGGAGTCATGAGGGTAAAACGTGAACGGAAAAATTTTCATATTCGAGCGGAGGACGCCTATTTTGAACTTCGGCAGTTATTTCCATTGGGAATGGTGATTGGGCTTGTGCTGTCGATCGTGACGATTGCAGCAGGAATCGCGGTTCCATTTGCAGCCATTTTGCTTATTGCTGTTTTCACGCTAATTTGGTCGTTGACAACTAATATACGTCTGATCTCACCGGTGTATACAATTGGGGCTGCATTTTTCGCAATCATTATCATTGCACAAAATAACTGGTCGGTTCCGCTTTTTTCACAGACGTTTTCTTCGATTGGTGATAATGTCTATCCGTCAATGGTTGTCATTCTCGGATTATTGTTACTGGCAGAAGGTATCTTGATTTTTAAAAATGCCAGTAAAGGTTCTTCCCCTAAACTGGCAAAAAGTAAGCGTGGACAGGTAGTTGGGGTCCATGAGGTCAAACGCCTTTGGATGGTGCCCTTGTTCTTGCTGATCCCCGGAAATGCCCTTCATCTACCTTTTGATTGGTGGCCTGTTTTCCATTTGGGGACGAAAGAGTATTCACTAATCTTTGTTCCCTTTGCGATTGGTTTCCACCAGCAAATTAAAGGAATGCTTCCAAAGGTGGCGATTCAGCTTCACGGCCGCCGGGTTATCATCCTTGGCGCGCTAATTTCACTGCTTTCGGTGGTAGGCTATTGGTATCCATTGATTTCGATTGTTGTAGCCGCACTGGCTGTCATTGGCCGCGAACTGTTAGCACTGTTTGCTTATTTGAAAGATGACAGTATGACGTCTTATTTTTCCAAGAAGAATAACGGTGTCATGATTATTGGGGTTATTCCAGAATCACCGGCGAGTAAGATGGGACTTCAGGTCGGCGAAATTATCTCGAAGGCCAATGGTGTTGTGGTCCGCGACGAACAAACCTTTTATGAAGCACTGCAAAAAAATCGCGCCCACTGTAAGCTCGAAGTGTTCGACACAAAAGGCGAAATCCGCTTTGTGCAGCGTGCTCTTTATGAGGGAGACCACCATGAGCTTGGCGTCCTGTTTGTTCAGGATGAAAGGAAGTATGATGAAAAGATTTGCTAAGTAAAATCTATTTGTTTGTAGGCTATGACCTAAGAGGAACCAAATTGGTGCCTCTTAGGTTTTTTTCTTGAAAGATAAGAAATTATAAATTTCGACTTCGAAAATTGTCCAGCTCCAGGCGCCATCGGCTCGAGGTCACAAGCCGATAGGCGGGCGCCTTACCCTTTCCCGAAGCAATCTGATTACTGATTTTTGAGTATTTTTATAAGCTCACTTTGTTCCTCTTTTAACGACTGAATTTCTGCCTCTAACCTTTCTATCTTCTCTATAAAAGGTGTCAATGCCTCTTGAAGCATTGAACGTAGACGATCACTTTTTTCGATATCCATTATGTCCTCCTTAAATCCAATGATTTTTTCATTTCAATCTTTTCTTATTTGGAAAGCTTATTTAACACTACATACAGACTAACAGGTTCGCTGCTAGTATTGATAAAAGAAAGTTCCTCATTATCACTGGTGTGAATTACATCTTTTTCTGTTACCCCTATTTCTTTCCCGTCAATGATAATCGTGCCGCTTCCGGACACCACAAGCAGATAGACCTCCGCGCCAGGGTGTTTATGTGCGGGCAGTTTTTGTCCGGGAAAGAAGTTTAGGACAAATGCAGTACTGCTGTCATTATTATAAATAACCCGTTTTGTAAATTTGTCCTCACTAAATTCCTGATAGGTCTTAATCGATTGCTTGTCCATAATGTCCCTCCTTTTGTTCTCTATCTATAATATAAATGAAAAACATTAACAATTAAGTGAACTGAATCACGCATTTATATATTATTCTCTGAATAAATTCCAATATGTAAACTATGTTTAATATGGCGATCAAGCCAATTATAATGATTAGTCTACAAAATCCATCACATTACCTTCAAAAAAAAGTTGACTTGATAAAAATAATGTTATATGATTATCTCGAATTAAAAATAAACAACTTTGAGATACTCACATCTAAGATATAACATCAAGAAGGCGGTGCTAACAATGGGTTTTTTAAATCGATTATTTGGTAACACACCAGAGGAGGAAAATAAAATGACAAAATTAAATATCGGGATTATTTTAGGAAGTACACGTCAAGGACGCGTTAGTCCACAAGTAGGAGAATGGGTAAAAGGAATTGCTGACAAACGCGGCGATGCTAATTACGAAATCGTTGATATCGCAGACTTCAACTTACCATTCTTAGGAACTACTGACGGAACTGAACCAGGGATTGCTGCATGGAATCAAAAACTAGCTAGCTTAGATGGTTTCGTATTCGTTGTTCAAGAATACAACCACAGCATCACAGGCGCTTTGAAAAATGCTCTTGATTTTGCACGAGAAGCTTGGAATGACAAAGCTGCTGGTATCGTAAGCTATGGATCAACTGGCGGTGCTCGTGCGGCTGAACACTTACGCGGCATCTTAGGTGAATTAAAAGTGGCAGACGTTCGTACACACCCAACTTTGTCATTATTCACTGACTTCGAAAATGGCAGTGTCTTCAAACCAGCTGAACTACACCTTACAAATGTAACTGCAATGCTTGACGAAGTAGTAAAATGGAGCGGAGCATTAAAAACAATTAGAAATTAAGTTTCTCCCTATTGCAACTAATATAAAGGTGTCTGATATCTAAAAGGTGTCAGGCACCTTTTATACTATATGGCTGTTTAAAATCGGAATTTGCTGGAATAAATACCATCTTCACGGTTAATCCTAAAATGGGAAATTCTTATCCGTGAAAGGTGGATTAGCCATGACTCATAGTTGGTTAAAAGGCTTGGAACTTCAACTTGTAGAAGTACTTACGATGGAAGGAGCCGCTGCCATCCTTTTTTATTTCACGTTCTATTCATTCATTGGCTGGCTGCTCGAAAATAGTTATAACTACGTCATCAAACGGGAATTTTTTAAGGAGAATTTTTTATTTGGCCCCTTTAAACCGATGTACGGGGTCGCCCCTGTGCTATTGGTCTACTTAATTCCACAGGGTTCCCATTGGGTATACGTACTCCTTCTATGTTTTATCATCCCCACCCTTGTTGAGTATGCAAGCGGGACACTGCTGCAGAAATTATTTCAAAGACAATGGTGGGATTATTCAGAAACACCGTTCCAGCTGCATGGTCATATTTGTTTACCTTTTTCCATCTGCTGGGGATTTTTATCACTACTTTGTATAAAGTGGATTCACCCCGGAATGGTTTCGCTATATGGTAGCATAGAGCCTCTATGGGCCTGGATCTGGTCAGCTGTAGGACTCTACTTCCTTGCCGATCTCGTCCTCGCGATCCGAAAACACACCCTCCAGGAAATCGTTGGTGCCTGACACCGTTTCCAATCCAAACACTCCTTCTATATTAAATAATGGAAGGGGTGTTTTACATTTCCATCTCCATTTCCATTTCTAACGAAGAACCCCTGGTATTTTAAGGAATATTTCGAGATAGAAATCATATAATCTATAGTTCAGATAAGCGTTGTAAAAAGGTGACTTTCTCCATGTGCCCATCAGGATTATTCAGAGGGAGGAAGAGAAATATGCTAGATGTTTTTTTGATTGAAGGTCAGTTGGTGTGGAACATCCCATTAATGGCAGGTCTTTTTTGTATGGGTGTTTTATATGTGGCTCTATTGCGTACGCATTCAGAACTCAAAGTCCATCCTACCCAGCCATTATTATTCTTCTCCTCTTTATTCTTACTCTATCTCACAATGGGCAGCCCCTTATCGACACTCAATCATTTATTATTCAGCTTGCATATGATCCAGATGAGTATATTATTTTTTGTCATCCCACCACTTTTTTTACTAGGTATTCCAGAAACCCACACACCGATTATTAAAGGAATAAGTCTGTCCCCATTTGCTGCATTAGTTACCTTTGCCATCATGTTTTTCTTCTATCATCTTCAAGCTGTTTTAACGTTTCTAACCTTAAATCCGTTCATCCACAATAGTTATCTGTTCCTGCTATTACTTTTATCCTTCATGATTTGGCGCCCGATTGTAAGGGAGCAGAATAAACAATATGCCTTCTTAAGTGGAATTTTACTGCTGCCGGCCTGCGGCCAGCTCATTTTGAGTGGACTTTTTGGAAGTGTAACCAATCCTCTCCTAAGCGAAATGATGACAAGTCTATGCATTACACCTGCTGGGCTAAATTCACTCGGTATATTTCCGTCAGCATTTAACTCAAGGATTGATCTCATAATTGCCGGAATACTGATGATGGGCATGCATAAATTCGCTTTACTCCTAACGGCTCGGTTGAAAAATAAAGTAATAGAACGTGATTTGACTGGGAATGGCTGAGGGCTGTTCTTTTTTTTATGAGATAGGACAAAATATAAAAACATTAGCTTTGAGAATTGTCCAGCTTCAGAGCCCAGCGACTAGTGGACTTCGCTCTTTTCCCTACGATAAGTCAACATCGAATCGACTTGAGCTCCGTGTTGTCTAGCTACAGCGCCTAGGGGCTCGGGGTCATAAGACAAGCCGTCAAAAAGGCTAAAGAGCAGCCTTCTCGCCGGCTTGTCTTATGCCTGTCGCCCCTAACCAAGGCGCTTCCGCATTTCGGTTTTCCTTTATCTCAGTCAAAGCGCTCAGTCCTGTCGTGCGCTAAACGGGATCTTTCGCTTTTCTAGATTAAAATTTAATTAAATCAAGTAAAATAATAAAAAATAGTGCTAAATTGAAGAGGATATAGTAAATAAAGTTTCTCTACCTTACTAAAAAAGGGGGGCAAAACATGCAGCAACAGCAGCAAATTTTGGTTGTTGAGGATGAACGACAAATTGCCAAAATTTTAAAAATTGAACTCGAATATGAAGGTTACGAGGTAGTAGTCGCCTATGACGGGAAAGAAGGCTTACAGGCGGCATTCACCGAAAAACCGGATTTAATCCTATTAGATGTCATGCTTCCTGAAATGAATGGGATTGAGGTGTTAAGAAGGATTCGAAAAGAAAACAACCTCGTTCCAATTATATTGTTAACAGCCCGAAACCTGACGATGGACAAGGTGACAGGTCTTGACCAAGGGGCCAATGACTATATAACAAAGCCGTTTGAAATGGAGGAACTATTGGCGCGAGTGCGTTCCACCCTCCGACAAAATTCAATTGCTATGAAGGCATCTCAACCGGAAGAATCGGTTTTATCGTTTGAAGACCTAACTGTCAATCGAGAAACACGAGAAGTGACCAGAGGGGACGTATCGATTACCCTAACCCCGAAGGAATTTGATTTGCTCGTTTATTTGTTAATTAATAAAAATAAAATTGTCACTAGAGAAAATATCCTGTTTCATGTCTGGGGATATGAATATGAGGGAGAAACAAATGTCATCGATGTGTTTATCAGACATTTACGAAAGAAAATCGAAGAAGGCTTTAGAGGCCCAACCATTATTCAAACAGTGAGGGGAATTGGCTATACCATAAAGGAGAATTAAGCAATGAAGATTACAACCAAAATAAACATCATGACAACTGCTTGGATTCTCTGTGTATTAGTGGCTGTGAATGCGGTTGTCTTTTTTTCATTTATGAAAATAACCGTGAACATGGAAGATCAAGAGCTTTATCAAAAAGCAGATACCCTGATAAAGGAGATGAACCTGGACAAATCTTCTGCCCTAAAAAAAGATCAGTTAACACCTTATTTAACCATGCATTCTTTTATTAGGATTGTTCAACCAGGTTCAAAAATGACTAATGAAGTAACCAATGATAAAGAATTGGCAGCAAAAATCAAGCCTAAATTTGTTAATGAAAAAGAAGCGGTAAGAAAGACAATCAGGCAAAAAAATCATGAAGAGCAAATTTTAATGGTCAGGGTCCCGATCCATTCCAGCGGTCAAATTACGGGGACACTGGAGATAGGCGAGAAATTATCAGGACTCGAATTGGCGAAGGATGTATTACTATCGATACAAATCTCTAGTACCATTTTAGGAGCCTTATTAGCGATGCTTGGCGGCCGTTGGCTGTCCAATTTGATTATGAGGCCGATTTCTAACATGATTAACACGATGGAGGACATCGAACAGAGCGGCATTCCGAAAAAAATTGTCATCCAGCATGATACACGAGACGAACTGCAAAAAATGGCGGTAACCTTCAATCGGATGATTGGCAGATTAGAAGAAAATCTCGAAAAACAACGACAATTTATTTCCGACGCTTCCCATGAATTAAAAACCCCGCTGACAGTGATCAAGAGTTACGCGGACCATCTATTAAGACGCGGAATCCGTAATGAGACCGAGGCGCTGGAAGCAATTGAAACCATCCATTCAGAAGCCACTAGGATTCAAAAAATGACCGAAAGATTTCTGAACCTAGCTGATACAGAATCAGGGAATCACTTGGATGCCAAGCCCATTGATTTAGTTATTTTATGTCAGAACATCATCAAACAGCTTAAAAGTGCTTATAAGCGGGAAATTAATCTTTACTTCGCAAATCCATCTATTACGGTGTCAGCGGATGAGTTAAAGCTAAAACAAGCCATCATTATTATCATTGATAATGCCATCAAATATAGTACAGACAAAATTGATGTGTATCTGAACGAGAACGAACATAATACCATCATTAAGGTTAAAGATTACGGAATTGGCATACCGGAATATGAAATTAAAAATATCTTTGAACGATTTTACCGAGTGGACAAGGCTAGAAGCCGTGAAACTGGGGGAACAGGCCTAGGTCTTGCCATTGCGAAAAATATCATGAAACAGCATCATGGTGAAATTAAAATCAGCAGTACGGAAGGTGTAGGAACAGAGGCAGAATTATTTTTACCGAAAAGCTGAGAAAGGAACAATAATGAAAATATTATGGCTAAGCATCGGGTTAATGATCTTGTTCATACTAGTTTATGCGATATTACCAACAGTGCTGATTCGTATAAATAGTTGGGGTATCAAGAAAAGGCTTCAGTCTGAGAAAATCGCGATTACTTTTGACGATGGCCCTAATCCCATTTATACCCCACAGTTGTTGGACCTGTTAAAAAAGTATCATGTCAAAGCTACTTTTTTTGTGGTGGGCAATAAGGTAAAACGCTATCCGGAGATCATAAAACGGATGAACGAGGAAGGACATACGATCGGGATTCATCATTTTCATCATGTCTCAAGCTGGATCTGCTCACCTTTTCGCATTAAAAAAGAGCTAGCCTTAACAGAACGGGCTATTATGGAATGCACAAATGAAAAGGTCGCTTTTTATCGGCCGCCATGGGGTCATTTCAACCTTTTTAGCTTGATAATTAGCAAACCTTACAAAAAGATCATGTGGTCGCATATTTTTGGAGATTGGAAAAGAGAGAAGGCCAAAGACGGCCTGTTGGAAGAGTTGCGGACAGTGGTAGAACCGGGGTCGATCCTTTTGCTTCATGACTGCGGGGAAACACTGGGAGCTGATCAAGATGCACCTGGCTATATGATTAACAATCTAGAAATCTATTTAAAGGAAGCTATCGATAACGGGACGAAATTTATTACATTAAAGGAATTATAATATGACTATAGAATCGATCCTACATTATTTCAATTTATATGGTTACGTCGTGATCTTTATCTGTTTATTTTTCGGCATCGTCGGGATTCCTGCTCCGGAGGAATCTCTGCTCTTTTTAATTGGGATATTGTGTGGAGAGCATAAACTTTCATTTGAATTAAGTTTGCTGGTGGCAATCCTTGGGGTGTTTACCGGTATGCTTTCTGCCTACGCCTGCGGGAAATATTTAGGCTACCCATTTGTTAAAAAGTTTGGCAAGTATGTAGGGATTACTGATGAACGCTGGGAAAAAGCCGTTGGTTTCTACTCGAAAAATGCCCAGAAAACCATTCTATTTGGATTTTACATGCCGGGACTAAGGCAAATCAGCCCGTATTTTGCCGGGATCACCAAAATACCTTTCCGGAAATTTGGACTGCTCTCCCTAGCAGGCACGCTTTTGTGGACGATCCCAGTTATGTCAGCAGGATTTTTTGCAGGAAAGGCCTTTTATATTAATCCAGCGTATATTCCATGTGTAGGAATCGCTTCGTTTCTCTTATTTATGACTTACGTATGGTTACGGAAACGAAAAAGAGCCCGTTTAACGTCAGAGATATCAAAAATAAAAGAATAAACAGCCTGAGCCCTAGATAGATTATGGACTCAGGTTTTTTATTTATTAAATTTGGAGGAAATAGGTAAAGTATGTCGTAAAAGTAATGGTGACTAAAAAAATGAGAGTTGTTTCTGATGAAGAATTTTATTGTGATGAAGTAATAATTGGTGAGACAGCAGTAGAAAAAGGTTTGGGAAGATATTTATAAAAGATATCTTTGGAGGGATTAAAAATAATGCAGGCTTATTTATTTGTACACTTTAAGGAAAAGAGAACACCGGATGGGGAACAGGTTTACTTCGGGGTTAGTAAGGATGGCTTTAGGTGGGAAGAAGTTAATGATGGAAATCCTGTTTTATGGAGTTATTATGGTGATAAAGGCGTTAGAGATTTTACGATAACTAGAACCAAAGAAGGTAAATTTGTTATTTTAGCAACAGACTTAAGTTTGTCATACGGTATGCTGAATCAGTATCAACATTCATGGGGTGAAATCAGCAGAAACGGAAGCAAAAGTCTGGTTCTTTGGGAGTCTGATGATTTGATTCACTGGTCAGAGCAGAGAATGATCAAACTTGGAGATGAAAACTTCGGCTGTTTGTGGGCACCGGATGTTATTTATGATAAGAAAAATAATGATTACGTCATTCACTGGTCTTCATCCCATAGCATCAATAACTATGGAGAAAAGGGAATTTACTATTCGCGAACAACAGATTTTGTGAATTTTACAAAAGCGCAAGTTTTGTATCAGAAAGAAGACAGTGGCGTCATTGATTCTGCAATGTATGAGGAAGAGGGAAAGTATTATTTATTCTTAAAGAGTGAAAAGAATCCTTCTAGAATTATTCTTATGGAATCAGAGAATATTAATGGACCATTTGAGAAGATTGAAGAATTTGACAAAAGCATGGAGTCACTGCAAGAAGGACAATATGAAGCTCCAACTGCAGTTAAATTAGAAGATGACAGATGGTGCTTATTCTTAGATTTTTATGGTTGTTCTGCAGAAGAACAAGGTTATGTTCCGTTCATAGCAGACAAAATGTCAAAAGGAAGATTCATTCGTTCGGATCAATCGTTTAAGTTCCCGTATGGCTTTAAACATGGTACCATCTTGACGATTACCATGGAAGAATATGAAAGATTGAAATCTTATAAAAAATTGCCATCAGAGTATTAGGCATAGGGCTCAGTTCAAGTTGAACTGGGCCATTTTACTTAAAAAATCACTGAAGGCTTGATTAAAAATCTATTAAAAACCCATCTTTTACAAAAATGAGTGGTACAGTAAATAGGACATAAAGTAAGGAGCTGGACAAAATGAAAAAAATCTTGTTTTTACCACTCTTACAAATGCCATCAGGTCATCATCAAGTTGCTGAGGCATTAATGGATAAATTAAAAAATCATACTCCCAATCTTACGGTTAAGAAAATAGATTTACTAAGCTATACCAATAAATCACTCGAAAAAATGATTTCCAACGGCTATCTAAATTGGATTCGCTATGCACCGGAAACCTATAATCTCGCATACAACCATTTTTTCTACATTCCAGATACAAAAAGGCCGGCTTTTAAATGGTACCAGCCACTCTTTTTGAAAAAAATGGAACAATTGCTGCAAGAAGAACAACCGGATTTACTTGTTTGTACTCACGGGTTCCCGTCCTATCTGCTCAGCCTTTTAAAGAAAAAAGGCAAATGCAGTACCCCCGTTATCAATGTTTACACCGACTTTTTTGTCAATAGCGTTTGGGGCAAGACGGGGATTGACGCCCATTTCGTTCCAAGCCAACAGGTAAAAGAAACACTATCCAAGAGGTTTCAAATTCCCAAGCACCAGATGATGGTAACCGGTATTCCTGTTCATGAAGAGATTACTAAAGTCTCCAAGGTTCATAAACCCCTAAACGGGCGGCCGAAAATACTAATTGCCGGAGGAAATAGCGGGCTAGGCGGAATACGAAAGCTTTTGGAGGAAATAAAAGATTCTAGTGAATTAGATTATCTCGTATTATGCGGCAAAAATAAGAAATTGTATGAAGAGATTTCCTCTTGGAAACTCGAACATATAAAGCCCGTGCCATACCTCTCTTCAAGGTCAGCCATGAATGACCTTTATGAAGAAGTGGATGCGGTCATGACAAAGCCGGGCGGTGTGACGGTAAGTGAAACATTGCACAAAAAGCTTCCTACCTTTGTTCATTCCATGCTCCCAGGACAGGAAAAAGTCAATATGCGCTTTTTAAAAGAACAAAAGCTGGTATTTGTCATTGATCAGGAACAACCAATCGAACAGCAATTATTAACGGTGCTGCACGACCCTAAAAAAATGAATGAATGGGAGCAAGCCATCGATTCCTACCAAAAAGGGATCGAGCTCGATTGCCAGGAAGCCATTGTTGAAGCAATTCTAGATGTGTTGTACCAGCAGCCGCAAAGTGCAGTATCGGAAGTCATCCGGACGTCGGCCGTTTTACAACGTGCTGGTGCACAATAAGGAAGGAGGATATGGGATGTCTCATTTAGATTACTCAGCTTTTCAAATCATTAATCATCTGGCGGTAAGTGACCGATTTTTAAACCCATTGATGATTTTTCTAGCAGAAAAAGCGCAATATCTCTTTTTTATAGCCATTATTTTTTATTGGTTTTATCCAAAAGCTAATAACCGAAAAATGATCGTGGAGGCGATCCTGTCCGCCTGTATCGCCCTTAGTCTCAATGGGGTGATCGGTCACTTTTATTATCGGGCCCGTCCCTTTGTGGCCCATCATGTTAACTGGTTGATTCCCCATGCGAGAAATGCTTCGTTTCCAAGTGACCATGCGACAGCTGCATTTGTGATCGCAACAGCCATATGGATCTGGATCAAACGGGATGGCTGGATCTGGCTGGTTTTAGCCGCAGGGATCGCCGTGTCCCGCGTATGGACAGGCGTCCATTATCCATTGGATGTCACTGCGGGAATGCTGATTGGGGTTAGCGTTGCCTTGGCAGTACACTATCTATTTGCTCAATCAGATAAACTGAACCAATTTATAGAAAGAATCATTGGGGTGTATGAAAGTGTGGAAGGGACTATCCTGAAAAAGACTAATTTGCTTAGAAAGAGATAGGCATCAGGAGGAAATGTTCTCTTAGCCATGAGAAAGCTTTGCAGAAAAATAAAACTAGATTCAGAAAACACATCTATCATGTTGGCAATCTGTCTCATCATGGTATATGTGTCCCCTCTATTTATCTTGGGGGAAAATGCACATATTAGGGTCCATGATAATTTGGACTCGAATATTGCTTGGTACAAAGTACTAAAGAATAGCGGCCAATTATTCGGCGGTATTCATTCCGTCATTCCGCAAGTCATCAATGGCCTTCCGCGAAATGCATTTGGGACAGAGTTTAGCGGGATACAGTGGCTCCATCACCTTTTTCCATCGATGCTCGCCTACGCGCTAAGTCAAATCATTACAAGACTGTTTGCCTTTCTCGGAATGTATCTTTTGATAAAACGGCACTTTGTGAAAGCAGAAGAGGCCCGTCCAATCCGTGTCTGGGTATCGCTTGCGTTTGCCTTAACTCCATTCTGGCCATCAGGGATGTTGAGTACACTGGGAATGCCGCTAGCGCTGTGGGCGTTTATGAATATCCGGGAGGGACGCTATTCGTGGAAAGAATGGCTAACACTGATTCTGTTGCCACTCTATTCCAGCTTTGTGTTAGGATTTTTCTTCTTTTTATTTATGATGGGACTCCAGTGGATGAGAGATCTGCTCGTCAAGCGGAAACTAAACGGGGTGTTCTTCAGCAGTATTGTATTAATGACGGTTATTTACTTATTAATCGAGTACCGTCTTGTGGATTCATTGGTATTTCCGGATGCGCCAACAAGCCGAAATGAATTTGTCAGTTCGAAGCTGGGTTTTTGGCATACCATCCGACTCATAGGTAAGAATTATTTTCTTGGCCATACCCATGTGTTAACCCTTCATACCTTGGTAATCGTGCCGCTTTCCTTCATTGTTATCGGTTTTCTTTGGAAAAAGAAGGATCGGAACGAGGCAGACAAACGATATGTCTACCTATTTATCTTTAATATTCTGCTTTCCACTTGGTATGCCTTTTGGTTTTATAAAGGGTGGCAGCCTCTTAAAGAGAGGTTCTCTTTATTAAATACCTTTAATTTTGCCCGGTTCCATTTTCTAAGGCCGCTCGTCATCTATTTGATGTTTGCAGTTGGGGCGTTCATTTTGTGGCAAAAAGGCAAGCGGTGGAAGTCTTTTGTCAAAATATGCTTAATTGTTCAACTGATTGTCTTATTCTGTGCAAACGATGAAATTGTATATCGTGTCGCCGGGAAGCCATCCGTTAAACAGTTTTATGCGACTGAGCAGTTTAAAGAAATCGCTGATTATATTGGCAAACCGAAGAGCAGTTACCGGGTCGCAAGTATCGGAATTCACCCGGCCATCGCCCAGTATAATGGCTTTTATACGTTGGATACGTACAATAATTTTTATCCGTTAACCTACAAACATGAGTTTAGAAGAATTATTGCAGGAGAGCTGGACAAAAGCCCGACATTAAAGAAATACTTTGATCAGTGGGGAGGCAGGTGTTATCTGTTTGTCGCTGAACTAGGGAAACACTATGAATTTAAAAAAGATTCGAAGGTGAAGATTCATCACTTGCAGCTGAATACCAACGTTTTTAAACAAATGGGCGGTAGGTACATCTTTTCGGCTGTACCAATTTTAAATGCCAAAGAAAATCATCTAGAACTGAAAAAGACCTTTAACCAAAAAGATTCAGCCTGGAAAATTTACCTTTATCAAGTCATGTAAGGAAGGAAATTTCAGATGAATAAACCGATTTTAACCATCGTGGTTCCATGCTATAACGAAGAAGCGGTATTGAATGAAACCATGTTGCAATTGACTAAAGTAATGGAACATTTAATCGAGGAATTGCTTGTTTCAAAAAATAGTAAACTATTATTTGTTGATGATGGCAGTAAGGACCAAACTTGGAATATGATTGAGAGCGAGTGCGAGAAAAATAGCTTTGTTACCGGGCTGAAGTTAGCCGGAAATGTTGGTCATCAGAACGCACTCATTGCCGGTCTCGAAACTGCCAATCAATACTCCGATTGCGTAATCTCGATCGATGCCGACCTTCAGGATGATATCAATGTGATTGAAACCTTTGTTGAGAAATACTGGGAAGGGATCGATATTGTTTATGGCGTGAGGGATAGCCGCGAGACAGATACCTTCTTTAAGCGGAACACAGCATTGTTCTTTTACCGTTTCATGGAGCGGATAGGAATTAAACTCATCCCCAACCATGCCGATTTCCGGCTGATGAGTAAACGGGCATTAGATGAACTGTTGAAATATAAGGAGACCAATTTGTTTTTGCGCGGTCTGGTTCCCTTAGTCGGATTTACTTCAGCAAAAGTCTATTATGACCGAAAAGAAAGGCTAGCCGGGGAATCGAAATACCCGTTGAAAAAAATGCTGGCCTTCGCCTTTGATGGAATGACTTCCTTCAGTGTAGCGCCGATTCGCTTTGTTACCTTTTTAGGTTTTCTCGCTGTAATCGTTAGTGCTTTGGTTGGCAGCTACGCGATTGTTCAAGAGCTCTTAGGGCATACAGAGTCTGGCTGGACATCGTTAGTGATTTCGATCTGGTTTGTTGGTGGGCTGCAGTTAATGGGAATCGGGATGATTGGTGAATATATTGGTAAAATTTATCGTGAAGTGAAGCGCCGTCCAAGGTATGCGATTGAAGTGGACCGTTTCACATATATGATTAAGGAAAAACTACAAGAGCCTGTTTTTAAATAATGAAAAGGACCCATTGGGTTCTTTTTTTGTGTTAAAAGGGTATATATGTAATCTTAATTCTCATAAAGTTCGGACAGGCCAGTTTAAAAATTCATGAAGCGAGTCCGAAGTGGCCCGAGGTTCGGACAGGCCAGTTTAAAAATTCATGAAGCGTGTCCGAAGTAGCCTGAGGTTCGGACAAGCCAGGTCAAAAATTCATGAGGTGAGTCCGAAGTAGTTCGAGGTTCGGACAGGCCAGCTCAAAAATTCATGAAGCGAGTCCGAAGTAGTCCGAGGTTCGGACAAGCCAGGTCAAAAATTCATGAAGGGAGTCCGAAGTAGTCCGAGGTTCGGACAGGCCAGCTCAAAAATTCATGAAGCGAGTCCGAAGTAGTTCGAGGTTCGGACAGGCCAGCTCAAAAATTCATGAGGTGAGTCCGAAGTAGTTCGAGGTTCGGACAGGCCAGGGCAAAAATTCATGGAGCGAGTCCGAAGAAGCCTCAGGTTCGGACAGGCCAGGTCAAAAATTCATGAAGCGAGTCCGAAGTAGTTCGAGGTTCGGACAGGCCAGGTTAAAAATTCATGAAGCGAGTCCGAAGTGGCCTCAGGTTCGGACAGGCCAGCTCAGAAATTCATGAAGGGAGTCCGAAGTAGTTCGAGGTTCGGACAGGCCAGCTCAAAAATTCATGAAGCGAGTCCGAAGTAGTTCGAGGTTCGGACAGGCCAGGTCAAAAATTCATGAAGCGAGTCCGAAGTAGTTCGAGGTTCGGACAGGTCAGGTCAAAAATTCATGAAGCGAGTCCGAAGTGGCCTCAGGTTCGGACAGGCCAGCTCAAAAATTCATGAAGCGAGTCCGAAGAAGCCCGAGGTTCGGACAGGCCAGCTCAAAAATTCATGATGTGAGTCCGAAGTAGTTCGAGGTTCGGACAAGCCAGGTCAAAAATTCATGAAGCGAGTCCGAAGTGGCCTTAGGTTCGGACAGGCCAGCTCAAAAATTCATGATATGAGTCCGAAGTAGTTCGAGGTTCGGACAAGCCAGGTCAAAAATTCATGAAGGGAGTCCGAAGTGACCCGAGGTTCGGACAGGCCAGCTCAGAAATTCATGAAGCGAGTCCGAAGTAGTTCGAGGTTCGGACAAGCCAGGTCAAAAATTCATGAAGCGAGTCCGAAGTGGCCTTAGGTTCGGACAGGCCAGGTCAAAAATTCATGATGTGAGTCCGAAGTAGCCCGAGGTTCGGACAAGCCAGGTCAAAAATTCATGAAGGGAGTCCGAAGTTTGACAGAACAGGTCATAAATAGCACAGACTTATAATAAAACGTTTTTTATTCTAATAAATAACGAACTACCCACTTTATTAATATCTCCAAAATTAACACACAATTTCATTGACATTCAAACACTCATTTGAATATCATATAATCAAACGATCATTTGAATGAAGAAGGTGACTAGAAATGAAAGAACAGGATGTTTGCGAAGTTACCTGTATCGATAGCGAGAAAACCACCCGAGTCAAACAGCAGATCACGAACGGAAATATCGTCGATGTAACCAAGCTTTTTAAAGCTTTATCAGACGAAACCCGTTTGAAAATTGCTTATGCCTTAACACTTGAAGAAGAGCTATGTGTTTGTGATGTTGCCCATATTGTCGGGGCGACTACTGCAACAGCTTCCCACCATCTGCGTCACCTAAAAGGCCTTGGCCTTGCAAAATACCGTAAAGAGGGAAAGCTTGCCTATTATTCCCTTGATGATGATCACGTCAAACAATTAATCCATATTGCTTTTGCACATCAGAAGGAGGTGGCTGGCCGTGAGTGAAGCGTCTGAGAAACAAGTCTATCGTGTTCAAGGCTTTTCCTGAACAAGCTGCGCCGCCAAGTTCGAAAAGAACGTACAGCACCTGGATGGTGTTGTTGATGCCAAAGTAAATTTCGGAGCTTCCAAGCTCACAGTCTATGGAAACACAAGCCTTGAAGAACTGCATAAAGCAGGTGCTTTTGAAAAATTAACACTTGTCCCTGAAAAAGAAAAGCAAGCCGTTATCCCAACAGAGCCGTTTTGGAAACGCTACTCTCTTTTAGGATTATCACTATTATTCCTGCTTGCAGGCTATATTTTTTCGGAAAATATCCTTTTTGCCGCCGCTATTTTAATAGGTGGATATCCACTGTTTAAAACAGGCTTAACAAACTTAACACGCTTTGATTTCGACATGAAAACGCTCATGACGATTGCAATCATTGGTGCCGCCATTATTGGTGAATGGCGAGAAGGGGCAGTAGTTGTCATCCTCTTCGCGATTAGTGAGGTCCTCGAGGGCTATTCCATGGATAAAGCCAGAAATTCGATTCGTGCACTGATGGAACATGCTCCTACAGAAGCACTTGTCGTCCGCAACGGAAAAGAACTTCTTTTAAAAGCGGAAGATATCGAAATTGGCGATCATATGCTGGTGAAACCCGGCCAAATGATAGCGATGGATGGGGTAATTATAGAGGGAACATCCACGATCAATCAAGCTGCGATCACAGGTGAATCAGTTCCGGTTGAAAGAGGCGTTGAGGATGAAGTATTTGCCGGTACCCTCAATGAAGCAGGCTTTTTAAAAATAAAAGTAACGAAACTGGTGGATGACACAACGATTGCGAAAATCATTCATTTAGTTGAAGAAGCACAGGCGGAAAAAGCCCCGTCACAACAGTTTGTTGACCGCTTCGCTAAGTACTATACGCCAGTTATTATCCTTGTAGCCGTACTTGTAGCCGTTGTTCCTCCCCTGTTCTTTGGTGCAGGCTGGCAGGAATGGATCTATCAGGGGCTCGCGGTATTAGTGGTTGGCTGTCCTTGTGCACTAGTCATTTCAACGCCTGTTTCCATTGTTACCGCAATTGGCAACGGAGCACGAAATGGCGTGCTCATCAAAGGCGGGAGTTTTTTAGAAGAAGCAGGAGCATTGAAGGCTATTGCGTTTGATAAAACCGGAACACTAACCAAAGGGGTTCCAGTAGTGACGGATTTCGTGAACTTCACATATGATGAAAAGCTCCTAGGAGTGGTTGCGGCACTTGAGAGTAAATCACAGCACCCACTTGCTTCTGCCATAATAAAAAAGGCAGCGCATCTTCCGCAGAATTATGTGGTAGAGGATTTCTTGTCCATTACAGGAAAAGGAATAAAAGGGGTTGTAGATGGAACGGAATATCGTGTTGGCAACGTGAAGTTATTTGAAGAAGTGCCAGAAGCTGTATTAGAAAAAGTTTCTTACCTGCAAGAACAAGGAAAGACCGTTATGATTGCCGGAAATGATCAAGAGATACTTGGTTTGATTGCGGTCGCTGATGAGGTTCGTGACAGCAGCCGACTTGTCATTGAACGACTCCAGCAGTTAGGCATTAAGCAAACCATATTGCTTACAGGAGATAACCATATCACAGCTGAAGCGATTGCCCGTGAGACGGGAGTTAATCAAGTAGAATCAGAGCTGCTTCCGGAAGATAAATTAACGTTTATAAAAAAATTAAAAGCTCAGTACGGCAGGGTTGCTATGGTTGGTGACGGAGTGAACGATGCACCGGCACTGGCTGCTGCTACCGTCGGAATTGCGATGGGCGGGGCAGGAACCGACACTGCCCTCGAGACTGCCGACATTGCTTTGATGAACGACGATTTAAAGAAACTTCCTTTCACCATTAAATTAAGCCGTAAAACGCTGCAAATTATCAAGCAGAATATTACTTTATCGATTGTTTTCAAATTGCTTGCTCTCCTCTTAGTCGTTCCGGGCTGGCTGACCTTGTGGATCGCCATTTTTGCGGATATGGGTGTGACATTGCTTGTGACCTTAAACGGGTTACGATTATTAAGAGTTAAAGATAAAGAATGATGAATTGAAAAATAAAGATTTGAAAAGACTAGCCTTAATCGGAACATTTTCGTTTTAGAAAGAGAAGAGAGCGACTTAACTTTTAAGAGCTCTGGGGGGATCAACATGGGTCATCATCACCATCACGGCCATTCACACGGCCACTCGCATGGACATTCACATACAAGTAATAAAAAAGCACTATTAAGTTCTTTCCTTTTAATAGCTGCCTTTATGATAGTAGAAGTGATTGGCGGTATTGTTACAAACAGCCTTGCACTATTGTCGGATGCAGGCCATATGCTGAGCGATGCGGCTGCACTTGGATTAAGCTTTTACGCTTTACAGCTTGGTGAGAAAAAGGTCTCACAGGAAAAAACCTACGGCTATAAGCGGTTTGAAATTATTGCTGCCGCCTTAAATGGTTTAACGCTTGTGATTATCTCTATTTATATCTTTTTTGAGGCCTTTCAACGCTTTTTCAATCCGCCGGAAGTCCAGAGTACCGGGATGCTAATGATTTCTGTGACCGGATTATTAGTCAATATCATTGCGGCTTGGATTTTGATGAAGGGTGACAAGGAAGAAAACCTGAATGTCAAAAGCGCCTTCCTCCACGTACTGGGTGATATGCTCGGTTCGGTAGGAGCAATTGTTGCCGCCCTGCTAATCATGTTTTTAGGCTGGGGGATTGCCGACCCGATTGCCAGTATCATTGTTGCTGTACTAATTCTCATCAGTGGTTACCGGGTAACAAAAGATTCTTTTCATATCTTGATGGAAGGGGCCCCGTCCCAGATTGATATATCTCAAGTGAAAAAGGCATTGTGCAAGATCCCTAACGTTAAGGAGATTCATGACCTGCACATTTGGACCATTACTTCAGGATATCCTGTTCTTAGCTGTCATATGACGATTTTTGACGATGGCGTGCATGATAAAATCCTGTCACAATCGCAAAAAATACTTCATGATGAGTTTCATATTGAACACAGTACCATTCAGGTTGAGAAAGAAGCTAACGGATGTCCAAGTCCACATGGGACATGTAATTAAGTAAATTACTCACTATACTAAAATCGCCCTCCTTTAAATGAGAAGGGCGATTTTTATTACGCGCTTTGCGGAAATTGTTCTTTCCCAGTTTTTTTAAAGAACCATTTCTGCAGCATTGGAATAACCCAACGATCTACTCCAATTTTTCCAGCATTCGTTCCTGCCACCAGAATAAACATTCCTAGTAAAACCATTTGAGGATTCGTACTAGTTGTGCCAGACAACATATAGGCAAAGTTCATCGTAAGTCCCATAAGAGCAGAAAATGAAGTAAAAATCCCCAAAATTAATGCCGCCCCTACTAAAAACTCTCCCCATGGAACCATTACATTAAATAAATCAACATATGGAATAGCAAACTCATTTAAAAAATGTCCCCACCAAGGTTGAACAGAAGGGTGATCACCTGACATATTTTTTACTGCTCCAACCATAAAGCCGCTTGCATCAAATTTCCCACCGGAGATTTTCCCCCAGCCAGCAGTTAACCATTCCCATCCAAGATAGAGTCGAAATACAGTAAGTAGAAATGGGACATAACGGTTTTCCTTTAAAAATTGAATAAACATAACAAAACCCCCTGAGTCAATGATATTGATAATCATTATCATTTATCTCGTTGTGTTTATCAATAAGAAAATAGTACTGATTAATTTTTCAAATTACAGTAGATTTTTCCTATTAAATAGTAAACCATATAGTTTTTTAAACGAAATGAAAACTTATAAAAATTAATGGTCAAGTTTCAAAAGTATGATAGTAAGTTTTTCTTCATATTTGTGGTAAAATGTTCTAACTTGGTAAAAAGTTAGATTAAAAAATGCATACATACTAGGGGTGTAAAAGTTTGAAGAAATCTGTGGATTCAATGGACAAGCGTTTTAAAATTGCCCATAAAGAAGCACTAATTGGCGTTATTCTCGTTATCATCAATTTTATCATTTGGTATGGATTTGGCTACGGACTCGGCTCAGCTAATGTCAAGGACTATACATACGTATTGGGTCTGCCGGCCTGGTTCTTTTACAGCTGCATTCTCGGCTCCATTGTTATGATTATCCTTGTGATTTTCACAGTAAGATATCTCTTCCAAGACATCCCCTTTGATGTAGAGGAGGAGAACAAGTGAACTGGGCTGTTATTACACCATTAATTATTTTCTTATTGATTATCTTTGCGGTAGGAATTTGGTCAAACAAATTGGTACTCAAATCCGAATCTTTTTTAGAAGGGTATTTCTTAGGGGAACGTCAAATGGGAGGGTTCATCCTAGCCATGACCATGGTGGCCACTTACGGCAGTGCCAGCAGTTTTATCGGCGGTCCTGGAATTGCCTATACTCAAGGGTTAGGCTGGGTTCTACTTGCCATGGCCCAGCTTGTAACCGGTTATTTTACCTTAATGGTCCTCGGGAAAAAATTTGCCATCGTGGCCCGTCAGTATAAGGCGATCACCTTAATCGACTTTCTAAAGGAACGGTATAAAAGTAAAACGGTTGTGATCTTGTCAGCGGCAAGTATTATTATTTTCCTTTTTTCATCGATGACGGCGCAATGGATTGGCGGGGCGCGCCTAGTAGAATCGCTGACTGGCATGCCTTATTCAACCGCCTTACTGATTTTTGCCTTTTCTGTTCTTGTGTTTGTCATTGTCGGCGGCTTCCGAGCGGTTGCACTCACCGATACGGTTCAAGGTGTCGTGATGTTTGCAGGAACGTTGATTTTATTGATTGCAACGATTAAAGCAGGCGGAGGGGTTTCGAACATCATCTCTGATTTAGCGGCGGAGAATCCAAACCTCATCAGCCCGTTTGGCGCACAGCACAATTTAACCCCGGCCTACGTTTCATCGTTTTGGATTTTGGTTGGCGTTGGGGTTGTCGGCCTTCCGCAAATTACAGTCAGGGCGATGTCTTACAAAAATTCAAAAGCTATGCACAATGCGATCATTATTGGGACGGTTGTGGTCGGCTTTATCATGCTCGGGATGCACTTGATTGGCGTGTTTGCAAGACCAGTACTCCCAGGGATAAAAATCGGTGATACTGTGATGCCATTGTTATCAATGAAAGTTTTGCCGCCGTTTGTTGCTGGAATTGTACTAGCAGCCCCAATGGCTGCGATTATGTCAACAGTCGATGCTTTGCTGATCTTGGTGAGCTCTGCTTTGGTAAAGGATATCTATTTGAATTACATCAAGCCGGATGCCGAGGACAAACAAATTAAAAAGGTGAGCTTCAGTGTAACCGCCATTATTGGGATTATCGTGATTATTCTCGCATTAAGTCCTCCCGATTTAATTGTATGGCTGAATCTATTTTCTTTTGGCGGACTGGAATCTGTGTTTATTTGGCCAGTTATTTTAGGCTTGTATTGGAGTAAG
This sequence comes from Bacillus sp. AFS037270, assembly GCF_002585305.1. The sequence goes on along the minus strand of NZ_NUNF01000026.1, from coordinate 15,561 downwards.
GGCAATAAGTACGGAGCAATCACATCAATGATTATTGGAATGGGTTCTTATATTTTATTAGATCGTTTTTATCCGAATGCCTTTGGACTGCATACGGTTGTCATGCCGATTGTTCTGTCACTGTTAGGATTTATCATTGTTAGTCTAGTATCACAGCAAAAGGAAGCGGCTGGCTTTGAGAAGGCAAAGGTTTAAGGAATATTTTAGTTGCAATTTTATGGATTAGTTTTTAGAATTAATAATTAACGAGATTTATAAATGAGGTGTGCCCATGTTTGAGATTATTAGGATATTTTCGGCACTAACTATGCCTGGATTACTGGTTTTGCTTTTTTCACGGGTCACTTACAATCGCGTTATCGGCCTTGTTTTAACCGTGGCACTGATTGCTGGGTCAGTTTACAAAGGCTATACCGACACCTTTTACCTGATTGTTATTGATGCCTTTTCACTTACAGCCGGCTTCTGGCTGGCAGCCAGGATGAAACCGCGGGCAGTTAAAAATAGCTAGAACCTATTCACAAATGTAAGTCTGTCGATTAACGGCAGGCTTTTTTCTAATTGAAAAACTTAATCAAAAAAACGAATACTAGTTCGCATATTATTGGTTTGTTTTTGGTGGATTGTGGTAGAATGTTAATAGGAAATTTACGAGAAGACACTTTTTAGCACCATCCCGGACAATAAACAGTTTTTTAGCTTAAGAGTGATTTTTTTTACGGGAGGAAAGAAATGTGAAAGATCAATTTGAATTAGTTTCAAAGTACTCGCCCCAAGGTGATCAGCCCGAAGCGATCCGCCAGTTAGTAGAAGGGATTAAAAATAATAAACGCCACCAAACGCTACTTGGTGCGACCGGTACAGGGAAGACCTTTACGGTTTCGAACGTCATTAAAGAAATAAACAAACCAACCCTTGTAATCGCCCATAACAAAACATTAGCCGGACAGCTCTATAGTGAGTTTAAGGATTTTTTTCCAAATAATGCGGTAGAATACTTCGTCAGTTACTATGATTACTATCAGCCGGAAGCCTATGTGCCGCAAACCGATACCTTCATTGAAAAAGATGCCAGTATCAACGATGAAATTGACAAGCTGCGCCACTCGGCGACCTCATCCTTATTTGAACGGAAAGATGTCATCATCATTGCGAGTGTGTCCTGTATCTATGGTCTCGGTTCGCCGGAAGAATACCGCGAGATGGTGTTATCGCTTCGCACAGGCATGGAAATTGAACGGAATCAGCTCCTGCATCGTTTAGTGGATATCCAATATGAACGAAATGATATCGATTTTAAAAAGGGAACCTTCCGTGTCCGCGGGGATGTCGTTGAGATATTCCCAGTCTCCCGTGATGAACATTGTGTCCGTGTCGAATTTTTCGGAGATGAAATTGACCGCATTCGCGAAGTCGATGCGTTAACAGGTGAAATCATCGGCGAACGTTCGCATATCGCCATTTTCCCGGCATCCCACTTCGTAACACGTGAAGAAAAAATGCGTCTAGCCATTGAGAATATTGAAAAAGAACTCGAGGAACGGCTTGCTGAATTAAGAGCAGAAGATAAACTGCTCGAGGCCCAGCGGATTGAACAGCGTACCCGCTATGATTTAGAAATGATGCGGGAAATGGGCTTTTGCTCAGGGATTGAAAACTACTCCCGTCATCTGACCCTAAGGCCGGCAGGTTCAACTCCCTATACATTGCTCGACTATTTTCCGGAAGATTTCCTGATCATCATTGATGAGTCGCATGTTACCTTACCGCAAATCAGGGGTATGTTTAATGGTGACAAGGCCCGTAAACAAGTGCTGGTCGACCACGGCTTCCGCCTTCCATCGGCACTCGATAACCGGCCGCTGACCTTTGATGAATTTGATAAGCATGTCCACAATGCCATTTTTGTCTCGGCCACACCAGGTCCATATGAACTCGAGCATACACCGGAGATGATTGAACAAATTATTCGCCCGACAGGGTTACTTGATCCAACGATTGAAGTCCGTCCAATCGAAGGGCAGATTGATGATTTGATTGGTGAAATACAGGAACGGGTTAAGAAAAATGAACGTGTCCTCGTGACGACGTTAACGAAAAAAATGTCAGAGGATTTAACTGATTATCTGAAAGAAATTGGGATTAAGGTTCAATATTTACATTCAGAAGTCAAGACACTCGAGCGGATTGAAATTATTCGGGAACTGCGTCTAGGAAAATATGACGTTTTGATCGGGATCAATTTGCTCAGGGAAGGACTCGATATTCCCGAGGTTTCCCTTATCACGATTCTCGATGCTGACAAAGAAGGCTTCCTCCGTTCGGAACGGTCGTTAATTCAAACGATCGGCCGGGCCGCCCGAAATGCCAATGGCCATGTTATCATGTATGCAGATAGAATCACTAATTCGATGGAGCTGGCAATTAGTGAAACGAAGCGACGCCGGGCCATCCAAGAAGAATACAATGAAAAACACGGCATTACACCGCAGACGATTCAAAAGGAAATTCGTGATGTCATCCGTGCGACCCAAGCTGCTGAGGATCAAGAAGAGCAAAAAGGCGCAGCATCCTTCGGCAAGATGAGTAAGAAGGAACGAGAAAAACTAATTATGACAATGGAAAAAGAAATGAAGGAAGAAGCAAAGGCACTCAACTTCGAACGTGCTGCCGAGCTTCGTGATTTATTATTGGAATTGAAAGCGGAAGGATGACGGTTAAATGGCAATGGAAAAACTAATTGTGAAAGGCGCCCGCGCCCACAATTTGAAAAATATAGATGTCACCATTCCGAGAGATAAGCTTGTGGTATTGACGGGACTTTCCGGTTCAGGAAAGTCCTCGCTCGCATTTGATACGATTTATGCTGAAGGGCAGCGCCGTTATGTGGAATCCCTGTCTGCTTATGCCCGCCAATTTCTCGGTCAGATGGATAAGCCGGATGTAGATATGATCGAGGGATTATCCCCGGCGATTTCGATTGATCAAAAAACAACAAGCCGAAACCCGCGTTCTACAGTAGGGACGGTAACGGAAATCTATGATTATTTACGATTACTTTTTGCAAGAGTCGGACATCCCACTTGTCCGAATCATCATATTGAAATCTCCTCACAAACCATTGAGCAAATGGTCGACCGGATTCTCGAATATCCAGAGAGAACCAAAATGCAAATCCTTGCACCCGTTGTGTCGGGACGAAAAGGAGCCCATGTAAAGGTATTGGAGGACATCAAAAAACAAGGGTTTGTCCGGATTCGTGTCGACGGAGAAATGCTTGATCTTGGTGATGAAATCGAATTAGACAAAAATAAGAAGCATTCTATAGAAGTTGTAGTGGACCGAATTGTCGTCAAGGAAGGCATTTCAGCCCGTGTTGCTGATTCTCTTGAGTCGGCCTTAAAACTAGGAGAAGGAAACGTCATCGTCGATGTAATCGGCGAGGAAGAGCTGTTGTTCAGTGAGAACCATGCTTGTCCCATTTGCGGATTCTCGATTGGTGAATTAGAACCTCGGATGTTTTCCTTTAACAGTCCATTCGGGGCCTGCCCCGACTGTGATGGACTCGGCTCTAAACTGGAAGTGGATCTTGATTTAGTCATACCTAATAAGGATTTGACACTAAAACAGCATGCGATTGCCCCGTGGGAGCCAACCAGCTCACAATATTATCCGCAGCTGCTTGCGGCGGTTTGTGATCATTATGGAATCGATCTGGATGTACCTGTTAAAGACATCCCCGAACACCAAATGGAAAAAATTCTCTATGGATCAGGCAAGGATAAAATTTATTTCCGTTATGAAAATGATTTTGGACAGCTTCGTGAGGGACATATCCAATTTGAAGGTGTTATGCGCAATGTCGAGCGCCGCTATAAGGAGACAAGCTCAGACTTTATCCGTGAACAAATGGAAAAATACATGGGTCAGCAGCCATGTCCAACCTGTAAAGGCTACCGTTTGAAAAGGGAATCGTTGGCCGTGTTAATTAACGGGTCCCATATTTCTCAAGTAACAGACCTATCGATTAAGGATGCTCAAGCATTTTTCTCAGAGTTAAAGCTTTCGGATAAAGAAATGCAAATTGCTGCGTTAATTTTCCGTGAGATCAGTGAACGGCTAGGTTTCTTAATTAATGTTGGTCTAGATTATTTGACCCTAAGCCGTACCGCAGGGACACTCTCCGGCGGTGAAGCACAGCGGATCCGGCTGGCGACACAAATTGGCTCGCGCCTAACCGGCGTATTATACATTTTGGATGAGCCGTCCATTGGTCTCCATCAGCGGGATAATGACCGGTTAATCGGTACGATGCAAAACATGCGTGATATCGGCAATACCTTGATTGTTGTCGAGCACGATGAAGACACGATGCTTGCTGCTGATTATCTCATTGATATTGGCCCTGGCGCAGGTATACATGGCGGTGAGATTGTTTCCGCAGGAACTCCTGCAGAAGTAATGGCCGACCCAAACTCACTGACAGGTCAATACCTGTCCGGGAAAAAGTTCATCCCCCTTCCGCTTGAGCGTAGTAAGCCGGATGGCCGCTATATCGAAATCAAGGGTGCATCTGAAAATAATTTAAAAAATGTCAATGTGAAGTTTCCGCTTGGCTTGTTTATTGCTGTGACTGGCGTATCAGGGTCCGGGAAAAGTACCCTTATTAACGAGATCCTTCATAAATCATTGGCGCAAAAGCTGAATAAGGCGAAAACCAAGCCTGGAGCCCACAAGTCGGTAAAGGGAATGGAACATTTAGAAAAGGTAATTGATATTGACCAATCCCCGATCGGCAGAACGCCGCGCTCGAATCCAGCCACGTATACGGGTGTGTTCGATGATGTTCGTGATGTGTTTGCGTCGACGAATGAAGCGAAGGTGCGCGGGTATAAGAAAGGCCGCTTTAGTTTTAATGTTAAGGGCGGCCGCTGTGAGGCCTGCCGTGGTGACGGAATTATTAAAATAGAAATGCACTTTTTACCTGATGTTTATGTTCCATGCGAAGTATGCCACGGCAAACGTTATAACCGTGAAACATTGGAAGTGAAATATAAAGGGAAAAATATTGCGGATATCCTCGATATGACCGTTGAGGCAGCAGTTGAATTTTTCGAAAATATTCCAAAAATCAGCCGTAAGCTGCAGACCATTTTAGATGTAGGTTTGGGCTATGTTAAACTTGGCCAGCCGGCAACGACCCTGTCAGGCGGAGAGGCCCAGCGTGTTAAACTTGCCTCAGAACTGCACCGCCGTTCAAATGGTAAAACGTTCTATATCTTAGATGAGCCGACGACCGGGCTTCATGTAGACGACATTTCCCGTTTGCTTGTTGTCTTACAGCGTCTGGTTGAAAATGGCGATACTGTTCTGGTCATTGAGCATAATCTCGATGTGATTAAGACGGCCGATTACCTTGTCGACCTCGGTCCTGAGGGTGGAGATAAGGGCGGCACCATCGTCGCGACGGGAACTCCTGAAAAAGTAGCAGAGACTCCCGAATCTTATACCGGAAAATATTTAAAACCAATCCTAGCGCGTGACCGCGAGCGGATGAAACAGCAAATTGAAGAGAAGAGTGCTATTAAAGCATAGAAAGAGTTGAAATCAGCAGGTTAAAACCTGGCTGGTTTCGGCTCTTTTTTTTGTGTCTTGCAGAAAAATAGTAAAGTAGGCGGAATAAAGTTTGAAGTTGGTGGAATAAATCTGAAAACTGGCCGAATAAAATAGAATGTTGATGGATTAAATTAGCAATTATTGAGTTTCGAGCCAGCAGGAACTAGGTTGGCGGAAAAAATCCAGAATTAGACGGAATTAATCCAATATGTTGCGGAATTAATCCGAAAATAAGCGGAAAAAACCAAAAATCAGACGGAATCAATCCAAAAGTCCGCGGAAAATCTCCCCGCCCCCCACCCAAGCTGCGCTTAAAAATAACAATTATAAAAGAAACCTTTTCGATACTAAACTCGTAATAAAAGATAGAGGTGATAAACGTATGGAAACCCGAAAGGTTTTATCAAGTCTATGCTACTTTAGTATTTTTTTCGCCGGATTTATTTTTCCTTTAGCCGTCTATTTAGCCACGGGAGACGAAGGAACCAAAAGGCATGCCAAAAAATCACTATTATCACACCTAATTCCATTAATTCTGACACCGCTCCTAGTGTTGGCGGTATTCTATGATTTTACTTCACAACAAGACGCCATCCCTGTTTTTACCGTTATAAGTATCATCGCTCTGAGCTTACTTTGGCTTGCAGTGGTCATCTGGAACATTGTCAAAGGCGTAAAGGTATTAACAGCTGAATAAACTGAAATGACAAATTCATTCATAGAGGTGGAAAAAATGAAAGAGGAAAGAAAACGAATTTTACAAATGGTCGAGGAGGGGAAACTAAAGGCTGATGAAGCCTTAAAGCTTCTAGAAGAACTGGAAAAAACAGAGCAAACCATGGAGCAAAAACAGGCGCAACTTGTCAATGAGCTGTCCACCACTGTCCAATTCGAGGAAGCAAAAAAAGAAGAGCCGTTCCAAGCGAAATATCAATCTACAAAGGAAAGATTCTTTGAATTTGTTGATTTTGCTTTTAAAAAGATTAAAGACTTAGACCTAGATCTAAACTTCGGCCAATCCGTAGATATCTCCCATATATTCCATCAAGGGGACGCCACTATAAAAGATATCGACATTGACGTCGCTAACGGAGCCATCAAGCTCGTTGGATGGGAGCAGCCTGACGTCAGAGTCGAGTGTCAGGCAAAGGTATACCGAGTGGAAAACCAGGACCAGGCCCGGCAAAACTTTTTACGAGATGTCCTTTTCACCGTGGAACATGAGAAATTACGTTTTAGTACTCAGCAGAAATGGATGAAGGTCGAAGCCATTGTGTACGTACCGAAAGCCGTTTATAACCGGGTACGGGTCAGATTGTTTAATGGTCCGGTTACAGGGGAACAAATAAATGTAGATGAACTGCGTGTAAAAACGGCTAATGGAAAAATTGCCCTTGACCGCTTCACCGGTAAGAATACAGAACTGGAAACAGCGAATGGAAAAATTAAGCTGAAAGGCAGTCAATTTGATAAAGTCGAAGCAGAAACAATAAATGGCGCCATCCAACTTGACGGTGAGTTTAAAAAGCTTGAAATGGAGTCCTTTAAAGGAAATATCAGTTTAAATCTACATGGAAGCCAAGCTGAATTGATTCAGGCCAAAACGGCTGCGGGCGGAATCGACCTCTATATCCCTGAGGGGCTGCCGGTAAATGGGAATTTAAAAACCAATCTTGGCGGATTTCACGTCAACTTAGTCGGCATTCAGGTGCTGGAGGAGAAAAGTGAAATGATCCAAAAATCACTGCGCTTCCAATCCATTAACCACCCAGAAAAACTGGCACACATTTATGCCGATACAAAAACAGGTTCCATCACGATCCACCAATCACAAGAAGAAAAGTAGGAGATTTACCTAAATGAGATGGCTGCTAGGTTGTTTGATAAATGCGGTATTATTTATGGCACTCGCCGGTTATTTTCATGAAAGCTTTCAATTAACCGGCTTCGTGGCCGCACTAGAAGCGAGCGTTTTATTATCAATCTTAAATGTACTCGTCCGTCCGCTGTTGATTTTATTTACCTTACCGGTCACAATCTTAACCATGGGACTTTTCCTGTTCGTCATCAATGCCGTTACACTTGAGCTAACGGATTATTTGATGGGCACAGCCTTTGAAATCAATGGTTTTGGCATGGCCCTGTTCTTTGCCGTACTGATGTCGCTCGTTAACGTCCTCATTCAAAAAACACTGTTTGAGCCATCAAGAAAGGCCAAGAAATAACCTAAGAAGGTGCACTCCTTTCCAATGGGATTGCACCTTTTTCCTTTTTTACGCAACTATCATTTGGTTCTTTTTCAAAAAATGCTAAAATAGGAGATATGAATTCTTCTTATTCTAATTTTTTTAAAAATACATCCGTTTGAGGAGGAAATCTTCTTGCCAAAAGTACGTACCAAAGATATCTTTGAAAAATTTAATCTCGAATTAATCAGTGGTGAAGAAGGGATTAACCGCCCGATTACCATGAGTGATATATCGCGTCCGGGGATTGAAATGGCCGGCTATTTCGAGTTTTATCCGGCTGAACGGATCCAGCTGTTAGGGAAAACCGAATTATCCTTTTTTAGAGAACTTTCTCCGAAAGACCGCGCCTCACGAATGGAACAACTTTGTACAGATGTGACTCCGGCAATCATTGTTACAAGAGGTATTGATGTGCCTGAGGAGTTAATTGAGGCATCCGAACGAGAGTCTGTTCCTGTGTTAAAGACAAACATGGTAACGACCCGTTTCTCAAGCCGTTTAACCAACTTTTTAGAAAGTAAGCTTGCGCCGACAACCGCTGTTCATGGTGTTTTGGTCGATGTTTATGGGATTGGCGTGTTAATTACAGGGAAAAGCGGCGTTGGTAAAAGTGAAACGGCGCTCGAACTAGTAAAGCGCGGGCACCGGCTCGTGGCCGACGATTGTGTTGAAATTCGCCAGGAAGACCAGGATACATTGGTCGGGACTTCACCGGACTTAATTGAACATCTATTAGAAATCCGCGGTTTGGGGATTATCAATGTGATGACCTTGTTCGGTGCAGGAGCGGTCCGCAGCAATAAGCGGATTACGCTCATTATGAATCTGGAAATTTGGGATGCAAAAAAGCAATATGACCGCCTTGGCTTGGATGAGGAAAAAATGAGGATTATTGATACCGATATTCCAAAACTAACAGTTCCAGTCCGTCCAGGACGAAACCTGGCTGTTATTATTGAAGTAGCTGCGATGAATTTCCGTTTAAAACGGATGGGCGTCAATGCGGCGCAGCAATTTACCGACCGCCTGTCAGATGTAATTGAAGAGGGAGATCACGAGTAAGGGGAGAAAGAGATGAACGAAACCATACAGCCATTAAACCCAATTGCTTTTTCACTTGGCCCGATTCAGGTGCATTGGTATGGGATTATTATCGGCTCCGGATTGGCACTTGCTTTGTATCTGGCGATTAGAGAGGCCAACCGAAGAGGATTACCTAAGGATACATTTGCCGATTTAATGCTTTGGGCCATCCCCATCGCGATCATTTCGGCGCGGATTTACTATGTGATATTTGAATGGGATTATTATAGCAGTCATCCAGCAGACATCCCGAAAATTTGGAATGGCGGGATTGCTATCCATGGAGCGCTAATTGGTTCGGTTATCACCACCATCGTTTTTGCCAGAAAAAGAGGGATTTCTTTCTGGAAGATTGCTGACATTGCTGCTCCTAGCATCATTTTAGGACAGGCGATTGGCCGCTGGGGTAATTTTATGAACCAGGAGGCTCATGGCGGCGAAGTAACAAGGTCATTCCTTGAGGGCTTGCATTTACCAGATTTTATCATCAACCAAATGTATATTAATGGGACCTATTATCACCCAACCTTCTTATATGAATCAGTTTGGGATTTCATCGGCTTTTTATTATTAATCCTGCTGCGCCGCGTGAATTTCCGCCGCGGGGAACTGTTTTTATCTTATGTTATTTGGTATTCGATCGGCCGCTTTTTCGTCGAAGGACTTAGAACAGATAGTTTGATGCTTGGAAGCCTTCGAATGGCGCAAACCATTTCGATTGTGTTGATTGTAGTAGCTTTAGGAATTTTGGTTTATCGACGCACAAAAAATCCTACCGAGGCGCATTACTTAGATCAAACGAATTAAAATAGCTGGCATTAGGCTAATGAGAAAGGAATTCAGCAATGACCAACAAAATCACAACCATACTTTTTGATTTAGATGGGACTTTAATCGATACGAATGAATTAATTATTTCGACTTACTTGAACACGCTTGAAAAATATTTTCCAAGCAAGTATAAACGCGAGGATGTGCTTCCTTTCCTTGGCCCAACACTCCATGAGGTATTTGGAGGTATGACCCCGGAACCGGAACAGGTCGAGGAAATGATTGCGGCTTATCGTGAGTACAATATCTCCAAGCATGATGAACTAGTGAAAGAGTTTGTAGGGGTGACAGAAACGATTCAGACCTTGAAGGAGCGCGGTTATAAGCTAGCCGTAGTGACAACCAAGCGTCTGGACGTAACACTTAAAGGTTTACGTCTGATGAATTTGGAGCAGTTTTTTGAAATAATTGTTGCTTACGAACATGTGAAAAAGACGAAGCCAGATCCAGAACCGATTTTAAACGCCTTGGAGCAGTTGAATTCAACTCCTTCAGAAACGATGATGGTCGGCGATAATTACCATGATATTTTGGCGGGTAAAAATGCCGGTACGTTAACAGCCGGTGTGGCTTGGTCGATTAAGGGCCGTGACTACGTAGCCAGTTATGAACCTGATTATATGTTAGAGAACATGACTGACTTATTAACCATTCTCGGAGAGTGAGAAGGATGAGAAATACGACCCGCTATCCTGTAGAGGGGGCGAACTCTTTGTGGCACGTCTACAAGACGGTGCCATTTTGGAAGGTTGTTAGAAATTTTATTGTCATTCAGCTGGCGAGATATACACCATTTTTGAGTATGAAAAACTGGTTATACCGTAAATTTCTAGGGGTTAAAGTGGGGGAGCAAACCTCCTTCGCTCTAATGGTGATGCTCGATGTCATGTTCCCCGAGAAAATTAGTGTCGGCCGCAATACGGTTATTGGCTATAATACGACCATTCTCGCCCATGAGTATTTAATTAAAGAATATAGGCTTGGGAATGTCGAAATTGGGAATGAAGTCATGATCGGGGCCAATTCGACGATTCTTCCTGGTATAACGATAGGGGATGGAGCGATCATCTCAGCTGGGACATTAGTTCATAAGGACGTTCCGCCTGGATGTTTCGTCGGAGGAAACCCGATGCGAGTGATTTATACGAAAGAAGAACTGGAAAAACGCTGGGCAGAGGACCCTATATATAGAAATGTAAAAAAGTCTAGTCGAATTTGATTAGGCTTTTTTACATTGTTCAAATTAATTTTACAAAAATTAGGAAATAAGACTCGTTTTTGTTCGTGATTCGGAACGATATAATAATAGAGTATGGATAGTTATAGGATTCAGACAAAGTAGTTTAGTAGTTATTACTCTATTAAAAATGTTTGTCGATATTTGGCTAACAGGAAAGTAAATGTGAACTTCCTCGATCATTGATGGAACGGGCGCCAATTGACAAAATTTTTCTGAATCTTAAAAAGGAGAGGGTTAATAGAAAGATAAAAAATGGAGGTCTTAGCTAGAAAATTTAATCAAAGGGGATAGGTGAAGAGGCGAATGAAAAAAAAGAATATTAGTAGATATAGTAAATTAGCCGCAACAGCTTTAATACTCAGCACAATTGTATCACCGTCAATACCTTACAAGGCAAAAGCAGCGGAGACAGCTAATACCGCCACTCTAAGGATTTTGGAAACAACGGACCTGCATGATGCTGTAATGGCTTATGACTACTACCAAGATACCTCGATTGGCATTAACTACGGTTTATCAAAGACCGCCACATTAATCCAGCAAGCAAGAGCAACGGCAGATAACTCGATGTTATTTGATGCTGGTGACTTACTCCAGGGAAATCCGATGGCAGATTATGTTGCAAAGGTTAATCCACTATCAGATGACGAGGTCCATCCAATGTTTAAAGCTATGGAGCTATTAAACTATGATGGAGGGATCGTTGGGAACCATGAGTTTAATTATGGTTTAGATTTTCTAGATAAAACCTTAACACATGCTCCATATCCAATCGTCAACGCAAATATCTATAAAGATGATCATGACAGTGATCCAACGAATGATCAAAATTATTTTACTCCATATCAAATCATTCCTAAAAAGATAAAAGACAAAAACGGTGTCGAACAAACGGTTAATGTAGGAATTGTTGGTTTTGCACCGCCGCAAATTCTCCAATGGGATAAAGATAACCTTCAAGGAAAGGTTATTGTCAAAGATATCGTTAAAACGGCAGACAAATATGTTAAAGAAATGAAGGCAAAAGGTGCAGATGTGATTATAGCCATTGCCCACTCCGGCTGTGATGTCACAAATGAAGGTCAAGAGGATGCCGAAAATGCCGTATTTTCACTAAGTAAAGTTGCCGGCATCGATGCGCTATTATTCGGACATGCCCACTATGCATTTCCAGCAGGTAAAGAGTTTCACCAAGGCAGTAAACTTGAAAATCCAGATTTAGCAGGCCTTGATACTACTAAAGGTACGATTAACGGTATACCTGCAGTAGAAGCAGGATTTTGGGGTAATAACTTAGGTGTTCTTGACTTAGCATTAGTTCAAAATGCGGATGGAACATGGACAGCCGATAAGGCTGCTTCAAAATCAGTAGATATGCCAGTAACAGCTACAACTGCAGTTGATACTAAAATTGTAGATGCCGTTAGTGATGAACACGAAGCAACACTTCAATATGTACGTGGGAAAATTGGTGAAACAAGTGCACCCATGTCCAGCTATTTCTCTCGTGTAATGGACGACCCAACCATCCAAATTGTAAACAATGCACAAACAGATTATGTGAAAAATTGGATTGAAAAGAACCGTAAAGACCTTAAAGATTTACCAATCATTTCTGCCGGTGCACCATTCAAAGCGGGCCGCCAAGGGGCAACCGATTATACAAACATTTCAAAAGGCGACCTTTCAATTAAGAGTGCCAATGACCTTTATTTGTATAACAACACATTAAAAGCCGTCGAATTAACGGGCGCAGAAGTGAAAGAATGGTTAGAGATGTCTGCGTCACAATTCAACACCATTGATCCTACTAATGCCAACGCACAAGAATTAATCGATTATGGATTCCAGCCATTCAATTTTGATGTTATTGATGGAGTTAAATACCAAATCGATGTTACACAACCAGCAAGATATAACTATACGACAGGTGTTGTTTCTAACCCAGATGCTCACCGTATTATTCATTTTACCAATATGGATGGATCAGCGATTGATCCAAATCAAAAATTTATTGTTGCGACTAATAACTATCGTGCAAGCGGCGGCGGGAACTTCCCAGGAACGAAAGGTGGAAAGGCAACTATTGTAGTTGATTCGCCTTTAGAAAACCGTCAGATTTTAATGGATTATATTAAGGCACAAGGGGTTGTAAATCCAGTTGCAGATAATAACTGGAAAATCGCTCCTGTTGGTGGAGTAGCGAAGACATTAACCTTTAAATCGTCACAAGCTGCAAAAGATGTTTTAGCATCTACTCCAAATATTAAAGATGTAGGTCCATTATCCGATGGCTCCGGTTTTGAACAATACGCGCTAGATCAAGATGTTCACGTTCAATTACTAGGCATCAACGACTTACACGGACAACTAGACTATAAAACTACTGTAGCTGGAAAACCTGCCGGCGGAATTGAATATCTAGCTGGTTACTTAAAGGAAAGAGAAGCAACAAATCCTTCTAACACCTTAATGGTGCAAGCAGGAGATGCAGTTGGTGCAAGCCGTCCTGTATCCGCCTTATTACAAGATGAGCCAACCATCCGAATCCTAAACGAACTTGGCTTTGATGTTGGTACCATTGGTAACCACGAATTTGACGAAGGCGTAACAGAGATGCTTCGCTTGATTAACGGCGGTGCCCATCCAAAAACCGTTGAGAAGTATGGTGTGTTTGAAGGAGCGGACTTCCCTTATGTAGCGGCAAACGTCGTGAAGGAGGATACAAACGAGCTTATCTTGCCTCCATATGTGGTTAAGGAAGTAGACGGAGTGAAAGTTGGCTTTATCGGTGTGGTAACAACGGAAACACCTAGCATCGTAACGCCAAGTGGAGTTGCCGGAGTTAAATTTACAGATGAAGCTGAAGCTATCAACAAGTATGCTGCTGAATTAAAAGCCCAAGGAATTAAATCGATTGTCGTTCTGGCACATGATCCTGGTACTTCAGCGACAGATGGTACTAACCCAACAGGAAAAGTAGTCGATATTGCCAAGGCAGTCGATGATGAAGTGGATGTTATTTTTGGAGCACATGACCATAAATACTTAAACTCCACAGTTGACGGAAAACTGCTTGTTCAATCTTATTCTTATGGAACAGCATTCTCTGATGTCGATTTAACCATCGACCCAGTTACACAGGATATTGTTGGGAAGAAGGCAGAAATTGTGACCACGTTCCAAGATGCAGTCCATCTTGATGCAAAAATCAAAGCAGAGCTTGATCGATATCAGGCAGATGTTGCTCCAATTACAAGTCAAGTAGTAGGGGAAGCAGCGGCGGCAATTACTCGTACTGCCAATGATTCAGGGGAAACAGCGCTTGGTAATCTAATTGCTGATGGTATGAAAGCTACAACGGGTACTGACTTTGCCTTCATGAATGTTGGCGGTATCCGTGATGATATCAAAAAAGCAGGACCAATCACATGGGGCGATTTATTTGCGATCCAGCCATTTGGCAACGACATCGTCACAATGAATATCACTGGTGAGCAAGTAAGAACATTATTAAATCAACAGTTTGCAGCCGATCGAAACCGGATCATGCAAATTTCTGGTTTAAAATACACTTGGTCCAATAACTTACCACTAGGACAAAAAGTAATCGATATTTATCTGCCAGATGGATCAAAAATTGATCCAAATGGTGTCTATTCTGTAACTGTCAATAACTTCATGGCAGACGGCGGTGATGGATTCGTTGTTCTTAAGCAGGGTACAAACCGTACAACATGGTCATCTGACCTTGATGCATTTGTAAACTATATTAAGTCCTTTACCGCGCCAATTTCTGCACAAATTGAAGGCAGAATCTTAATTGATAAGGTTGCACCTGCCGCACCAGTTGTTGATGAAGTAACCGATCAATCTACAAAAGTTACCGGAAAAACAGAAGATGGTGCAAAGGTGGAAGTAAAAGCTAATGGTCAAGTCATTGGTACAGCGGCCGCAAACTCCGATGGAACGTATCAAGTAAGCATTTCACCATTAAAAGCAGGTACTGAAGTAACCGTTACAGCAACCGATGTGGCAGGGAACACAAGCACTGAAACAAAAGTGGTTGTGAAAGATGTTACGGCTCCAGATGCGCCAGCAGTTGGACAAATCATAGCTCCAGCGAAGAGCGTAGCTGGAAAAGCGGAAGCAGGTTCAACCGTAAAAGTTTATAATGGAAAAACACTGCTAGGCAGTGCTGTAGCCGGTCAAGATGGAGTATTCACCATCTCATTTAAATCGGCTCAGACACATGATACAGTGTTAACCTTTACAGCAACAGACGCAGCTGGAAATACTAGTAAAGCAACTTCTGTAAAGTTAGTAAAAAGCAATCCGAAATTCCAGTAATATATGAATGAAGCACCCCTGAATGAAAGTTCAGGGGTGCTTTTTGTGGTATAGGGAATTATAAATTTACTACTTGTGGACAACTTTTACTGGTTTAGAAACGTCCAGCTCCAGCACCTAGCCCCTCGAGGTCATAACCCAATCCGTTCAAAAGGTTAAAAAGCAACCTTTCGGCCGGATTGGCTTATGCTT
>NZ_NUNF01000025.1 GCF_002585305.1 Bacillus sp. AFS037270 | reverse complement strand
AGTAGGACGTTGCCAGGCAAAAAAGACAACCATAGATGGTTGTCTTTTTTTTGTATATTTATCTTTAAGGTCTATTATTCTGTCTGGTATTCAGTAATTACGAAAATAGTCGAATTATATAAAGCTTATTTTCTGGGCTTTCTAGGTTTCACAACCGTGAAATTTGGAGAAAATCTGTAGTAGTGAATCGTTGCATCTCCATAAAATTTTCAGTATAATTAAAGTCAAAGATAGTCAAAGTCAGAAGATGGGAGGTGGGAAGATGAGAAACATCTCCGATATTATTGAAAAGTATCTGAAGCAGGTTTTGGAAATGAGTGAAGAAGACCTTGTTGAGATTAAAAGAAGCGAAATTGCTGATAAATTTCAATGTGTCCCTTCACAAATAAACTATGTTATAAATACCCGTTTTACGATTGAAAGAGGATATATTGTTGAAAGTAAACGGGGCGGCGGTGGATATATTCGGATAATGAAGGTTCAATCCCACGACTTAGCCCATTTAATTGACCATTTGCTTTCCCTTTTCAACAATCGAATAAGTCAAACGAGTGCTGAAGACGTTATCGTAAGACTTGTTCAAGAGGAGGTCATTACAAAACGAGAGGCTAAAATCATGCTAAGTGTCATTGATCGTTCTGTATTATATATTGATCTTCCGTTTCGCGATGAATTAAGAGCAAGAATGTTAAAAGCGATGTTAACTTCCTTAAAATATAAATAATTGTGTAGCCTAAAGAGGTGAAATTAGATGATTTGTCAGGAATGCAACCAAAGGCCTGCAGCACTTCACTTTACTAAAATTATTAATGGTGAAAAAACAGAAGTTCATCTTTGTGAGAAGTGTGCTCAGGAAAAAGGTGAAATGTTTATCTTAAATGGAGAAACAGGATTTGCCTTCAATAATCTTTTGGCCGGTTTATTAAATATTGACCCAACTTTTCAAAAGCCGAGCCAAAGTCCGTTTCAGCAAGAGGAAATCCTTCAATGTCAGGATTGTTCGATGACTTTTCCACAGTTTTTAAAAGTAGGCCGCTTTGGCTGTGCTCATTGCTATGAGACGTTTAAAGATCAGTTAAAGCCAGTTTTAAGGCGTCTTCACAGTGGAAACTGGACTCATAATGGTAAAATTCCGAAAAGAATTGGTGGAGAGTTTCAACTTCGCAAACAGCTTGAAGAGCTGAAAATAGAGTTAAGAGAAGCCATCAACCATGAAGAATTTGAAAAAGCTGCAGAAATTCGTGATCAGGTCAGAAGATTAGAGAAACAATTAGCTGGAAACGAAGAAGGAGGGGAATAGCGTGTCGCTTGAACGATTTTTTAATCAAGCCGTCAGCTCATGGATGAGCGAGGAGGGACCGGATTCCGATATTGTTCTTAGTTCCAGGATCCGTCTAGCACGAAACTTTGAAGCTTATAATTTCCCGACTGTTTTTTCACATGAAGAAGCAAAAGTTATAATTGATACAATGGAGGATATTCTTTATAACTCTCCTGATGAGAACTACGGAAACATGGAACTTTTGAAAATGGATGAAATGCAGCCGCTTCAGAAACGGGTTTTAGTAGAAAAGCATTTAATTAGTCCATTATTGGCAGAGGATTCTCCATATGGCGCGGTTCTATTAACCGAAAATGAAGAAGTTAGTATTATGTTAAATGAAGAGGACCATATTCGAATTCAGTGTTTATTTCCAGGTCTGCAAATAGCAGAAGCCTTACATGCTGCGAATGAAATAGATGATTGGCTTGAAAATCATATCCATTATGCATTTGATGAAAAGTACGGTTATTTGACTAGTTGTCCAACCAATGTTGGAACGGGTCTTAGAGCATCTGTAATGATGCATCTGCCTGGGTTAATTTTAACACAGCAAATTAATCGAATTATTCCTGCTATCCACCAATTAGGACTTGTCGTCAGAGGAATTTATGGAGAGGGTAGCGAGGCGTTGGGGAATATTTTTCAAATTTCTAATCAGATAACCCTCGGAAAATCAGAAGAAGATATCAGCCGTGATTTAAAAGGAGTAGCCAGTCAGCTAATTTCACAAGAAAGGTCTGCTCGTGAAGCATTACGCAAAACTTCTAACATACAATTAGAAGACAGGGTGTTCCGCTCATTAGGGGTGTTATCTAATAGCCGGATTATTGAATCAAAGGAAGCAGCCCGCTGCTTATCGGATGTTCGGCTTGGTATAGATATGGGGTATATAAAAAATATGTCGAAGTCGATTTTAAATGAATTAATGATTTTAACCCAGCCGGGTTTTCTTCAGCAATATGCGGGCGGTCCATTACGACCGCATGAAAGGGATATCCGAAGAGCCGCATTAATTAGGGACCGTATTAAATTGGAGAACGAAAAATAGGTGAGGAGGAAGAGGATATGATGTTTGGACGATTTACTGAAAGAGCACAAAAGGTACTAGCACTAGCACAAGAGGAAGCGATTCGTCTTGGTCATAATAATATTGGAACTGAGCATGTTTTATTGGGGCTTGTACGCGAAGGTGAAGGGATTGCCGCAAAAGCACTTTATGGACTTGGGTTAGGTTCAGAAAAGATTCAAAAGGAAGTGGAAAATTTAATCGGTAAAGGACAGGAAACTTCTCAAACCATACACTATACTCCTAGAGCTAAAAAGGTTATTGAACTATCAATGGATGAAGCTCGAAAATTAGGACACTCCTATGTTGGTACTGAGCATATTCTCCTTGGTTTAATCCGTGAAGGAGAAGGGGTGGCAGCAAGGGTATTAAATAATCTTGGTGTCAGCTTAAATAAGGCTCGTCAGCAGGTACTACAGCTATTAGGCAGTAATGAATCAGGCTCACACCAAGGCGGTGCGTCCGCTAGTGCCAATACACCTACACTTGATAGCCTTGCAAGAGACTTAACAGCGATTGCCCGTGAAGGCAGCCTGGATCCAGTTATTGGCCGCAGTAAAGAAATTCAACGTGTTATTGAGGTATTAAGCCGTAGAACAAAAAATAACCCTGTGTTGATTGGGGAGCCTGGTGTAGGTAAGACAGCCATTGCGGAAGGGCTTGCTCAACAAATCGTCAACAATGAAGTACCAGAGATCCTTCGTGATAAGCGTGTGATGACACTTGATATGGGAACGGTTGTTGCTGGGACTAAATATCGTGGTGAATTTGAAGATCGTCTGAAAAAAGTGATGGATGAAATCCGCCAAGCCGGAAATATTATTCTCTTTATTGACGAACTTCATACCTTAATTGGCGCGGGTGGAGCAGAAGGGGCGATTGATGCTTCTAACATCTTAAAGCCGTCACTTGCACGTGGAGAACTTCAATGTATTGGTGCCACTACATTAGATGAATATCGTAAGTATATTGAAAAAGATGCTGCCCTTGAACGACGTTTTCAGCCGATTCGGGTAGATGAACCAACTGCTGAGGAATCCATTCAAATTTTAGCAGGCTTACGTGACCGTTATGAGGCTCATCACCGCGTTTCAATCACGGATGAAGCAATTGAAGCAGCAGTTAAGTTATCGGACCGTTATATCTCTGACCGATTCCTGCCTGACAAAGCTATTGATTTAATTGATGAAGCAGGTTCTAAGGTGAGACTTCGTTCCTACACAACCCCTCCTAATTTAAAAGAGTTAGAGGTTAAACTTGAGGACGTTAGAAAAGAAAAGGATTCAGCTGTTCAAAGTCAAGAGTTTGAAAAAGCTGCTTCGTTAAGAGATACAGAGCAGCGCCTCCGTGAACAGTTAGAAGAAACAAAGAAAACTTGGAAAGAAAAACAAGGTAAAGAAAATAATGAAGTGACGGTAGAGGATATTGCCAGTGTTGTCTCAAGCTGGACGGGTGTACCGGTCTCTAAGCTTGCGGAAACTGAAACTGCGAAATTATTGAATTTAGAAGAAGCCTTACACTCCCGTGTTATTGGGCAAGAGGAAGCGGTTATAGCTGTTTCTAAGGCCGTTCGCCGTGCGAGAGCAGGATTAAAGGATCCAAAACGTCCAATTGGTTCATTTGTGTTCCTTGGTCCTACTGGAGTAGGGAAAACGGAATTAGCCCGTGCCCTTGCGGAAGCGATGTTTGGTGATGAGGATTCGATGATTCGAATTGATATGTCAGAGTATATGGAGAAACACTCCACATCCCGGCTTGTCGGATCTCCTCCAGGATATGTTGGTTATGAAGAAGGCGGCCAACTAACAGAGAAGGTTCGCAGAAAACCATACTCTGTCATCTTGCTGGATGAAATTGAAAAAGCACATCCAGATGTCTTCAATATCTTGCTGCAAGTTCTTGAAGATGGCCGCTTAACAGATTCAAAGGGAAGAACAGTTGATTTCCGAAATACTGTACTCATTATGACTTCCAACGTCGGAGCGGAAGCTTTAAAACGAAATAAGTATGTGGGCTTCAATATTCAAGACGGGGCACAGGATTATAAAGATATGAAGGGGAAGGTAATGGATGAACTGAAAAAGGCCTTCCGTCCGGAATTCTTGAACCGTATTGATGAAATTATTGTCTTCCATGCTTTAGAGAAAAAGCATCTTGAAGAAATTGTGACTCTATTATCTGATCAACTGGTAAAACGACTAAAAGAGCAAAACATTTCGTTAGAGTTAACCCCTGCAGCAAAAGAGAAGATCTCTCAGGAAGGTTACGATCCAGAGTATGGTGCAAGACCACTGCGCCGCGCTATTCAAAAGCATATTGAAGATCGTCTCTCTGAAGAATTGTTAAGAGGAACCTTATTAACAGGTCAGCATGTTATAATTGATGTAGTTGATGGTGAGTTCGTTGTTAGAATGGCAGAAAAAACAAGCTTAGCAAAATAGGATTACACGGCTAACGAATAATTTTAAGTGTCTAACAACACATGCAAGAGGTACACGTGAATAAAGTCAACCCGTGTACCTCTTTTTTCGTTTTTTAATAACCGCCATCATAGGAACAAACTGTGCATGATGGTTAGGAAAGGTTTGAAGGTAATGGTAAAAAGGAAAACAAAGTTCATCTGCCAAGAATGCGGCTATGAATCTCCAAAATGGATGGGGAAATGCCCAGGCTGTGGACAATGGAACAAGATGATCGAGGAAGTAGAAGTAACAGGGACTCAAAGAAGAGGGGCATTTGCTCATGCACAGCCCGGTTCAAATCTACTTACAAAACCTATGAAAATTAATGCCATTGAAATGGAGAATGAACCGAGAATTTTGACCGATTTAAATGAACTTAACCGCGTATTGGGCGGCGGTGTCGTTAAGGGATCGTTAGTTTTAATTGGCGGCGACCCGGGGATCGGAAAATCTACACTTCTTCTGCAGGTGTCTTCACAACTTGCGAATAAAGGGAATTCGGTTCTTTACATATCTGGTGAAGAATCATTAAGACAGACGAAGCTTCGCGCAGAACGACTGGGAATTTCATCTGAAAACTTGTTAGTCTATTCCGAAACTAATCTTGAAGAGATAAGCCGAACGATTGAAAGTGAGAATCCAAGCTTTGTCATTATTGACTCTATTCAGACGGTTTTTCATCCAGAAGTAACTTCAGCACCAGGGAGTGTTTCTCAAGTACGAGAATGTACCGCAGAATTGATGCGGATTGGAAAAACCAAAGGGATAGCCATTTTTATCGTTGGGCATGTGACCAAAGAAGGTTCTATTGCCGGACCAAGGTTATTGGAACATATGGTCGATACAGTGCTTTATTTTGAAGGGGAAAGACATCATACTTACCGAATCCTCAGAGCAGTTAAAAACCGTTTTGGTTCCACAAACGAAATGGGCATTTTTGAAATGAAAGAATTTGGACTCGAAGAAGTAGAAAATCCATCGGAAATTTTCTTGGAAGAGCGGTCTCGCGGGGCATCCGGTTCGACGGTTGTCGCTTCAATGGAAGGGACACGCCCGGTTCTGGTCGAAATACAGGCACTTATTTCACCTACGAGCTTTGGAAATCCACGAAGAATGGCGACTGGAATCGACCATAATCGAGTGCCGCTTTTAATGGCGGTATTAGAAAAACGGGTTGGAATGCTTCTTGCCAACCAGGACGCCTACTTAAAGGTAGCCGGAGGAGTAAAGTTAGATGAACCAGCGATTGATTTAGCCATTGCCGTAAGCATTGCCTCCAGTTTTAGAGACCGCCCGACAAGCCCAACTGACTGTATTATCGGCGAAGTAGGTTTGACAGGTGAGGTAAGAAGGGTGTCAAGAATTGAGCAGCGTGTTCAGGAAGCGGCAAAGTTAGGCTTTGAGCGCGTGATTCTACCAGCCAATAATTTAAGCGGCTGGACGGGCCCAAAGGGTATTAAACTTATCGGTGTTTCCTCTGTTAGTGAGGCACTTCAAGCGGCGTTAGGAGGGTAGCAGATGGAAAATAAGAAGCATGGAGAGGTTACTATAAGCGATGTATTACAGTTAATTGCCCCTGGCACGCCGCTTCGAGAGGGAATTGATAATGTATTAAGAGCCAATACCGGCGGTCTGATTGTGATAGGCTATAACGAAAAAGTAAAAAGCATTGTCGATGGCGGTTTCTCAATTAATTGCCCTTTTTCGCCAAGCTTTTTATATGAACTTGCCAAAATGGATGGTGCCATCATTTTAAATGAGGCAGGCAACAAAATTTTATTTGCAAATGCCCAGCTGGCACCTAACGCCGAGATACCTTCATCGGAAACAGGAATGAGGCACCGGACAGCAGAAAGAGTCGCCAAACAAACGAAGGCGCTGGTAATTGCTATTTCTCAAAGAAGAAATGTGATTACCCTTTATCAGGGGAACTTTCGTTATTCATTAAAAGATATTGGTGTCATGTTAACAAAGGCGAATCAAGCTATACAGACACTTGAAAAGTATAAAGTTGTACTTGAACAGAGCATCACGAATTTAAGTATATTAGAATTTGAAGAATCGGTTACCTATAACGACTTTTTACTCGTTCTTCATCGGTTTGAAATGGTATTGAAAATAAAAAATGAATTATTAACCTTTTTACATGAGCTGGGGACAGAGGGAAGGCTGATTCGGCTGCAAATGAATGAGATCCTAACAGACCTTGAAGAAGAAATTATGCTGATCATTAAAGATTATGCTTACGAACGGGAAATCCAAGCCCGGGATGTACTTCAGCGGATGCAGTCATTGGCATATACCGGCTCCATTGAGGATATGGTCTTGTTGAAATTAATGGGCTACTTAGGTTATGTCCATCTTGATGAAAATAAATTTCCGCGTGGTTATCGGATATTGCATAAGATTCCGAGGTTGCCTTCGATTATCATAGAGAACTTAATCACAAGTTTTGGAGAGCTGGCCAAAATAATTACGGCAACGGTTGAAGAGCTCGATGATGTCGAGGGGATCGGGGAAGTACGAGCAAAGAAAATTAAAGAGGGCTTTAAACTAATTAAAGAGCGGCTATATACGGACCGCCATCTATAAAATGATTGAAATAAAAAAACATGTATGCTAAAATGTGCAGCCCCAATTTGTTTGACAGGTAAAATTTCCAATGATACCCTATGAGGAGTAAGAATTTTACAAAACAAATTTATTTCAAAAAGATTACGATTGGGAAAAATAATCACAAAATCAACGTTTCAATTTTAAGAATATGTTTATAATGAATTAGAGGAGGTGAAGGAATGTTAAAAAGAATTGTGCAGGCATGCTTCCTCATTATTGGAGGTACGCTGGGAATACTTTTACTGCCGGAATTGTTCAAATTACTTCATATCAATGACATTCCACTGATTAATAATTCATATGTTACTGCTATTATAGGTGCTATTATTTTTTACCTTATTACCTTTTGGGCAGTAGATTATGTCTTTAATTTCATTAAATGGACGGAAGATTCTTTAGTTAAGATTCCTGTAACAGATGTACTTTTTGGAAGTGTTGGATTAATTTTTGGTTTGTTTGTTGCCTTTTTGATTAGTTTTGCTCTTAATGCTGTACAGGTGCCGATTTTAAATGCGGTTGCACCAATCCTTTTGACTTTATTATTTGGGTATCTTGGCTTTCAAGTTGGTTTTAAAAAGCGTGATGAGCTTCTAGGTCTATTTGGAAATCGTGGTAACAAGAAAAAGTCCGGTGAAGAAGAGGTAGATCCCAAAGCTGGAAAAGAATTGAAAATATTAGATACAAGTGTGATTATTGATGGCCGGGTTGCTGATATTTGTCAGACTGGCTTTTTGGAAGGAACAATCGTTATTCCGCAGTTTGTTCTTGAGGAATTACAACATATCGCAGATTCCTCTGATGTATTAAAACGAAATCGCGGCCGCAGAGGCTTAGATATATTAAATCGAATTCAAAAGGAGCTATCCATTAAGGTAGAAATCTATGAAGGTGATTTTGATGAGATTAGCGAGGTAGACTCAAAACTCGTAAAACTGGCAAAGTTAACCAACGGAATCCTTGTAACCAATGATTTTAATTTAAACAAAGTATGTGAATTACAGAATGTCTCTGTATTAAATATTAATGACTTAGCAAATGCCGTGAAACCAGTTGTCCTTCCTGGGGAGGAACTGACCGTTCAAGTGATTAAAGACGGCAAAGAATACCATCAAGGTGTTGCCTATTTAGATGACGGAACAATGATTGTTGTTGAAGAAGGAAGAGAATATATTGGTAAGAGAATTGAAGTTCTAGTCACAAGTGTTCTTCAAACCTCTGCTGGTCGGATGATATTTGCCAAACCAAAATTGTTAGAAAAAGCACTTTAGAAAGAAAAGCATATGCGCTTTGACCTAGAAAAAAAGTAGTTCATTTTTTTCTAGGTGCGACAGCTAGACAGATAGAGAGGTATTTTTATGACTTACCAAGTCATTATCCCGGCGGCTGGTCTGGGAAAAAGAATGCGGGCGGGGAAAAATAAACTTTTATTAGAGCTTAATGGGGTGCCAATTCTGGTCCATACTCTTAGAGTATTTGAAGAGGACGAGGCCTGCGATGGAGTAATATTAGCCATACATCCTCAGGATAATAAGGAAATTAATAGGCTGCTTCAAAAGTACCAAATCAGGAAAGTTTCTGATTTGGTACCTGGCGGGGACGAACGTCAGCACAGTATATTCAATGCTCTTAAAACAGTCGAAGCAGAAGGTATAATTCTTGTACATGATGCAGCTCGACCATTTATTCAAAAAGTCCATATCCACCGCTTAACACAGAAAGCAGAAGAAACAGGGGCTGCGATTATGGGCGTTCCGGCCAAAGACACTATGAAAAAACAGAAAGATGGTGTGGTAGTGGAAACTGTCGAACGTTCTAGCTTGTGGGCTGTTCAAACCCCACAAGCTTTTCGCATTTCTTTACTTAAGAAGGCTTATCAAAAAGCAGAAGAGGACAAATTTCTCGGAACAGATGATGCTAGTTTAGTGGAACGTTTAGATTTCCCTGTGTCCATTGTCGAAGGGGATTACGATAATATTAAGCTGACAACCCCCGAGGATTTATATTTTGCTGAGGCAATCATAAAAAAGAGAGAGAAGGAGTTTTACTGATGTTTCGAATTGGACAGGGCTTTGATGTACACCAATTAACAGAAGAGCGCCCGCTAATCATCGGCGGCATTACAATCCCGTATGAAAAAGGGCTCTTGGGACATTCTGATGCAGATGTATTATTACATACCGTTTGTGATGCTTGTCTTGGGGCGATTGGCGAAGGTGATATTGGCAAACATTTTCCTGATACAGACCCTAATTTTAAAGATGCCGACTCGGCAAAGCTTACCGAACATGTATGGCAGCTAGTCAAAGATAGAGGATATGAGTTGGTTAATGCAGACTGTACGATTATTGCTCAAAAGCCTAAAATGGCTCCATATATTGAGCAGATGCGGGCACGGATTGCTGAATTATTAGAGGCGGCGCCAGATCAAATAAATGTAAAAGCCACTACAACAGAAAAACTGGGCTTTACCGGAAGAGGTGAGGGGATAGCTTCTCAAGCAGTTGTTTTATTAAAAAAGGTTAATGGTTAGACTTTATAGATACAAAACACAGTGGTAAAATAAATCGGTAAATTATTATATATAGAAAAATGGAATAGCTCCAGCGCCTAGGGGCTCGAGGTCTTAAGCCCCTGAGCAAGGCGCTTCCGCTTTTCTAAATGGAGGCAGCATTATTATGTCAAACCAAGTTCGTGTAAGGTATGCTCCAAGTCCAACGGGACATTTACATATTGGAAACGCCCGTACTGCACTATTTAATTATTTATTTGCTCGGAATAAAGGTGGTAAATTTATTATCCGGATAGAGGATACCGATAAGAAACGCAATATCGCCGGTGGTGAAGAAAGCCAATTAAAATATTTAAAATGGCTCGGAATGGATTGGGATGAAAGCGTTGATGTCGGCGGCGAATACGGTCCTTACCGCCAATCAGAAAGAAATGATATTTATGAAACTTATTATAATCAGCTATTAGAAACCGGCCATGCGTATAAATGTTACTGTACGGAAGAAGAGCTTGAAGCAGAACGTGAAGCTCAAACCGAGAGAGGCGAAACTCCTCACTATTCTGGTAAATGCCGCCACTTAACAGAAGAGCAGCGCCGTCAATTACAAGCAGAAGGCAGACAGCCAAGTCTTCGGATTGCTGTACCAGAAGGTAAAACCTATACATTTGACGATATGGTCAAAGGGGCTGTTTCGTTCGAATCTGAAGGTATGGGTGACTGGGTCATTGTGAAAAAGGATGGAACCCCAACCTATAACTTTGCGGTTGCTATCGATGATCACCTAATGGAAATCAGTCATGTACTCCGTGGTGATGACCATATTTCAAATACGCCAAAACAGTTAATGGTTTATGATGCACTAGGCTGGGAGCCTCCTGTTTTTGGACATATGACCCTCATTGTAAATGAAAGTCGGAAAAAATTAAGTAAGCGTGATGAGTCGATTATTCAATTTATTGAACAATATGAGGAACTAGGATATCTTCCGGAAGCATTATTTAATTTTATTACGCTTTTGGGGTGGTCACCTGCTGGTGAAGAGGAACTATACTCTAAAGAGGAATTCATCGAGATTTTTGATGCGAATCGTCTCTCAAAATCACCGGCATTATTTGACCAGCAAAAGCTAACATGGATGAACAATCAATACATGAAAAAAATTGAGGTTGATCGCGCCTTGGAGCTTGCTTTGCCGCACCTAATTAAAGCAGGCCGCCTTAGTGAAAGTCTAACAGATGAGGAACATCAATGGGCTCGAAGTCTAGTTGCTCTTTTACAGGAAAAAATGAGCTTTGGTGCTGAAATCGTAGAATTGTCTGATATGTTCTTCCAGGATGATGCAGTCTATGAACAAGATGCGAAGGAAGTCTTAACGGGTGAAACGGTCCCTGAAGTTTTAAGGGCATTTTCTCATGAACTTGACCAACTTGACAGCTTCCGCGCAGATGGAATCAAAGCAGCAATGAAGGCCGTCCAAAAATCCACCGGTCAAAAGGGGAAAAATCTGTTTATGCCGATTCGTGCGGCTGTTACAGGTCAAACACATGGGCCAGACCTGCCACAGGCAATTGAATTATTGGGGAAAGCTAAAGTTCAAAACAGAATTAATAAAATTATTAGTTAACAAGATAAAGAAAATGTAATATAGTAAAAGAAACAAGAAAAGCGGAAGCACCCGCTGGGCCTGGAGCTGGACAGTTATCGAGGTCTAATGTTAGAATCCTAATAATATAAGCCAAAGCGAAGAAGAGGAAAAGTAAAAAAATGATGCTTTTAAGAGAGAACCATCACCGGCTGAAAGTGGTTTAAGCCTCCCATTTTTTGAAATGCACCTCTGAGCCCCATTTCGAAAGGAGTCAACTCGAGTAGATTTGGGCGGAGCAATCCGTTAACAAGTAGAGTGAGGTTTTGTTTTGCTAGAATTCCTATCAAATTGGGAGTTAGCTTGGGGAGGCCTAATCAGAGTGGAACCACGTATTATGCGTCTCTGTCGATTGCGACAGGGGCGCTTTTTATATATAAAAACAAAGGGGGAAGAGCGATGTTCAAAAAGATGAGGGAGGACATTGAGGTTGTTTTTGAACAAGATCCTGCGGCGCGGAGCACTTTAGAAGTTGTTTTGACATATTCAGGTTTACATGCCATTTGGGCACATCGGATTGCACATGCACTCTTCAAGCGAAAATTATATTTCCCTGCACGTGTAATTTCACAAGCAAGCCGTTTCTTTACCGGAATCGAAATTCATCCTGGGGCAAAAATAGGCAGGAAATTTTTTATTGACCATGGTATGGGAGTTGTCATAGGGGAAACCTGTGAAATTGGGGATAATGTAACTATATACCAAGGTGTTACACTTGGCGGGACAGGGAAAGAAAAGGGAAAACGCCATCCGACCATTAAGGATAATGTCCTTATATCAACCGGTGCGAAGGTGCTGGGCGCCATTACAATTGGTGAAAATTCTAAAATTGGCGGCGGTTCGGTTGTATTAAAAGAAGTACCGCCCAACTCAACCGTAGTGGGGATACCTGGAAGGGTAGTCATTCAAGATGGCATCCGGATACCAAAAGTAAAAGATTTAAATCATTGTGATCTTCCTGATCCAATAGCTGACCGCATTCGTGAGATGGAAAGTGAAGTATATCTGTTAAGACAAGAGCTTCAAGAATTAAGAAATGAAAGGACAAAAGTCAATGGCCATTCAAATATATAATACATTATCTAGAAAAAAAGAAACCTTCGTTCCACTGGAAGAAGGAAAGGTAAAAATGTATGTCTGCGGTCCAACTGTCTATAATTATATTCATATAGGAAATGCCCGTCCGGCCATCGTTTTTGATACGGTACGGCGATACTTGGAATACCGAGGCTTTGATGTGAAATATGTTTCAAACTTTACAGACGTCGATGATAAATTAATTCGCGCAGCTAATCAGCTTGGGGAGGATGTTCCGACCATTGCAAATCGTTTTATCGATGCCTACTTTGAGGATGTCTCAGCATTAGGCTGCCAAAAGGCGGATGTACATCCTCGCGTAATGGAGAATATGGACATCATTATCGATTTCATCAGCCGGTTAGTAGATAAGGGCTTTGCTTATGAATCAGAAGGGGATGTATATTTCCGTACCAGAAGCTTTGATGAATACGGAAAACTTTCACATCAATCGATTGATGACCTCCAAGTGGGTGCTAGAATCGAGGTCGGTGATAGGAAAGAAGACGACTTAGACTTTGCCCTTTGGAAAGCGGCTAAAGAAGGGGAAATCTATTGGGAAAGCCCTTGGGGACTAGGACGTCCAGGCTGGCATATTGAATGCTCAGCAATGGCTAAGAAGTACCTGGGTGAGACAATTGATATCCATGCAGGCGGACAGGATTTAACGTTCCCGCATCATGAAAATGAAATTGCTCAATCAGAAGCTCTTTCCGGTAAATTATTCTCTAGGTACTGGATGCATAATGGTTATATTAATATCGATAACGAAAAAATGTCAAAGTCACTTGGGAACTTTGTCCTTGTCCATGACATTATCAAAAGACATAATCCACAAGTATTGCGGTTCTTTATGCTGTCAGTCCATTATCGGAATCCTATTAACTACAGTGAAGAATTATTAGAAAGTACAAAGGCTGCGTTTGAACGATTAACAACCTCTTATCAAAATTTAAACCATCGGAAAGAGGCAAGTACTGATTTAACTGACCATAATCAAGAGTGGCTGGATAAGCTGACTGTCTTGCATGAACAATTTATTGAGGCGATGGATGATGATTTTAATACAGCTTTAGCCATTTCGGTCCTATTTGAACTATCTAAACTGGCAAATTATTATCTCCTAGAAAAAAATACGGCTGTTGAAGTGATTGAGGCTTTTACCAATAAATTTGAAGAGTTATTCGGGGTATTAGGATTAACGCTTGAAAGTGAAGAAATGCTAGATGAAGAAATTGATGCGCTGATTGAAAAGCGGAATCAGGCACGGAGAGACCGAAATTTCCAATTGTCAGATCAAATTCGCGATCAATTAAAAGAAATGAATATTATTTTAGAGGACACACCGCAAGGTACAAGGTGGAAAAGAGGCTAATACATGCTTGACTATGAGAATAATGTCGATGCCAAACAATTGAATAGTCTTGCCCTTGCTTATATGGGAGATGCCGTTTTTGAATCTTATGTAAGACGGCATCTCCTGTATAGTGGCAAGGTAAGGCCCAATCAATTGCACCGGCTTGCGACGCGATACGTATCAGCAAAGGCACAGTGCCAAATACTCTTTCAAATGATGGATGAGAAGCTCTTGAATGAGGAGGAAACAGCTGTTGTCATGCGCGGCAGAAATGCAAAATCAGGAACAGTCCCTAAAAATACAGATGTCCAAACCTATCGATATAGCACCGCGTTTGAAGCGTTAATGGGCTATTTATTTTTAGAAGGAAGATTAGAACGATTAGAAGAGCTTGTTGAGACGGCGTTTAAATATGTGGATGAGAAAGGGGGCGTGTCAATATGAGTCAAGAATACATCGTTGGAAAAAACCCGGTGATTGAAGCACTTAAATCAGAAAGGGATATTAACAAAATATTAATTGCTGAAGGCTCACAAAGAGGTCAAATGCAGCAGATTACGCAATTAGCCAAAGAAGCTAATGTCCTGGTGCAATTTGTTCCAAAGAAAAAATTAGACCAAATATCGGAAGAAAATCATCAAGGTGTGCTTGCCTATGTGGCAGCTTACCAATATGCAGAAATAGATGATTTGTTTGCTGCGGCAGAGAAGAAAAATGAAGCACCGTTTTTTTTACTGCTGGATGAAATAGAAGATCCCCATAACCTAGGTTCTATTATGAGAACCGCGGATGCTGTCGGAGCACATGGTATTATTATTCCAAAACGCAGAGCGGTCGGATTAACCGCAACTGTTGCAAAGGCTTCAACAGGTGCAATTGAATATATACCAGTGGTACGGGTAACGAATATGGCACGTACGATCGATGAATTGAAAGAACGGGGCGTATGGATTACTGGAACAGATGCGAAGGGAAAAGAAGATTACCGCCAAATGGATGGGACACTACCGCTTGGCTTAGTGATTGGCAGTGAAGGGAAAGGAATGGGAAGGTTAATTAGTGAAAAATGTGATTTTCTCATCCATCTGCCAATGGCTGGAAAAGTAACTTCGCTGAATGCGTCTGTTGCTGCATCCCTGCTCATGTATGAGGTATATCGCAAACGTCATCCACTCGGCAGGTAGTATATGGACATCCTGCTTGTCGATGGATATAACATTATAGGAGCATGGCCAGAACTAAAAGCACTGAAGGATCGGGACCTGCCGGCAGCAAGGGATCGACTGATCGAAAAAATGGCCGAATATCAAGCCTACTCTGGTTATCGTGTAATTGTTGTTTTTGATGCCTACTATGTCCAAGGAATAGAGAAAAAATATAAAAATCATAAGGTAGAGGTTATCTTTACAAAGGAAAATGAAACGGCGGACGAGCGGATCGAAAAAATGGCGATTAGCTTAAGCAATCGAAGAACACAAATCCACGTGGCGACCTCCGATTTTACGGAGCAATGGGCGATATTTGGGCAAGGGGCATTAAGAAAGTCCGCACGTGAATTGTTGATTGAAATGTCCTCCGTTGAAAAAGGAATAGAAAAGAAAGTGAAAAAGATCCAAGAGAAAAAACCCGTCTCCAAAATATCGATTAGTGATGAAATGGCAGAAATTTTTGAAAAATGGCGCAGAGACAAAAAATGAGCTCTCGACTTCAAAATTTTTCTAATGTATACTAATAATATGTATGCATGTTCGGTGGAGGGGATCTACTTTGAATACGGACTTCGGAACAAAGATTAACGAACATTTTTTCGCAATGGAAGACGAGGAAATTGTTGACTTGGTACACCAAGGTGAGAGTGAAGCATTGGATTATTTAATTCACAAGTATCGTAATTTTGTGCGTGCAAAAGCAAGATCCTATTTTTTAATTGGAGCAGATAAAGAAGATATTGTTCAGGAAGGAATGATCGGCTTATATAAGGCGATTCGTGACTTTCGCGAGGACAAGCTGACTTCTTTTAAAGCGTTTGCTGAACTATGTATTACCCGCCAAATTATCACGGCGATTAAAACAGCAACACGGCAAAAGCATATTCCGTTAAACTCGTATGTATCATTGGACAAGCCCATTTATGATGAAGAATCTGACCGCACATTAATGGATGTTTTATCAGGTACCAAGGTGCTGGATCCGGAAGAATTAATCATTAATCAAGAGGAATTCGACCATATAGAAGTAAAAATGACTGAATTATTAAGTGACCTAGAACGAAAGGTATTGGCACTTTATTTAGATGGCCAATCGTATCAGGAAATATCGGAAGAACTAAATCGCCATGTGAAATCCATTGATAATGCTCTGCAGCGGGTAAAGCGAAAACTAGAACGGTATCTGGAAATCCGAGAATTTTCTTTGTAGGATAAAAAATCTATTATTTGCCAATATTATTAATCCATTTTAGGAGTTATTGACATTAAATAGGGGTCATGTTACATTTTTAGTGATACACAAGAAGAACAGATAGGTGAACGAAAATGAGCAAAAAAGTCATCTTAGCTTGTGTGGAATGCGGCTCACGAAATTATTCGACAGCCGGCACAGAAACACAAACAAAACGTTTAGAACTTAAAAAATTTTGTAAGACTTGTGCGACCCATACTATCCATCGTGAAACAAAATAAGATAGATATAGATACTAGCATTGCTTACTTAAGATTGTTGGGGGTTACGAAATAATGCAGCGCATAACGAAATTCTTCAGTGATATATTCCGTGAAATGAGAAAAGTCAGCTGGCCTAAGCGTGGGGAATTGATTCGTTCAACTGTTACTGTTTTAACAACAGTAGTCTTTTTCGCAGCGTTCTTTGCTGTTCTAGATTTAGGAATCTCAAAATTGATTCGTTTAATTCTTGAATAAATAGCCATCATTCATGGTATAATGGAAACTAATAAAGGAAGTTTTATCTAAAACCCGTATAAACGGGTTTTTTAATTTGTCTAAAAAAGCGGAAGCGTTCGGTTTAGAGTCGTTAGACGCAGGAAATAGGCACTAAAATTTCCACAAAATTGAGGGAGGGACGGACGAACTAGTCCTCTTAAATGGAAAAGAATTGGTACGTTGTTCATACTTACTCTGGTTATGAAAATAAGGTAAAAGCAAACTTAGAAAAAAGGGTTGAATCAATGGGCATGGCAGATAAGATATTCCGTGTCGTTGTACCTGAAGAAGAAGAAACAGAAATTAAAAACGGCAAAAAGAAGGTTGTTAAACGGAAGGTGTTCCCTGGTTATGTATTAGTTGAACTAGTGATGACAGATGATTCCTGGTATGTTGTCCGTAATACTCCCGGCGTAACGGGATTTGTCGGCTCAGCGGGTTCAGGATCCAAACCAACACCGTTACTGCCTGAAGAAGTAACCGTATTACTTAAGCGTATGGGTGTGGAAGAAAAACGTGTGGATATTGATTATGAAATTGGGGAAACGGTTCGCGTTAAGGAAGGTCCTTTTGCAAACTTTACTGGATCTGTTGAAGAAATGGACAAGGACCGAGCAAAACTTAAGGTGCTTGTTAATATGTTCGGCCGTGATACCCCAGTAGAACTTGATTTTACACAGATTGAAAAATTATAAAAGCGGAAACGCCCTGTGGAGTTTCGAGGAATATATATATATATTTTAAAAGAAAATAATCTGTTATTGTAAAAAAACTTGAAATCATTTAAAAAAAGTGTTACTATTTCATAGGTCAGTATGTCTCGTTGTGAGACAAGACTAATGTTTTAAGTTCTTTATGATTAATATATAAAGACATATGATGAGTGGGAGGGGTCAAAAGGTCCCTATTACCACATCACGGACTTTAAGGAGGTGTGTCTCGTGGCTAAAAAAGTAATTAAAGTCGTTAAATTACAAATTCCTGCTGGTAAAGCAAACCCAGCGCCACCGGTTGGTCCTGCACTAGGTCAAGCAGGTGTTAATATCATGGGATTCTGTAAGGAATTTAACGCTCGTACAGCAGATCAAGCTGGATTAATCATTCCTGTTGAAATTACGGTATTTGAAGACCGTTCATTTACATTTATTACGAAAACTCCTCCTGCTGCCGTTCTTTTAAAAGTAGCAGCTGGAATTCAGTCTGGTTCAGGTGAGCCTAACCGTAATAAAGTAGCAACAGTAAAGCGTGATAAAGTACGCGAGATTGCGGAACAAAAGATGCCTGACCTTAACGCAGCTAGCGTTGAAGCAGCAATGCGCATGGTTGAAGGTACTGCACGCAGCATGGGTATCGTTATCGAAGACTAATCCATGTTACTGAAGCACAAAGGTAAAATGAGGGGGTTGCGATATTTTAATATACTCGCAACCTTTGTTCTGTCTAGCAGTTGCACTAGCTTTAAAGTCATAGGATGATTATAAGTAGTGCCTCGGCTTTTCGGCGTGGGAGAATAATTCGCTAAAACCACAATCTAGGAGGAAATAAAAATGGCTAAAAAAGGTAAAAAGTATTTAGAAGCTTCAAAGCTTGTAGATCGCTTAAAAGCATACCCAATTGCAGAAGCAATTGATCTTGCTAAGAAAACAAACTTCACTAAATTTGATGCAACTCTTGAAGTGGCTTTCCGTTTAGGTGTAGATCCTAAGAAAGCAGACCAACAAATCCGTGGTGCAGTTGTGCTTCCTAACGGAACTGGTAAAACTCAACGCGTTTTAGTATTCGCTAAGGGTGAGAAAGTGAAAGAAGCAGAAGCAGCTGGCGCTGATTATGTAGGAGATTCTGAATACATCAACAAAATCCAACAAGGTTGGTTTGATTTTGATGTAATCGTAGCAACTCCAGACATGATGGGTGAAGTTGGTAAACTTGGTCGTGTATTAGGACCTAAAGGCTTAATGCCAAACCCTAAGACTGGTACTGTTACATTTGATGTAACAAGAGCTATCAACGAAATTAAAGCAGGTAAAGTTGAATACCGTGTAGATAAGTCTGGTAACATTCATGTTCCTATCGGTAAATCATCTTTCGAAAACGAAAAGCTTGTTGAAAACTTCAACACTATTTTCGATACAATGCTTAAAGCTAAACCTGCAGCTGCAAAGGGTACTTATATGAAGAATGTAACTGTATCTTCAACAATGGGACCTGGCGTAAAAGTAGATCCATCTACTGTTGCAGCGAAGTAATTTATTACCAATTGACAATTTAGAGTATATTTTATATAATCTATTTTGTTGTTTAAAATAAAACATTTGTACTGTAGACAGCAGGTGCGATTATCGCTTAATTTCCTGCCGAGGTAGAGCGATATAGAATTGGCTGATTATTCAGCTGTTGTATGCTGCCTCCATGTCTCGATTGATGTGGAGGTTTTTACTTGGCAAATAAAAATTTATTGTCTAAATTCTTATTTGCACAAGTGCAACTATGCCTTGTCCTCGCCTGACGGCTTGTCAGTCGGCAAGTTTACTTTACCTGGTATAAATGTAGATAATCTACAGGAGGTGTAAAGATGAGCAGTGTAATCGAAATAAAGAAACAATTAGTTGACGAAATTACTGATAAGTTAAAAGCAAGTGTATCAACTGTCGTTGTTGATTACCGTGGTCTTTCAGTTGCAGAAGTAACTGAGCTTCGTAAACAACTTCGTGAAGCAGGCGTTGAATTTAAAGTTTATAAAAACTCAATGGTACGCCGTGCAGCTGATGCAGCTGAGCTTTCTAGCTTGAACGATGCATTAACAGGTCCGAACGCAATTGCGTTCAGTACTGAAGATGTAGTAGCACCAGCAAAAATCTTGAATGACTTTGCTAAAAAACACGAGGCGCTTGAACTTAAAGCAGGTGTTATCGAAGGTAACGTCGCAACAGCTGAAGAGATTAAAGCTCTTGCAGATCTACCATCACGCGAAGGATTGCTTTCTATGCTACTCAGCGTACTACAAGCTCCAATTCGCAATCTTGCCCTTGCTGCAAAAGCAGTGGCAGACCAAAAAGAAGAACAAGGCGCGTAAGCTAACACTAACAGCCTAAAAAAAATAAAACGTAACGAAAACTAAGGAGGAAACTTAATCATGACTAAAGAACAAATCATTGAAGCAGTTAAATCTATGACTGTTTTAGAACTTAACGATCTTGTAAAAGCAATCGAAGAAGAATTCGGCGTAACTGCTGCTGCTCCTGTAGCAATGGCTGGCGGAGCTGGAGCTGCTGCTGTTGAAGAGCAAACTGAATTTGATGTAATCCTAGCTAGCGCTGGCGATCAAAAAATCAAAGTTATCAAAGTTGTTCGTGAAATCACTGGTCTTGGTCTTAAAGAAGCAAAAGATCTTGTTGATAACACTCCTAAAGCAATTAAAGAAGGCGTTGCTAAAGAAGAAGCTGAAGCAATCAAAGCTAAGCTTGATGAAGTTGGAGCTAACGTTGAAGTTAAGTAATTCTACTATAAAAAAGCTCGCTGCATAAGCGGGCTTTTTTTGGCTTAAATTAATTAACGATTGCGCCAGTCCTCTTTTATTCTTCAATTACTACTCTCCGGAGGTGAGCTTATGTCAGAACACTACTACTCTCGAACTCAAAAGGTGGAAAGTGATCCGAAATTTTGGGATTTTACATTGCGAAAGCATTCTTTTCGCTTTAAAACCGATAATGGTGTTTTTTCAAAAAGAGAAGTAGATTTTGGCTCACGTATACTCATAGAGTCATTTATCATGCCAGAGGTGGAAGGCAGCGTTCTAGATGTAGGTTGCGGCTATGGACCTATTGGCTTATCGATAGCAAAAGAATTTAGTAACCGTATTGTCCACATGGTCGATGTTAATGAACGAGCGATTGAACTGGCAAAGGAAAATGCATCCTTAAACAAGATTACAAATGTCGACATCTATGAAAGTGATCGCTTGTTAAATGTTAAAGGGGATACCTTCGCAGCTATATTAACAAATCCGCCCATTAGAGCTGGTAAACAGACTGTTCATGATATTTTTGAACAAAGCTATGAGCATCTTGTTTCAAATGGCGAGCTTTGGATTGTTATTCAAAAGAAACAAGGAGCGCCGTCAGCGATTGAAAAATTAAAAACCCTTTTTTCTGATGTCGAGACAGTTGACAAATCCAAAGGTTATTTTATTATTAAGGCTATAAAATAGTTGACTCGTATTTGTCGTTGTGGTAGCATTATAAAATGCCATCATAATAATTTCCGAATTATTCCTTAAAATACTTATTTATAAGTATAAAAACGGCATAAGAAGGAAATGATGACAAAATAATAATCAAAATGTGAAAATGTGGTTTTTGAGTAAAAAACCCTTTTTCTTTTTGTCTAATTGGTGGAGTCTTTGGTTCTACTGTTAGACGTAATAGATTTATTAAAAAACGCTTGATTTGAGGGGTGAATCAGTTGACAGGTCAACTAGTTCAGTATGGACGACACCGCCAACGTAGAAGTTACGCACGAATCAGTGAAGTTTTAGAATTACCAAATCTCATTGAAATCCAAACCTCTTCTTATCAATGGTTTCTGGATGAGGGATTACGTGAAATGTTTCAGGATATTTCACCGATTGAGGATTTTACTGGTAACCTATCACTGGAATTTATTGATTACAGCCTTGGCGATCCAAAGTATTCTGTAGAAGAATCTAAAGAACGGGACGTTACATATTCTGCTCCATTACGTGTAAAAGTACGTCTTGTAAACAAAGAAACTGGTGAAGTAAAAGACCAAGATGTATTTATGGGTGATTTCCCGCTAATGACAGAAACAGGTACATTTGTCATTAATGGGGCAGAACGCGTTATAGTATCACAATTAGTGCGTTCACCGAGCGTTTACTTTAGTGGAAAACTTGATAAAAATGGTAAAAAAGGTTTTACTGCGACAGTAATTCCGAACCGCGGAGCTTGGCTGGAGTATGAAACAGATGCCAAAGATGTTGTTTATGTAAGAATAGATCGTACTCGGAAACTGCCCGTTACGGTTCTTTTGCGTGCATTAGGCTTTGGTTCCGATCAAGAAATCATTGAATTGATTGGTGATAACGAGTACATCCGCAATACCCTTGAGAAGGATAATACAGAGGGTGTTGACAAAGCGCTATTAGAAATTTATGAGCGTCTTCGTCCTGGCGAACCGCCGACAGTTGATAACGCTAAGAGTTTGTTAGTGTCTCGTTTCTTTGATCCGAAGCGTTATGATCTGGCGAATGTTGGTCGTTACAAAATCAATAAAAAGCTTCATATTAAAAATCGCTTATTCAACCAACGTTTAGCCGAATCACTTGCGGATCCTGAAACTGGTGAAATCATTGCAGAAAAAGGGACCCTCCTCGATAGGAGAAACCTTGACAGAATTATACCTGCCCTTGAAAAGAATATTAATTTCAGAGGCCATAATCCTGTTGGTGGTGTAGTAGACGAAGAAATAATTCTTCAAGGCATTAAGATCTATGCACCTGGCGATGAAAATGAAAAAGTCATTAACGTATTGGGTAATGCATATGTTGCTGAGCCAATTAAAAATATTACACCTGCCGACATCATTGCATCGATTAGCTACTTCTTTAATTTATTACATGGAGTAGGCGATACAGATGATATCGACCATTTAGGTAACAGACGTCTGCGTTCTGTTGGTGAACTATTGCAGAACCAGTTCCGGATTGGATTATCGCGTATGGAACGTGTTGTCCGCGAGAGAATGTCTATCCAAGATACTGCAACCATTACACCGCAGCAATTGATTAACATTCGTCCGGTTATTGCATCAATCAAAGAGTTCTTCGGAAGCTCACAATTATCACAATTCATGGACCAAACCAACCCGCTTGCTGAGTTAACTCATAAGCGCCGTCTTTCAGCATTAGGACCTGGTGGTTTAACGCGTGAACGTGCAGGGATGGAAGTACGTGACGTACACTATTCCCACTACGGACGTATGTGTCCAATTGAAACGCCTGAAGGTCCAAACATTGGTTTGATCAACTCGCTTTCATCTTATGCGAAGGTAAACCGTTTTGGATTTATTGAAACACCATACCGCCGAGTTGATCCAGATACCGGTAAGGTTACAAGCCGAATCGATTACCTGACAGCGGATGAAGAAGATAACTATGTAGTTGCACAGGCGAACTCTCGTCTTGGTGATGACGGTGCCTTCCTCGATGAAGAGGTAGTGGCTCGTTTCCGTGGTGAAAACACAGTAGTTAAACGTGAACGAATTGACTACATGGATGTATCACCAAAACAGGTAGTATCTGCGGCGACTGCGTGTATTCCGTTCCTTGAAAATGATGACTCAAACCGTGCCTTGATGGGTGCGAACATGCAGCGTCAAGCGGTGCCGCTTATGCAGCCAGAGGCACCAAGAGTTGGAACTGGTATGGAATATGTATCAGGTAAAGACTCCGGTGCAGCGGTCATCTGTAAGCAGGATGGTATTGTTGAACATGTTGAGGCCCGTGAAGTTTGGGTTCGTGAAGTGAAAGAAGTAGATGGCCAAGAAGTAAAAGGCGATCTTAAAAAATATCGTTTATTGAAATTTATCCGTTCGAACCAAGGTACGTGCTATAACCAACGTCCAATCGTGGCTGTTGGCGACCGTGTGAAAAAAGGCGAGATTTTAGCTGACGGTCCATCCATGGAATTGGGAGAGTTAGCGCTTGGACGAAACGTTCTGGTTGCCTTCATGACATGGGATGGTTATAACTATGAAGATGCCATCATTATGAGCGAACGTCTTGTAAAAGATGATGTCTATACTTCTATTCATATTGAAGAATATGAATCAGAATCTCGTGATACAAAACTTGGACCTGAGGAAATTACCCGTGATATTCCAAACGTAGGGGAGGATGCTCTTCGTAATTTGGATGAACGCGGTATTATTCGTACGGGTGCAGAAGTAAAAGACGGTGACCTTCTTGTTGGTAAAGTTACGCCAAAAGGTGTAACTGAATTAACTGCAGAAGAACGCCTTCTCCATGCTATTTTTGGTGAAAAAGCTCGTGAAGTCCGCGATACGTCACTAAGAGTTCCGCATGGCGGCGGCGGTATCGTACATGATGTTAAAGTCTTTAACCGTGAAGATGGCGATGAATTGCCACCAGGTGTAAACCAGCTTGTCCGTGTCTATATCGTTCAGAAACGTAAGATTCACCAAGGGGATAAAATGGCGGGTCGTCACGGTAACAAAGGGGTTATCTCACGGATTTTACCGGAAGAAGATATGCCTTACTTACCAGACGGTACACCGGTAGATATCATGTTAAACCCATTAGGGGTACCATCTCGTATGAATATCGGTCAGGTGCTTGAGCTCCATTTAGGTATGGCAGCAAGATACCTCGGCATTCATGTTGCAACACCGGTATTTGACGGTGCGCGTGAGGAAGATGTTTGGGGTACGATTGAAGAAGCAGGTATGGCTCGTGATGCCAAAACTGTTCTGTATGATGGCCGTTCAGGGGAACCATTTGATAACCGTGTATCAGTTGGTGTCATGTATATGATTAAATTGGCGCACATGGTTGACGATAAACTCCATGCCCGTTCTACAGGACCATACTCACTTGTTACACAGCAGCCGTTGGGTGGTAAAGCTCAATTCGGTGGTCAGCGTTTCGGTGAGATGGAGGTTTGGGCGCTTGAAGCATACGGTGCAGCCTATACACTTCAAGAAATCCTTACTGTTAAATCCGACGATGTTGTTGGCCGTGTGAAAACATATGAAGCCATCGTTAAAGGTGAAAATGTTCCGGAGCCAGGTGTTCCTGAATCATTCAAAGTATTAATTAAAGAACTTCAAAGCTTAGGTATGGATGTAAAAATCCTTTCTGGTGATGAAGAAGAAATTGAAATGCGAGATACGGAAGATGATGACGACTTACAACAAGTTGACACACTAAACATCGCACCAGATGCACCAAGTTTCGAATCTGAAAAAGTAGGTTCAAAAGAGTAATTTCTCGAGCTGCAGCGCACACAACATGTGTGTGCGCTTCCGCTTTTCTAATAAGGGTAGAACCTGGATATCGAAAGGGAGGTAGGCCCCTTGCTTGACGTTAATAATTTTGAATATATGAAAATTGGTCTTGCTTCACCGGATAAAATCCGTTCATGGTCATTCGGAGAAGTGAAAAAGCCAGAAACCATTAACTATCGTACGTTAAAACCTGAGAAAGACGGCTTATTCTGTGAGCGAATCTTTGGTCCAACAAAGGACTGGGAATGTCATTGCGGAAAATATAAGCGTGTCCGTTACAAAGGTGTCGTTTGTGACCGCTGTGGTGTTGAAGTAACACGTGCAAAAGTACGTCGTGAACGTATGGGTCATATCGAGCTAGCTGCACCTGTCTCACATATTTGGTATTTTAAAGGGATTCCAAGCCGAATGGGTCTTGTATTAGACATGTCCCCTCGTGCTTTGGAGGAAGTTATCTATTTTGCTTCTTATGTTGTGACAGAATCAGGTGATACTCCACTTGATAAAAAACATCTTTTATCCGAAAAAGAATATCGTGCCTATCGTGAAAAGTACGGAAATAAATTCCAAGCTGCCATGGGGGCAGAAGCGATTAAAAAGCTTCTTTCTGATATTGATTTAAATAAAGAAGTAGACATCCTTAAGGAAGAACTTAAGACAGCACAAGGCCAGCGCCGTACTCGCGCAATAAAGCGCCTTGAAGTGCTCGAGGCCTTCCGTAACTCAGGAAATGAGCCATCATGGATGATTCTGGACGTACTTCCAGTAATCCCGCCTGAGCTTCGTCCAATGGTACAATTGGATGGGGGACGTTTTGCAACATCTGACTTAAACGACCTTTATCGTCGAGTTATTAACCGTAATAACCGCTTAAAGCGTTTATTAGATCTTGGTGCGCCTAGCATTATCGTTCAAAATGAAAAGCGTATGCTTCAAGAAGCAGTTGATGCATTAATCGATAACGGCCGCCGCGGCCGACCAGTTACTGGTCCTGGTAACCGTCCGTTAAAATCGCTTTCTCATATGCTTAAAGGTAAACAAGGCCGTTTCCGTCAAAACTTGCTCGGTAAACGTGTTGACTATTCCGGCCGTTCCGTTATTGTTGTAGGTCCGAACTTAAAAATGTATCAGTGTGGACTTCCTAAAGAAATGGCTCTTGAACTATTCAAGCCATTTGTGATGAAGGAGCTTGTTGAAAAAGGTTTGGCACACAATATTAAATCTGCGAAACGTAAAATCGAACGAGTATCTCCAGATGTATGGGATGTACTTGAAGATGTTATTAAGGAGCATCCGGTTCTATTGAATCGTGCCCCTACATTGCATAGATTAGGGATCCAGGCATTTGAACCAACACTCGTTGAAGGACGGGCAATTCGTCTGCATCCACTGGTATGTACTGCCTACAACGCAGACTTTGACGGTGACCAAATGGCTGTTCACGTACCACTATCGTCTGAAGCTCAAGCAGAGGCTCGTCTGTTGATGCTAGCGGCTCAAAATATCTTGAACCCTAAAGATGGTAAGCCAGTTGTTACACCTTCTCAGGACATGGTATTAGGTAACTATTACTTAACCTTAGAGCGTGAAGGCACAATTGGTGAAGGTATGGTCTTTAAAGACACTAGTGAAGCGATCCTTGCCTACCAAAACGGCTATGTACACTTCCATACACGTGTAGCTGTTCATGCTGGTTCATTGGGCAATGAAACATTTACAGAAGAACAAAATAATAAGTTATTAATGACAACGGTTGGTAAACTTATTTTTAATGAAATTCTTCCGAAGTCATTCCCATATATTAATGAGCCGACAAGGCATAATTTAGAAGTCGAAACACCTGCCAAGTATTTTATTGAAAAGGGTGAAGACGTAAAAGCTAGAATTAAAGAAATGCCATTGATTGATCCATTTAAAAAGAAAATTCTTGGAAATATCATTGCTGAGGTCTTTAAACGATTCAAAATTACCGAAACATCAAAAATGCTTGACCGCATGAAGGATTTAGGCTTTAAGCATTCAACTAAAGCTGGTTTAACAGTTGGTGTGGCTGATATTGTCGTACTTCCTGAAAAACCGCAAATTCTCCATGAAGCTCAAGAAAAAGTAGATAACGTAATGAAGCAATTCAGACGTGGTCTTATTACTGAAGATGAGCGTTACGATCGTGTTATTGCGATCTGGAGTGCTGCGAAAGACACTATTCAAGGTAAACTGATGAAGTCCTTGAATAAATCGAATCCGATCTTTATGATGAGTGATTCCGGTGCCCGTGGTAACGCCTCTAACTTTACACAGCTTGCTGGTATGCGTGGTCTGATGGCCAACCCGGCAGGACGTATCATTGAATTACCGATTAAATCAAGTTTCCGTGAAGGATTAACTGTATTAGAGTACTTTATCTCGACTCACGGTGCCCGTAAAGGTCTTGCCGATACGGCTCTTAAGACAGCTGACTCAGGTTACTTAACACGTCGTTTAGTTGACGTTGCCCAAGATGTCATTGTTCGTGAGGACGATTGCGGTACTGACCGCGGCTTCTTAATCAGTGCCTTAAAAGATGGAACAGAAACAATCGAAGGTTTAGATGAACGTCTAATCGGTCGTTATGCTCGTACACCAATTAGACATCCAGAGACAAAAGAAGTCATTGTGCCTGAAAATGGCTTAATTACAGAGGATTTAGCAGAAGTGATCGTAAATGCAGGAATTGAAGAAGTAAAAATCAGATCTGCCTTTACATGTAACACTCGTCATGGTGTATGTAAGAAGTGCTATGGCCGTAACTTGGCAACAGGCCAAGAGGTTGAGGTCGGTGAAGCAGTCGGAATTATTGCTGCCCAATCGATCGGTGAGCCAGGTACACAGTTAACGATGCGTACATTCCATACCGGTGGGGTTGCCGGAGACGATATTACACAAGGTTTACCGCGTATCCAAGAGATTTTTGAAGCGCGTAACCCTAAAGGTCAAGCTGTTATCTCTGAAATTGAAGGTATTGTTGTCGGGATTAATGAAGGCCGTGACCGCCAGCATGAAATCGTGGTTCAAGGTGAAGTGGAATCTCGTACCTATAATGCTCCATACACAGCCCGTTTGAAAGTAGCAATCAATGATCGTGTTAATCGTGGTCAGGAACTGACAGAAGGTTCGATTGACCCGAAAGAATTAATCAAAGTAAAAGACGTTACTTCCGTTCAAGAATACCTATTGCGTGAGGTTCAAAAGGTTTACCGTATGCAAGGGGTTGAAATTGGCGATAAGCACGTCGAAGTAATGGTTCGTCAAATGCTGCGTAAGATCCGCGTCAGCGATGCAGGGGAAACAGATGTTCTGCCAGGTACACTTCTTGATATTCATCAGTTTACTGATGCTAACGAGAAGGCGCTTCTTGAAGGTAAACTTCCTGCGACTGGTCGTCCAGTCTTACTTGGTATTACCAAAGCATCACTTGAAACAGATTCATTCTTGTCTGCAGCATCTTTCCAAGAAACAACTAGAGTTCTTACTGATGCCGCAATTAAAGGAAAACGTGATGAGTTACTCGGCTTGAAAGAAAATGTTATCATCGGTAAACTTGTTCCTGCTGGTACAGGAATGCAGCGTTACCGTAAAGCAGAGCCAGTATTACGTGATACAACGTCCGAAGAAACTGTTGCAATTGACTAATTAAATTCTCGGTACCTGCCAATTAAGCAGGTACCGATTTTTAAGAATTCTTTTTCCAATACCTGGATTGAATAAAAAATCGAAACATTAGTTGACATCTTTTTGGTAAGATGATACTATATCAAAGGTGCTTCTATTCCAGATACTTTGGAGGATGTAGTTATGTCTTATGAAAAAGTATTACAAGCACGCAAGACTGTTATAGGAACAAAACAAGCAGTGAAAGTACTAAAAGAAGGAAACGTTCAAGAGATTCTCGTTGCGAGCGACGCTGAGCCGAGATTAACGGCAAAAGTCGTTGAAGAAGCACTCTTAATGGATGTTCCTGTCCACTATGTCGATTCGATGAAAAAACTCGGAAAAGCATGTGGAATAGAAGTTGGTGCTGCAACTGTTGCTATTATCCGTTAAAAACTGTTTTTGTAGATAGAGGATCTGCAAGAACTTTGTTTTTGCAAAAAAATGAACCAC
The DNA here is from genome assembly GCF_002585305.1 of Bacillus sp. AFS037270. Next base: position 27,225 of record NZ_NUNF01000025.1, on the reverse strand, counting down.
CTGGATGTGTGGACTTACAAATAACGAAGGGAGGAAAAATTCATGCCTACTATTAACCAATTAGTGCGCAAGCCTCGTCAATCAAAAGAGGAAAAGTCAAAATCACCAGCGCTTAATAAAGGTTACAACAGCTTCAAGAAATCTCAAACAAATGTATCTTCACCACAAAAACGCGGAGTGTGTACTCGTGTTGGTACAATGACTCCAAAGAAACCAAACTCAGCGTTACGTAAATATGCTCGTGTACGTTTGACAAATGGTATCGAGGTGACAGCATACATTCCTGGTATCGGCCACAACCTTCAAGAGCACAGTGTTGTTCTTATTCGCGGAGGACGTGTAAAGGACTTACCGGGGGTACGTTATCACATCGTACGTGGAGCGCTTGATACTGCTGGTGTAAACAACCGTATGCAAGGCCGTTCTAAATATGGTACTAAGAGACCAAAAGCAGCTAAGAAATAAATCACACTAAAATAGAAGCTTCTTTGAAAGGAGGAAACAAAATGCCACGTAAAGGTCCTGTAGCAAAAAGAGACGTGTTACCTGATCCACTTTACAATTCAAAATTAGTTACTCGTCTTATCAATAAAATGATGATCGATGGTAAAAGAGGTAAATCTCAAGAAATTCTTTATTCTGCGTTTGACACAATTCGCGAACGTACTGGCAAAGAGCCAATGGAAACTTTTGATGCAGCTATGAAAAACATCATGCCTGTACTTGAAGTTAGAGCTCGTCGTGTAGGTGGTGCAAACTATCAAGTACCAGTTGAGGTGCGCCCTGACCGTCGTACTACTTTAGGTCTTCGCTGGTTAGTGAACTATGCGCGTCTTCGCGGTGAAAAAACGATGGAAGAGCGTTTAGCGAACGAAATCATGGATGCAGCTAACAACAGTGGTGCATCTGTTAAGAAACGCGAAGATACACACAAAATGGCAGAAGCAAACAAAGCGTTTGCTCACTATCGTTGGTAATTTAACCTTCAATATAAAAACTTTCATACTAGGAAGGAGAAAGACCCAATGGCAAGAGAGTTCTCCTTAGCAAATACTCGTAATATCGGCATCATGGCTCACATCGATGCCGGTAAGACGACTACCACTGAGCGTGTCCTTTATTACACTGGTCGTATTCATAAGATTGGTGAAACACATGAAGGTGCTTCTCAGATGGACTGGATGGAGCAAGAACAAGAACGCGGAATTACCATCACGTCTGCAGCAACAACTGCTTCGTGGAAAGGTCACCGCGTAAATATCATTGACACACCAGGACACGTAGACTTCACTGTTGAAGTTGAACGTTCCCTTCGTGTTCTTGATGGCGCAGTTGCAGTACTTGATGCGCAATCTGGCGTTGAGCCACAAACTGAAACAGTGTGGCGTCAAGCAACAACCTACGGTGTACCACGTGTTGTTTTCGTTAACAAGATGGATAAAATCGGAGCGGACTTCTTATATTCTGTAGGAACCATTCATGACCGTCTTCAAGCGAATGCACACCCAATTCAACTTCCAATTGGTGCAGAAGACCAATTCGAAGCCATTATCGACCTTGTTGAAATGAATGCAGTATTCTACAGCAATGACTTAGGTACAGACATTGAAGTACGTGAAATTCCAGAAGAATTCCGTGCTCAAGCAGAAGAGTACCATGAGAAATTAGTAGAAGCAGTTGCAGAGTTAGATGAAGAGTTAATGGAAAAATACCTTGGTGGAGAGGAAATCTCTAAAGAAGAGCTTAAAGCTGCTATTCGTAAAGGTACTGTTAACGTTGAATTCTACCCAGTAATCTGTGGATCAGCATTCAAAAATAAAGGTGTTCAGTTAATGTTGGACGCAGTTATCGACTATCTTCCATCTCCGCTAGACGTGCCTGCAATCAAAGGTCATGCAGTTGATGATGAAGATGAAATCCTTGAGCGTCACTCAAGCGATGAAGAGCCATTCTCAGCTCTTGCGTTTAAAGTTATGACTGACCCTTATGTTGGTAAATTAACGTTCTTCCGCGTTTACTCTGGTACTTTAGAGTCTGGATCATACGTTCAGAACTCTACTAAAGGAAAGCGTGAGCGTATCGGACGTATCCTGCAAATGCACGCAAACAGCCGTCAGGAGATCTCTAAGGTTTTTGCTGGTGATATTGCAGCTGCTGTAGGTTTGAAAGATACTACTACTGGTGATACTCTATGTGATGAGAAAAACCTTGTTATCCTAGAGTCTATGCAATTCCCTGAGCCAGTAATTCAACTTTCAGTTGAACCTAAGTCAAAAGCAGACCAGGACAAAATGACAACTGCTTTACAAAAACTTCAAGAAGAAGATCCAACATTCCGTGCACACACTGACCAGGAAACTGGACAAGTCATCATTGCAGGAATGGGTGAACTTCACCTTGATATCATTGTTGACCGTATGCGTCGTGAATTTAAAGTTGAAGCTAACGTAGGTGCTCCACAGGTTGCTTACCGTGAAACATTCCGTTCTTCTGCACAAGTTGAAGGTAAGTTTGCCCGCCAATCTGGTGGTCGTGGACAATACGGACATGTTTGGATCGAATTCGGACCTAATGATGAAGGTAAAGGATTTGAATTCGTAAACGGTATCGTCGGTGGTGTGGTTCCACGTGAATACATTCCAGCGGTACAAGCTGGTCTTGAAGATGCCTTAGATCGCGGTGTTCTTGCAGGATATCCATTAGTTGATATTAAAGCAAGATTATTCGACGGGTCTTACCATGATGTTGACTCCTCTGAAATGGCGTTTAAGATTGCCGCATCAATGGCGCTTAAAAATGCTGCTTCGAAGTGTCAGCCAGTTATCCTTGAGCCTGTTATGAGAGTAGAAGTTGTTATCCCAGAAGATTACCTAGGTGATATCATGGGACAAATTACTGCTCGTCGTGGCCGTGTTGAAGGTATGGAAGCACGTGGTAACGCACAAGTTGTTCGTTCGATGGTTCCACTTTCAGAAATGTTTGGTTATGCAACAGCGCTTCGTTCAAGTACACAAGGTCGTGGAGTATTTTCTATGCACTTTGACCACTATGAAGAAGTACCAAAATCTATTTCTGAAGAAATCATTAAAAAAAATAAAGGTGAATAATTGATTTTCACCTTTATTTAAAGTATAACTACTTATGTAAGAATGGAAACTGTTAAAATTGGTTAGCAATTGAACAGTTTCCACTTAAAAATATACTTAAAACCTTATAATCCAAAGGAGGATTTTCCAAATGGCAAAAGCTAAATTCGACCGTTCTAAGCCACACGTTAACATTGGTACAATCGGACACGTTGACCATGGTAAAACTACTTTAACTGCTGCAATCACTTCTGTACTTGCTAAATCTGGTAAAGCAGAAGCTCGTGCATACGATCAAATCGATGGTGCACCAGAAGAAAAAGAACGTGGTATCACAATCTCTACTGCACACGTTGAGTATGAAACAGATCTTCGTCACTATGCACACGTTGATTGCCCAGGACACGCTGACTATGTTAAAAACATGATCACTGGTGCTGCGCAAATGGACGGCGGTATCCTAGTTGTATCTGCAACTGATGGCCCGATGCCACAAACTCGTGAGCACATCCTTCTTTCTCGTCAGGTAGGCGTACCTTACCTTGTTGTATTTATGAACAAGTGTGATATGGTTGACGACGAAGAACTTCTTGAGTTAGTAGAAATGGAAATCCGTGATCTATTAACAGAATACGATTTCCCTGGCGATGACACTCCAGTTATCAAAGGTTCTGCCCTTAAAGCTTTAGAAGGCGAAGCTGCTTGGGAAGAAAAAGTTCTAGAATTAATGGCTGCTGTTGACGAGTTCATCCCAACTCCAACTCGCGACACTGATAAGCCTTTCATGATGCCAGTTGAGGATGTATTCTCAATCACTGGTCGTGGAACAGTTGCTACAGGACGTGTTGAGCGTGGTGTAGTTAAAGTTGGTGACGTTGTTGAAATCGTTGGTTTCACTGAAGAGCCAAAATCTACTACTGTAACAGGTGTAGAAATGTTCCGTAAGCTTCTTGATTTCGCTGAAGCTGGTGACAACATTGGTGCCCTTCTTCGTGGTGTAGCACGTGAAGAAATCGAGCGTGGACAAGTTTTGGCTAAGCCAAAATCAATCACTCCACACACAAAGTTCAAAGCACAAGTTTACGTATTATCTAAAGAAGAAGGTGGACGTCATACTCCATTCTTCACAAACTATCGTCCACAATTCTATTTCCGTACTTCTGATATTACTGGTATCTGTAACCTACCAGAAGGTACTGAAATGGTAATGCCTGGCGACCATATCGAAATGACTGTTGAACTTATCGCTCCAGTTGCGATCGAAGAAGGAACAAAGTTCTCTATTCGTGAAGGCGGACGTACTGTAGGTTCAGGTTCAATCACAACTATTCAAGAGTAATAACTCTATAAAAGCAGATGGATGACGATCCATCTGTTTTTTTTATGTATTCTTATTTACTGGTTGAATTAAAACCTAATATTGACGGAATAAAAGGAAAATGGCGTCCGAAGTCGGACTAGGTTTAGACAGTGAACCGTTCAAAAAGGAAGAAGGAGTCCGAAGTTGGACCAAGTTCAGACAGTGGATCACTTAAAAATTGATATGGAGTCCAAAGCCGTGTCATGTTCGTACAGGGGGCCGCAAAAAGGCGAGCTGGAATCCGAAGTTACACTAAGTTCGGACAGGGAGCCCGTAAAAAAAGGAAATGAGTCCGAAGTCGGAACAAGTTTGGACGGAAGGATGCAAAAAAAGCCAGAGGGAGTCCGAACTATCCAATAAACATGGACCACACATCGTAATGAAAGACCCCTTCAATTACTGAAACCAGAGTAAGTTAACCCACTTGGTCAAAAAAATACTTACATACATTCCCCCGAATCTTGCTTTAACAACAATGACAGTAATAAAAAAAACTCAAGAATTCATTATAGAATATCCGTTTTTCTTCTATAATATTAATTTGATAATTGAGAATTTACAATAACTGCAATTACATTGTTTAATCAAATAGTTATTGGAATAGAAAAGCTTAGCGTTTAAATATATCATTTTTTTTAAAAAAATTAGGAGATTTTTGGAGATTTAGATTAAGTGTTGAAAAAGACAATAACAGCCGCTATAATAGAAAAAGTGTTCAGGACAGAAACATAAAGAAAAAATTCATAATAATTGTTGCGTTTGCTTTATGTTTTATGTATAATAGACAATGTTGGTCTTTGACTGCGATGATGTGAAAGGTTGCTGACACACCCGGCCGCTTTGCCATGGCGAGTGTGTGGGAAATTTTCACTGAGAATGTCTATTTTGAAAATAGGCGAATAAAGGAGGGAAAATAATGGCAAAACAAAAAATTCGTATCCGTCTTAAAGCATATGATCACAGAATCCTTGATCAATCTGCAGAAAAAATCGTTGAAACAGCAAAACGTTCAGGTGCGGCAGTTTCGGGTCCGATCCCACTTCCAACTGAAAAGTCTGTTTACACAATTCTTCGTGCGGTTCATAAGTACAAAGATTCTCGTGAGCAATTTGAAATGCGGACACATAAGCGTCTAATCGACATCGTTAACCCAACTCCACAAACAGTTGATGCGTTAATGCGTTTAGATTTACCATCTGGTGTTGATATCGAAATTAAACTTTAATCAAATAAACTATTACAAAATTAGGAGGTGTGACTTACATGACCAAAGGAATCTTAGGAAGAAAAATTGGTATGACTCAAGTATTTGCAGAAAACGGGAACTTAATTCCTGTAACTGTTGTTGAGGTAGCTCCAAACGTAGTACTTCAAAAGAAATCAGTTGATAGCGATGGATATGTTGCTGTTCAAGTAGGTTTTGAAGATAAGCGTGAGAAGTTAGCTAACAAGCCTGAAAAAGGACATGTTGCGAAAGCAAATACTGCTCCTAAGCGCTTCATTCGCGAATTCCGCGGAGATGACTTAGCAGCACTTGAAGTTGGTCAGGAAGTCAAAGTTGATATTTTCGCTGCAGGAGATATCGTAGATGTAACAGGAATCTCAAAGGGTAAAGGTTTCCAAGGTGTTATCAAACGCCACGGACAATCACGCGGCCCAATGGCTCACGGTTCACGTTATCATCGTCGTCCTGGTTCAATGGGACCTGTTGCTCCAAACCGTGTATTCAAAGGTAAATTATTACCTGGCCGTATGGGTGGAGATCAAGTTACAGTTCAAAACCTTGAAATCGTTAAGGTTGATACAGAACGCAACTTACTTTTAATCAAAGGTAACGTACCAGGTGCAAAAAAAGCATTACTAAAAATCAAAGGTGCGGTTAAAGCATAAGTCACTTTGTAAGAAAGGAGGAACAAAGGAATGCCTAAAGTAGCATTATTAAACCAAAACGGTTCACAAGTTGGTGATATCGAACTTAATGAAGCGGTTTTTGGTATTGAGCCTAACCAAAGCGTATTATTTGAAGCGATTGTTATGCAAAGAGCTTCTTTACGTCAAGGAACTCATAAAACTAAAGTTCGTTCAGAAGTAGCAGGCGGTGGCCGTAAGCCATGGAGACAAAAAGGAACTGGCCGTGCTCGTCAAGGGTCAATCCGTTCACCACAATGGCGCGGAGGTGGTACTGTATTCGGTCCAACACCACGCAGCTATAGCTATAAATTACCGAAAAAAGTACGTCGCTTAGCGATTAAATCTGCACTTTCATCTAAAGTGTTAGAAGAAAATATCTTGGTACTTGAAACATTAACTTTCGATGCACCAAAAACTAAAGAATTCAAATCAGTATTAGGTGGTCTTTCTGTTGAGAAGAAAGCACTTATCGTTACTGCTGACCTAGATGAGAATGTTGCATTGTCTGCACGTAACATCCCTGGTGTAACAGTTGTGACAGCTGAAGGAATTAACGTATTAGACGTTGTAAATCATGATAAATTGATCATGACTAAAGCAGCTGTTGAAAAAGTAGAGGAGGTGCTTGCATAATGGATGCACGCGATATCATTAAGCGCCCCGTTATCACTGAGCGGTCTACTGACCTAATGTCTGAAAAAAAATATACGTTTGAAGTTGATGTTAGAGCTAACAAAACACAAGTTAAAGATGCTATTGAAGAAATCTTTGGCGTTGATGTAGATAAAGTAAACATCATGAACTATAAAGGTAAGTTCAAGCGTATGGGTAAATTCGGCGGTTACACAAACAAGCGTCGTAAAGCTATTGTTAAATTAACTGCTGATAGCAAAGAAATCGAAATCTTTGAAGCGTAAGAAGCTATCAAGAAGAGGAGGGAAATAAAATGGCGATTAAAAAGTACAAACCTACCTCCAATGGTCGTCGCGGAATGACAGTTTCTGATTTTGCTGAAATCACAACTAGCACTCCAGAAAAGTCTCTATTAGCTCCATTAAAGAGCAAAGGCGGCCGTAATAACCAAGGTAAGTTAACTGTTCGTCATCAAGGTGGCGGCCATAAGCGTCAATATCGTTTAATTGATTTTAAACGTAACAAAGATGGCATTCCAGGACGCGTTGCTACAATTGAGTACGATCCAAATCGTTCTGCGAATATCGCATTAATTAATTATGTTGATGGAGAAAAGCGTTATATCTTAGCTCCTAAAAACTTAGAAGTTGGTATGGAAGTAATGTCTGGCCCTGAGGCTGATATTAAAGTGGGTAACGCACTTCCATTAGCTAACATTCCTGTTGGTACAGTTGTGCACAACATCGAATTAAAACCAGGTAAAGGTGGTCAGCTTGTACGTTCAGCTGGAACATCTGCACAAGTACTTGGTAAAGAAGGTAAATACGTACTTGTACGTTTAACTTCTGGTGAAACTCGCATGATCCTTGCTGAGTGCCGTGCTTCTATCGGTCAAGTAGGTAACGAGCAACACGAACTTATTAACATTGGTAAAGCAGGACGTTCACGCTGGTTAGGCAAGCGCCCAACAGTACGTGGATCTGTTATGAACCCTAACGATCACCCACACGGTGGTGGTGAAGGACGTTCACCAATCGGACGTAAGTCACCTATGTCTCCATGGGGTAAACCAACTCTTGGATACAAAACTCGTAAGAAGAAAAACAAATCAGATAAGTTTATCGTACGTCGTCGTAAAAAATAACGGGACTAGAGCTACGGTTCATAGAAGAACCGTAGAACAGTCACGAAGGGAGGTTCCTTCATGGGTCGCAGCTTGAAAAAAGGACCGTTTGTTGATGATCATTTAATGGTTAAGGTCGAAAAGTTAAATGAAACTGAGAGTAAACAAGTTATTAAAACTTGGTCTCGCCGTTCTACGATCTTCCCACAATTTATCGGCCACACTATCGCTGTTTATGATGGTCGCAAACATGTGCCTGTATATGTTACTGAAGACATGGTAGGACACAAGCTTGGAGAATTCGCTCCAACTCGTGCTTACAAAGGCCATGGTAATGATGACAAGAAAACAAGACGTTAAGAGAGGAGGGCATCCAAATGCAAGCTAAAGCTGTTGCAAGAACAGTTCGTATTGCTCCTCGTAAAGCACGTTTAGTCGTTGATCTAATCCGAGGTAAGCAAGTTGGTGAAGCGGTGGCGATTTTAAATCTCACTCCTAAGGCTGCTTCTCCAATCGTAGAGAAAGTATTAAAATCTGCTATGGCAAACGCTGAGCACAACTATGAAATGGACGTTAACAATCTAGTTGTTGCACAAGCATTCGTCGACGAAGGACCAACTTTAAAACGTTTCCGTCCTCGCGCTATGGGCCGTGCAAGCCAAATTAACAAACGCACAAGCCACATTACTATCGTTTTAACAGAAAAGAAGGAGGGATAAGCTGTGGGTCAAAAAGTAAATCCAGTCGGTTTGCGTATCGGAATCATCCGTGATTGGGAATCTAAGTGGTACGCAGGTAAAGACTTCGCTGATCTTTTACACGAAGACCTTAAAGTTCGTGAGTATATCACGAAGCGTTTAAAAGATGCTTCTGTTTCTAAAGTAGAAATCGAACGTGCTGCTAACCGTGTGAATGTAACAGTTCATACTGCGAAACCTGGTATGGTTATCGGTAAAGGCGGTACTGAAGTTGAAGCACTTCGTAAAGCATTAAATCAATTAACTGGCAAACGCGTTCACATCAACATTCTTGAAATCAAGAGAGCTGACGTTGATGCTAAACTAGTTGCAGAAAATATTGCTCGTCAATTAGAAAACCGTGTATCCTTCCGTCGTGCACAAAAACAAGCTATCCAACGTGCAATGCGTGCAGGTGCAAAAGGTATCAAAACAATGGTATCTGGTCGTTTAGGCGGAGCTGATATTGCTCGTTCTGAACACTACAGCGAAGGAACTGTTCCACTTCATACACTTCGTGCAGATATCGACTATGCTACAGCTGAAGCTGATACTACTTATGGTAAGCTAGGCGTTAAAGTATGGATCTATAAGGGAGAAGTCCTTCCTACTAAGAAGAAAAATGCGGAAGGAGGCAAATAATTATGTTATTGCCAAAACGCGTAAAATATCGCCGTCAACACCGTGGAAAGATGCGTGGTCAAGCTAAAGGCGGTACTGAAGTAACTTTCGGTGAATACGGCCTGCAAGCTTTAGAAGCTTCATGGATCACAAACCGTCAAATTGAAGCTGCTCGTATTGCGATGACTCGTTACATGAAACGTGGCGGTAAAGTTTGGATCAAAATTTTCCCTCACAAGCCTTATACAGCTAAGCCGTTAGAAGTGCGGATGGGTTCCGGTAAAGGGGCACCTGAAGGTTGGGTAGCTGTTGTTAAGCCTGGAAAAATCATGTTCGAAATCGCTGGGGTTTCTGAAGAAATCGCACGTGAAGCACTTCGTCTTGCAATGCACAAACTTCCTGTAAAATGTAAGTTTGTAAAACGTGAAGAAATTGGTGGTGAATCAAGTGAAAGCTAATGAACTACGTGAACTTACCACTGCTGAAATTGAACAAAAAGTTAAATCTTTAAAAGAAGAGCTTTTTAACCTTCGCTTTCAATTGGCGACAGGACAACTTGAAAACACAGCTCGTATTCGTGAAGTACGCAAATCGATTGCTCGCATGAAAACAGTTGTTCGTGAAAGAGAAATCAGCGTTAACAAGTAATTATCCGAGAGGAGGTTCACACAATGAGTGAACGTAACCAGCGCAAAGTTTACACTGGACGCGTTGTTTCTGACAAAATGGATAAAACCGTTACTGTTCTAGTAGAAACACATAAAAAGCATCCTTTATACGGTAAACGCGTGAAATACTCTAAAAAGTTTAAGGCTCATGATGAGCAAAACGAAGCAAAAATCGGCGATGTTGTACGCATCATGGAAACTCGCCCACTTTCAGCTACTAAACGTTTCCGTTTAGTTGAAATCGTAGAAAAAGCAGTTATTATTTAATTGTTCGGATAAGCTTCATTCCGAAGGGAGGTTACACACATGATTCAACAAGAATCACGTTTAAAAGTTGCTGACAACTCTGGTGCTCGTGAAGTACTTACGATTAAAGTTCTTGGTGGTTCTGGTCGCAAAACTGCTGGTATTGGTGATGTGATCGTTTGTACAGTAAAACAAGCAACACCTGGTGGCGTTGTTAAAAAAGGTGACGTTGTTAAGGCGGTTATTGTTCGTACAAAGAGCGGTGCGCGTCGTCCTGATGGTTCTTACATTCGTTTTGATGAAAACGCATGTGTCATTATTAAAGATGATAAAAGCCCTCGTGGAACTCGTATCTTCGGACCAGTTGCCCGCGAACTTCGCGACAACAACTTTATGAAAATTGTATCATTAGCTCCAGAAGTACTATAATTTAAATCCAAATTGCCTTTAAGGAGGTGCTTACGGATGCATGTTAAAAAAGGTGATAAGGTCAGAGTGATCTCTGGTAAGGATAAAGGCAAAACAGGAGTAGTTCTTGCTGCTTATCCTAAAGAAAGCCGTGTTCTTGTCGAAGGTGTAAACATCGTTAAGAAACACTCTAAGCCTTCTCAAGTGAATCCACAAGGCGGAATTGTCAGCTTTGAGGCTCCAATCCATGTATCAAATGTTATGCCTATCGATCCTAAAACAGGTAACCCAACTCGTGTAGGTTACACAACGGTTGATGGCAAAAAAGTACGCGTAGCAAAATCCGGTGAAGTATTAGATAAATAGTTTAAAAAAGAAGGGAGGTACAATGAATGAACCGCCTAAAAGAAAAATTTGTTAAAGAAGTAACACCTGCTCTAATGAGCAAGTTCAACTATAAATCAGTTATGGAAGTACCAAAACTTGAGAAAATCGTGATCAACATGGGTGTAGGTGACGCAGTTGCAAATGCTAAAGCATTAGACAATGCTGTTGAAGAGCTAGCAACTATTACTGGTCAAAAACCTGTTGTAACTCGTGCGAAAAAATCTATCGCTGGTTTCCGTCTTCGTGAAGGTATGCCAATCGGTGCAAAGGTTACACTTCGCGGTGAGCGCATGTACGAATTCTTGGATAAATTAGTTTCCGTTTCTTTACCTCGTGTACGTGACTTCCGTGGTGTTTCTAAGAAAGCATTTGATGGTCGCGGTAACTACACTTTAGGTATTAAAGAACAATTAATCTTCCCTGAAATTGATTACGATAAAGTAAGCAAAGTTCGTGGTATGGATATCGTTATCGTAACGACTGCAAACACTGATGAAGAATCTCGTGAACTTTTAACTCAATTTGGAATGCCATTCCAAAAGTAATCGTTAAATAAGGGAGGCGAAAACGTGGCTAAAAAGTCAATGATTGCGAAACAACAACGCACGCCTAAATTCAAAGTACAAGAGTACACTCGCTGCGAACGTTGCGGACGTCCACACTCTGTATACCGTAAATTTAAGCTTTGCCGTATTTGTTTCCGTGAATTAGCATACAAAGGACAAATTCCTGGTGTAAAGAAAGCTAGCTGGTAAAACTAGAAGTTGGGAAGGAGGTAAAAATAATGGTCATGACAGATCCAATTGCTGATATGCTTACTCGCATTCGTAATGCGAACATGGTACGTCACGAAAAGTTAGAAGTGCCTGCTTCTAATTTAAAGAAAGAAATCGCTGAAATTTTAAAGCGCGAAGGTTTCGTACGTGATGTTGAGTTTATCGAAGACAATAAACAAGGTATCATCCGTATCTTCTTAAAATACGGTGCAAATAACGAACGTGTAATTACTGGTCTTAAGCGCATAAGCAAGCCTGGACTTCGTGTTTACGCTAAATCAAATGAAGTACCACGCGTACTTAACGGTCTTGGTATCGCATTAGTATCAACATCTACTGGTGTTGTTACAGATAAAGAAGCTCGTGCAAAACAAATCGGCGGCGAAGTTTTAGCTTACGTTTGGTAATCAGTTTTTGAATGAATGGAGGTGCACTAAATGTCTCGCGTAGGAAAAAAACCAATCGAAATTCCAGCAGGAGTTACGGTTACATTAAACAACAATACTGTAACAGTTAAAGGACCTAAAGGCGAACTTACTCGTACTTTTAATCCTGATATAGCAATTAGCGTAGAAGAAAACACTGTAACAATTACTCGTCCTTCTGACGTGAAAGAACACCGCGCATTACATGGTACAACTCGCGCTGTGATCGCTAATATGGTTGAAGGTGTTTCTACTGGCTTCACAAGAGGCTTAGAATTAATCGGGGTTGGTTACCGTGCTCAAAAGCAAGGTAACAAGCTTGTATTAAACGTTGGTTACTCACATCCGGTTGAAATTGAACCTGAAGCTGGCCTTGAAATCGAAGTACCTGCTAATACAAAAATCGTTATTAAAGGTACTGACAAAGAACGTGTTGGTGCATTAGCAGCCAATATCCGTCAAGTTCGTCCTCCAGAGCCATACAAAGGCAAAGGAATCCGTTACGAAGGCGAATTCGTCCGTCGTAAAGAGGGTAAAACCGGTAAGTAATGCCGCATAAGTAAACGAAAGGAGTGACGTAAATGATTACGAAGCAAGATAAGAACGCTACTCGCAAGAAAAGACACGCTCGTGTTCGTGCGAAACTTAGCGGTACTTCTGCTCGTCCACGTCTAAATGTGTACCGTTCAAATAAACACATTTATGCTCAATTAATCGATGACATGAATGGAGTCACTTTAGCAAGTGCTTCTACAATAGAAAAAGATTTCGGTCTTGAATCTACAAGTAATCTTGAAGCTGCACAAAAGGTCGGAGAATTAGTCGCTAAACGTGCGGTTGAAAAAGGTATCACTGCTGTTGTCTTTGACCGTGGGGGATACCTATATCACGGACGTGTGCAAGCATTAGCTGATGCAGCTCGCGCAAACGGCTTACAATTTTAATAGACAAAGGAGGGACACAAAAAGATGCGTCGTATTGATCCAAACAAACTTGAACTAGAAGAACGCGTAGTAACGGTTAACCGTGTTGCGAAAGTTGTTAAAGGTGGACGTCGTTTCCGTTTCTCTGCTCTTGTAGTAGTTGGGGATAAAAACGGTCATGTAGGTTTCGGCACTGGTAAAGCACAAGAAGTACCAGATGCAATCCGTAAAGCCATCGAAGATGCGAAGAAAAACTTAGTCGAAGTACCAATGGTTGGAACTACAATTCCTCACCAAGTAATTGGACGTTTTGGTGCTGGCGAAATCCTCTTAAAACCTGCTTCTGAAGGTACTGGAGTTATCGCTGGGGGTCCAGTTCGTGCTGTCCTAGAATTAGGCGGTGTTGCTGACATCCTTTCTAAGTCACTTGGAACAAACACTCCGATTAACATGGTTCGCGCAACAATTGATGGTTTAAAACAATTAAAACGTGCTGAAGACGTAGCGAAATTACGCGGTAAATCAGTAGAAGAACTGTTAGGATAAGGGGGGAAATCAAATGGCGAAACTTTTAATTACCCTCAACCGAAGCGTAATTGGTCGCCCTGAGGACCAACGTGAGACAGTTAAAGCGCTAGGTTTGCGTAAATTAAATCAAACAGTTGAGCATCAAGATAATGCTGCTATCCGTGGTATGATCAATAAAGTTGCTCACCTTGTAACAGTTAAAGAACAATAATTAATTGTTTTCTTTCATAAGGAGGTGCCAATATGAAACTTCATGAATTAAAACCTGCAGAAGGTTCACGTCAAGAGCGCAAGCGTTTAGGCCGTGGTATCGGTTCTGGTCAAGGTAAAACAGCAGGTAAAGGTCATAAAGGTCAAAACGCTCGTTCTGGCGGCGGTGTGCGCTTAGGTTTCGAAGGTGGTCAAACACCTTTATTCCGTCGTTTACCAAAACGTGGTTTTACCAATATCAGCCGCAAAGAATATGCTGTTGTCAATCTTGATGCTTTAAATCGCTTTGAAGAAGGTACAGAAGTTACTCCAGAACTTCTTATCGAAACAGGCGTTGTAAGTAACGAAAAAGCGGGGATTAAAATTCTTGCTAAAGGGAACGTAGAGAAAAAGTTGACTGTTAAAGCTCACAAATTCTCCTCTGCTGCTAAGGAAGCTATCGAAGCTGCTGGTGGAACTACTGAGGTGATCTAATGTTCCAGACAATCTCCAATTTTATGCGCGTGGGTGAGATAAGACGTAAAATAGTATTCACGCTTTTGATGTTAGTCGTTTTTCGACTAGGTACATTTATTCCAGTACCGAACGTAAATGCTGATGTTCTTGCTAATCAAGATAAGCTTAGTGTTTTCGGTATCCTTAATACCTTCGGAGGTGGAGCATTAAAACAATTCTCCATCTTTGCAATGGGTATTATGCCGTATATCACTGCTTCGATTATCATTCAGCTTTTACAAATGGACGTAGTTCCAAAATTCACGGAATGGTCCAAGCAAGGTGAAGCGGGCCGTCGTAAGATTGCTCAGATTACTCGATACTTTACTGTTGTGCTTGGATTTATCCAAGCATTAGGTATGTCCTACGGGTTTAATAACCTAGCCAGCGGACAATTGATAGAGAATCCAGGTATCGGTACGTATTTATTAATTGCTGTTACATTAACTGCCGGAACATCATTTTTAATGTGGCTTGGTGAGCAAATTACTGAAAAGGGTGTTGGAAATGGAATTTCCATTATCATCTTTGCGGGGATTGCTGCTGGGATCCCGTCCACTGTTAATCAGATTTATGTTCAACAGTTTGAGAATGCCGGTGAAGCATTATTCTTACGTATTGTGACGGTTGTCCTAATCGTTATTGCGATTATCGCTATTGTTGTTGGTGTTATTTTCATTCAACAAGCCAATCGTAAAATACCAATTCAATATGCAAAACGTATGGTTGCAGGACGTAATCCTGTTGGCGGACAGTCCACACATATGCCGTTAAAGGTTAACGCTGCGGGTGTTATCCCAGTTATCTTTGCGGTTTCATTTATTGTAACGCCAAGAACAATCGCATCATTTTTTCCAACAAATGATGTAACGCTCTGGATTACAAAAAACCTTGATTATACTCATCCTATTGGGATGACGTTATATGCTATATTAATTATCGCGTTCACTTATTTCTATGCTTTTATTCAAGTTAACCCTGAACAAGCAGCGGAAAACTTACAAAAGCAGAGCGGCTATATTCCTGGTATTCGACCAGGAAAGAGTACGCAGGAATACTTAACTCGCGTCTTATACCGTTTAACCTTTGTTGGTGCTATTTTCCTAACCATTATTGCGATTCTTCCAACTATTTTTATAAAATTAGCGAATTTACCGCAATCGGCTCAAATTGGTGGAACAAGTCTGTTGATCGTTGTCGGCGTTGCCCTCGATACGTATAAACAGCTTGAGGCTCAACTTGTTAAACGTCATTATAAAGGCTTTATAAAATAGGTTTTAGGGACCCTTTGGCCCCTGAAACCCACTTAAAGCACGAGGGGGAATACGTGTGAATTTAGTATTAATGGGGCTTCCAGGTGCAGGTAAAGGCACACAAGCTGAAAGAATCGTCGAGGAATACGGCATCCCTCATATCTCGACTGGAGATATGTTCCGTGCAGCGATGAAAGATGGAACAGAACTAGGCTTACAAGCAAAATCTTTCATGGATAAAGGCGAACTTGTTCCAGATGAGGTAACGATCGGTATTGTTCGTGAAAGACTTAGCAAGGATGATTGTCAAAAGGGTTTCCTTTTAGATGGATTTCCTAGAACTGTACCTCAAGCTGATGCTTTGGAAAACCTACTAACTGATTTAAATAAAAAGATAGATTATGTTATCAATATCAATGTTGATAAAAGTATCTTAATGGATCGTTTGACAGGACGTCGGATTTGTAAAGAATGTGGTTCAACCTATCATCTAATCTTTAATCCTCCTACAAAAGAGGGTGTCTGCGACAAATGTGGCGGAGAACTGTACCAAAGAGCAGATGATAATGCTGAAACAGTTCAGAATCGTTTAGATGTTAATATCAAACAACAAGAGCCATTACTAACTTTTTATGAAACAAAAGGCTATCTTCGTACGATTGATGGCCAACAAGATATACGAAAAGTATTTGCTGATATCCAGCAATTACTTGGGGATCTACGTTAATGGTCAATGTTATAACCGTGCGAGCGACTCTCGATAACTCTTCCAATAGCTTCAAAGGTATGTGCTAGAAAATAGCTTTTCTATAGTATTGAGTATGTAGAACCGAGAGTTGGGCAAGACTTACATGAGGAATTACTTATTCTTGCATATGTAGAAAAAAACTTGCGGACAGAAGACGAACAATATGGTAATATTATAAGGTTGCTATTGTTGTACGATTGATAGGTTTGCAATACATTTTCGAACACTATTTTTGATGAAGAAGGGAGACGAGACGATGGCCAAAGACGATGTTATTGAAATTGAAGGTAAAGTACTTGAAACTTTGCCAAATGCGATGTTTAAGGTAGAATTAGAAAATGGTCATACAGTGCTGGCTCATGTTTCCGGTAAAATTCGTATGCATTTTATTCGAATTCTTCCTGGTGACAAAGTAACAGTTGAGCTTTCTCCATATGACTTAACACGCGGAAGAATTACCTACCGCTTCAAATAAAAATGCTTGCTTGCACTCCGTACTATTAAGGAGGTTAGGATAATGAAAGTAAGACCATCTGTCAAACCGATCTGCGAAAAGTGCAAAGTTATCCGTAGACGCGGAAAAGTTATGGTTATCTGTGAAAACCCTAAACATAAACAAAAACAAGGTTAATTTTAAGGAGGTGCGCTCATTATGGCACGTATTGCTGGTGTAGATATTCCACGTGAAAAACGTGTAGTTATCTCTTTGACTTACATTTATGGTATTGGTAAAGCTACTGCACAAAAAGTATTGGCTGAAGCTGGTGTTTCTGAAAATACTCGTGTACGTGATTTAACTGAAGATGAATTAAATAAAATCCGTGACATCATCGACAAATTAAAAGTCGAGGGTGATCTTCGCCGTGAAATTTCTCTTAACATTAAGCGTTTAATGGAAATTGGCTGCTACCGCGGATTACGTCATCGTCGTGGTTTACCGGTTCGTGGACAAAATACGAAAAACAACGCTCGTACTCGCAAAGGTCCTCGTAAGACTGTTGCGAACAAGAAGAAGTAATCGGCAAAGGAGGTTAATTTAAATGGCACGTAAAACTAATACACGTAAACGTCGTGTTAAAAAGAATATTGAATCAGGTATCGCTCATATTCGTTCAACTTTTAACAATACGATTGTAACTATCACTGATGTTCATGGTAATGCAATTTCATGGTCAAGTGCAGGTGCGCTTGGATTTAGAGGTTCTCGTAAATCTACTCCATTCGCAGCTCAAATGGCAGCAGAAACTGCAGCTAAGACTTCCATTGAACATGGTATGAAAACTCTTGAAGTTACTGTAAAAGGACCTGGTGCAGGCCGTGAAGCTGCTATCCGTGCTCTTCAAGCTGCTGGTCTTGAAGTAACTGCTATTAAAGACGTTACACCTGTTCCTCATAATGGATGCCGCCCACCAAAACGTCGTCGTGTTTAATTTTTCTGTATAAGATTCGTATCATATGTCTATAATGGGATATGATATTAATTATTTGCACTAATACAGAAGATTTATTCCAGTTGTTGTGCACAAAACGGGAACGTATACATGGGGGAATTTCAGTTTAGGAATACCTAATGAAGTTTCGACGTTTTGAAGGAGGGTTATTTGATGATCGAAATAGAAAAACCAAAAATCGAAACGATTGAGATCAACGATGATGCCAAGTACGGTAAGTTCGTCGTAGAACCACTTGAGCGTGGATATGGTACCACTTTGGGTAACTCCTTACGTCGTATCCTATTATCTTCACTCCCAGGTGCCGCTGTTACATCGATTCAAATCGATGGGGTACTTCATGAGTTCTCAACAATTGAAGGCGTCGTAGAGGATGTAACATCGATCATTTTAAACATTAAAAAATTAGCTTTAAAAATCTACTCTGACGAAGAGAAAACACTTGAATTTGATGTACAGGGTGAAGGACCTGTCAAAGCTGGCAATATTACCCATGACAGTGATGTTGAGATTTTAAATCCTGACCTTCATATTGCTACATTAGCTGCAAATGGACATCTTCGCATGCGTTTAACGGCTAAACGCGGACGTGGATATACACCGGCTGAACAGAACAAAAGAGAAGATCAACCGATTGGTGTTATTCCTATTGACTCCATCTTTACGCCAATTTCCCGTGTGTCCTATCAGGTAGAAAATACTCGTGTAGGTCAATTATCAAATTATGATAAGCTAACACTTGATGTTTGGACAGATGGAAGCACTGGGCCAAAAGAAGCGATTGCTCTTGGTTCGAAAATTTTGACCGAGCATTTGAATATATTCGTAGGTTTAACCGACGAAGCTCAAAATGCTGAAATTATGATTGAAAAAGAAGAAGATCAAAAGGAAAAAGTTCTTGAAATGACAATAGAAGAACTAGATCTTTCTGTTCGTTCTTATAACTGCTTAAAGCGTGCTGGAATCAACACTGTTCAGGAATTAGCAAATAAGACTGAGGAAGATATGATGAAAGTTCGTAACTTAGGCCGCAAATCACTCGAAGAAGTGAAGGCAAAACTAGAAGAGCTTGGATTAGGCTTACGTAAAGACGACTAGTCAAGCGTTGCTTACATCCGTTTTATGACTTCAACAAAGGAGGGAACCCTTCATGGCATACAGAAAGTTAGGACGCACAAGTGCACAGCGTAAAGCTATGCTACGTGATTTAACTACAGATTTAATTATCAACGAGCGCATCGAAACAACAGAAACTCGTGCGAAGGAAATTCGTTCGACTGTTGAAAAAATGATCACACTTGGTAAGCGCGGAGATCTACATGCTCGCCGTCAAGCTGCTTCTTACGTTCGTAATGAAGTTGCTAATGCTGAAAATGGTCAAGATGCTGTTCAAAAACTTTTCGCTGATATCGCTCCACGTTACCAAGAGCGTCAAGGTGGATACACTCGTATTATGAAACTTGGACCTCGCCGCGGTGACGGTGCGCCAATGGTTATTATCGAGTTAGTTTAATACACTTTAACAGACAACAAGGGCGCTGGACAGTTTACAATCAAACTTGTTCTTTGCCCTTTTTCTGTAAATGGAATTTTTATAATTGTCCGACACAAGCCAAACGAGTGTTATGATGAGCGTAACTCCATTATCATGGAGAGATCTTAAGAGTCCAAGTTGATATCGGATATTCATTATGTTGATTTGCCTGATTTCTTGATTCTTTTAATATATCGCATTCATTTGAATGCGTTGATTGAAATACGTCTCGTCTAGCTCATGCACCTCCTCCCATTTCTTTTCAGAAATCCCTTTATCCGCAGTTGAATACGTGCTGCTTAGGGACGAGGTGCAGGCTTTTTTTGTTATATAGGAAGTTAAATAATTTTTTGCAACAAGAGCGGAGTATAGTCTAGCTAGGGAGAATGAGGCGATGAAAAAGTCAATTGTTTCTCTTAAGGGAGTATCCTTTCAATATGATACACAGGAACGGTATGCCCTGAAAAATGTAAGCTTTGATATTTATGAAGGGGAATGGCTTGCGATTGTCGGACATAACGGTTCTGGTAAGTCAACGATGGCGAAATTATTAAATGGTCTTCAGTTTCCCCAAGAAGGCGAAATCACCATTGCTAACATAATGTTGAATGAAGAGACGATATGGGATGTTCGGAAGAAGATCGGTATGGTCTTTCAAAATCCTGACAACCAATTTGTTGGGACAACTGTACAGGATGATGTGGCTTTTGGTTTAGAAAATAATGGGGTACCCCGAGAAGAAATGGTGCAGCGTGTTGAGGATTCATTAAAAAGAGTAAAAATGGATCAATTTCTATATCAAGAGCCCCACCATCTTTCAGGTGGACAGAAGCAGCGTGTAGCGATTGCTGGTGTATTAGCATTACGACCGTCCATTATTATCCTCGATGAAGCCACATCTATGCTAGACCCAAGAGGGCGTGAGGAGGTATTGGAAACCGTACGACTTCTCAAACAAGAAAAGTCCCTTACGGTTATTTCCATTACCCATGACCTCGAGGAGGCGGCCAAAGCCGATCGTATTATTGTCATGAATCAGGGAGAAGTATTTCGTGAGGGTACACCGGAAGAGATTTTTGCCATGGATGAACAATTGGTTCAATTGGGATTGGACATTCCTTTCTCTGTAAAAATGAGCAAAGCTTTCCGTCAAAATGGGATTACACTATCAAAGCATTATTTATCGGAAGAAGAGTTGGTGACAGAGTTATGGACATCTCGCTTCAGCATGTAGAATACCGGTATCAGGCAAACACCCCTTTTGAGCGGCTGGCCATTGAAGATGTTTCAATTGATATCCCAGCTGGCACTTATATGGCTATTATCGGCCATACCGGCTCAGGGAAATCGACCGTCCTTCAGCACTTAAATGCATTGCTGCAGCCTTCGAAGGGGACTGTGAAAATCGGTAGTCATGAAATTAAATCAGGACAGAAAAATAAACATTTAAAAGCTGTCCGACAAAAGGTCGGTATCGTTTTTCAATTCCCGGAGCATCAGTTGTTTGAAGAAACGGTGGAAAAGGATATTATTTTTGGGCCGATGAATTTTGGTGTATCTGAAACAGAGGCAAAAGAGCGTGCACGACTTGCATTAAAACAAGTGGGTCTTGCAGAGGATATCCTAGAAAAATCCCCATTTGACCTTTCTGGGGGGCAAATGCGGCGTGTAGCGATTGCTGGTGTATTAGCGATGGAACCTGACGTGATTGTCTTAGACGAGCCGACAGCGGGGCTAGACCCGAGAGGCCGGAAAGAAATCATGGATATGTTTTATGCACTTCATCAAGAAAGACAGCTATCTACCATTTTAGTTACTCATAGTATGGAAGATGCAGCAAGGTATGCCGACCAGATCGTCATCATGCAGCAAGGCAAAGTCGCCAAAAAAGGAACACCAGAGGAAATTTTCTCTTCGCCAGTTGAATTAATGCAAATGGGACTTGATGTTCCAGAAGTTGTCCGGTTTCAGCTCAAATTAGAAAAACAAACAGGCATAAAACTAGATAAAATCTATCTCACAATTGACGAGTTATCGTCTAAGATAACCGAGGTATTAAGCAGAGGTGTTCGCTCATGATGGAAAAAATGATTTTTGGCCGTTATGTACCTGCTGATTCGTCTGTTCACAAAATGGATCCTCGGTCAAAACTTTTAATTATCTTTTTATTTGTCTGTATTATCTTTTTTGCTAATAACTGGATTACCTATGCACTTATTGGTATTTATACTTTTTATATGCTTGGCATGTCGAAGATTCCGGTTCGCTTTTTATACGGTGGTCTTAAACCGGTCATATGGCTTGTTTTATTTACATTAGTTTTGCAGTTGTTTTTCACGAAGCAGGGTGACCTCTTATTTAAATTTGGTCCATTGGAGATCTATGAAGAAGGAGTAAGACAGGGGATCTTTATTTCACTTAGATTCTTTTTCTTAATCCTCATGACATCCTTATTAACTCTAACGACTAGTCCTATAGAGATCACCGATGGGATGGAAACACTTTTAAATCCTTTAAAAAAGGTCCGGTTTCCGGTACATGAAATGGCGCTAATGATGTCTATTTCCTTACGGTTTATCCCAACACTGATGCAGGAAACAGACAAAATTATGAAAGCGCAAATTGCCCGTGGAGTGGAGTTTGACAGCGGTCCTTTAAAGGAGCGAATTAAGTCGGTCATTCCACTTTTAATTCCTTTGTTTGTCAGCGCCTTTAAACGGGCTGAGGAGCTTGCGATCGCCATGGAGGCACGAGGTTACCGCGGTGGTGAAGGAAGGACAAAATACCGTCAGCTGAGCTGGAGGACAGTGGATACGCTCCAAATCCTTTTATTAGTTGTCTTAACTATTTTACTAATTCTATTACGGTCATAATGGAGCGAAATGATGCAAAGGTATAAGTCGATTATTTCTTATGATGGTTCAGGTTTTTCCGGTTACCAAGTTCAACCAAATAAACGGACCGTTCAATCCGATTTGGAAACTGTCTTAGCCAAGATGCATAAAGGGGAACATATTAAAGTTTCTGCATCAGGAAGAACAGATGCCGGTGTCCACGCCAAAGGACAGGTAATTCACTTTGATTCTCCACTTCCGATTTCGGAGCAAAAATGGGAATTAGCTCTTAATTCGTTGCTGCCGGGGGATATATCTGTTCTTTCTGTCATAAAAGTAGATTCATTGTTTCATGCCCGTTTTGATGCAATTGGAAAAGAATATCGCTATGTCCTGCAGCTTTCGAAAAAGAGGGATCCCTTTCAACGGAATTTTTCTTTCTTGTATCCTTATGATTTAAATATAGAGGCCATGAAGGAAGCTAGCCGCTTTTTCATTGGAACCCATGATTTTACTAGTTTTTGTTCGGCAAAGACGGAAGTAAAGGATAAAATTCGCACCATCGAAACGATTGATTTTTTACTAGAGGATAACTTCCTTACTTTACGTTTTGTTGGCAATGGATTTTTATATAATATGGTTCGTATCCTTACAGGAACGTTATTGGAAGTGGGCAGTGGAAAGCAAAGACCAGAAGAAATGGCGGATATTTTGGTTAAAAAGGACCGCCGATTTGCCGGAAAAACTGCTCCAGCCCAGGGTCTATACCTCTGGAAAGTATTTTATGAATAAATTTTCTAAAACAACTTTTCCTGGTGTAACATTTTCTTGACATTTAGACCTGTAGTATTTATTATATTAGATGTGCGTGTTTTTAATCCCACGATAAAGCCCCGGAAAGTCTTCATCGTGATTGAAAATATATGATTTGAAAAATTACTGCACAAGGGCATTAGATGTTTATTCCCGGAACAGAATAGAACGCTAATAGCTTTAAAAGTGCGAAAATAATAATCTTTAATGGATTTAATAGGAGGGAAACTCATGCGTTCAACGTTTATGGCAAATGCCAACAATATCGAGCGTAAATGGTATGTGATTGATGCTGAAGGCAAAACTCTTGGTCGTCTTGCTTCTGAAGTAGCTTCAATTTTACGCGGTAAAAACAAACCAACTTTTACACCACATGTTGACACTGGTGATAATGTAATCATTCTTAACGCTTCTAAAGTAGAACTAACTGGTAAGAAATTAACTGACAAGATCTACTACCGTCACACAATGCACCCAGGTGGTTTAAAGACTAGAACTGCTCTTGAAATGCGTACAAACTACGCTGAGAAAATGATTGAGCTTGCTGTTAAAGGCATGCTTCCAAAGAATTCTCTTGGTCGTCAAATGTTCAAAAAATTACACGTGTATGCTGGCAGTGAGCATCCACACCAAGCACAAAAACCTGAAGTTTACGAACTTCGCGGTTAATTTAGAGGGAGGGAAATAACTTGGCACAAGTTCAATATATCGGTACTGGTCGTCGTAAGAGCTCTGTCGCACGTGTGCGCTTAGTTCCAGGCACAGGTAAAATTGTAGTTAATGGTCGTGAAATTGAAGATTATATCCCATTTGAAGCATTACGTGTTGTTGTAAGACAACCACTAGTTGCAACTGAAACAGTTGGCAGCTATGATGTTCTTGTAAACGTAAGCGGTGGTGGATACACTGGTCAAGCTGGCGCAATCCGCCACGGTATTGCTCGTGCATTACTTCAAGCTGACCCAGAATTCCGTCCAACATTAAAGCGCGCAGGTTTATTAACTCGTGATGCACGTATGAAAGAGCGTAAGAAATACGGTCTTAAAGGTGCTCGTCGTGCGCCTCAGTTCTCAAAACGTTAATCTTTTGCGAACATACAAAGACTCTCAACCATTTTGGTTGGGGGTCTTTTTTTACAAATAAAAACCCCAGGCTTGGCCTAGGGATCTAAAAGTATATTTTTTTGACTATTTTTTAATTTGGAAGTTAATTGTCCACTGTCCTTTTTGATTTAGAATTGCATCTGTACTTAGTGCCGCATTTGAAGTGGCAGGTATATATTGCGGCATGTTCACCTTGACCGCACCTTGATATTTCTGGCTGCTTATTTTTTTATGTTCGCCATCAATCCCTTGAAGACGATTATCCGCAATGGAAATTTCCAGGTTTTTTAACAGCCCTTTCCCGTTTTCATCCAACAATTTACCTGTTGTAGATTCTACGGTATAATACAGAATCATCTCTTGACCGTAGTTTGTGATCGCATAGTTAGTAATCGTAAGTTTGATCCCGCCATTTTCCGCAGAACCGACCATTTTTTCCGGTGCAGCCAACGCGCTTTGAGAAGAAACCCATGATCCCCCAACGAGAAAGCCAAGTAATAAGACAAACCCACCCAAACGATTCGTCATTTTTGAGAAAGCCTTCATTCAATCACCATCCTGAGATTCTTTAATTTCATTTCAAATATAGAATGTCTCCACATTTGGTAAATATTCCTCACCCACCATTGTTAAAAATCATTTATGTAACTTAAATGGTTTTTTGCATAATTAAGGAATCTTTTACTCAATATAGAAAAAAGAGTGAGGACCAATAAAGTAGGGTTCTCCCCGGATGGGAAAATTCATAGACCACCAAAATAGAGGCAATCACTCTGAACTTATAAGCATAAGGAGGGTCTTTTTTTGAATCGTTATTTAAAAGCGATAATCGTAGCTTTATTGGCGGTAGTATTAATTGTTGGCTGTCAGCAGAATCCTGAAAAAAAGCAAAACACTGCCAATAAACAAACAACCAGTTCTGAAAAAGATAACGGTTTTCCACTTTGGGGGTATGACTTACAACAAACTCGGCTTGTCCCTTATAACAAGATTACAAAAGACAATGTGAAGGATTTAGGTATTGTCTGGCAGGCAGATTTGGCAAATTGGGATAAGAAGATTCCTAATGCCTCGGAGGATTTCCCGGTAGTGAAAGATGGTGTCATGTATGTCACGACATCAATGAACCGAGTGTTTGCCATTGATGCCTCAAATGGGAAGAAAATTTGGCAATGGACGCCGCCAAAAGATGTACTTGACCATCTTGACCATGCGGACCTAAGCCTTTTAGAGGTTGTTGCCAGCCGGGGGGTGGCTGTTGCGGAAGGCAATGTGTTTGTCCTTATTGCGGATAATCGGTTAGCCAAACTTAACGCGAAAGACGGAAAATTGATTAAAATGATCAACCTTTGGGATACAATACCAGGAGCCAAGCTTGAAAACCGATATTATGAAACAATGGCTCCGATGTACTATAAAGGAAACGTTTATGTGGGAAGCAGCGGTGGTGATAATGGCATTCGCGGCTTTGTGATGGCCTATAAAGCAAGTGACTTGACACCAGCCTGGGATGGACCATTCTGGACAGTCCCTGAGAAGGGGGAAGATTGGGTGAAGGGCAAATATACAGGGGGCGGAGCCGTCTGGGGAGAGATTGCTTTTGACCCGGACACTGACGTAATGTATTTTGGCACGGGTAATCCTGCTCCTGACTTTTTTAAGAAAATTCGCCCAGGTAAAAACCCTTATACGGACTCGGTCGTTGCTCTTGAAAGTAAAACAGGCAAATTGGTTTGGGCAAAATCGGAAATGGATGAGGAAGACGAATGGGATTATGATGCGACCTCGACTCCGATGATTCTCAATGCTACGGTCAACAACAAAAAGCAAAAAATCGTCGTACACGGCGGAAAGAACGGGAAGTGGTTTGCGTGGGATGCCAAAACAGGGGATACCATTTATAATGGCGTTCCGTTCGTCAAAATCCAGCACACGTCACAGCCGACGGATCCAAATAAACCGGCGATGCAATGGCCGGGAGCGGAAGGCGGACAAAACTATGCTCCGGAAACCTATGATCCTAAAACCAATTATGTATTGATTCCTGGTATTAATAAGCCATCTTTAGAGGTTGCAGCGAAAGATGAAAATGAAATCGAGCAAAAAAAAGGTTTATTCCCAGGAACTTCAATAACGTTGGGGCCAAAAGGTGAAGACATATCCGGTACTATCACCGCCATTGATGTGAATACTGGCAAGCATGCCTATCAGTTTAAGACTAAACAACCGATGCGCGGAGGTTTTACAGGTACGACTACTGGACTTGCTTTTTACGGCGAATTGGATGGAACGGTAAATGCCCTTGATATTAAAACTGGAAAAGTCTTATGGAACATGAAAAGTGGCGGAGCTCAGATTATGATGGCGCCAGCGATTTATATGGATGGTGGTAAACAATACGTTACTTTTGTTACTGGAACAAAGGTTGTAACCTACGGACTGGGGGGGAATAAATCGGTAACTCCTTCTAAAGATCCGGGGGGCGCAGATCCAGAAGGCTCAGGGAAAACTGATGACGCCAATCATGGCAGCCACGGGAATAAAGAAAAAGATAAGAAGCAGCCGGCTGATATGAATGCTGAAGTAATTTACAAAAACAAGTGTATGTCCTGTCATGGTGGAAATCTTGAGGGAGGTGCAGGCCCTGACCTAAGACATGTTGGTGTATCCATGTCTGAAGAGGAGATATTAAATCAAATCGTTAACGGAGGCGGACGTATGCCTGGAGGTCTTGTTGATAAGGATCAGGCCGAAGTATTGGCAAAATGGCTGTCTCAGAAGAAGTAATTTAATAGAAACAAGACAACCTGAGTTTACGGACTCAGGTTGTTTTTTTGTCTGGTAAGAAAGTTTAAAAGTTTTCACCTTGAGAATTGTCCAGCTCCAGCGCCTAGCCCCTCGAGGCCATAAGCCAATCCGTCCAAAAGGTTAAAAACAAACCTTTCGGCCGGC
>NZ_NUNF01000024.1 GCF_002585305.1 Bacillus sp. AFS037270 | reverse complement strand
CTCGAAGTCGAAATTTATACTTTCTGATCTTTTAAAAGAGGGAATGGCGCCGCCATTCCCTTTCTCTATTTTATAAAATGGTTTTAATATCGAGGACTGAATCTAGAATATAATCTGCCTCATGTTTTTCAAAATCTTGTCGTGCATCTTTCCCAGAAAGACCAGTTAAAACAGCTGCAAATTGACAGCCTAGCTTTCTTGCGGCAAGAAGGTCCGCCAATGAATCACCTACAACCAATACTTCTTCCCCCTTTTGAATGGGCAGGGGGGTGTTTAAGCAGTCTATTGATGATGTCTCTTTTCCTTTAAGCCCCAAAATATAAGTAAATGGATGCGGCTTTGATAAGGATTTAGGCTCGGTTATCTCTTGTTCTGCTTTTGATACTTCATCAGCCGTAATGATTCGGTTTTCATCGAAGTATTTCAGCCAATTTAAATGTTTAAAAGGCTGGATCGTTTCTAGGTCTGGCCTTCCTGTACCAATTCCAATTGTAATTCCAGATGAGGAAAGGTGCTGAAATAAAGCCGCAATATCCTGCGCTGGAGCGAGGGTTGTTTCATTGGCAAGGAATCCCTTTTTCCCAGTCTGGACTGATGGTCTGCCAGTTGAAGCGAGGACATTTTCATCGCCCACATACCATTCCTGTGAAACATGTTCACAAATAGACCAGAGCTCGCCTTTTTGGAAAATCGATGTTTCTACGCCAAGCTTCTCCTTGGACAGTACATTCAAGTATTCAAACAATTCCTGCTTTGTCGCATCTGATTGAGAGAATTCGTCTACGAACAATCCAAAATTCAATTCTACCTGATACTGACTTAATACCGTGCCAATATCCCGTAAGGTTTCATAGTTGATTGGCTTCGTCAGCCATTGAGTTATTTTTGCAGCTTCATCCTCTTTGATTTGCGACAGAAGATGTATGAGCTGATGGCCGAAGGATAGGTAAATCATATCCCAGTTTGCGTTTAGGCCGCGGGATTTCATAAATTTAAGGACCTGGTCGTTTTGGAAGACATTTTCCCTGATGTGGCTGATTTCTGCTTCAGTATATTCGGTTTTAAATTGTTCCGGTGCGAGTGCTAGATAATTGCTGCTAATCAGCATCTCCCAAACAGTCAGTGCAGATGCATCAAAATAGTGCTCTTCGCTCAAAAGCACTCCATCAACATCAAATAAAACGGTGTTAATCAATTTCCCTGCCCCCTCGATTCTTAGTTTGCTTTTATACGTTATCGTAACACAGCGGGTGTTGTAATTTGAAGTATTTGACTACTTTTATTAAAAAAACAAGGGGCATTATCTGTGGATTTGTTAATAAGTTTTAGAATTTTGTTAATAGAGCTAATTTTTGTTAATAAATTTAGACTAGGCGGAATTGGAGTTCGGAATTCTACGTAAATCCGTTTCTTTTCTACAAAATTGAAGGCGAATTCTACGAAACTATCACACAATTCTACGAAATCCCAAACTAATTCTACAAAAAATTGGTAAATTAATACCAAATCCCCTTTTAAATAAAAAAATGCCGTACGCCCAACTCTCTCAACGCACGGCTTAACCACGAAACACTCTTATCCTTTAATCAAACTCTCTTCAAAAGGCCACGATGGGAGCATTTTTCGCAATGGCTTATCCTCCCGGTATCCGAGAGCATATTCCCCTTGCATAATTGTATGAATTTCCCTTGTCCCCTCGTAAATCACCGGGGCCTTGGCATTACGTAAATAGCGTTCGACCGGAAACTCATTTGAGAAACCGTACGCACCATGTATTTGAACGGCATCATTGGCTGCTTCGAAAGCGGCGTCACAAGCAATCCACTTCGCCAAAGAAGTTTCTTGTGTATTCCGTTTGCCATTATTTTTTAACCAGCCTGCTTTAAAAACTAGCAATCTTGAAATCTCCAAATTCGCTGACATCTTAGCTATCATCTGCTGGACGAGCTGATGTCGGCCAATCTCCTTGCCGAAAGTTTTCCGTTCCTCACAATATTTCACGCTTGCCTCAAGCGAAGCCATAATGGTGCCGCATGCCCCCGCTGCCACCGTAAAACGTCCATTATCAAGCGCCGACATCGCAATTTTAAAGCCTTCCCCTTCGTAACCAAGCAAATTCTCTGCCGGTACTCTTACTTGATCTAAGAATACTTCACCCGTGTTGCCTGCTCGAATACCAAGTTTTCCTTTTATCGCTTTTGAAGATACTCCAACGAAGGTCCGTTCTACAATAAAACAGGAAATTCCATGATGACCCGCTTTCGGATCGGTCTTGGCAAAAATTAAGAAGTTGTCGGCCACATCACATAGGGAGATCCAAGTCTTCGAGCCATTTAAAATATAAAAGTCGCCGTTCTTTACAGCCGTTGTTTCCATTGCCGCTACATCCGAACCGGCGTTAGGCTCGGTCAGTCCAAAAGCACCGACCCTTTCTCCTCTTGCTTGTGGAACAAGATATTTTTGTTTCTGTTCCTCTGTGCCCCATTGCAACAAGGTCATGCTATTTAACCCCGTATGAACAGATACAGCCGTCCTGAAAGCTGTGTCACCTCGTTCTAACTCTTCACATACAATTGCCAGTGTATTATAATCCATTCCAACCCCGCCATACTCCTCGGGAATACAAACACCCATCAATTCAAGCTTAGCCAAGCGTTTAAGGATTCCGGTTTCAAAATGCCCGTTCTCATCCCACTCTTTAATATAAGGAATAATCTCACGGTCGACGAACGCCCTCACGACTTTCCGTACACTCTTTTGTTCATCGGTTAATGAAAAATTCATGGCTCTTCCTCCCTAAATTATTTTTAGCTGCTTCATTTCGATAATATCCTCGTTTGTGTATCCCAGACGAATTAAAATTTCCTCTGTATGCTCACTATAAAGTGGCGGGGGACAATCCATTTTTATGGGCGTTTCAGAAAATTTTAATGGCGAGCCTACAAGCTTTAGGTCTTTAATAACCGGGTGGTCTACCTTTACCACCATTTCTCTTACCCGTGCCTGTTCTGATTCCAAAGCTTCTTTCACATTATTGATAGGGCCATTTGGAATTCCCGCTTCATCCAGCAACTGTTTCCACTCTGTTCTTGTTTTCAGTTTTATTTTTGCAGCAATTTTTTTAACCAGCTCGTCCTTATTCACCAGCCTGCCAGAATTTGTTTCAAATTGTTCTTTTAATAGGGTTTCATCTTCAAGCAATTTTGCTAGCTTTCGATATTGGCGGTCGTTCCCGACTGCTAGAACAAAGTCTCCATCTTTTGCAGCAAAAACCTGGTAGGGCACAATATTGGGATGGTCATTACCGAGCCGTTCGGGAATATTCCCCGTACACAAGTAATTGCTCGCAACGTTCACTAGTGCCGCTAATTGAGAGTCAAATAAAGAGATATCTACCGTCTGACCTTGTCCTGTTCTACTTCGGTGCTGAAGGGCTCCTAAAATACCAATACAAGTAAACAAAGCGGTTAGCACATCAGCAATCGCCACCCCGACCTTCGCAGGCTCTCCGTCCCTATAACCGGTAATACTCATTAACCCTGACATGGCTTGAATAATATAATCATAGCCTGGAAGGTGTGAAAACGGTCCTGTTGTACCGAAGCCGCTGATCGATGCCAAAATAATCCCTGGATTTAATTTTTTTATCTCGTCATATCCAAAACCGAGTCTTTCAAGAGTCCCGGGCTTAAAATTCTGCACCACTACATCTGCATCCGCGATGAGTCTGCGGAGAATATCCTTACCTTGGTCTGTTTTCAAATTTAGGCTAATCCCCTGTTTATTTCGGTTGGCACACAGGAAATAGGCGCTTTCTCCTTCTAAAAACGGCGGACCCCAGCCGCGTGTTTCATCGCCGCCGTCAACACTCTCAATCTTGGTCACTTCCGCTCCCATGTCGCCCAGCATCATCGTGCAGTATGGACCCGCTAACACACGGGATAAATCGATTATTTTTAATCCGTAAAGCGGTCCAAACACTTTGCTCCCTCCTTTCTAGCAATGCTCATCAAATCTAGCAATTCTAGAAGAAAGCCAGTGAAGACAATCAATGCTGCTGCACTGAATGCTCACTGGCTCCTATTTAAAAGCAATTTCTAATTAGATATCCAATCCAATCGAAATATACTTTACTTCTAAAAACTCTTCAATTCCGTAATGCCCGCCTTCGCGTCCAAGGCCGCTTTCCTTATAGCCGCCAAACGGAGCTTGAACCACTGACGGCAGGGCATCATTTAAACCGATAATTCCATACTCCAATTGTTCCGTAATCCTAAAGGAGCGGCTTAAATTTTCCGTATAGACATACGCAGCCAATCCGTAGCAGGAATTGTTGGCCCGTTCAATCACTTCCTCTTCCGTTTTGAAGGTAGATATTGGCGCAAGTGGACCAAAAATTTCATCCCTCATACATTCCATATCATCATGGATATTGGTAAGGATCGTTGGGGCAAAGAAATAACCTTTTTCCTCTGCAGGCTTTAAACCGCTATAAGCTACCTTACCACCTTTTTTAACGGCATCATAAACCAATGATTCTACTTTTTTATAAGCTGATTTATCAATTAACGGACCGATATCTGTACCTTCTTCTAGTCCATTACCGACTTTAAGTTTTTCTAATTCGGCTTGAAAAAGCTTAATGAATTCGTCCGCCACACTTTCCTGTACATAGACCCGATTGGTACAAATACAGGTTTGACCGGCATTGCGGAATTTTGATAGGACAAGGCCGCTGGCAGCCTTCGCTAAGTTCGCATCATCCATCACGATAAATGGAGCATTTCCGCCAAGCTCTAACGAAACTTTTTTTACATTTTCAGCTGCCCCGCGCATTAACGTCTTTCCTACCTCTGTCGATCCGGTAAAAGTTATTTTCGTTACACGGGAGTCTTTTAACCAAACATCGCCAATTTCCGAAGATCGTCCAGTAATGACGTTAATCACTCCTGCTGGTATTCCGGCTTCATGTGCCAGCTCCGCCATTTTTAACGCCGTAAGTGGTGTTTGGTTGGCCGGCTTTACGACAGCGGTACACCCTGCCGCAAGGGCCGGAGCTACTTTTCTTGTAATCATCGCCGCCGGAAAATTCCACGGGGTAATCGCCGCAATGACACCAACTGGTTCTTTTCTTACTAGTATTCTTTTATTTGGACTTGATGCAGGGATGGTCTCACCATAGACCCTCTTTGCTTCCTCGGCATACCAGGAGATAAAGCCATTAGCATACGAAACCTCACCTAAGGCTTCCTTTAACGGCTTCCCTTGCTCGATGGTCATAATTCTAGCAATTTCTTCTTTATTTTTTTCTATTAAATAGAACCATTTCATCAAAAGCTGATAGCGCTCTTCCGCTGTCCGTTTTGACCAAGTTTTAAAGGCCTTATGGGCAGCATCAACAGCCTGCTTCGCCTCGTAGGCGCCGCCTGTTGGAACAGCACCAATCACTTCCTTCGTAGCTGGATTTATGATGTCAGTATATACCTCGTAGTCATTGCCCACCCATTCACCATTTAAATACATCGGATAAATTTGATAATTCTGCTTAAGAACATCCATATTATTCACCTCCAACAGATAAGGCAGGATTATTTTGATATACTGCTTCGATGGCTTCTTCAAGGATTTGTAATCCTTCTTCAAGCTGCTCATCCGTGATGGTTATCGGCATAAGCAGACGAATGACATTGCTGTAGATACCGGCACTTAACAGCATAAGACCTCGTTTAGCTGCCTCTTTGACCATTTTTCCAACTGCCTCTTTATCAGGTGTTTTGGACTTACGATCCTTGACGATTTCCATCGCACACATTGCCCCAAGGCCGCGGACATCGTCAATCCCTTCAAAGCGGTCGGCTAGGAGCTGCATTTTTTCAATCACTCGCTCGCCAATTAATCGCGCTCTGTCATTCAATTGCTCATCTTCAATAATATCTAAAACTGTCAGGGCTGCCTGGCATCCAAGCGGGCTCCCAGCGTAAGTTCCGCCAATCTCGCCAATCTCAGGGGTATTCATGATTTCCGCCCTGCCGATGACACCCGAGATCGGAACTCCTGCCCCCATCGATTTTGAAATGGTAATTAAGTCAGGAACGACATCAAAATGTTCAATCGCGAAATGTTTTCCGGTCCTTGCAAAACCAGTTTGTATTTCATCAGCAATAAACAAAATTCCATACTGTGAACAGATTTCTCTTACCCGTTTTACAAAGGCCTTGTCAGGCACAATGAAGCCGCCCTCTCCTTGTACGGGCTCCATGACCACGGCTGCAATCGTTTCTGGAGCAGCTTCTGCAACTAAAAATTGTTCAAACTGCTCAATGATCATGCCGCTATATTGCTGTTCAGTCATTCCCTCAGGACGGCGGTACACATATGGATATGGCGCCTTATATACTTCCGGGGCAAATGGACCAAAGCCAAATTTATAAGGCTTGACCTTGCTTGTCATGGTCATTGTCATTAACGTTCTGCCATGGAATCCTCTTGTAAACGAAACAATCCCTTGGCGTTTTGTGTACTTGCGGGCAATTTTAACGGCATTTTCAACGGCTTCCGCACCGCTGTTAAAGAAAGCGGCCTGCTTATCAAACTGACCTGGGGCAAGCTCACACAGCCGCTCTGCCAAATTTATATAAGATTCATACATCATCACATTAAAACCGGTATGGATAAATTGGCTTGCTTGTTCCTGCAAAGCTTTTACCACTCTCGGGTGTGAATGACCGACATTAAGCGTTCCGATTGCACCGGCAAAATCAATATAATGATTACCATCCACATCTTCGACCAGTGCTCCCTCTGCTTTTTTTACAAAGGATTGGCAGTTGTTACTGATTCCTTTTGGAACAAATTTATTTCTTCGCTCCAAGATTTCTCTCGATTTTGGTCCGGGTATTTCTGTTTGGAGCTTGACAAATTTCCTTTCCAATTCGTACTCCTCCTTTTAAAAAAATAACACCCAGGGAATAAAAGCGTCCCTCTTGTTCATTTCTATATAAAAAGCGATTATCCCTTTACATGCTCTAAAACTTCTTTAAAATTTCTGACAACTCGATCAACCTCTTCATAACTTATCGTTAATGCAGGCTCGATTCGAATCGTTTTTGAGTTGATCAAGGTACCAGCCACGAGAATTCCTCTATCAAACATTCCCTTTGATACCTCATAACCGATTTCATCCTGATAGAATTCGATGCCAATCATCAAACCTTGACCGCGGATCTCCTGAACCTTATCCTCATGTCCTTTGGCGGCTTGTATTAATTCTTTTAAAAAATATTCACCAACTTCGGCAGCCCGTTCAGGAAGTTTTTCTTCTATTAAAACACCAATTGTCGCAATCGCGGCCGCACAGGCTAACGGATTTCCGCCGAAGGTAGTCGTGTGCATGAATGGATTTGGGAACCAGCTTTTAAAGACTTCTTCCCTGGCAACGATCGCCCCTGCAGGCATAACGCCTCCGCCAAAGGCTTTGGCAAGACAAATAATATCCGGTACCACATCATATAATTCAGCGGCAAACATTTTTCCTGTCCGCCCCATTCCTGTCTGAACTTCATCAAATATCAGCAGAGCTCCATATTGGTCACAAAGCTCCCGGACTTGTTTGAGATAATTTTCCGGCGGAAGGATTATTCCCCCTTCACCTTGAATCGGCTCTAAAATGACGGCAGCAACATCTTCCCCGACTGAAGCACAAACTTCAAATGTTTTGCGCATCATGTCGATATCGCCGAATGGTACATGCCGGAAACCTGGGATCAATGGTAAAAACGGTTTACGGAACATGCCCTTCGCTGTCCCGGATAACGATCCTAAGCTTTTTCCATGGAACGCCCGTGTCGTGGAAATGAAGGTAGTCCGTTCACTGTACATTTTGGCAAGCTTTAAGGCTGCCTCCACACTTTCTGTCCCACTGTTGGTAAAGAAAGCATATTTTAAATCGCCCGGTGTGATGTCAGCTAAAATTTTTGCCAGCATGGCACGAAGCGGATCTAGCAAATCTTGGCTGTGCAGAGCCTGACGTTTAAGTTGATCGGTTACCGCTTTCAATACTTTAGGGTTGCGATGTCCGACATTGTAGATACCAAAGCCGCCAAGACAATCAATATATTCCTTGCCGTTGACATCCTTAAAACAGGAACCATTATCAGACCATTCCACTGCGGCAAATTGGCCATCCTTTGTTACAGTTTTACGGTAGGCAAGGAATCCTGGATTAACATGTTCACGGAATCCATCGACCGTTTCTTTTGTGATCCAAGCTGCTTCTTCTTCATTAATTTCCTCTTTTTCTATTAATTCTAGAACCTTATTAATATATTCAGATAATTGTTCATTTTGCTTACTTTTTAACTCCTGCTTATAATCAATACTCATAAAATACTTCCTCCCTTTTTGATGTTTTTGTTCTGGATTATTTTTCAAATACAGGTCAGTTTGAAAACCAGCCGACCGGTTCTACCTGCAGATTAATATTAATTTGTTTAATTTCTTGGAATTCCTCAAGTCCAAATGTTCCAAGGCTGCGGCCAATACCACTTTGCTTATAACCGCCCCAAGGTGCTTCGTTATAAGTAGGATGATAAGAGTTTATCCAGGTAATCCCGGCACGGAGCTTTTTAATTACCCTTAATCCCTTCGCACCATCCTTTGTAAATACCCCGCCGGCCAAGCCATAAATAGTTCCATTGGCTAGCTTAACAGCCTCTTCTTCATTCTTGAATTTTTGAATGACTACTACGGGCCCAAAAATCTCCTCTTGAACAATTCTCATCTCTTGTTCGACATTGACAAAAACCGTTGGTTCAACAAAGTAGCCTTTCTCCAAGCCATCAGCAACGATCCTATTTCCACCGCAGGCCACTGTTGCCCCCTCCTGCTTTCCGAGTTCTATATAATAAAGAATTTTCTCAAGGTGTTCTGCACTGACAAGCGGCCCCATTTCTGTGGAAGGGTCATTTCCAGGACCTACCATAATTTTTCGTGCCCTTTCGACGAAGCGGGCTACAAATTGATCATAAATACTTTCTTCAACGAGAATTCTCGAGCCTGCTGAACAAACTTGGCCGGAGCCGGCATATATACCAAATAAGGCATAATCAACAGCCGTTTCAAAATCAGCATCAGCAAAAATAATATTTGGGGATTTGCCGCCTAACTCCAGTGATACTTTTTTCATGGTGTCAGCTGCTGTCTTCATAATCTGTTTTCCTGTTTTCGTACCGCCTGTAAACGAAATCATATCCACTTCAGGATGTGAAGCAATTTCATTTCCAACCACTGCTCCAGCTCCCATGACCATATTCGCTACCCCTTTTGGCAGACCCACTTCTTCAAAAATCTCAAACAATTTTTTCGGAGTAACCGGAGTGACTTCAGAAGGTTTGAATACAATTGTATTTCCTGCTGCTAAGGCCGGGGCAATTTTCCATACGCTCATTAACAAAGGATAATTCCATGGGACAATTAAACCGCAAACACCAACAGGCTCACGCACTACCATCGCCTGCATCGGATCGGCAACATGATAGGTCTGACCATCTGGCTTGGTAATCAATCCTGCATAATAGCGGAAACAAGCAGCCGCATCGGCCACATCAAAGCCTGCTTCTCGCAATGGTTTACCGTTATCCATGGTCTCAAGCTGGGTTAATTCCTCTGCATAGGCATCAATTTTGTCGGCAATTTTTAATAAATATGAAGCTCTTTCCTGAGCCGATATCCCTGACCAAACACCACTTTCAAAAGCTTTCCGAGCGGCATCAATGGCAGCTCGGGCATCTGTAATTGTCCCTTCAGGGGCATGAGCGATAATTTCTCCATTAGCAGGATTGTAAACTAGTCGTATTTGTTGATTTTCAGCATCTTTCCACTCACCATCTATAAACATCTTAAGATTTACCACGCGGTTTTTTACTTCGACCATTTTATTACCTCCTTTTTTCACCCTCACTAATAACTATTGCAAGAAGCGTGCCAACAGATAAATGCGGCTAATTCTATGCCTTTTTTCAAAAAAACGCTTGATGTTATTCAATCCTGCATAACCCTATTTCCATGTGCATAAAAAAAGCTGACTCAGATATTGGTCTGAATCAGCTTAAAATTTTATAGAGATGAGTAGTTTTCCAATTTACTATTTTTTTCGGTTACTATTTTTTGATATTTCCGGCTGACAGAAGACTGGCTAATCCCAAGGGCTTTGGCCGCCCTCGTGGTTGTCTTGTATTGATTCATAGCCATCACAATCAACTGTTCCTCTACATAATCAATGGCATCCTGTAATGGAATGACTCGGGTAATTACAGGCTTCATTTTTTTATGTTCATATCCAAGTGATAAAAATTGACTGACAAATTCAGCGTCAATAGCTGAATGATCAGCCGTCACTACTAATCTTTCAATAATATTCTGCAGTTCCCTTACATTACCCGGCCATGAATAAAATTCAAGCACATTAATGGCGTCAGGGGTCAAATGATAATTACGTTCATACTTTTCATTTAATCGCTGCAGGAAATGGAAAGCTAACAGAGAGATATCCTCAGTCCTTTCCCTTAATGGCGGAATATTCAGTGGAATCACATTTAACCGATAATATAAATCTTCACGGAAGGTACCTTCCTCGACCATCTTGGCGAGGTTTTTATTCGTGGCGGCAATGATTTGGACATCCACCTTAATCGGTATGGTACTTCCAATTGGAATCACCTCATGTTCCTGAAGGACCCGTAACAACTTGACTTGAAGGTGGAGTGGCATTTCGCCAATTTCATCAAGGAATAAAATCCCGCCGTCAGCCTGTTTAAAATATCCGTCCTTACCGTTCTTATCGGCTCCCGTAAAAGATCCCTTTGCATAACCAAACAATTCACTCTCAAGCAAATTATCCGGAATCGCACCACAATTTAATTTTAGGAACGGTTTATCGGAACGTTTGCCTAATTGATGAATGGCTTGTGCGATAACCTCTTTCCCTACACCTGATTCCCCGTGGAGAAGCACCGTAGAGGAAAAATCCGCAATTTTTTTAACCTGATGCATGATTTTTTCCATTTTCGGACTGCAATAAATGAGTTTTTTCAAAAAGCGATCCTTGGTCCTGAAATCATCTAGTTCTTTCTTATACTTTTCCGATATTTTCCGCATTTCCTGCAGTTCACTCTTTAGTCTAGTTGTTTCAGTGATATCCCTTGATGCCACTATAATCCGATCCAGTTCATTTTGTTCAGTAAAGACCGGATTTCCAACCGCTAAAATTTTCCTCCCGTTAAGTGTTTCTTGTACAACAGAGACCTTTTTCTTCTTTTCAATGACCAGCCTGGTAACCGATGGAGTAAATAGGCCCCGGTCCTCTAGCTCCAAGATGTTTTTACCGATAAGTTCCTTTAAATCTACGTTCCAGAAATCATGTAAGATATTTTCGCTAAAACGGATTAGTTCTCCCTTGGCGTTGACAACAAGAATTTCATCGTAAATACTGGATAGAATGGCATTTAAGTCCTTATTCAAATCCTTTATATGTTCAATTTCCATGGCCATCTCTTCTACCATTGGAAGATCCTGGACCACAATAATAATGCCTTCCACTTCATGGTCATAGTTTAAGATCGGACTATAATCAACAAGGACCCCCATCTCATTCGTTATTTCAAGATGATTTAGCAGTGTCTTTCCGGTTGAAAAGACTTGCTGAATGCGTTCCTTGCTAAAAATATTTTCTGCGGGAAAATTTAACACCCTCTCAGCTGTTGATTTAATCATTTTTAAACCAGCATCATTACAATTAATAATCTTTTTTTCTTTATCTAATACGAAAATCCCCATTGGAATCGAGGTAAGGATAATTTTTAATAAGTCAACACTCTTATTTTCCTGTTTAAATAGTTCTGCGAGGACATCTTCTCGCTGTATGTAACCTGCTGGTTTTCCATCGGTCCCTCTGATAATGGCAAAGGGCTCACCAATAATTTGAAACAAAACAGGCAGGGAAATTTGTTCACTAAGGCAGCAGATACCATCAATTGGTTTCGCATTTTTTAGTAAGACTTCAACAGATGCCGCTTCTTTTTCTTTGCTGCCAATGTGTACATAAGCAAAAAGTTGATTTTGCTTTTTTAAAAATAAAAAGGGTTCTTTCAGTTTATTTAAAGTTGCACGAAAGACTTCCTCACTTTCATCCACTGAGACTGATACGATTGGTTTGATCTTTTCTTTTGCCACGGAAAACATCACGAAGCCCCCTTATTCACCTTCATACTATCATACTACCACTTTCTTCAGAATTTTTCTTAAAAAACTCACTGATTGGCGAGTCACATAAGGCGAAGATCAAACCGTGCTGCCCTTATGCCTGAAGCCTTTCGGCTAAAAAGGAGATGTGGATTTATCCACATCTCCTTTCCGGCGATTAATCACTGCCGGTGACAAACAAATCTTCTTTAATAAAAGCCAGCACCATCCCAGGAATCACTTCATCGCCCTCCTGGACCTCTAATGATTCTATTTCACCACTGACACTTGTTTGGATGGTTTCTAGATGGCCAGTTTCTGTTTTGATCATGAATAACGGTTCCCATTCATAAATTCTTGCTTCATCTTTAACCGAAATCTTTTCCACCTTCCCATAACAAGGACTTAGTACTACTCCGAAATACATATTTTTCACTCCTAATCGATATATTGTTCCTGAAAAGGCTGCGTCTGTAAGACATAGCTGAAGAAATTCTGTAATTCCGTTATGTCTTCATCTTCTATTCCCAAGCGTTCCGCCCAATGCTGGTCTTGGCTCGTATCTTCCTGACAGAGAAGGACCATATTTCCTGACTGAAGCGAGGTAACCATTGCCTTACCAAAAAAATAACTCGAGTAACCAATCGTTAAATCATAGCGATGATGATTCGTAATTAAACAAAAATAGCGTAAA
Organism: Bacillus sp. AFS037270; assembly: GCF_002585305.1. The sequence continues at coordinate 135,686 of NZ_NUNF01000024.1, read as the reverse complement.
AGTTGATTTTCCTTTTGCTCCGATAAAATATCTATTTTCATAAAAGTTCCTCCCCTATAGTGGTTATTAATATTTCAGCCAGCCTCTTAGTCTGGAAGCTTCCGCTAACCGTTGAATGCCTTCTATATAGGCGGCAATTTTCATATTGACGCTATATCTTTTTGACGTGTTATATACATTTAAAAAACTTGCTGTGATTTTTTCTTTTAGACGGAGATCAACCGTTTGATCTGTCCAATAATAGCCCTGATTGTTCTGACACCATTCGAAATAAGAGACAATCACACCCCCAGAATTAGCCAGTATATCAGGGACGACAAGAATTTCACGATGATCCAGTATTTTTAATGCCTCTTTTGTTGTTGGTCCATTTGCCGCTTCAATGACAATCTGGCACTTTAATTGACTAGCATTGTTTTTATTAATCACTCCAGAAATCGCAGCTGGGATTAAAATATCACATTCTTTCTCGAGCAATTCCTGGTTTGTAATCGGACTGTTAAAGCGATTAGAGACGATTCCAAACGAGTCCCTGCTTTCAAGCAAATAAGGGATATCTAAGCCATTATCGTCATATAATCCTCCTAAAACATCACTAATCCCGATTACCTTGGCCCCTAAATCATATAGATATTTCGCAAGATAGCTGCCGACATTTCCAAAGCCCTGGATAATCACACGGGTGTCCTTTAATTGCATCTTCTTCAATTCACAGACCATTTGAAGTGTATATAAAACACCTTTAGACGTTGCTGTTTCCCTTCCAAGTGACCCTCCTAAGGCAATTGGTTTTCCTGTAATAAATCCTGGGGAATCAAATTCACGAATATGGTCATATTCATCGAGCATCCAAGCCATGATTTGGGAATTCGTATACATATCAGGTGCTGGAATATCTTTCGTCGGCCCAACTATTTGGCTTACTGCCCTGACATATCCTCTGCTAAGCCGTTCTAATTCATCTAAGGTCATATGGCATGGATCACAGATAATGCCGCCTTTTGCACCACCGTATGGCAGGCCAGTTATTCCGCATTTTAAACTCATCCAGCCAGCTAGTGCCTTCACTTCTTCCGGTGTCACGTCAGGATGAAAACGTATTCCTCCTTTTGTGGGTCCGGGTGCATCATTATGCTGGGCACGGTAACCTTGGAAAATTTCTGTTTTTCCATTATCCATGCGAACAGGGATACTTACTTCTAAAAAGCGCATTGGTTTTTTTAGGAATTCAAATACCTGTGCAGGATAGTCTAGAATGTTGGCTGCTTCCCTAAGTGTCTCCTGGAACTCGACCAAAGAATTATCCCTTTCCTTGCCGGCCTCATTCCTTTTTACCTCAACTGATTCAATTGACACTTTAACACCTCATTTTTTTATTGTTACTATCCTAATAGCAATTTTCGTGCCAACTTCTTTTAAGCACTCCCTTACGCATTTTTACTCGTTTTGTTTTGAGAATTTATGTGAAAATAGTTGAATTATTCAAAAACGCATAAATCCATGTCATTTTTTATAACTTTTAGTCTCTGTTAAACGAAATTGTTGTTTTTTATACTCTGTTGATTGGAGCGGAAGGTGCTCGACTCCTGCGGGAGTACGGGGCAGGGGAGACCCCGCAGGCGCTAATGCGCCGAGGAGGCTCCCCTGCACGCCCGCGGAAAGCGAGCGCCTGGAGCGGAAATCAACAGCCAAATTTAACAGCGCCAACTTTTAAAAAAAATAACGCACTCGCGATTGGAATGCGTGTAAAATGTTTTGATGTTCAGGAAACGAGGGAACGATATTTATAAAGAGGAGGTCCTTTCAGCCTCATCAAGACTTAAATCGGCAATTTTGATGGTAAAAAATTTTGTTTGGAAAAGCATATAAATAATTCCAACACCTACCCAAACAAGCCCTCCAATTAAAGCATCCGCTTGCAGGTTATACCATAAGATCCCTGTTAATCCTGCCCCAAGAATAGGCATGATTAGGTAAGAAAAAATATCTTTAACTGTTTTATATCTCTTTTGTTTGAAAATAAAGTGGGCGATTACGGATAGGTTAACAAAGGTAAAAGCAATTAGTGCACCAAAATTGATGAAGGAAGAGATTAATTCTAAACTTGGGGCGATGGCCAGCAAAGAAACCACTCCAACTAGGATGACATTAAAAACAGGGGTTCGGAATTTTGGGTGGACATAGCCAAAGGTTTTTTTCGGCAATACACCGTTGCGTCCCATTACATATAAAAGCCTCGATACACTGGCATGGGAAGCAAGTCCGGAAGCTACTGTTGCCGCAAAAGCACCGGAAAGGAAGATTAGTTTAAAGATGGTCCCACCAACATACAAGCCTATTTCAGGTAACGTATCATCGGTAACCTTAAAACCTGAAACATCAGGGAATAGGGCTTGCGCGAAATAACTACAAATAAAGAAGATTGCCCCACCAATAAAGACCGTCAACATAATCGCTTTGGGCATTATCCTTTGGTCAATTGCTTCTTCTGCATACATGGTAACTGCGTCAAACCCAATGAAGGAAAAACAAACAACTGTTGCGCCTGTCAAAACTGCTCCAAGATGGACATTTGAATGAAATAAAGGTTGAGTTGTAAAAATGGTCCCCTGCCCCATTCCTTTCGAAAGCTGGACAAAGCCAAGCACAATAAAGGCACCGATTAACACCACTTCAAAAATAACCAGTAGGGCATTTAAACTTGAGGTTTTCCCCATACTCCAGGCATTGAGTGCAGTGACAATCGACACATAAACAACAACCCAAATCCAAGCAGGAACGTTAGGGAACACGGATACCATATAAATTCTAATAATTAATGCATTTACCATTGGAAGCAAGATATAATCAAGTAAGGCGGACCATCCTACAAGAAAACCTAGATGGGGGCTCATGGTTTCCCGTGTATACGTATAGGCAGATCCGGCGCTAGGGAAAACGCTTACCATTTTACCGTAACTAATTGCTGTAAATAACATCACAACCAATGCTGCAAGATACGCGAGTGGAACAACGCCATTCGTCTCGTCAGACACGATTCCAAAGGTATCAAACACAATCGTTGGTGTCATATAACCAAGTCCAAGCATGACAATTGCCCATAATCCAAGGGAACGTTTTAGAGTGGTATTCTCCAATTTTATCAACTCTCCTTTTCCTAATTAATCTTTTGCAAATAATCAATCAATTCAAGGTGTTTTATTTTTTTCATATAATGGACTTTAAGGGTCCATTATTCTCCCGTTCAACTCTCCCTCCTGTCATTTTAAATAAATTACTTATTATTTTGAATAATGCAATTATTGTGCCAACCCTTCATTTTAAATAAATAACCACTTACGTTTATTTTGTTTATAAAAATAATCCTGTATTATGTAGTTTTGCATAACCTAACCTTTATTGCATAAATAAAAAGGCAGCAAAATTCATTTAGTGAATTTTGCTGCCTTTTTAGAATAATTGATATCTGGTTTGAGATACTAATTATCGTGCGAACCTGTGGTTTCCAATCGTAACAGTTACAGGACGTGAAGTAATCCATGAACTTGTTGACGTTTTAGGGTTGTAGAAGAATAAAGATCCATTTCCTTTTCCAGTTAGAGCGATTGCTTCATTTACCGCTTTTTTAGAAGCAGCATCAGCTGGCTGGTTAATTGTTCCGTTTGCTACTGGAGTAAATGCATAATGTCCATTAGCAATTTGATAGATTACCCCATTTACAGTGTTCGGAAAATCAGCACTTCTTACTCTATTAATAATAACTGTCGCAACCGCGACTTTCCCTGCATATGGTTCGCCAACTGCCTCTGCACGAACTAGACGGGCCATTAAGTCCTTCTCTGCTGCCGTGTATGGAGAGTTTGGTAATGTCATATATTGACCTGCTATAAGTGGTTTACTATTATTTGTATTCATTACGCTATTAACAGGAATACCGAATCCTTTTGCTATTTTCCAGTATGTCTCACCATATTGTACTTTGTGAGTGGTTGCTGCCTCAGTTTGATTTGTTAAAGTAAATGCTGAAATTGATAACATTAATCCAGCGGCTACTATTAGTTTCTTTAACTTTTTCATGTATTTGTTCCTCCTAGTAGTCGTTTTTGGTCTACTAACAGGCTATCAGATGTAATATACTCGTTCATTGCCCAAAGTTTGGTAATTTAATATCAACCCTTCTAACCCTTGCTACAAAACAAGTAAACTATAATTAGTTAAATTTATCCATCGTAAAAAATTATCAAATAATATCTAACTAAGGAAAAAGATGGACCTATCTTTACAAAGATTTCAAGCTGTAACAAACCATATTAAAAGGAATTCTGTATAAAAGCCTATTTAGAGTAACTTTTTCACAAAATTGCCATCAAAACTATTGGAATTGGCAGGATTTTCTTTTTAGTTTTGGTAATAATAATAGTGAAGCCATATTGAAGGAGGATTTATATAGTGGAAAATCAGTTAGTGAACGTCCTAAATAAGCAAATTGCCAATTGGTCTGTATTGTATATGAAGTTACATAACTATCATTGGTACGTAAAAGGCGGGCAATTCTTTACGCTGCACGCTAAGTTTGAAGAATTCTATAATGAAGCAGGCCTTCATGTGGATGAATTAGCAGAGCGGTTACTGGCCATTGGAGGTAATCCTGTTGCAACAATGAAAGAATGCCTAGAACTATCCTCGATTCGTGAAGCATCTGGCAGCGAACCTGCCGAAGAAATGGTTCAATCCATCATTAATGACTTCTCGATTATTATTGGAGAACTAAAGGAAGGCATGAGCCTTGCTGGACAATTAGATGACGAAACAACCGGAGATATGCTCCTTGCTATTCATTCCGGATTAGAAAAACATGTATGGATGCTGAACGCATTCCTAGGGAAATCCATTTAAAGCTATGAGTCCAACAGTTAAACTGTTGGACTTTTTTCTATTCTTATTTATAATAGGTCCCCTATTGTCAGAATCTGTCGTAAACTGTACAATTTTAAATACACAATTCAAGGATTTACTGGGGGAATATCTATGAAACGTATCATCCTTCTTATTCTAACGGCACTTATTCTTGCTGCCTGTACACCAAAAGCGTACACCGAAAGTATGGACGCCGGAAAAGCAGCACTAGAAAAGGGAGACTATGTTCAGGCGATCAATAAACTTGAAAATGCAATAGAAGAAAAAGACACACAAGATGCACAAAACTATCTTCATATCGCTAAGACATTAGTAGACAGCCAACAACTCTATCATGATGGAGAATTTGACACTGCGATTGATTCGATTCAAAAACTGTTAAAAGATAAAGCTATGAAAAATTCAAGTGCAAAAATTGAGAAACAAGCCAATACACTTTTAGCTGAGGTTAAACGAGCAAAAACAGTTTCGGAAACGATGAAGGAACAAATGGTCAAAGGGAAAACACTGTTTGAGGGCGGGCAGTACGATCAAGCCGCGGAAGTATTTAAGGGAATCACCGAAACAACTGACTTACCTGAAGTCAGTGACCTCGAATTAATGTCCAAAGATGCTTCAGAGCTTTTAACCGAAGCAACGAAAAAGGAAACTGCCTTAGTGCAGGAAAAACAAGCGCAACAAGAAGAAGCAAAACAAAAAGAAACTGAGGAAAAGCAGAAACAAGCAGAGGCAAGCAAACCGCTTACCAGCGAGCAGGCTGTGCAGCTTGTTAAAGAACATCTTAAAATTAAATCCAACCAAAACGTAAAAATTGTTTATTATCATGATGCAGAAAACGGTGATTATATAATCAAAGTTTATGAATTTGTCATTGATAATCCCAGCACAGGAGAAGGTCACACTGCTACTTGGGGTTGGTATGGCGTGAACAAACAAACGAAGACTGTCTATGACGCAATGAATTAGAAAAATACACTAAAGGCTGACCCAATCTATTTAGGGCCAGCCTTTTTATTGTTAAAATTTCTATTTCTATGCACTTGTCCATTTCAACTTATCTTGCTTCTACATAACTTATAATACATCGACAAAGGAGGTGGATTACTATGAGCGGACACAATAACAGCTTCGCGTTAATCGTTGTATTGTTCATTCTTTTAATCATCATCGGTGCATCTTGGATGTACTAATTTTTGATTAAAACCTTCTAAGAAAAAAGGAGCGAAAAAAATAATTTTTTCGCTCCTTTTTATTATTCCATTAAGCTCTTTGCCTGCGGGCAAGAATTAGTAAGCTGACAGTTATAATCGTAAAAGCAATAAACGCCAACAACGGAATTGTAATAAACCCAAGCCAGTTTATGTAATCCTTGGAACAGGGTACACCGGTTGTACACATTTCAAATTGCTGTAAATACGGGAGCTTTTGCAATAGCGTATGATATCCTGAAATAAGCATCCCAATAATGGATAGTGGAAGAACATACCGATAAATTCCTTGGTCATTACGATAAAAGGCGATGCCCAAAATAATGGCTAACGGATACATAAAGATTCTTTGGTACCAGCAAAGCATACAAGGGATGAAGTGCATGACTTCGCTAAAATATAGACTGCCAAGTGTAGCAATAATCGCAGCAAGCCATGCAAGCAGCAAAGGCTTATTCATTCTTGCTCCCCTTTGCCGCTTCATCTACCATTTTCTTCAAGTCATCAATGGTTTGACCTTTAAACATTTCCCCATTGACAAAAATGGTTGGGGTACCTGTTACACCCAATTTTTCAGCGTAATCCATATCCTTTTGCCAGTCATCCTCAGAACCTTTTGCCTGGAAGTTTTTCACAACCTTTTCTACTTCTGCGTCACTAGCTACCTCTTTCAACGTACTAGTTAAGAATTCTTCGGTAAACACATCCATTTTCTCATATTTTGAATCCTCTGGTTGTTTTTTATAAAGGAGTTCATGGAATTTCCAAAATGTCTTATTCCCCAATTCCTTAAAGACCGATTCAGCGAATTTAGCGGAACGAATCGAATCTGTATTAATGAAGGAATCGTTCATAAAATAAAATTTAGCTTTTCCGGTGTCAACCAACTCTTTTTCAATAACAGGTACCACATTGGTGGCAAAGTTCTTACAATTTGGACATTTATAATCGCCAAATTCAATAATCGATACTGGTGCGGTCTTTTCTCCAAGATAAGGCTGATTCGTATAATCAATTTTACTTACTTCCGACGTTTCTTGTTTTTTGTTATGATTACCAAAAAATATAAACGCTGCAAGACAGACCACCACTAGTCCAATCACCCAAAAGGTAAACTTTGCTGATGAATTACTTCCACTTTTCTCGTTTTTCTTTTTATTAGCCATATATAAACTCCTTTATCTTTCACTACTACTTTTAACATCCTATACCATTAAATTTTACTAAACTAAAACGATAATGCAAATAAAACAGTTTGACTCCACAAATGAAAAGAAGCATTCGTCATATGGCGAATGCTTCTTTTCTATAGGGGCTTATTTTTTTTACTCATTTTAGACAAATGATCACTAACACCGGAAAGCTCCATTTTTTGAAAGACACGGTTACACAGGGAAAAATTAATATATGCTCCAATACTAAACAGAATTAAAGTAAAAACAGGCAGGTACATTAATACAACTACAAGTAGGACAAACACCCCAATAATGAATAAGGTAATTGGAAAGTTTGCAATCGCCATAAAAAAGGAACTGGTAATGGCTCGCTTCCAAGTTATTTCATAATGGGACATGACTGAAAACAAATAGGCTGAAGTACCTGTAAACAATAGGCTTATTAATAATAAAGGCACCAATATAATGAATCTGGCCCCAGTTTGGTCTTGATTTAGATAAAAATAATTGAAATACAATAATAAGGAAATGGCCATCCAGATTAGGCCGATGATAAAACTATGTTTAAAGTTTTCTCTAAAGTATCTGAAGTAATTTCTAACTACACTCGTATCCTGATGCAGCTGCCATTGCCGGACAACACTAAACATGGCTGTTGTTGCAGGTACTATGGTAACAATGGGAAGGCAAGAAAGAATCCAAAAGATATTTAATATAAAAAGATTGGAAAATCGATCAACTACCGCGTAAAATCTGGTATCTAATATATTCAATTCTACCACCCAATTCTATTAAAAGTTTTTATATTGATTCTCCTACTTTTAAGACAAGTTAGAGTTTACCGTTCTAACCCCATAGACCCCGCCTGCTGCATTTCCTGCACTAGATTGGAATTTAACTTCTACTTTTTGCTTTTCTTTTGTCAAACTTAAGGGAATCTCATAGTACATATCAACAAGGCCATCGGCATGATTTCCCTCAAGTTTTTGAGTAGCAATTAATTGACCATCAATAAGAATAGCAAATTCACGTTTAAAAATTTTACCCTCTGTAAAGAGCGTCTTATCCCTACCAAAATAAGTTACTTGCAAATACATTTGCTTTTCTGGCTCCACTTGCATTTGATAACTGAAAAATCCTTCACCGCGGCTGTCGCGCCATGATCTTTCTACCTCGTTAAAATAACCTGTGTTAGAATTGCTGCTTTGTACACCATGTTCAATCTCAGGCTGCTGTTCACCTGGCTGCACCACATCCACAGTAATTGCTCTTAACCTTTCAAGTTCCTCTTTTTCTTTATCTACAAACGTTTTATAGGCTTCTTCATCCATTAGATTCCAATATAAGGTATAACGCTGATGATGCAGATCGTAAAACGGAATAAGGCTCACTTTCCTATTACCAGGCTGGCCGACTTCTGTAGTTTCAAACACCAATGGTTCTCCCTCAACAGGCTTAATCCAGTCAGTCAAATTTTCTTTGTCAGCAACCAGACTTGGCACATCTATTAATGGATAGTTATTTAATTTTAAGTGATCTTCTAAGATATCGGTTTCTGGGAAGTTCTCTTTGCCCAGTGCCCCGGCCAATACTACCGGCCCGTACATAATTCCAACTTTTGTTGGATTATCTTTAGCGGTATAAGTATGAAGACCAATTGGAAGTGAAAATTCAATCGTATCTCCTGCACTCCAATTTCCCCCTATCACAAGATAACCATTTTTTGCAGTAGCATCTACTTTAACACCATTAACCGAGAGGGCTATGTCTCCATTCACCCAATATGGAACCCGGATATGGACATTTAGGGATGCGTCTTTCGCTTCTTCAAAAGATACCCGCACATGATTTGACCTTGGGAAATCTGTTTCTTGTTTTAGTTTTATCTTCTTTTCTTCTATTACTAGTTCAGAAGAAATGAATAAATTAACATATAAATCTTCATGATCTTTATAGAAAATATTTCTTGTATAACGAGCAGGATTTTCCATTCCTGTCCCCGTGCAGCACCAGAAAGAATTATCGTGTGAACAATAGATTTTAAAATGACCTGGCTGTGTACTTACAAAATAGGTCTTCATTCCGGATTCAGGGTCCTGTGAGGCAAGGATATGATTGTATAGGGCCCTTTCATAGTAATCCATATATTCACTCTTATGATCCCAAGCGAATAAGTGCTCTGTAAGTTTCAACATATTGTAGGTATTACAAGTCTCTGCAGTTGTGATCCCAAGTGTTTCCTTATTAATAGGACCAAAATGTTCTCCAATACTATTTCCGCCAATAATATAAGAACGGTTTTTGGTTACTTCATTCCAGAAGAACTCCGCCATGTTCTTGTACTCCTCATTCCCAGTAATCTCATATAGCGAAGCCGCCCCAATTACTTTTGGAATTTGTGTATTGGCATGTTTTCCTTCTAGTTCGTCCACATCTCTTGAAAGAGGCTCCAAGATTGCATTGTGGCAAAATCTGATCGCAAGCTTTAAATAATCTTCATTTTTAGTAATGGTATAGAGATCGGCCATTGCCTCATTCATACCACCATGTTCGCAAATAAGCATCCGTTGGAACTGCTCATCACTAAGATTGTCCGTCCCTTTTTTGGCCCAATCTGCCAGCTTAGTAACAACGTCAAGCGCTTTTTGATTACCTGTTAGCGTATAAACATCAATAAGTCCAGCATAAATCTTATGAATGCTATACCAAGGGACCCATCCGCCAGCTAAACTAAAATTCTCCACCTCAAAATCCCCTGTGAAAACCTTATCGAAATATGTTCGCGGGAAACCACTGACATATCCATGTTCATCAAGGCTTTGTACATAGGCTAGTTCATTCACTGCATACTCCATTTTACTTAATAATACTTCATCTCTTGTTACGGCATACATTGTAGCTGCTGCTGAAAGCCAATGACCAATCGAATGGCCACTTATCGGCGTCGATTCCCAGCCGCCGTAACGAGGCTTTTTAGAAGTTTGTGAAACTGCTTCATAACAAGGGGCCATCAGACGATCAACATCGAGATAAATCAAATACCCCTTACCCTTTTCTTGTGACTCTTTAAAAATACCATCTAATAATGTAACGTTTTGCATTATGTATTCTCCTTCAGGGTCTAAATAGAATAGTAATTGTATAGCTATCGATAGAATCGATAGCTATACGATAACAATATGCTGATCAAGTGCTTGTTAAACCTCTGTCTCATCCCTTTACAGAACCGATCATTACGCCCTTTTCAAAATACTTTTGGATAAATGGATAAACAAGTAATATTGGTAGAGTAGAAACAATAATAACAGCATATTTCACTTGGTCTGCATATTTTTGGGCGTATCCGCCTGCAGCCCCACCAGATCCTGCACCTTCAGAGAAGACTTGGTTGGACACAAGAATATCTCTAAGGACAATTTGAAGCGGCTGCAAACTGTAATCACGGATGTACACAAGTCCTGTAAAGAAGTCATTCCAGTGCCCAACTAAATAATAAAGTCCGACAACTGAAATAACCGCTTTTGATAGAGGTAAGGCAACCTTTCCAAAAAATTGAAAATGGGTACAACCATCCATTTGTGCTGCCTCAAACAGCTCTTTTGGCAGCGAAGATTCAAAAAACGTTCGTGTGATAATAAGGTTAAATACATTAACAGAGAATGGGATGATAAAAACCCACATCGTATTTGTCATATGTAAGTCTTTCATTAACAAATAGGTTGGAATTAATCCCCCATTGAAAAACATAGTAATGATGAAAATAATCATGATGACACGTCTTGCTTTGAATTCCTGTCTTGATAGAACATAGGCTGCTGGCAAGGTAAACAATAAATTAACAAACGTTCCTAGTACTGTGTAAATAATGGTATTCTTGTAACCCACCCAAATTCTTGAATCATGAAAGATTTCCTTATATCCAAACAAACTAAAACCTTTCGGAAAAAGGGTTACTTGACCAGTTGAAACAAGTGTAGAATCACTGACAGAGGCAATAACAACAAAATACAACGGATAAGCAATGATTAAAAATACACAAGCAGATAATACCAAGATGATAGAATCAAAAATGATATCTGAAGTGGATTTACCTTTTTTAAAAATCCCCACGACTTTTCCTCCTCACTGGGGTTAGTTTGCCATTTGATGATTCCCAATTATGCTCAATTTTTGAAACGAATTAAAAGATTACCACAGGCTGATATTGGAGAACCTCTTGGCAATAAAATTCATGCCTATTAAGAAAATAAAATTTATCAGAGTATTAAATAATCCGATGGCTGCAGAATAACTAAATTGGTTAGAAATAATACCAATCTTATAGACATAGGTTGCGATAACCTCAGATACTGGAAGATTCAATGGATTTTGCATTAAAAAGACTTTTTCGAATCCTGTGTTCAGAACATTCCCCATACTAAGAATAAAGAGGATAATCATGGTAGGAATAATAGCGGGCAGATCGACATACCGAATCGTTTGCCATCTGCTTGCTCCATCAATTTTAGCAGAGTCATATAATTGAGGATCTACACTTGATAGGGCTGCCAAATAGATAATACTGTTCCAGCCACAATGCTGCCATATATCAGAAAGTACATAGACAGGAATAAACGCCTTAGTTGACCCTAATAAATCGATATCCCCAAGGCCGATTGAATTCATTAAATGTCCAATAATACCGGTATTAGGAGACAATAAAACATTTAACAAACCTACCATAACTACCGTTGAGATAAAGTGCGGCAAGTATACAGTCGTTTGTAAGGTTTTCTTTGACTTCTTCCAAACCACCTGATTAATAATCAAAGCTAAAATAATCGGGGCAGGAAACCCTAGGATTATGGATGCTAAACTAATAAAAACCGTATTTGTCATTAAATCCTTGAAAGCGTAATTATGGATGAATTGGTCAAAGTAATAGAATCCCCGCCATTCCCCACCCGTGAGCCCCTTTGAAAAATCAAAATCACGGAAGGCTAACTGGATCCCATACATGGGGATATAGTTAAAAATAATGATAACCGCAATAGCTGGCAGGATCATAATCCATAATTGATAGTCTCGTTTTAAGGCATTCATTAAGCTAGATTTCCTTGATAACTGTGTACTTGGAACACTCTGTATTTTTTCACTGATTTTCTTGGTTTCGGGGTTCAAAAAGGCCACAAACTGATACCTCCTTTATTTTAAGGCTCTGTTAAATTTGGTTGTTGATTGCAGCGAAAGAAGCACACTTTCCGCGGGCGTGCCGGGGAGCCTCCTCGGCCCCATACTCCCGCAGGAGTCGAGCGCCTTCCGCTCCAATCAAAAGAGTATAAAAACAACAATGTCGTTTAACAGAGCCGATTTTAAAAAGATGCTACACCACTCCCAGGGTGATATAGCATCTTCCTATAAATATTTACTTTTGACTGCTCATATATTTGTCGTAGTTTTTTTGCATAATTTTAAGATTTTCTTCTAAACCGGTCTTCTTGACATTTTTCAAATAGCTATCCCACTCTTTTTCAATACCGCCTTTAGTAATCCATTGTGAAAATTTTGCTTTGGCTAAGGTATCAAGGTTCGTATTGTTTAAACTTAATTTGGAATTGTCCTCTTTACTGTATTTCATAAACATACTAGGCAGAAGGTCTTTATTCTTATCGATTGAATTTAAAACAGGATCTAGAGGTTCCGTTTGTTTTCCCACAGATTGCATATCAGTTCCAAGAGTTAATTTTAAATCATCGGAAATATACATTGGTCCGTTATCTGCCCAAGTAGAAGTCCATTTCCATGTACCCGGATCCATTTTGGAATCTTGCGGCTGTAATACCTTGTATGTACCGTCCCCATTATCCGCAATATTGGTGCCTAGTGAACCAAATAACACCTGCATACTTACTTTCGGATCATACAATTCATTAATAAATTTCAATACAGCATCTTTATGCTGACTCTTCGCAGATACCGAAACCATGTTTGCACCATAGTTTAATGCATTATAATCGTAGTCCCAAGATAACTTAGCGGTAGAATCAGCAGATACTTTTAGTTGTGGCATTGATGTATATTGTGGTGCCAATTGGTTACCAAATCGGTCTGTAACTTCCCAGCCCCAGCTAAATCCAACCTTTGCAACATCCCCAGTACCACGAGCAACGGATTGGAATTTAGTGTAATCCTGAGTGAATACTTCCTTATTAATTAAGCCTGCTGCGTAGCATTTGTGCAAAAATTCAATTAATTTTTTGTATCGCTCATCCTGAAGGTAGTTTTTGACCTTGCCATTTTCCACGAAGTAACCAAAAGGAGCGGCATCTGTTAAAGTAATTCCCTCGCTTCCAAGTAGCATGGAAGGTGTAAAGAATCCGGCATAGTTTGCTCCAAAGTCCATTGGGATTTCATCTTGTTTTCCATTGCCGTTAGGATCTTTTTCCTTAAACGCTACCAAAACATCATATAATTCATCCCATGTTGTCGGCATCTTCATCCCGACTTTGTCTAACCATTTTTGGTTAATAAACATTCTTGTTGCAGTACCCGGCCAGAATCTTTGGTACTTAGGAAGACCATAAATGTTCCCATCAAGTTGTGTTGCAATTCCTTTTGTTTCCGGTTTTTCTTCAAACATTTTCTCAACATTTGGAAGACTCTTCATATCATCAGATAAATCCTCAAATAAGCCATTATACTGGACATAGTCTGCGTCAGTAATGGCGTTTGGTCCTACAATTAAGTCAGGAATATCGCCGCTGGCAAGTAAGGTCCCCTTTTTCTGCCCCCAGTCAGCGGTAACCTGCTGCCACTTAATTTCCACACCAGCACGTTTTTCTGCTTCTTTTAACCATTCCATTTTTGAAAGATCTTGTGTTAACGGATGTTTTGTAATAAGAGCCGTTAATTGTACCTTACCATCTTTTGTTGTACCGCCGCTTGCTGCCTTTCCCTCAGTAGATGCTTTATCATTGGAACAAGCAGCTAATACAGAGGCAGATAATGACAGTGCCAGAAAACCTTTTACAAACTTTTTCTTTCTCATATGATTTCTCCTTTTCTATGATTTATAGAAACAATCTTTATGTTTTCTTGTAGAATTGCCCATATAAAACTATTACTACCTGTACAAAAAACTCTACAATTGGTATTTCTGTTATCCTTTTCAAAATCATCGTCACGGAGTCATTGCTCTTCAAAAGCAGATCAAATAAATGGACTTTCCTGACTAAAGTCAACAGTCTTTATTCCATTAATAGTGGATATCCTTCACTTCCTGAATATACCTCCCCTATTATAGTCTTTTTATTTCTTCCGCTCTCAATCGTGTTGTAAACACTTACATTTATTGATTTAAGAATACCATTGGGTCTATATACTGTCAGTAACCAACAAAGTATATTTGGTGGACAAAATTGACTATATAAAAATTTATAATTATAATAGTGTAATAAGAATAAGAAAAATAGAGTTATGAAATCTTTCAGGCATGAAGAGGAGAAATTTATGACAGAATACCTGAAAATGAATGTTAGCTCCCCAATTGAATTTGTTCTTGGTGGTAAATTAATTTCCACTGAACCTTTTACTCATATGAAACGAACAATGCCTCTTTGCGAAATTATTATTGGCATAAATGAAATACTATATATGGAATGTAATGGGATAGAGTATGAGGTTAAACCGGGTGATGTGTTATTTGTGCTGCCAAATCAGCTCCACTTAGGCTATGAGGAGTGCCAGGCAGGACTTTCCTTCTATTGGTTTCATGTACTTTTGCCGGACGATCTAACAATAATGGATGAGATGTCTATGGGAAACCAAGCTAAAATTCTTCAATCTAATCCTTACGCCAAGGAATCAAATCATTCCATATTATTACCCATCTATTCAACCCCAAAGCGGATTGATAGAATCAATATCCTATGTAATCAAATATTGGATGTAGCACATGCAAACTACTTTAATCGTTATGCAGCCAGTTATCTAACCACCTCTTTACTTATAGAATTATCAGAACAAACCATTACAAACTTTCAGGATCCTTTAAATAGTACGTATTCAGACAGCAAACTAGTAAAAATATTAGAATGGATTCGTGTAAATGCATTGGATAATTATATTTCCACTAACTCTATTGCCAAAACCTTTAATTATAATAGGGATTATTTATCTCGTTTTTTTAAAACTAGTACCGGCATGAACGTACAAGAATATATCCATATTCTTAAATTATCAAAAGCTAAAGATTTACTCATTAGCACAAATATGAATATTGGAAAAATCGCCCACTTAATCGGAATTAATGACGAAAGATATTTTATGCGACTCTTTAAAAAGTACGAAAAAGTTACTCCAACAGAATATCGCCAAGCATATCATCGTATCCCCTTGAATCGGGAATAAAAGCTATTATCCTTAGATACATAAACTGACTTTACTACTGATGATTTCAAAATGCCTTAAAAACAGCAGACTAAAACTCACCAAAAGACAGTTTTGGTGAGTTTTTCTACTTTCTCATTAACTTAAATATGCGGCCATCCATCTTCGCCCCAATATAAAGGTCTAATTTGCAAGGTTGGCTTGCCTTTTTTCAAGCCATCATAAGCGTGATTCACAAGCAGGCTCGAGTTTCCAGAAAAGTAGACCGCACAATGACCAGGACCAATCCAGCGCTCATCTCCTGCGTCAATCAACGTTCCGCCCCCTTCCATCATCGATATCCCGTCTTTATCAAAATATGGTCCGGTAATCTCCGGCGCCCTGCCGACAACAATTTTATAAGTACTTTCAATACCGCGGCAGCAAAAATCAAAGGATACAAACTGATAATAATATCCTTCCTTATATACAATAAACGGTGCTTCAATCGTATTAGGCTGTTCCATTCTACTTGAAATAGACAGTAATTCGGCATTTTCAGCCGGCTTCATTGTTTCAGGGTCTAATTTAATCAGCTTAATACCAGACCAAAAGGAACCAAAATTTAACCATGGCTGACCATCTTCGTCAATGATTAAATTCGCATCAATTGCATTAAAATCATCAGTTTCAGTCGAATGGATCACATGTCCTTTGTCTTGCCATTCATAATCAGGATTCTCGGGATTAAGCGTTGTATTCGTTACTAACCCGATTGCCGAAGTATTTTTTCCGAAGGTAGACACAGAGTAATAAATATAATAGACACCATTATGAAAATAAATATCTGGTGCCCAAATACTATCTTCGTCTTTTTCTGGTACATATTCCTTTGTCCACTCCGGTAGAGAAGTAAAAATAGGACCCACTTGTTTCCATTTCACGCCATCTTCAGAGGATTTTATTTGAATGCCGCTTCCTGTATGGAATACATACCAACGGGAATCTTCCTTTGCAATTACCGGATCATGTGCCCATAAATCCCCGTTCAAATTCCAATCAATATCGTAAAAATTAACCCCGCCAAACTGTTCTGCCTTAGCCATAAGTAGTTATTCCCCTTTCCGCTAAATCATTAATATATTAATTATACAATTAATAATAATATTAACAAATTAACTAAATAATAAGAAGAGGTTATGACTAATCTACTTAAAAATTCCTACATCTTGTACCAAAATTTCCCACCTCATTCCAATTAGATTTTACTTTCCATTTTTTAAAAATAAGAGAAAAGACCCATGAGGAATTAATTATTTTATATTACTATTAATTCATTAATATTTATATTAATATTAATGATATTTGTAAGCGGTTAAAAAGGTTATCAATCTACTAAATGGTGGTGATTTCTAGACGCAGCTTGGGGACGATTTTCTTTTATCGTACATAAAGAAAGGAGAAATTTTAATGAATAAACGCATGCTTCAAAAATTTGCCTTTATGTTCTTAACACTTTTATTAATCATCCCAATTTCAGTATTTGGGAAAACAGCTGCACAATCTACTGCTCAGCCAAGTGAAAACAGCAATAAACCACACCTTGACTATCCAGGTGAAGATCCAAATTTTCAAAATGTATCTGTACATGACCCTTCCATTGTAAAAGATGGTGATACTTTTTATGTTTTCGGCTCCCACATTGAGGCAGCCAAATCAACTGATTTGATTCATTGGCAAACCTTTACGAATGGGTATACAACACCTAATAATGCGATATATGGTGATTTATCAAAGAATCTTGCTGGTTCTTTTAAATGGGCCGGTGAAAACGATTCTGACAGTAAAGGCGGCTTTGCGGTTTGGGCCCCGGATGTTTTCTATAACAAAAACTATGTTAATCAAGATGGAACAAAGGGTGCCTATATGATTTATTATAGTGCTTCCTCTACGTATATCCGTTCTGCGATTGGTTTTGCCGTATCGCAAAATATTGAAGGGCCTTACAAGTACGTTGACACCATCGTCTATTCTGGTTTTACAAAGAATGATGCGAAGGATGCCAACAGTAATGTGAATAAGAAGTGGACCAATACAAATATTAAGCAGCTTGTAGATAACGGTACATTAGAAGGTCCAAGCGATGATTGGTTTAATACGAATGGATCTTTCAATAATTACAATTTCCCAAATGCCATTGACTCCACCGTGTTTTATGATAAGGATGGAAAACTATGGATGACTTATGGATCTTGGTCTGGTGGTATTTATGTCCTTCAGATTGATGAAAAAACAGGTAAGGCCATTTATCCTGGCAAGGATGGAAAAACCGCTGACGGCCGTCTAGTTGACCGTTATTTTGGCACAAAAATTTCTGGCGGATATTATAAATCCGGTGAAGGCCCTTATGTTATTTATGATAAGAACACTGACTACTATTATTTATACGTAACGTATGGCTGGTTAGGTGCTGACGGCGGCTATAACATGAGACAGTTCCGTTCTAAGAGCCCAGATGGCCCTTATGTAGATGCCTCCGGACAAAATGCCGTTTTACCAAGTGATGTCGCAAATACCCCTTATGGAAATAAAATCATGGGGAACTTCTTATTTGAACGAAAAGTGGGCGACCCTGGAACAGGAATCGGTGTTGGTTATCTTTCTCCAGGACACAACTCTGTTTACTTAGATCCGAAAACGGGACAGCAGTTTTTGGTTTTCCACAGCCGCTTCCCACAATCAGGAGAGTATCATGAAGTCCGAGTTCACCAGATGTTTATGAATAAAGACGGCTGGCCAGTGGTTGCACCATACCGCTACACTGGTGAAACATTAGACAAGGTTAATAAACAAGACCTAATTGGCGACTATCAATTTATTAACCAAGGAAAAGATTATTCAGCTGCTATTAATAAATCTGTTTTCATTCACTTAAATGAAGATGGAACGATTTCTGGTGATGTAACTGGTACTTGGAAGAAAACCAGCCATAATCAAGCGGAAATAACTGTTGATGGACATACTTATAACGGAGTATTCGTTAGAGAATGGGATCCTGTTTCAAAAAGTAATGTAATGACATTTACCGCCCTTTCAAATGAAGGAATTTCTATTTGGGGAAGTAAATTAGCAGATAAAACAGATCAAGAAGTGGTTTCCGATGTTGCGAATGACCTAAATCTCGGTGATACAGAAAATGTTATTTCAAACTTAACGCTTCCAACAGAAGGTACTCGCCACACAACGATCTCTTGGGAAACTACAAATGCAAATGTTGTAACGAATACTGGGGTTATTACTCGTCCAGAAGCAGGTTCAGAACCTGTTACAGCTACACTTACAGCAACGATTACCAAAGGGGATGTAACCGACAAAAAAGTCTTTACGATTAAGGTACTGCCATATCAAGAGGCTGGCTTAGCAGCTCAATATTCCTTTGAAAATAACCTGAATGAGAAAACGGGTACATTTGGGCCAGGAAGCATTACTGGTAATCGAATTGATAATACAGGCGGGACTATTTCTTACGCTGCTGGTAAAAGCGGCGAAGCTGCCGTCTTTAATGGTGCCTCTGGTATTCGCTTACCAAACGGATTAATCTCAAGCAACCAATATTCTGTATCACTATGGTTAAAACCTGAACAATTAACCATGTATACAACCACCTTCTTTGGTGCAACAGACCCTAATAGCTGGGTCAGCCTTGTTCCAAACGGTCCAGCTGGCGGGAACACGATGGTCTGGTCTGGCAGTGCCAAATGGTACGATGCTTCTTCAGGGTTAACAATTAAGACCGGTGAATGGACACATTTAGCATTTACCGTTGATAACGGAACGATTAAGGTGTACGTGAACGGTGTTGAGAGGTTTACAGGTACAAACTTCTCGAATATTTTTACGACAAACAACGCCAGCTTCAGCCTAGGTGTCAACTGGTGGGATACTCCATTTAAAGGCTTAATGGATGAATTGAAAGTCTATAATGGCGCCTTGACTCCTAATCAAGTAACAAACTTAGCACAGAACAAATAGTTTCCAAAATAAAAAAATCGTATGGATATCCAGTATCCATACGATTTTTTTTTAAGATAAGAGAGAATAAAAGTTTCGACTTTGGGAATTGTCCAGCTCCAGCGCCTAGCCCCTCGAGGTCACAAGCCAATCCGTCCAAAAGGTTAAAAAACAACCTTTCGGCCGGCTCGTCTTATGCTTGTCGGGGCTGATCAAGGCGCTTGCGCTTTTCTTAAAGTCTTTCTGTCTCTTCTTTGGTTAATTCACTATCATTATAATAGAGGCGAAAACGAATATCTTGATTATAATTGCCAAAGCCTGTTCCAAATAGAGTAACCCCGCCGACATTTTGGCTCTCTTCAAGGACGGCAATCCGAAACGTCCATTGCTTCTCACGAATACTAACATCATCAAGACTAACATCTGATATCTTTAGCCCATCCATATAGGTACCGTCTGATGTTATGCGGAGCCGTTTTAGCAATCCATATTGATTGACTTCACTCGGCCACCAGTCAGGTGTGAATTTCCCTCTGCTATCGCCGAAATCTCCGGGACTAGTCCATTTCCCCAATACGACATTATTTAGGTAAAAATGGATATCCGAAGGCCAATTACTGTTCGTAAATGGTGCCTCAGATGAAAGCTCTAAAGATATTTCAAGTTCGCTTGGGTCTTGATTGCCCAGCAAGAAGTTAGGCAGCTTATATTCCACATACCCTTTCCCAAACCACAAAATCTTGGCACTCATTCGGTCAGGATAGAGAAAATACCTTGGATCATCAAATTCTCCGATAATCGTGTCAGTGGTTGCAATTCCACAGGTTGGTTCGATGGAAAAATCAGTATAGTGACCAACTGACACTTCTGTTTCGTGAAATTTCTTTAGTTCACGTTCCTTTGATGGAAATAGTACTTCCATTTTTTCAGTCACAAGATAGCACTTTTTTTGTAATCCACCTTTACCAGAGACTAATTCCGACTGGATGATTCCCGCTTTCTCTAATTTCTTTACATGCATGGTCATGATGGCGCTGGTGAGTTCTAAGCTTTGCGCGAGTTCCTTTACATTTCGAGGCTGTTCCGCCAAAAGGTGAATAATTTTCATTCTTACCTTACTTGCAAGCGCTTCAAAAACAGGAAGTGATTGTTCAGATATGTCTAAATTCATGTAGTAATTCCACCTTAATAATCATTAATAAATTTATTAATAATTATAACATTACTACTAATTTCCTATATTTTCAATATAGGACGCGAAATTTATTTAGTTAATCTAATGAAAAAAATCATGCAAATGCCTGCATGCCCTTTTATGAAAATTATTTATGATAAATAAATCTTTCGCCTGGAACCATCATGTGGAATTTTTGGTTAGGGTAGTGATGAAACAAGTAATCCACAAAATAAGCAGGATTCTCTCGATTATTCGGAAACATATCGTAATGAATCGGAACAATCAAGTCTACCCCAACAGCTGCCGAAAAGTCTGCTGCTTCTCTGAAACTCATATTTCCAATAATTCCTCGTGAAGTGCGGAAATAGTCTCCGCCATTGATTGGCAAGAAAGCAACATGTGGTTTAAATTCTTTAACCTTTTCAATCAGTTCAGGTGTCACTACTGTATCCCCGCTGTGAAATAGACGAATTCCGTTGACCTCTATGAAATACCCTAAAAATGTATGATTTCCTAACGAATCCGTTTCGTATTCCGTATGAGCCGCAGGAATGGGTGTAATTTCAAATCCTTTAATAGTAAAGGATTCACCATCTTTAGCGGCGTGTATATATTTTTTTCCCACATGTTCTTGAACTAACGAGATGAGCGGTGTTGGGATTGCAAACATGGAGTCAGAACCTCTTGCAATCTCTTTAATGCTTAATAGATCTAAATGATCATCATGTCCATGTGTAACTAAAACACCGTCTAAATTTCTGAGCATTCCCGGGTCAACAACCGATGGAAAAGCTCTCTTAAATTCAGTCTTCGGGTCCCGTTCTTCAATACTTCTGCTTAAATAAGGATCGATACAAAGGAGCCCATTCTCTTCTGTTCCCTTTAAGAGGATACCGGCTTGACCTAAATTCCAAAAGGAAACAGATTCTCCGTAAATCTTTGTCTTCCTTACCTCATTCATTAATTCTTCTCCACTTTTATAAATAGCTTCCATAGATTCCACCTTTTTTCTATTAAAATAGTTTAATACAATGTCATCTACCTTAACGGAGCAAAATCTTTTACCTTTTCAAGTATGTTTTCGATCTCGTCCAATACATCCTGTGTTAATACTAAATCAACTGCTTTTACATTCTCCTCCACTTGCTGTGGACGGCTGGCCCCAATAATAGCCGAACTAATACTAGGATGACGAAGAATCCAGGCGAGTGCCAGCTGACTTAATGTTACACCTAACTCTTCAGCCACGCCATGCAATTGCTGTACACATTCTAGAACATCATTTCTGAAATAACTATTAATGACCCAGTTAGTCGAATCATTTGCTGCCCGGCTGTCTTCAGGCTTTTCTGTATTAGGTTTATACTTTCCTGTTAAAACCCCTTGGGCTAACGGTGAAAAGACAATTTGTCCAATACCTTTTTCCGTACAAACCGGCAGGACTTCCTTTTCTATATATCTCTCCAACATGTTATAGATTGGCTGATTTGAGATAATCGGCCGTAAGTGATTGGCCTTACCGATTCCCACAGCATTTTCAATTTGTGCAGCACTCCATTCACTGACGCCTGCATATAATATTTTCCCTTGCCTAATTAAATCATCTAAAGCATATAGTGTTTCCTCAACTGGTACCTCTGGATCAAAGCGATGACATTGGTACAAATCAATATAGTCTAGGCCGAGCCGCTTGAGACTGGCATCACATTGTTCAACGATATGCTTCCTTGATAGACCGCGCTCATTTGGCCGATCCCCCATTGGGAAGAATAGTTTTGTGGCGACTACATAACTGCTCCGAGGGATTACTTTTAGTGCTTCACCAAGGACCTCTTCTGCCTTCCCCCCTTCGTAAGCATTTGCCGTATCAAAAAAATTAATACCTAGTTCATATGCTTTATGGATGCAGTCATGTGCCGTATTGTCAGTGACAGCCTTCCCATATGTTAACCAGCTTCCTAAACCAATTTCACTAACCTTTAATCCGCTGTTTCCAAGTCTGCGATATTTCATTATTTAAATCCCCTTCACTTTCATTAATATTAACGGGCTGTTGCCGTTTTCGAATTAACAACCAATACTTTTTTCTCCCATGCCCGGCTTCTCCATCTGAAATACATGACAATGCCTCTTTCCCATTCATCGACGATAAAGGCAATCCAAATTCCAGCCAAGCCTAATCCCAAATGAATCCCTAAAAAATAGGAAATGGGTACAGCAACCCCCCACATGGATAGCACGCCTATTTTTACTGAAAACGCGGCATCACCGGTTGCGCGGAGTGAGTTTACGACCAAGATGTTAAAGGTCCGGCCCGGTTCAAGTATCAAACACAATAGCAATAACTTACCACCCGTATGGATAATTTCTTTATCATTCGTAAAGATGCGCATAATATCTTCTCTAAAAATAGCAACTAAAATTGAGATGAAAATGGTAATAACAAAGCTGTATTTTAAACTTTTCAGTAATTGACGATAGGCACCTTCAAAATCTCCTGCTCCTACTCTATATCCGATGAGAATTTGCGTTCCCTGCCCCATCGCTAATCCAAATAACATGATGAACGACATGATATTCCAGGTATACACTCGAGTGGAAAGAGCGGCTGCTCCAATAATCGCGGTAATAGCAGTCATCGCCATCTGGCTCGTATTATAGCTAATTTGTTCACTGGCAGCTGGTATGCCAATTTTTAAAATTTTTTTAATTTGCGATATTTGGAAGTTAAAATAATCTTCTTTTTTTATAGCTATTGGAAGCCTTCTATACATAAGGATAAATGCAATAAGTAGAGCAGCAGCCCGGCTTAATGCAGTTGAAATTGCAACACCCTTAACTCCCAGCACCGGGAATCCAAATAATCCAAAAATAACAATACTATTGCCCGCTAAGTGAATCACATTCATCATCACAGAGACAAACATGGCCTCTCTTGTAAAGCCGTGTGCTCTTAAGATAGAGGAAACTGTAACGAGGACAGCTTGCAAAAACAGGGTCCCGCCCACAATAGATAAATATTCATAACCTATTTCTGCAATATCCGGTTTAAGATGGAACATTGCTAAAAGCGGCCCCTTAAATATGACCATTAACAAACTAACAACTAATCCGATGACTAGATTAATAGATATGGATATAGCTGATGCTTGCTTTGCGTCTTTTCTCATTCCCGCACCTAAATATTGTGAAACTAGAACCGCCGTTCCTGTTGCAGTAAAACTGAAGATTAGTATCGTAAAAAAGACAAGCTGATTGGCAACACCAACAGATGCTACCACGTGATCAGAAATATGCGAGAGCATAATGGTGTCGGTACTGCCCATAATCGTTTGCAAGAATAACTCTATGAAAATAGGCCATGTGATAGTTCTTAAGCTCATGTTTCTTTGATCAATTGAAGTTGCCATTTTCCTGTCCACCTTATTAATTTCACATCATAAAAGCTCTAAGCCAATACCAGCCGGCCTCTTCATTACGTTCGCTTTATTTACAGAAAAAGATTCATATCAAGAAAAGATATGAACCTATTCTGCTAATTATTATTAGATTTAACTAACTAGGAAAACCTAGGTTTGGAGTACCGTCCGGATTCCAGGTAAACTCTTTCGCACAAGTGTGGCGGTTTGGATCATATAGTGGATCTCCAACAATTTCTGTATAGTTTCTTACGTGATAGACAAGAATATCCTTGCTTCCATCTTTAGAGACTGTGAAGCTGTTATGTCCTGGACCGTATTGGCCAGCTTCATAATTGGTTTTAAATACCGGTGCTTCCGATTTACTCCATGAATTTGGGTCCATCACATCACTTGATTCTTCCGCAGTCAAAAGGCCCATGCAATAATTCTCATCCGTTGCACTTCCGGAATAGGAAATAAAGATTTTACCATTTTTCTTAAGTACAGCTGGCCCTTCATTTACCCAGAATCCAATCGTTTCCCAATCATATGCCGGTTTAGCAATCATCACTTGCGGCCCTTTAATCGTCCATGGGTTTTCTAATGGGGCAATGTATAGATTAGAATTACCTCTGATGTTAGGGTCCTTTTGAGCCCAGACAAGATATTGCTGTCCTTTATGCTCGAATGTTGTTGCATCTAATGCAAATGATTCCCAATCTGTTTTAATTTGTCCCTTTTCCTCCCATGTACCTTCTAACGGATTAGCTGATTTGTTTTCAATCACAAACATGCGATGTTGAAAAAGTCCATCGATTATTTCTTTTGATGGTGCCGCAGCATAATAAATGTACCAACTGCCATTAATATAGTGAATTTCTGGTGCCCAAATCAGAGCACTCAATGGTCCTGTTTCATGCTTTTTCCAAGCGGTAACAGGTTCTGCATCAGCTATACCCTGGATGGTTTTTGAACGTCTAACCTCGATACGATCATATTCAGGAACAGATGCGGTAAAGTAATAATATCCATCCGTATGTTTATAGATCCATGGATCCGCTCTCTGCTCGATAATCAGATCCTGTGCTGTTTTTGCCTCTTCGACTGTTACTTTTACCATCGTAATCTTCCTTCCAAAAGATGTGAGCTATTCATTATTTTTTTGCATCGGCGACTGGGACACCAAAATTCGGTGTTCCATCTTCATTCCAAGTAAACACTTGAGCTCGAGTATGACGGTTTGGATCCCATAACGGGTCGCCCTCAATATCCCGATAGTTACGCGCATGATAGATAAGAATATCTTGGCTTCCGTCTTCTGATACTGTGAAACTGTTATGTCCCGGTCCGTATTGACTGTTTTCTAGATTTGTTTGAAATACAGGTGTTTCTGATTTTTTCCATGATGCAGGGTCTAATAAATCACTATTTTCATCAGCAGAAAGGAGACCCATACAATAATTGTAATCTGTGGCACTTGCAGAATAGGAAATGAAGATCTTTCCATTTCTCTTTAAGACTGCTGCTCCTTCGTTTACTAAGAAGCCAATGGTTTCCCACTCATACTTAGGATTTGTGATCATCACTTGTGGTCCTTCAATCGTCCAAGGATTGACCATTTTTGCGATGTAAAGGTTGGAGTTGCCAACAATTTCAGGGTCTCTTTGGGCCCATACATAATATCTTTTCCCCTTATGCTCAAATGTCGTAGCATCAAGAGAGAAAGACTCCCAGTCCGTTTTTACTTGACCCTTTTCTACCCAAGTTCCTTCCAGAGGGTTCTCGAAATCATTTTCAATAACATACATCCGATGGTCAAAAATCTCATCTGCCCTTGCAGCCGCATAGTAGATGTACCATTTTCCGTCAATGTAATGAATCTCAGGTGCCCAAATGTTTGCGCTCATTGGGCCTTCTTCATGTTTTCTCCAGGCAACGACTGGTTCTGCTTCAGCCAACCCCTGTATGGTTGCAGCCCTTCTGACTTCAATCCGGTCATATTCAGGAACAGACGCTGTGAAATAGTAGTAACCATCTGTATGTTTATATACCCATGGATCAGCACGCTGCTCGACAATGGGATTATTTAATGTTTCAATCTTAGGCATATTGTAATCACCTTTCTCTTTCATTTATCTCACTACTTCTTGATGATTGACTTTGATTACCTCATTTAGAAACTTTAACGCTGTAAAACGATTTCTTAAATGGTGGGCTTCGGTTAAACTTCTCATGATAAGGTCTCCGTCAATTCCCAGTTGGCTTGGTAGTATTTCTCCTCCAACTTTTTCGATAAGTTCACGCAGTTGAGAAGCTTTTGGAATAGCCGCGTATACCGCTTTAATTTCTTCAATGTTCTCTTTAATATTTCTAACGATACAATAGTCTTCAACTGTTTTTATCGTATCATCTAATTTTCTCAGTACAGAGATGGCTGGGATAAATTCTCTTTCATATACATCTGCTAGGAGCGCAACCGCCACCCCCACCTTGGCCCCGTGAAGGACTTGCGGGCGGTTTTGTCTTAAGAATTCCATCTCCCAATAGTGTGAGAGGTGATGCTCCCCTCCTGAAGCTGGATGAGATTGGCCAAATAGTAACATCGCTAATCCAGATTGAATAAGTGCTTCAATTAAAATGCGGATACCTTCTTCATCAGCGGCGGCAATTTTATCCGCTTTTTCAACACATAATTGAAGAGCCTCTCTCGTAATGTTTGCAACAAGGGGACAATATGGTTCACCATAAGTAAGATGCCCAAATTTCCAATCCGCAAGGGATGTATATTTGGCTAACATATCCCCAAATCCTGCCGCGATCATTTTCTTAGGCGCATCCCGTAGTATGCCTAAATCAGCAAATACAGCAATAGGCGCCATCATTTGAAAGGTTTTCTTCATCCCTCTCACAATTATTGGTGCTCCCATAGAGGTAAATCCATCAACAGAAGGAGCAGTAGGAATAGAAATGAACGGAATTTTCATTTTAGTACTTGTAAAGCGAGCAATATCGTGGATCGTCCCGGATCCTACCGCTAAAATGACTTCAGTATCTTGTGACGTTTCCAACTTTGCTTGTACTAAAGACTTTTCGTCTGCTACTACATTATTATTCTCGTCAGGCTGCAGCAAACAGGTAGAATAGACAACCTTTGTTGTTGATAAATGCTTGGATAGCTCTTCCCCAGCAGCACGAAAAGTCTGCTCGTCTGCAATGATAACTGCTTTTTTAAATGCTTTCTTTTCCAAATAAGCAGCGGCTTCCCCTAATACATTGTTCCCTACTAAAATGGTCTCAATCGGAATCTGATTATGATGATTGCCGCAGTCACAACTATTAGCTAGACTCATAATTTCAGTTATTATTTTTTCCATTATCGTTCCTCCTGCTCCTCCAACTATCCAAACCTATTTATTTAGCTGCAACACCGAATTTATACTTTGTCACAGATGTGTACTCTCGGTCTTTTTCTAAGACCCAGGAAGGAAAGTTAGGGTGGTGGATGGCATCTGGCAACCCTTGCGTTTCTAAACAAATGCCAAGGTATTTACGGGATGGAACACCGTAAATCTCACCTTCTGATTTCATTTGGTTTCCAGAATAGACAACGACTCCTGGCTCATCGGTTTCAATGGTCAATGTACGGCCGCTCTCAGAATCTGTAAGAATAATTTCTTGGTCATGGTTGGTTGATAGTAAAAAGGGATGATCATATCCTTGGCCTGCTAATTGATTTTGCGGATGATTGGATTCAACCCCCGATTGAATCAAACTTTCACTAGTAAAATCAAACGGTGTCCCAAGAACGTCCAGCAGCTCTCCGGTTGGAAGCAATTCATCATTTAATTCTAGGAACTTATCACTTTTAATCGATAGTGAATGATTGAGAATATCCCTTTTAATATTTCCACTTAGGTTAAAATAAGAATGATTGGTCATATTTAATAATGTCTTTTCATCCGAAATTCCTGAATAGTGGATGGTTAGTTCATTCTGATTATTGAGTGTATAAGTTACCTTTATATTTAAATTTCCTGGGTAACCCTCTTCACCATCAGGGCTCAGGTATGCAAATTGAACACTTACTTCTTCGTCATTCTCTTTTATTGAAGCATTCCAAATCACTTTATCGAACCCTTTATTCCCTCCATGGAGATGGTTGTTGTTTTCATTTTTTGCGAGGGTATAGGTTTTTCCGTCAAGTTCAAACGATCCGCCCTTTATGCGGCCTGCTACACGTCCGACAACTGTACCGAAGAAATAACTGCCACTTACATATTCTGCTAATGTATCATATCCCAAAACAATATTTTCAAAATTCCCGTTCTGATCGGAAGTAATGATTTTAGTAATAATACAACCATAATTAATACAAGTAAGCTCCATACCATGGTCGTTAACGAGTGTATAAGAATTAATCGTTTGATTGTTTAATTCACCAAACTTTTCTTGGATAACCTTCATATTAATCCTGCCTTTCATTCCTGTGTGATCGCTTAAGGGCATATCATTCAAATAAAAAATAGTCCATATCCTCTTAGTCTAGTTAACTAAAAAGATATGGAATATAAAGAGAATTACTTACGTTTCGCTAAACGGATTACATTCCAAGAAAGCTTGGGAAGAATAGCCGTTACGCCGCCATTCTCGGTCTTAGCATTTCCATTTGAATGAGGAGCTACAGGTGTTCCCTTAGCTGAATTCGTTTGCTTAATATCGTCATTTTCTAGGACAATATGCTCGACTACTTCGTAGCCTTCAAAATTACGGATATCCACTTCTAGGTCTAAGCCTTCTTGAAGGTGACGGTTTACTGCAAAGATGGTTAATGTTTCTTCTCCTTCATTGTAGACAGCTGTTGACTCTAAATATGGAACATCCGTGAAATCCTTGCTATCATATTTAGGACTTGAAATGATAGGATTTAGCGAAACTCCACGGCCAAATACAGATGTATGCATGTATGGATAGAAAATCGTTTGCTTCCATGCAGGTCCGTTATCTTCAGTCATAATTGGCGCAATAACGTTTACCAATTGTGCAAGGCAGGCAATTTTCACACGGTCCGCATGCTTTAGCAATGTAATCAGCATACAGCCTACTAATAGAGCATCTTCAAAGTTATAAATATCTTCTAATTGTGGTGGTGCAATGCTCCATGGTTCAATTCTTTTATCCTGCTCATTGCTGTGATACCAAACGTTCCACTCGTCAAAAGATAGATTAATATTCTTTTTGCCGCGTTTTTTCGCTTTAATGTAGTCAGCAATAGAAATGACAGATTTAATAAAATCATCCATTTCTAAGGAAAGGGCTAAATAGTTTGAAATGTCATTGTCACGGTTGCCATAATATTGGTGCAGAGAAATAAACTCAACATGATCATAGGTATGATCAAGAACAGTAGCTTCCCAATCTGCAAATGTAGGCATATTTCTGTTTGAGCTTCCACAGGCAACAAGCTCGATTGAAGGGTCCACCCACTTCATAACTTTTGCAGCTTCTTGGGCAAGACGGCCATATTCAGCAGCAGTCTTGTGACCAATCTGCCACGGACCATCCATTTCGTTCCCTAAACACCAGGTCTTAATGTTATAAGGATCTTTTACTCCATGGGAAATTCGTAAATCACTATAGTAAGAGCCGCCAGGATGGTTACAATACTCTACTAAATTTCGAGCAGCATCAATGCCGCGTGTTCCAAGGTTAACGGCCATGTTTACATCCGCGTTTACAAGCTGGGCCCATTTCATGAACTCATTCGTACCCATTTCGTTTGTTTCCGTTGTACGCCAGGCTAATTCTAACCGACGCGGGCGGCTTTCAACTGGTCCCACGCCATCTTCCCAATTGTATCCGGATACAAAGTTTCCGCCTGGATAACGAACAAGCGGTACTTGCAGTTCTTTTACCATTTCAATCACATCTTGACGGAAGCCATTTTCATCTGCTTGAGGATGACCTGGTTCATAAATACCGCCATAAACGGCACGTCCTAAATGTTCGATAAAAGAACCGTAAATACGATTATCGATCTCAGATACTTTAAAATCCTTTTCTAAAATCATTTTTGCCCTTTGATTGGACATGTTCATTCTTCCTCCCCTGTCATCTTAATAGTCTTATCAACGAGACAACTACTATAAATACTAGTTAACTGACTTTATCCCATTTTGGTTTACCTGCAAATGGACAGCTTTTGTTTTTAAACTTGGCCCGGTAGCGGACGATACATCCGCTATGTGCACAAGTGGTACCATATTGCAGGGAAGGACAGCTCTCACAAGTCTTTAATCTTGCTAGATAGACCTCGTCAGAAACAATAACAGTTGGGTTCTCTTCAGCTTCTTTGACTAATTCTTGAATGATCTCTTCCGTTACGATTACACTCTCCACGCAGCCCTTGCACAGACTTTTCTGATTCACTGTCATTCCCCGCCTTCTTCTTTTATTCAATAACTAATGTCACAACAGACATAGCTGGAAGTTTGATGGCCAATTTATTATTTTCAACAGCTACACCTGTGAATTCAACTGGTTTAACAACATCCGGTTGTTCAAATGTGTTATGAGCATTCATCGTGTCCGCAGTGATAATGGTGCCTGACACCTTTGTATTCGCTGCATTAATACCGCGCAGGTCTAAATCTAATTCAGCCCCGTTTTGGTGATCGATATTACATAAGCTTACATGGATTTTGCCTTCTGCATTTTTCGATGCAGATACTGTTACCTGCGGCAATGTTTCACCATTATACTCATAAGTTCCAAATGAAGAATCAACAGCTAAAACTTCTGCATCCTGGTGAACCTTGTACATATCAAATACATGATACGTTGGAGTAAGAATCATCTTCTCGCCTTCAGTCAGAATCATGGCTTGTAATACGTTAACCGTTTGAGCAATATTTGTCATTTGAACACGGTCCGCATGGTTATGGAAAATGTTGAAGTGTAAGCCAGCCACTAATGCATCACGAATCGTATTTTGCTGGTATAAAAATCCTGGGTTTGTACCTGGCTCAACATCAAACCATGTCCCCCACTCATCAATGATCATGCCAATGCGTTTTTGTGGATCATACTTATCCATAATCGTACTGTGTTTAGTAATTAACTCATCCATATGAAGAGCTTTTTTCATCGTAATGAACCATTCATCTTCTGGGAAATCAATGGCAGAGCCTTTTCCTAACCAGAAGTCTCCTGGAATGGTGTAATAGTGAAGGCTTAGTCCATCCATTAACCAGTGGGCATTTTTCATTAACACTTCTGTCCAGTTATAGTCATCGACATTCGCGCCGCCGGCAATTTTATAAACTTTGTTATTTCCATAGTTTCTTACATAGGTTTGGTATCTGCGATATAGATCAGCATAATATTCAGGACGCATGTTTCCGCCGCAGCCCCAGTTTTCGTTACCAACACCAAAATACTTTAATTTCCATGGCTCTTCACGGCCATTTTCACTGCGCCAGTTGGCCATTGGTGATTCGCCTTCAAAGGTCATGTATTCAACCCACTCTGACATTTCTTGAACCGTTCCGCTTCCAACGTTTCCGCAAATATATGGCTCACACTCTAGTAATTCACATAGAAGCATAAATTCGTGTGTACCAAAATGGTTGTTTTCTACGACACCGCCCCAGTGAGTATTAACCATTCGTTTGCGGTTTTCCCTAGGACCAATACCGTCTTTCCAGTGATATTCATCGGCAAAACAGCCGCCCGGCCAGCGAAGGACTGGAACCTTAATGTTTTTTAATGCAGCTAATACGTCATTCCGAATACCTTTTGTATTTGGGATTGAAGAATCCTCACCAACCCAAATCCCTTCATAAATACATCTTCCAAGGTGCTCTGCAAAATGACCATAGATATTTTTATTAATTTTTCCTTTTTGGATATCTGCGTTGATTATTACATTATTCCCCATCAATAAACGCCTCCATTTTTTGAATGTTAAAAACCAAATTACAAGAAATCTTATAGACGATCGTTAATCTTATTAATAGGGCTATTATGTCATAATAGCCCAGATCATTTTTATGAATGGTAATCCATGGTTTCTTCCGTCATCTATTAACGAAAGATAACGTCATTCCAACGGATTTCGTTATTGAAAGCGTGAGTGTTTGTATCATTATTGATTACTAGGAACTCAATTCCAGCTAGTTCAGCAAAGTCTCTAAGCTGTTCAGTTGTTACCTTATAAGAGAAGCCTGTATGGTGCGCACCGCCAGCCTGGATCCAGTTTTCAACCGCTTGGCTTAAAGATGGCTGAGTCTTCCATAATACGCGGGCAACAGGAAGCTTTGGCATTTCCTTTTCTAACTTGACCGCATCTACTTCATTTACAAGTAGACGGAAACGATGTCCAAGGTCAACGATGGTTGCATTCAATGCTGAGCAGCCGCCTTTTCCATCAAATACAATTCGGGCAGGGTCTTCTTTACCACCGATTCCAAGTGGATGAACCTCGATTTTCGGACGAGTGGCAGCGATGGTTGGGCAAACTTCAAGCATGTGAGAACCAAGAACCATTTCATTCCCTGGCTCAAAATGATACGTATAATCTTCCATGAAAGAAGTTCCTTCATTACCAGCAATAATTTTCATCAATCTAACAAGCGCCGCTGTTTTCCAGTCACCTTCACCTGCAAAACCATAGCCTTGTTCCATTAAACGCTGTACTGCTAAACCAGGAAGCTGACGGATGCCATGTAAATCTTCAAAAGTAGTCGTGAATGCAGCATAACCACCTTCTGTTAAGAATGCTTTCATGCCAAGTTCAATTCTAGCCTGATAACGGATGGAATCACGAACTGGACCATCTGTAAGTCCTTCTGGAGTAATATCATATTGCTCCTCGTATTCAGCCATTAACTGGTCAATTTCTTGTTCTGTTACATCATTCATGCGTTGAACGAGGTCACCCACTCCGTAACCGTTTACTGTCCAGCCAAACTTGATTTGCGCTTCTACCTTATCACCCTCTGTTACCGCTACTTCGCGCATATTGTCACCAAATCTTGCAACTTTAAGAGATTTGCTTTCCTGGAATGCAGCTGCTGTTCTCATCCAGCTGCCAACACGCTCTCTTACTTCTTGGTTTTCCCAATGACCAACAACAACTTTACGCTTTACTTTCATACGTGCTGCGATGAAACCATGCTCACGGTCACCGTGGGCTGCTTGGTTTAAGTTCATGAAATCCATATCGATTGAATCCCAAGGGATATCACGATTAAATTGTGTAGCTAAATGTAGATAAGGCTTTTGAAGAGAAGAAAGGCCTGCAATCCACATTTTTGATGGTGAGAATGTGTGCATCCAAGTAATGATACCTGCACAATTTTCATCGGCATTAGCTTCGAGGATCAATTTGCGGATAGAATCTGAATCCTTTACTACTGATTTAAAAATTAATTTATAAGGTACAGCAGATTCTAATCCATTAACAATCGTTTTTGAGTTTTCTTCAACCTGACGAAGAACATCTTCTCCGTATAATAATTGACTTCCTGTTACAAACCAGAATTCATATGCTTTTGTAGTTAACACTGTAATTCCTCCTAAGTATAGATATTAATTTAGTAATTTATTAAATTTGTACTCTGCAGCCAGTCATCCGTACAAGTTATCTAAGATTTCGGCATTTAGTATTCTATTAGACTACTTCTGTCCGTAATATGCGTTAGCACCATGCTTTCGAAGATAATGTTTATCCAGCAAGAATTGGTCGATCGGCTTAATTTGCGGGTTAAGCGTAAATGTATTTAACGCCATCTTGGCTACTTCTTCTAAAACAACCGCATTATGAACGGCTTGGTCTGCATTTTTCCCCCAAGCAAATGGAGCATGACCTGATAATAAAATTCCTGGCATTGCAACAGGGTCAAGTCCTTCTTTTTCAAAGGTCTCAATTATCACATTGCCTGTTTCAAGCTCATATCCACGATCAATTTCCACTTGGGAAAGGGTACGTGTACAAGGAATCTCTCCATAAAAATAATCCGCATGTGTCGTCCCAAGTGCTGGAATTGGACGTCCTGCCTGCGCCCAGCTTGTAGCACCTGGGGAGTGAGTATGAACAATTCCTCCAATTTGCGAGAATGCCCGATACAATGCAAGATGTGTTGGTGTATCAGAAGAAGGTCTTAAGCTCCCTTCCACGATGTTTCCGTCTAAATCTAGTACAACAAGATCATCGATTTTCAGCTCATTGTACGGAACACCACTTGGCTTAATTACAACCAGGCCTGTTTCACGGTCAATTCCGCTCACATTTCCCCAAGTAAACGTAACCAATCCATGTTCTGGAAGCGCTAAGTTAGCTTCCAGAACCTCTCTTTTCAAACGTTCTAACATACGGTTTCTTCCTCCTTATTCTCTAATAAGAATACGTTTACAAATCTAATAAAAATTTTTTTAATCTAAAAATAATTAATAGCTCTAATTCAGTCATTCTATTGAAATGAATTTATTATACGTACAAGATATTTAATAAGGGTGACAACCTTATTATTAATTCCTATAAGTTATGCGAACAACTTTAACTTGTACGTATAACCTTGATTTGATTTTACCATTTATTTGTTTTTTTTCAATGGTATTTTTATAATTAATTTACGTTTTTTAATATTTACTTTAGATTGGCTATTGCTGCTCTTTCGATTGCAAGTCCGTTGATATAACGCTTCATAAACTGCTCAAATCCCTCAACATCCTTTGGAACAGGAGACACAGTCGTACCAGCTCTTTCTGAAAATACTTTGTGGCTTAAATACTCTTCCAACGTTTCATTATCGGATTTGTTTATCATATAAGATGCAAGCAGGGCGATCCCCCATGCTCCGCCCTCTCCTGCAGTTTCCATAACGGAAACAGGAACATCGAGAGCAGCAGCCATGATGTTCTGTCCAACACCTTTTGTCTTAAACAGGCCGCCATGACCTAGGATTACATCTAGTTCCACTTCTTCTTGTTTAAGAAGAATATCCATACCAATTTTCAGCGCTCCCAATGCTGTATATAAATGTACACGCATGAAATTAGCCAGGTTGAAATTGCTATCAGAAGAACGGACAAACAATGGACGACCTTCTTCAAAGCGGGTAATGTGTTCACCGGAAAGATAACCATATGCAAGTAAGCCGCCGCAATCCGGGTCCCCTTGAAGGGCCAAATTATATAGAGTTCCGTACAATTTATTCATGTCAACATCCATACCCATTGCTTTTGAAAATTCTTCAAACAATCTGACCCATGCATTCAAGTCTGAAGAACAATTGTTGGAATGAGCCATTGCTACCAGGTTACCTGTAGGTGTGGTCACAAGGTCAATCTCGGTATAAACTTTGGAGAGTTCTTTTTCCAGTACAACCATTGCAAATACAGACGTTCCGGCTGAGACATTACCTGTACGCTTCGCTACGCTGTTTGTTGCGACCATGCCTGTTCCCGCATCACCTTCCGGCGGACAAAGTGGAATACCACCCTTTAGTTCTCCTGTAACATCCAGAAGCTTCGCCCCTTCTTCTGTAAGTACACCAGCGTTTTCACCCGCTACCAATACCTTAGGAAGAATATCTTCAAGTTTCCAAGGCAGATTATGAGGTGCAATCAATTCATTGAATTGTTTGATCATGGTCTGATTATAGCTCTTCGTATTCAAGTCAATTGGAAATACACCGGATGCTTCACCAACTCCCAGAACCTTTTCTCCTGTCAGTTTCCAATGGATATAACCAGCTAGAGTGGTCTGGAAGCTAATGTCAGCAATATGTTTTTCCTGATTCAAGATCGCTTGATACAGATGAGCTATACTCCATCTTTGAGGAATGTGGTAGTTAAACAGTTCGGTCAGTATTTTCGAAGCCTGTTCAGTAATATTGTTACGCCAAGTGCGGAAAGGGACCAGAAGCTCTCCATCTTTGTCGAAAGCCATATAGCCATGCATCAT
Source organism: Bacillus sp. AFS037270 (assembly GCF_002585305.1). The sequence continues at coordinate 99,486 of NZ_NUNF01000024.1, read as the reverse complement.
CGCACTAAAACCGATTGCTCCTACTGTTTGTAGGGTAACTCCATATTGCTGTTTTACATCCTTAGCCATTTTTTGATAGCTGTCTTGTATACCCTTCCAAATATCCTCAATGCTATAAGTCCAAATATTGTTCACATAGCTGTTTTCCCAGTCATGGCTGCCAGATGCGATCGGTGCATTATCTTCTCCAATGAGAACTGCTTTAATTCGGGTTGAACCTAGTTCAATACCAAGTACTGTATTACCACTTTGAATGGCATTTTTCACATCATAACTCATGTAATTTCCCCCCTATTTTATAGAAACCTCTTTAATTTGGTTGATAGAAATTATCCAGTTCATTTCAAGCATTAGTTTTGCTGCCATGATACCATTATTAGTTATCCTTACAACTCACTTAATCATCCGAACTTGTACGTATAACTCAATTTAAATTTTACCATCTATGAATTTTTTTTCAATGCCTTTTTATATTAATTTAATAGTTTTGACTATTTATTTATTATTTTCTTTCCCCAAATAACGGTACCTTCCTGATTCATTCCTGTGAAAACCAAAGTACCCCTCCAGTTCTCCCAATCCCAGGCCGGAATCACCTTTACAGTAAAATTCCAATAGTCTTTAGGCGCAACCCCGGGATCATATATGAACAACTGTAATGTGTTCTTTCCTGTCAATTTCCAATGGCTTTTCCCTTTGCCATTCATAATTTCCCCATTTGTGAGTAATTGGAGCTTTGTCGAACCTTCCATAGTATCATCAAAGCGATTCAAAACAATCTGCTGCCATTCTCCAATTAAATTGGACTCGCTCACTTTTTGCTCGGTTTCGCCTGCATATCGCTCAGGAGAAACAACCGGCCAGCCATCATCGGTCCAGACCATTTTTCTTACATGCAGATGCGACCAATACTTATCCTCTCCGGCTCTAGCATTGTGAATTAGATAATAGTTTTCTCCATCTTGAAGTAATCCATTATGTCCTGTTCCCAGCCAGCCTGGATCTTTTCCGAAAGAATAAGCTGCTACGATTTTATTTCCGGTATTAAAGGAGTCGTCACTCGGGTCAATCATGTCCTTGTGGTTATAGTCTAAAAAAGGTCCTGTGATGTTTTTAGAACGGGCAACCCTCACATTATACGTGTCTTCTAACCAATCATAAGAAACAGTTAAATAATAGTAACCCGTTTTTTTGTTATAGATTATTTCTGGACCTTCAATTCCAGCATTCATGTCCTTCCTTTGGGCGAGCAAGGTTCCTTGATCATTAGGATTTACTAATTTACCGGTATTTTTATCGACCTTTGTAATAAAGATCCCGCCAAAATAGGATCCATACACCATCCACGGCTGGCCATTTTTATCAATGGTTATGTCTGGATCGATCGCATTAACGGTATTTCCGTCGCCTTCTTTCGATTTAAAGACTGCTCCTTCATCCTTCCAGGGACCTTCAATTTTGTCGCTCGTCGCTAGGCCAATATAAGAATTCCTTTTCCCTACCTCAGAAACAGAATAATATAAATAGTATTTTCCATTCATTTGAATGACGTTTGGCGCCCAAAATGTTGTTCCATGCGTCCAGTCCCACGCCTCTTCAGAAACTTGATCAAATACACGGCCAACGAATTGCCAATGAATTAAATCCTTCGATTTCCTGATTTGAATCCCAGGAGTTGGCGGTGATCCTACCATATAATCAGTAGAAAACACATAATACCAGCCATCCGCTTTAATAATGGCCCCATCATGGGTGAAATTAGTCGTCCACTTTTTTTCATCATAAAGAACATCCGAGTTAACATTTTTAATCGGAGTTTTTGCCGGTGCTGAAGGCAGCTTTATTCCTGTAAAATCATTTTCCTTTGGCTGGTAGTGTCTAAACCCGAAGATTGCTGCCGGGATGATGATTACAGTTAACAACACCCCCATTAGGATCACTTTGGTTTTAGTTTTCATTCATATTCTCCCGGTCGATAAAACGACATTAGTATTTTTTGAGATAAGAAAAGGCACTTATCAAAACAAGTAGATAATAAGTGCCTTTAGTTAATTTTCTATTAAACTGTGAATGTTCATTATAAATGCACTAGCAATAATTTAATTGGTCAACCTTTTACACCGGAAATCGCAATTGATTCGATGATTTGTTTTTGGAAGATAATGAATACAATTAGCATCGGCAATAACGCTACCATAGATGCCGCCATAATCAGCGGGTAGTCACTTTGAATCGCGTATGATGCATTAAAGTTTGCAATAACTAGCTGCAATGTTTGTTTTTCTGGTGAGTTCAAATAAAGAATTGGACCTAAGTAATCATTCCAGATTCCCATGAACCATAGAATTAACTGGGCAGCTACCGCTGGTTTGATTAATGGGAAGATAATCTTATAAAAGATTTGGAAATAAGAGCATCCATCAATTTTTGCCGCTTCGATGATTGAATTTGGAATGCTCGTTAGGAATTGCCGTAAAAAGAAAATCATAAATATGTTACCAAACAATCCAGGGATAATTAATGGTAACAGGCTATCAACCCAGCCAATTTTTGAAAACATAATAAATTGCGGGATCATAAGAACAGGATACGGAATCATAACGGAAGCAAACAGCATGATGAAAATCTTATTCTTTCCAGCGAATTGTAATTTTGAAAAAGCAAACGCTGCTAAGCTGGATGTGAATGTTCCGATTACCGTAACTGTCACAGCTACAATTAAACTATTTCCGATACCAGATAAGAGCGGGCCCATATCCCAGATTTCGGCGTATTTACTAAAAGAAATTGTCTCAGGAATCCATACTGGCGGTAAAGCAAAGACATCTTCTTTTGATTTAAGGGATGTGGAAAACATCCATAATAACGGAGCTACCATGAAGATTGCCCCAATACTTAGTAAGGCAAAAACTAATATATTGGTAATTCTATTTTTCTTTTTCTCAGACATGGGTTCTGCTTTAACCGACTTTTTTGCCATTGCAACTTCCATTTTTCAAGCCCCTTTCTATAAACTCTTTTATTCCCGTTGTTAATCCAAATCAAAAGAATTTTTCTCGTTGATCTTAAACTGGATTAAAGTAACAATAAAGATGAAAAGTCCCAGTACCAAGGCCATTGCAGATGCATAACCTAATTGGAAGTTACCAAATGCTTTTTGCCAGATGTAGAATACAACCGATGCGGAGCTATATTCAGGACCACCTGTTGGGGTCATAACGTTAATTTCCGTAAAGATTTGAGCACCGCCAATAATATTTGTAACGATAATAAAGAAGGTTACTGGTTTTACCATTGGCAAAGTGATGTACCAAAAAGATTTTAAAGCATTTGCACCATCTAATTTAGCTGCTTCATAAAAGGATTTAGGAACACTCTGAAGTGCTGCCAAATACAATAACATCGTATAGCCTAGACCTTTCCATACTGCCATAATAATTAAGGCAGGTTTAACTGTGCCTGTATTTTGCAGCCAGTTTGGACCCTTAATACCAAATAGATCTAAAAATTGGTTAACTAAACCATAATCGCCATTGTAAGCCCACTGCCATAAAATCGAAATCGCAGCAAGTGAAGAAATAACCGGAATATAATAGAGAACTCGGAAGGTATTTGTTCCAGGGATCCCTCTATTTAAAGCTAAAGCAAGCAATAGTGCTAATACAATGCCAATCGGAATTCCCAGCATCATAAAGATGGTATTATACATAGACTTATAGAAATATTCATCTTGAAATAAATTCTTAAAGTTTTCTAGTCCGATAAAATTCATCTGTCCTAAGCCGTTCCAATCCGTAAACGCCCCGTAGATCGAATATAATAAAGGAACCAAAGCAAATATGAGGAATCCTAAAACCGGTGCCGCAATAAATAAATAGGCGTATCTTTGTTCCGTGCGATACAGCTTGGATGTTGTTTTCATCTTTCCCCACCCTTTCACATGTCTTGTCGAGACATCTCCCTTTCTCTAAATTTCTTATAACTAAAAAAGTTAGATAAAAGGAATAAATGGTGCTAGCAAACTTCCTCAAACTAGCCCCATTTACACTATGTCAAAAACGATATTATTTCTTTGCAGATTGTTTTTCTTGTTGAATAGCTGCGTCTAATAATTTTTGCATTTTTGGCTGTTCTTCTTTTACATACTGAGCAGCTGTTTTCTTGCCATCAAGTACAGGCTGAATGTTTTTAAAGAATTCATCATACCATTCACTAGTATAAGTGAACTCTCCTGGGAAGCTGCGGCCATAATCATTGATAATATCTAAGAATTCTTGCTTGTTTGCTGGCTTAATAGAAGTATTAGCAGCCCACTCTTCAGCAACTTTCACGCTGTTTGGAAGCTGGATTTGTGCATCAACTAATGCTTGTTGTCCTTCTTGGTCAGCAGATAGATAGGTAGCTAGTTCAGCTGCTGCTTTAGCATTTTTAGTAGTAGCTCCTACACCAATTCCAAGTGAACCGATCCATGCAGCAGTTTTTCCAGTAGAACCAACTGGCCATGGAATTAAATCATATTCAAACGGTAATGTTGCATATGTTGCCATATCCCAAGGACCTACAGGGAAGAATGCTAATTGACCTTTCATCCATCTTTGGTATGTGTCAAGTGTTTGTGCTTCAGAGATAGATGGAGTCACTTTGTATTTGGTTTGCTGATCTGCAAACCATTGTAATGCTTCAATAAATTTAGGATCATCGATCGTTACTTTTGTATGTGTTTTATCAATGAAATCTGCACCGTTGCTCCAAACGATTGGCTGTAACGACCATTGTACATTAAATCCTGTACCGTATTGATCAACTTTACCGTCACCGTTTGTATCTTTTGTTAACTGTTTTGCTACATCGATAAATTGGTCTAAAGTATATGGCTTATCTTTGTCAGGAAGTGGAATTCCTGCTTTTTCAAACATTGTTTTATTGTAGCCTAGTGCGAATCCGCTGATATCCTTTGGCAAACCGTAGATTGCGCCTTGGCCAAGTTCTTTGCCATCAAAACGGTATTTATTAATACCCTTTTCCCACATATCACTTAACTTAACATCTTTTGAACCTTCAACATATTTCGTGATATCTAGTAAGATTCCAGAGTTTACATATGCTTTAACTTGAGCTGGGTTATAGAAGAAAACATCCGGAATTTTGTGTCCTGCAATCGCAGCTTTTAATTTTGTATCGTATTGGTCAGGAGCGACAGAGACAACAGTTACTTTTACATTTGGATGTGACTCTTCATATTTCTTAACAGTCGATTTATAGGCTTCTAATTCTTTAGGTTGACCGCGGAACATAAAAGTAAGTTCTGTTTTGCCGCCGTCTTTACCTCCACTAGATTGATTTCCACATCCTGTAAGGATGGAACCAACCACCAAAATCGCTAGCAACAAAAGTGCGCTTAATTTTTTAGATGCTTTAAACAAGTAAATCCCTCCAATTAAATTGATTTAAAAATTGTGTAAAAATTAAAACCATTGGAAGCGTAATCACTTTTCAATAAAAAATAAAGTGTTAATGTTAGTAAACTAGTTAACTCTTTAATTTAGATGTACGGACATGTAAAAGTGATTAGATATGAACCCCTCCTAAAAAGCCCCTCTTTATTAAGATTATAAGTCTTAAGTATGATATTTTATAAGGCTTTTTTTATCGATTTTTGTAAAACCGTGAAAGCGTATTCCTTATATTTCAAATATTAATATACCTGTTCGTACATGTCAATCATTTTTCTATTAATTTTTATTTTTTGTACGTACGTGTCAAATGGTTGATTTATAAGCTTTTTATACGATAATAATCGATCTGCTTAGATTCTTTCAACAAAGCGCCAGATGAAATTCTTTTCAATGAACATTAGACTCATGATTTTTCGTGTTTATTAGTCACTTTTCTAATGGATTCGACACTAATTAACTTCTTTTATTAAAATTTTTATTATACTCGAAAAGATAAATAAAAATTTTTCATAGTTTTTTTTAATTATTTTTGTTACGATAATGTTATAAAACTGTTGTACGTATAAGTTGAAGGTTTTTCATACAAGTTGAAAGAAGGTGATATCAATGGCCCAGAAGACGAAATATAATATGGTAAAGGAAAAAATAACAGAATGGATCACAAGTGGGAAGGTACAACCTGGAGAAAAGATTTATTCTGAAAATGAACTGGTTAAAATGTTTGGGGTCAGCAGACATACCGTCCGTCAAGCCGTTGGGGATTTAGTACATGAAGGATGGCTTTACCGAGAACAAGGAGCAGGTACTTTTTGCTCGAATAAGATGTTACAACCAAATGTAGAATCTGAAATGATTTCTCCTATTAAAAGTTTAAATACAAATGGGAAAAATATTGGAGTTATTACAACATATATTTCTGATTATATTTTTCCATCTATTATCAAAGGAATTGAATCCTATTTAACAGCACAAGGCTATTCGCTAACGTTTGCTTGCACGGATAACGATGTAGAGAAAGAAAAACAATGCCTGCAAACGATGCTGAGCCGGAATATTGATGGTCTAATCGTAGAACCGACTAGAAGTAGCAATTATAACCCTAACATTCATTACTACTTACAATTAGAACAAAATAATATTCCCTATCTAATGATTAACCAGTTCTATTCTCAGCTGATGCCTCCACACATCATCATGAATGATGAACACGGCGGTTTTATTGCTACTGAACATTTAATCAATCTAGGCCACGAGAAAATAATTGGCCTTTTCAAAACGGATGACCTTCAGGGAGTCAATCGGATGCAAGGGTTTATCCGCGCATTTAGGGAACATAACCTCCCGTTTTTCCCGGATATGGTTATTACCTATACAACAGAACAAAAGGATAATAATCTAGTGGAGCAATTACAGCAATTTTTCACGACAGATGATAAGCCAACGGCAATTGTTTGTTATAATGACCAGTTAGCATTGCAGGTTTTATTCATGTTAAGAGGAATGGGCTTAAGCGTTCCTGAGGATGTTTCCATTGTCGGATACGACGACTCTTCCTTGGCGGAAGCTACAGATGTCAAACTAACATCCGTTACGCATCCGAAAATGGATATGGGGATTGAAGCGGCAAAATGGATTGTTTCTGCAGTAGAGAAACGAGGCAGCATTGAGCACTCAACCATTTATGAACCTGAACTGGTCGTCCGAAACTCTACCTCAGCATTAGATAAAAACCAATAAATTTAAAAGAAAGACACNNGTGTCTTTCTTTTAAATTTAAAATTTGTGCAATATCCTACTAGCTACTCCTTACGAACATCTTTCCTTTTTTTTCTTATCCACGTTATGATAGATAAAATAAAAGAAAGGCAAAAGAGGAATGTATAAAATACCCAAGGATCATCAATAACTACTTTTGACTGCCACGGCCAGAGATATTTCTCCATACATATGTTCAGCTCCTAATGCACCTACAATCCACTTCTAACTATTGATTTATTTGAAAATTTCCTGCGAATACAGGCCACGATTAATAAGAGAAAGGGAATAATAATCCACCATATTAAACCCATATATCCTAAATTTTTTATAGAATACCAATGTTCTGAAGTGCTCCTTGATATGGTTAATCCTAAAATAAATACGATCATCGATATAGGCATTACCAATACCCTGCTGTCACGCAGGTACAACAATAGCTGCACCCCCCGAATGACACCATAAAGTTGTAACGACACTTTAAAGAACGCCGTTCCCACAAAATACAATATTCCCAATGCATCAAGGTTTTCAAGAAAATCTGCAACAGATATAACTTTGACTAACCGGTACAGGGGGTAGGTACTAGTTGAAAAGGTACCCTCACCAAAGGTAAGAACAGCTAGTCCATCAAAAGCGGCAAGGAGGAATCCGTACAAAACAGAAGCTAAGAGAGTGGGTTTTATTATACGTTTCGAATCTATAACTAAGGTCCAGATCATCGCGAATTCAAGGGTTTCCGAAAATGACTGCTGGATCCCGTTCGGCCATACCGCTTTCCAAATACGTCCCCATCCTTCCCCTAAAACCGGCTGTAAATGCTTGATATCAATTATATCCGAGGCGAAAATTAAGACGATCTCTATTAAAAATAAAACTAAGATGACTGGTAAAATCAATTCGGCAAGCCGGGCTAGAACCTCAATCCCACTATACAAAGCATAAGAGATGGCAATCATAAACACAGCAAGTATGACCCAATTAGGAGTTCCAGGCAAAATGGTGGTGGGGATAAGATCCTTTATATCACCAAGTGTTCGTCCTGCGTTATATAAAAAATGAAGCATATAGAACCAAGCAAGGGGAACACCGATCCATTGGCCAAACTGGGCAGGAAACCATTCAACAAGAGTCAATCCCGGCTGAAGACGCATTAACATGAGATACATAATAATGAGGCATGTCCCAATCACCGTGCATATTAAAGTAGATAACCAAGCATCACTACCTGCTGCAGAAGAAAATCCAAATATTACCGAGGTACCAATCTGAAATACTAGTGTAAGCATAAATAATTGGCTAATTGAGATTCTCTCCATGGTTTCCCACCACCTGACCCATTTTTTGTTAAATCCGCTCAGTATTAACATAAACAAAATTTTTCCATCTATCCGCGAGATTTATTTTTATATCTGGTTAAAATAAGAAAAAAATTTAACCACTAGGGGGTGAGTTTTTAAGATGGGATTCATGAGCTGGTTTGGGAAGAAAACCTTCAATTCAAAACAAAGCCAAAACCCACAGTCATCTAACCATGAAAAAGATTTCTACGACCAACAGCTTAAAGGCAATGTTCACAATAATTTAGAGCAGTTGAAAACGATTTTTGAACGATCTTCGGATATTGTTTTTCGTGAATTTCAGCTGGCTGGGATACAAAATGGAGTTCTTATTTTTTTGGATGGCTTGGTTGATAATCAGATCATTGATTCCGACGTTATAAAACCCTTATTGAACGTGGGGAATAATGGGACGCTTCCGTACACGAAAATACCTTTGAAAGAGATGGAGTCTTTTCTTCGGGATCCACTGATTTATGTTTCACAAATAAGTATAGGGAAAACTATGAAGGAAATAGTGGATCACATTTTAAGTGGTGACACTATTCTATTATTGGATGGTATAAATCAAGCTCTTTTTATTAGTGCTCAAGCATGGGAAATGAGATCCGTCGAAGAACCAGCAACCGAAGCGGTGATTAGGGGGCCTAGGGAAGGATTTACTGAAAATCTGCGAACCAACACCAGTCTGATTCGCAGACGGTTAAAAACGCCTCAGCTTAAAATGGAATCCATGACCGTGGGGCGGTTATCTAAGACAAAAATGGTGATTACCTATTTGGAGGGAATTGCCGAGCACTCGCTCTTAGCGGAGGTAAAGGAAAGACTCAATCAAATCGATATCGATGCAATTTTAGAAAGTGGCTATATCGAGGAACTAATTCAGGACAACCCCTATTCTGTTTTTCCCCAAGTAAACAATACGGAACGCCCGGATAAAATAGTGGCAAATTTATTGGAAGGGAAAATCGGGATTCTTATCGATAATACCCCTTTTGCCTTAATTGTTCCGGTTAGTTTTTTTGAAATGCTCCAATCGAGCGAGGATTATTATCAGCATTATATGGTTTCGACGGTAATCCGATGGCTTCGCTTGTTTATGTTAGCTGGTGCTTTGCTTTTGCCATCACTTTATATTGCCATTACGTCATATCATCAAGAAATGCTTCCTACAACCTTATTACTTAGTGTGGCTTCGAGCAGGGAAACTGTTCCGTTTCCCGCTATAGTAGAAGCTTTCATAATGGAAGTCTCCTTTGAGGCATTGCGGGAAGCCGGTGTACGCCTGCCGCGGCCAGTTGGACAAGCTGTAAGTATTGTTGGCGCCCTTGTAATTGGACAGGCAGCAGTACAAGCAGGAATTGTATCAGCTTCAATGGTTATTATCGTTTCCATAACAGGGATATCTTCATTTATTTTTCCAGTATTTAGTCAGGGAATCGCCATTCGTTTGCTTCGATTTCCGATGATGATCTGCGCAGGAACGCTCGGTTTGTACGGTATCTTGGTAGCTAGTTTAATTCTTTTAATCCATATGACCCGGCTTCGCTCGTTCGGTGTTCCTTATTTGTCTCCAGTTGCACCTTTGGATTTCTCGAGTCTCAAAGATACTTATGTACGTGCCCCTTGGTGGAAAATGATAGACCGTTCCGATCAGACAGGGAAAAAGAATCGTAAACGAATGAATCATTTAATGCGTCCACGGCCGCCTAAACCGAGGAACTAGCTCGAGTGAGTGTTTCGGAAAGGGAAACAATTATGAAAAAACTAGGAATCCTAGTAATAAACTGTATGATTATATTCGTGCTGACCGGCTGTTGGAGCCGGATTGAGATCAATGATATCACGATCGTTACAGCTACTGCCATCGACAAGATGAATGATGGGAAAATTCGTGTTTCACTTCAAGTAGCGATCCCTAAACAGCTTGGACCTGTTGGAGCCGGCGGTTCCGTAGGTAGCAATGGTTCGACCGTTATCATTTCCGAGACAGGAGAAAGTATGATGGATGCAATCAGGAGACTTCAAGAAAAATTGCCTCGCCGGATTTTCTTTTCTCATAACAGGATTTTAATTATTGGAGAAAAGGCTGCCAAGGATGGGGTTTATCAAATTTTGGATTACATATCGAGAGTTAGGGAGGCACGTATGCGCAGCTTTATTTTGTTTTCAAAGGGAGAGGCCGCATCCATTTTGAGACTGACTCCGGTCATTGAACGATACTCTTCAGAAGCCATTCGGGAACAAGAGAAAACAGGGGTGGGAGCAAAAATAATGATAAAGGATTTTTTCAATATGCTTACGACCGAAGGCATCTCCCCTGTCGCGGCTGAAGTAGCCATACGATCAGAAGAAAAGGGTAGGAACAGTTCTAAAGAGACTGCCGCCATAGTTGGATCGGCTGTATTTCATAAAGATAAATTGGTGGGGTGGATCAATGATAAGGATACCCGGGGAGTGCTGTGGATTCGTAATGAGATGGTGAAAGGGAACATTACCGTTTCGATACCAAAAGAAAAGGGAGGAGGAAAAATCAGTGCTGAGTTAAAAAAAGGCCGGACAAAAGTTAAACCAATCCTTGTACAAAGCAATGTAAAAATGAATGTGAATATTCAAGCACAAGTTGAAGTGTTTGAAAATAGTTCCAAATTGGATTTAGGTAACCCTAAAGTTTTACAATATGTTCAAACCTTACTGGAAAAAGATGTCGAAAAAAGGTGTGAATTAGCACTTTTTAAAGCACAAAAACAGTATCGTACTGATATATTTGGGTTTGGAAATGCGGTCTATCGCAACCATCCAAAAGCATGGAAAGAACAACATAAAAATAAGTGGACTGAGGAATTTCCAAACCTTGAAGTTAGCGTAAACCCCCACGTTTCCATCGTTAGAACAGGGTTATCCGTCAAGTCCCCAGAGATGAAAGATTGATAAAAAACCATCTATAAATTATCGCTTTTCCTAATAACTAAGCGGCGTTAGCCCTGACTTCTATAGGGCTAACACCGTTTAGTCTTTTTTGTATACAAGTCTACTTCTTCTATAAGATTTTTTCAAAAAAGTTGTACGGTCCACTTCCACAATAATCCGTTTTCATATAAAATTAAATAATAGAAAGGAAGAAAAATAGTAAACTCACAGTTCCAACTGGCCAGAAAAAATGGCAAATATAATATCACTTCTTTTATAATTACTCTCATGCTATTTTAATGGTACTACAAAAAATTATGGGAATTTGGTGAAAATACAATGTTCAGATATGACGGTAAATTCTTTCGCGTACTTGAAGTAGTTTCAGCGTTCTTTCAGTTAAATATTCTATGGTTGTTACTTTGTATCCCTGTAATAACGATTTTTCCTGCTACAGTCGCGATGTACTGTGTTACCCGGCAATGGATTTTGCATAAGGACTTTAGTGTTTTTAGGTCGTTCTTTCAATATTTTAAGGACAATTTCAAACAAAGTTTTGGTCTAGGAATTCTATGGATTGTCTTTTGCGGCCTATTTTCTATAGATTTTATGCTGTTAAAAAATGTTGGTTCTTTCCAGTATATTTTGTTTCCAGTTTTGTTATTAATGGGCTTTTTAATTCTCTTCACCTCAATTTTTATCTTTCCAACAATCGCTAATTATAATGTGAACTGGTTAAATGCAATCAAAAATTCACTATTCTTTTCCATTAGGTATTTACTGACTACTCTTACAGCAATCCTTTATATTGGATTAATGGCACTTATTCTTTTTAAATGGCCGATAACCTTTTTATTTATTTTTAGTCTTGGTGCCTACAGTATTTACTTTCTATGTCACCGAGTATTTACTAAAATCCACTTGGTTAAATCTTCTTAAATACTTGTATGGACAAGTATAGCAATTTTAATTTTTCATAAAAAGAGGGTGCCTCCAAAAGTATTAGTTTTGGAGGCACCCTCTTTTATATTAGAAAGTCGTCCGGTTGACATCATTTAGTCACCACAGCCTGACCGAGAAAGCAAAGTGTTTTAAGCTCTATATTCTAAAGAGTTTCTTGTTCGTTAATCCATACTTGCATTCCCCCTAATCCACGGTTAGCCCAAGCAAAGTAAGGGATAAACTTAATAGATACTGATTCCGTTTCTAGATGGATGTTTGGTTTATACAATGCCTCTCCCCAGTTTTCTGTTTTCCGTTTTATCGCCTCTCCAGTAATCACCTTCATCCCGCCAAAGAGGTTTTCATCCTCTTCAATTTCAAGACTTCGATCTGAAGGTAATAAAATTTGATGGAGATTTTGTCCATTGTCTGCTTCTTCCAAGCAATAAACCAGCGGGCCTCTTTGAAGGGCAACTTTTCCAGCAGTATGGCGTACAAGTGGATGTCCTTTCATACGTACAACCGGCATAGAAAGAACCAAATTGATTTGGTCACCAGTTTTCCAGGTACCCTTTATCATGGCATATCCGTCGACCATAAGTGCAGAAACCGACTGCAGTTCACCATTTATGGAGATTTCTGCATTCTCACACCAATCTGGGATACGCAGTGCAAGAGTAAGTTCAGTTTCTTGATTCGCCTTAAAGGTAAATTGAATGTTGCCGCTCCAAGGATAATTTGTTTCTTGTTCCAAGATTAGACGCCGGTTATCGTCCAGCTCAATTTCTGCCTGACCACTTATATATAAATGAGTGTAGACTGTATTTTCACGAACGGTATAAATATATTGACCTAGGGAAGCAAGCAGCCTGGCTACATTGGGCGGGCAGCAGGCGCAGCCAAACCATCTTTGACGAGTAGGTTTAACATGGTGGTAAATATGATTAGACCTGCAGGCATGTGGCTCAACTTCAAGTGGATTCACATAGAAAAAGCTTTTTCCATCGTGCCCCATACCTGCTAGTACGGTATTGTATAATGCTCTTTCCATTACATCAGCATATTGACTATTTGGCTCTACCTGCAACATTCGCTGTGCAAAGAAAATTAACCCAATAGAAGCACAAGTCTCCGCATAAACCGTATCATTTGGAAGGTCATAATCAGTTGAAAAGGCTTCACCATGACTTTGCGAACCAATTCCGCCGGTGATATACATATTCTTTGAAACCATGTTGTTCCAAAGCCTTTTACTAGCTTCATACATTTCCCGATTACCAGTTTCAGCAGCCAAATGTGCCATTCCCGTACACATATATACGAATCGGACTGCGTGGCCAACAGCCTTATCTTGTTCACTAACAGGCTTATGTGCTTGGCTGTATTCCTTATTTCGAATCATCCAAGAATCTGGCCAATGATGGGTACCACCTCTTTTTTCGAACTCCTCTTCATAAAAATGTGGCTTTCTCCCTCTTTCTTCTAAGAAATACTGACTTAATCTCAAGTATTTATCATTTGAAGTTACTTCGTATAGTTTTATCAGTGCCAATTCAATTTCTTGATGTCCGTCATAACCACGAAGTTTTCCAGGTTCTGTGCCAAAAACATCATCTATATGATCAGCAAATTTAATGACCACATCTAGTAGTTTTCTTTTTCCAGTTGCTTGATAATATGCGACAGCAGCTTCAATCATATGACCTGCACAATATAATTCGTGGCATTCACTAAGGTTCGTCCACCGTTTCCCTGGTTCTTTCAAGGTATAATAGGTGTTTAAATATCCATCCTCCAATTGAGCTTTTGTAATAATATCAATGATTCCATCTGCGATTTTTTCAAGCTCTTCGTCTCTTTCTGCCGAAAGCAGGTATCCAACGGCTTCCAGCCACTTAGCCACATCACTATCTTGGAAGACCATCCCATGGAATTCTCCCTCTTCTTCTCCAGCTGCGATTTTAAAATTTTTTATCGCGCTGCTTGGATCTGCATCTGCAATTCGGTCATTAAGGGCGTCCCATTGATAGGGAACAACCACATCCCGAACTAATTTGATGTAATAAGACCAGAATGGATCATTAATCTGAACCTTGTTTAGTGGCAAAGTTTTAGTTTTCAAAACAACCTTTTCCATTTTACTCCTCCTAGATTAATATTTACTATATTTTTCATAATGATAGATTTACTAATACTAGAATGTATTCCGATTTATGATTATTCTGGAAAGATACAAAAAATTAGGCTACCTTTCTCCAAAGAATTTGGGATGATGACAGCCTAAAATGGTGTTTATATATTTCTTATTTCACTAGGTTAGCTCTTGAAAATTATTAATATAACTTTATTAGGATGGAGCCGTGCGGTGGCAGCGTTTGTATAATTCCATCTGTAATCTCTCCAAGCTCTTCTTGGCTCCACACATTTCTAGCTCTTTTCTTAGCGGAAAGCCCCAATTGTTCTAATGTAACCTCAACTTCAGCTGCAACATCTGTTGCATTAAACAACGCTGCATAAGTATTATTCTCCTGATCCTTTGCCGTCCAGACGATTTTATCATCCTTACGATAGACTAGGCGATTGCTGTGGCTATTCTGATTTAATTCAAGTACTTCCTTATTTGTAAGCAATGCAAGGGTCCATTCATCATTATCCCTTAGCTCTCCGCCAAACATAAGCGGTGAACGGAAAATAGACCAAAGGGTCATCATCGTAACTTGTTCGTCTTTTGTGAATCGGGTCCAGCGGTCTGCACCGCCTCCATCAACGGAACGGATGCCAATATGCCCTAATGGAAGCATGTCACAGTCTGGCCAATGGCCTGCCCCCGTATATTCGTTCCACTTTTCACATCGCTCAAACATGCCATATAAGAGATTCCAGTGATCCCAGAAATCATCCGTCATTCTCCACATATTGGCATTTTCTTTTAGGTCTACCGCATACTCCAATGGAGCTGGGCCTGGGGACAGGCTAAGCACCATATCTCTCCCACAGTTTTCAATTGCCTTACTAATCAATCTGATTTCATCTAAATGGGTGTCATACAGCCGTGATGCAGCGATATCATCCACTTTTACAAAATCTACTCCCCATTCAGCATACATTTGAAACAAAGAATTATAATATTCCTGTGCCCCAACTTTCCCGGCATCCACCCCGTACATATCCGTATTCCATGGACAAATCGAATTTGGATGAGCAATATCTCTTGCTCTAGCCTTGGTCCCTAGTATTGGTGTATTGCCATGGACAGCCTGACGCGGAATCCCACGCATAATGTGAATCCCAAATTTTAAACCAAGGTTATGTACATATTCGGCTAAGGCTTTAAAGCCATTACCGTCGGCAGCAGAAGGAAACCGATTGGCTGCAGGAATTAACCGTGAATATTCATCCATTTCCAGCGGAACAAATGGACGATAAATGGAGGAATTTGCCCCTGGTTCATACCATTGAATATCAACAACGACATATTCCCAACCATATGGTTTTAGAAACTCTGCCATATAATCAGCATTTCCCTTTACTTCCTCTTCCCTTACCGCGGCTCCATAGCAATCCCAGCTGTTCCAGCCTAATGGAGGAGTTTTTGCAAATGTATGATGTCTCATCTTCTCATTCCCTTTCTATTAATTTATTGCTCCTTAAATTAATAATAAGGAATTGTGACATCTACATCTACGATAACATTTTGCCCTTTATTGTAAAATATTGCTCCCATTTCACCACTTCAATCAAACCTGAGCTCATTTAAGTAAGCCAGATCTTTGCCTAGGCGAAACTCCCCTGGGGAAAAACCAATCCACTCACGGAATACCTTAATAAAGTAGCTGCCATTGGAATATCCGATTTTTCTTGCAATCTCTTCTATAGTTAAATTCGTATTACGTAGGAGCTTGACCGCCTTTTCCATCCGGACTTTTGTTAAATACTCCATAGGTGACAGTCCAGTTGTTTTTTTAAAAAGACGGGTAAAATGATATTTGGACAGTTCTACTCTATTTGCCAGTTCCTCAAGACTTTGCAGGGAAACGTAATCTTCTTCTAAAAAACGGACGGCTTGAACTACTTTTTCAGGCCAGATTTCTTTTTCCTTTTTATAGGCTGTACTATACCGGAACAGCTCCATAATAAATTGATAAACAATAGAAGAAGCACGAAAACCATCGGTTATCTGATTCTTGCTTGCGGCGAAATAGGCACTTTTCAAAAAAATAATAGGCGGGCTGTCCTCTGGAATCTTGGGAACCTTGCCGATTAACTTGATAAGTTCTGTCCATTCTTTTTGTATATTTATAGGTCTTAATAAAATAAAATAAAATTCCCAGTTTTCACTGTTAGCTGGTAAATAATATCGGTGATTACTTGGGATTTCTACCATAAACGCCGATCCTGCATCGACCCGATGAACCTCACCATCTATCTCAATATTTCCAAATCCTGAAATGGTATATTGGAACAAAAGAAGCGGGCCGTCTTTTCGTTTTAAACCATCCCAATCATACGAAGAGTCAGTTATATTCTGATAACCAACAGCAAATAGCTGGTAGAAGGAACTATTTAGAGTATCTAAGAAACGAAAGCCATATACCCCATATTTATTAGACATAAAGAACCCCTTGAAAAAAGTAATGGTTTTGAAATCAATCATTTTAATTTATCAGTATCAAAAATATAACAACGCGTCTTTTAGTAGTCAATATAGTTTGAATATTTGTAAGACGCGGTTTATTAATTAATAAAGTGCTATAAAAACCTTAGTATTGTCTATATCCAGATGAATAATCTCTATGTTCTTTCTTATAGCCTGATTTTATAATAATTTTGTAGATTTAATCTGATGTTAAAAGGAGGCTATAAAAATGACAGGACAAAACGAACCACTTTTATTAACAGACGAGCAGATGAGGAAGTTTATTACAGAGGGATTTCTCCTATTAAATACTGATTTTACTGAGGAGTTTCATCAAAGGTTAAACGAGCAGCTATTAAATGTTTACAATGAGGAAGGTAATCCGGGAAACAACATATTACCTAGAGTAACAGAGCTGCAAAGAGTATTTGAACATCCTATCATTACTGGAGCCCTCACAAGCGTACTTGGACCAGATTATATGCTGCATGCCCATAGACATGGACATTATAACGCATCAGAAACAGCAGGTGATTGGCATAAAGATAGCTACTGGGGATATAATCGGATGCGCAATCACCATCCATGGTGGGCAATGATTATGTACTTTCCTCAGGATACACCTGCTGAATTAGGACCGACAGGAATTTTACCTGGAACACAAAATTATGATACTCGAGTTTTTGAAGGAGACGAATTGGACCAGGAGATATTAGCGAGTGGCCAAGCAGGAACATTTGCATTAATTCATTATGATATTTGGCATAGAGCAACTCCCAATAGACTTGGTAAGCCCCGTTTTATGTTAAAATTTGAATTTATGCGCACGGTGGCTCCTACATCACCAAGCTGGAACAATGTAGACAGTTCATGGAAATTACCCGAATCCACAAACACACTACTTGCCCAGCATGATGTGATGTGGGAAGAAACATGGAATTGGTTATCAGGCAAACTTGGAAGCATTTCCGAGACACGAGCTTTCGATTCTAATGTAATAGAAGAAAAATTAATGGATTTAGAGCATCCGTATGAACCAACAGCCCTGAATGCAGCTTATGACCTTGCTTCTTATGGGAGTAAAGGTGTGAATGCCCTGTTATCGGCACTTCATCATAATAATAGTAATGTCTCAAGACTTGCGGCATACGGCTTATCCATATCAGGTTCAGATGCAATACCAGGTTTAATCTCTGCATTGAGCAGCAGCCGTACTTCAACGGTTATTCGTGCTATTTTTGCACTAAGTGAACATAGACATTTGGCTGAAGAAGCAGTTCCTGCTTTGATTCCATTATTAGATCATTCTTCTGCTCTTATCCGCAGGTCGGTTGCCGAAGCACTCGGAATGATCATTATTCCTGATAAAGAGGTCGTCTCTGGATTAATTAAGTGTCTACAAGATTCTGACACTCAAGTACGCTTTATGGCTGGTCTTTCCCTCACAAGGTTAGGTGCTCTAGCAGACGCAGCAGTTCCTCACTTAGAGATAGCCTTACAAGATGAAAACAGATACGTTCGAGCTCATGCGGCTGAGGCGCTTCGGTATATTGGTACAGAAAGTGCCAACAAAGCCTTACTCAATTTCTTATTTAACTCGCGATGGTGCCCGACCACCACACCGGTTAATACATTCTATCCATAAAATTTAAAATTTTAAATTTTGGTTGGTTTTAACTGGATTTAGATGCTAAACTTCGAAAAGCAGTTGGAGATAATCCAGTTAATTCCTTGAACATGCGTGAAAAATAAGAAAGTTCCATTCCTAAAGAATCTGAAATAGTAGAAATAGTAAGTTCACTAATAACCAGCAGCTCTTTCGCTTTCTCGATACGCCTTCTATTAATATACTGGATTGGCGAATGACCAGTGAATTCTTTAAAAACCGAAATAAAATAATTTGGATGGAAATTTGCTATTTGTGCTAGATCCTCTACTGTTGTATTTCCATCCAAATGCTCTTCTATATAGGTTAGAATGGTATCCATTTTTTCAAAAGTGGGGGATTTGTCCATTTTGAATTGAATATGTTGACTTTCTTCAATAAAAATCGCAATGATTTCTAGTATTATAGAATGAACCCTGAAATCACTTGATAATTCATTACTGTTCCAATTTGAAATGAGTTGCTGCCATTTATCTTCGATTTTAGACTTAGGTAACTGTATAAAAACTGGCGTCTTCATGAGTTGAAATAAATGAATATCCCCAATTTTAGCTGTGAAATGACACCAATACTTCTCAAATGTATTATCACTTATTGTTCCATAAGATTGAATCGACCCCGATGGAAGTAAATAAAGTTCACCCGGTTTAGGATAATACACTTCATCATTAACTTTGACGTATCCCTCTCCTTCTATAACGTAATATAACTTATTAAAATCGGTAGTGTAATTATCTTCATTCCATGATCTAGGAACCTTCGAATAAGCAGCTGCCGAAACATCCAGTCGAACATTAGCAAGACTTTTTCCTAAAAACCCGCAGTTTTCTGCTGTCATATTATCTACCACTCCATTTAACCCTTTGTAAAACTGAAATAAAAGATGATCTCCCTTAAATAAAATGAAGATCATCCTTATATAAAACTCTTTAATATTTTCCTCTTTTCAGGGTGTTCGATTTCAATTACATTCAAATTTCTAATCAGCTAATTAACAACTTGATCCTATTATCCCTTTACTGTCTCTTTCTTCTGGTTCTTTTGATTTGCGGCTATCACTTCTTCAACAAATCTATTAGTAAGTGCCCCTAACTTCTCAATCTCAACCGTTACAATATCCTCTGGTTTCAGATAGTTTTGTTTGTCCTCTGGGTATCCTAAGACAACTCCTTCAGGGGTTCCTGTTAAAATCAAATCTCCTGGTTCAAGTGTCATATGTTCAGAAATATAACTAATAATCTCAGCCACAGTAAAAATCATATCAGAGGTATTAGAATTTTGACGAATTTCTCCATTAACAATGGTTGTTAAGTTTAAATTTTGCGGGTCGTCTATTTCATCAGCTGATACCAAGTACGGGCCTACTGGACTGAAGTCGTCACAGCTCTTGCCAAGCAGCCATTGAGGTGTACGCATCTGCAAGTCACGAGCCGACAAGTCATTGACTGTACAGTAACCGAAAACGTAGTCTAAGGCATCCTCCTGTAATATGTATTTTGCCCTTTTACCAATTACTACGCCCAACTCTACTTCGTAATCTAGTTTATTTGTGACTTTTGGAACGGCAATATTACAGTTATGGCCTGTTAATGTATTATTAAATTTGTTAAAAAGAATAGGAACCTCTGGATAAGGTGCGTTTGTTTCATCCGCATGCTTACGATAGTTTAAACCAACACATATAATTTTATTAGGCGCTGTTACACAAGGTCCCCAGGTAATCTCACTATCATTTAATAGATAAGCGGATTGATCCTTAACTTCTTCTAAAAAAAGCTGCAAAGCTTTCAGAGATTCAGTACCTCCATGAATCACCTCCATTATGCTTGTTGGGACTGAACTATCCGGGTTGGCACCTTGTGCGGCTTCAATATTGATAATACCTTCCGTTATTTTTACACCTAATTTGTATTCGCTGCCTTTTTTAAAAGTTACTAGTTTCATTTCTTCTCAACCTTTCAATTAAAATATAATATGGCCGTAAAAAACGTTATCCAAGCTTTCCGTTAACGACTCCTCCGTCAATCATAAATGGTGTTCCCATCATAAACTTCGACTCTTCAGAAGCTAGGTATAATGCTGCAAATGCAACATCAATCGGTTTCCCTAAATCTCCTCCCAATTGCCTGCGCTTTATAGATTGGACTGCTTCCTCAGGATTTGGATCTTTGGATAGATAATCTTCGACAAAGGGTGTAAAAATGGTTCCCGGCATTAGGGCATTTACGCGGATATTATATTTTGCATAATCCACTTGGATTGATTTTGTTAGTGCTAATATCGCCCCTTTTGTTGTTGCGTAGGATGCCCTGTTAGCAAGTCCTATTTCTGCAATACATGAAGACATATTAATAATGGAGCCAGATTGTTGTTTCATCATGTGTGGCACTACATATTTTGTCACCAAAAATACACCATTGATATTTACGTTCATTACTCTATTCCATGTTTCTAAATCAATATCATGCAGCTGACCAACACCGCTGATTCCAGCATTATTGAACAAAACGTCAATTCGCCCATAATAATCAATCACCTGGTCAACCATTGCCTTAACATTCTCAGGATTGGTAACATCTGCTTGAATAAAAATAGCTTCCCCATTATTCTCACAAATTTGTCGAACCGTTTCTTGCCCTGATTCCTCGTTGAAATCATTGACAACAACATGCGCACCTTCTTTTGCAAATAGCAGAGCGGTTTCTTTTCCAATACCTGATCCGGCCCCTGTAATTAAACAAACTTTATTTTTTAGTCTCATCTATACACCTCTTTATTTGAAAGGATTTACACAATGTATTAATGCTCCATATGGTCTTCGGGTTGTGCTGCCTTTACGGTTAATCCTCCATCTACCATTAGAAGATGTCCATTGATTTGAACGGCTTCATCAGACGCTAAAAAGACAACCGCATCACCTATTTGTCTGGCAGTACCTAAACGCTTCATCGGATTTGCATCGACTTCTTTTTGATAGATTGCTGGATTAGCCAAGTATTCTGTGCACATGTCTGTATCAACAGTACTTGGTCCTATAGAATTAACATTGATGTTATATTTCCCTAATTCTATCGCTAACGCTTTGGTTAATTGGTGTGCTGCTGCCTTTGATGAAATATAATGTGGAATAACAGGACTAGTTACAACCAGACTTGCCGTTGAAGTGATATTGATGATTTTCCCATATCTTCTTTCAATCATTTTCGAAGCAACTTTCTGTGAAGTGAGGAATATTGATTTAACATTTGTATTATAGGTTCGATCCCAAGTCTCTTCTGTTAACTTCATAAATGGTTCAAATGGAGCAATACCGGCGTTATTGACAAGAATATCAATCTCGCCTAATGCCGCTGAAACTAAATCTATCATTTCATCTACTTGTTGCTTATGGCTGACATCCGCTTGGACAATCATCGCCCGCTGGCCCATTTCCTCTACTTGTCTTTTAATGTCTAAAGCTTTTTCTTTGGAGTTTTCTGATGCATAATTAATCGCCACATCCGCGCCTTCTTCTGCCAAACGTATGACTATTGCTGCACCAATCCCCCTGCTTCCTCCTGTCACAAGTGCTACTTTTCCAGTTAAGCGAGCCATATCCAATCCCCCTTATTCTTAAAGACTTATGCCAATTCGGTTAATACTAAATTCACGATGGCCTAATATTTCAGCTTTCGTTAACTTACCGGAGGCCACCTCAATGATTTCCGTAAAAATTTCATTTCCTGCGTCTTCTAAGGTTTTAGAGCCTTCAAGCACTGAACTTACATCAATGTCGATGTTATCCGCCATTCTCTTAGCCATCGTTCCATTTCCACAAATTTTAATCACCGGTACGATAGGGTTTCCCGTGGGTGTCCCGCGTCCGGTAGTAAAACATACAAGCTGGACTCCGGCTGCAGCCATACCTGATACAAGTTCAATATCATTACCTGGGGAATCCATAAAATAAAAACCCTTTTTATTTGGTACTGGCGCAGCATAATCGAAAACATCTAGTAATGGTGAGCTTCCGGCCTTACTGATACAGCCCAGTGACTTTTCCTCAATACTCGATAGGCCGCCAGCAATATTCCCTGGACTGGGATTTCCACCTCTCATATCTTCACCAATACGATTAATTTCTTCTTCAAAGCGTTCTATAACATGATAGAGTTTTCTTTCGACTTCTTTTGAGACGGCTCGTTCTGCAAGAAGGTGTTCAGCCCCGATAATTTCGGTTGTTTCTCCCATCACAATGGTGCCGCCATGTTCAATAATTTGGTCGGCCCCTTTACCGAGTGCTGGATTACTGCAGAGACCTGAAGTGGAGTCCGATCCGCCACATTTCACTCCTACAATCAGTTCTGACAACGGAACAGGCTCATCTTCCATTTGTTGAAGGGAGATCGATAATTTCCGGGCTATTTCAGTACCCTTTTCAATTGCTTTTATCGATCCACCCACATCTTGGATATCAATCCACTCAACAGGCTTCCCCGTTTCCTCTATTTCTTTTTTTATCCGAACAGGGTCCATTACTTCACAGCCCAAACTTACAATTAATACCGCTCCAACATTTGGATTTTTCCCCATTCCAACTAATACATTATGTGTTTGCTCTTTATCCATTCCAACCTGACTGCAACCATGTTGGTGTGGTATTGCCACACTATCTGGGACTTTCTGTTCAATCCGGTTTACTACTTGATTTGCACAAATGACTGTTGGTAGTAAAAGTAAATGATTTCTTATCCCCACTTGACCGTCAGGACGGCGATAACCCCTAATCATTACCATTGAACATTCTCCTTGCCATTTTGTTGATCGCCTCTTCCACGAATTCCCTCAATATTATGTACATGAACATGTTCACCAATCAAAATATCTTTAGTGGCTCTTCCAATCGACTCTCCATACTTGTAAACGATTTCACTATTTTGAATGGTTTTAAAAGCCATTTTATGGCCAAAATTTAAATCTTGTATACACATAATTTTGTATTTTTCTGTCTGTAACAGAAAGCTAATCTGTTCACCCTTTTTTATATCTCTAAGAACGGTCACAACATTATCTTTGGGATGCATGACGATCCCTTCCATATTTGAGACAAAAGTTTTATCGGCCATAATTACCCCCTATTATTTAACTGATATTGGAATGAAACTAAAACAATAATATTCACATTTTTATCATTGGGTTATCGATAACAAAAATATAACACTACCAATCAAACCAGTCAATTAGTTTCGAATATTTTAAATAATCAATATTCCCCCAAAAAAGGCAATACAATCATTTTTTCAAATGATCATATTTGCCTTTCCTATTAATTTTAAACGCTCAGAATTGTTCAAGCGATTCCTATGCATTTAATAAATTAAAATCTTTTAATCGTATAATTTTTGCCGGCTTGTGTATCGAATGAAATCCTGTTAGTAGCCGTTTTCTCAACAGGAATGATTTGTCCATCTACAGTTACTTCTATTGATGGTCCGATCACCAAATGGCAAGGTCCACCTAAATGGGAGTAAATTTCGGCACTCTCCAATTCATTGTTTTCCCACTTAAGATTCATTTTAAATCCTCCGCGGGCCCGTAACCCCTTAACATACCCATTTGACCAGACAGAAGGTAGAGCAGGCAGCAATTGGATTTTATCGGTATGTGACTGTACCAGCATTTCGGCAAGTCCCGCTGTAAATCCAAAATTTCCATCAATTTGAAATGGAGGATGTGCATCAAAAAGATTTGCATAAACGCCGCCCTTATGAAAGTTGGTATCCTCCTCGTTCACGAGCTGAAGGAGATTGGAAATTAACTTATGAGCTTTATCACCATCTTTAAATCGGGCCCACAAACAAATTTTCCAGGCCAAGCTCCATCCTGTACCGTCATCTCCTCTCCTTACAAGAGATTTCCTGGCAGCATGAAACCATTCATTTCCTTCCGAATCGGTAAGCTGTCGTCCAGGATAAATTCCAAAAAGATGCGAAACATGACGGTGGTTCTTATCTTCATCTTCCCAATCATTTGCCCATTCTTGAAGCTGTCCATATCGGCCGATTTGCATTGGGTATAATTTTTCACGTGCGGCCATTATTTCATTGCGAAACTCTTCATCCATTTCCAATACTTCAGAGGCCTCGATACAATTGGTGAATAAATCCCAAATCAAAGACATGTCCATTGTGGTTGCCATACTGACCGCGGCCAGCTTTCCTTCTGGTGTCACAAATTTGTGTTCCGGCGAAGTGGAGGGAGCTGTAACCAAATTTACATTCCCATCTTCAATCAGCCAATCCAGGCAGAAAAGGGCCGCCTCTTTCATAATTGGATAGGCCTTTTCCCGAAGATAGGAATTATTCTTCCCAAAAGCAAAATGCTCCCACAAATGCTGAGTTAACCATACTCCTCCCAAAGGCCAGAAAGCCCATACTGGATCTCCATGTCCATAATCCCCAACCGGAGCGCTGTGACGCCATAAATCTGCATTATGATGGGATGTCCAACCTCTGCATCTGTAATTCACAGAAGCCGTCTCCTTGCCGTTTTCGGCCAATTCTTCAATATAGTCCAAGAGAGGTTCATGGCATTCGGAAAGATTACATGTTTCTGCAGGCCAATAATTCATCTCCGTATTAATATTTATCGTGAAGTTGCTGCTCCAAGGCGGCGAACCTCACGATTCCATATCCCTTGAAGATTGGCCGGCTGTGAACCTGGCCTTGAGCTTGCAATCATTAAGTAGCGGCCATAATGAAACAGTAATTCCACCAGCTTTGGATCATTTGCGCCATATTTCAAAATCCATTGATCTGTTGGCAAGTTTTCCGGTGCAACTGCAGGTCCCAAATCCAGTTCAACACGCTCAAATAATGACTTATAGTCTTCAATATGGGAATGTTCTAATTCTTCAAAGGATTTTGACATAGCTGCCTCCAGAAATGACTTTGCTGCTAAAGAAGGATTTTTCCCCTCCTTGCCTGGAGATTTATCATAGCCGTTAAAACTCGTCGCTGCACTAAAATATAGTGTTACGGTGGTGGCTGCAGTTACGTGAAGGCCATTATGATCAATATGAACTGAACCATCTTCGGCATTTGCACCTACGCGCGCTTCAAATTTCATGGCATCCGTCGACTCCGGGTCTCCATATACGATAGGATGATCCGTATGATAATAAGAAGGATCAACATGTTCCGGGCAGATGCCGTTAAGTACAAACTGATCTTGATCGGGAGCAGTCTTAAATTTCAATGAACTCCCCAGACTTACTGAAAAATTCAAGCAGCCAGGTTTACTGGTCTTAAGTCGAATGGCGATAATTTGATCTGGAAAGGAGGCGAACATTTCACGTGTATAGTGCACATCTCCAATCCTATATTCCACAAGGCCGGTTCCTGTTTTCAAATCTAGACTCCGCTCAAATGAATGAACAGTTTCTCCATGATTAAATTGCAGGTACAAATCGCCAAACGGCATATAGGATTGCGTGTAGGGGCCCATCATCTCCCTACATAATTTATCTGCTTCTGTATACTTCCCATCGAATATCAGTCTGCGGACCTCGGGAAGCAGTTCTTTTGCCTTTGGATTATTAAAATCTTTGGGAGCTCCTGACCATAAGGTATCCTCATTTAATTGCAAATGTTCCTTCTCTATTCCGCCAAAAATCATGGCACCAAGACGTCCATTACCAATCGGAAGTGCTTCGTTCCACGATTTAGCCGGCCTACTATATCGTAGCTTCATATTTGATTCTTTCCTATTAACATTTGATTAATGAAATCTAGGTATTTGAAGATGACATGATTGATAAAAAACAGTTATGAATTGAACTTTTGCCTATTAAACTATAAAGCAATCCCTTTTTTCAAAATAATATTTGCATATTGGGCTTTTTCGCTTGTGGCCACAACGGCAAATGACTTTTTTGTCCGTTCATAAAAAGCAAACCGATCCATATATTCAAAGGGAATGGACTTTCCCAAATGTTTTTCAACAATACCTTCGTACTCTTCCCAAATGGTTTGCTGAACCGAATCGCCAGGTACAACAGCCATTAACGCAACCGGATGGTCTACATACATATCAAGAGGGAAAAACTTTAGGATCGCTTCCAATAGCTCCGGTATTCCATGGCCATCACAACGAATGAGCTGTCTGGCATGGCTGGCAGCGGGGTAGTGGCCATCTGCCAAAACAATCTCATCTCCGTGGCCCATTTCCATTAATGCCTTCATTAAATCCGGCGAAATTATTGATGGGATTCCTTTTAGCATAATAATCACACTCGATTCTGATAATTTTTTATAAATAAATTTATTGTTAAAATCTGTGAGAACTACGGGACATTTAAACCACCCAACCAATTATGTCCATTCTAGCTTCGTAAAACTGTCCAACACATCCATTTATGGAAGAATAGTATTAATTACTCCTCGCTCCAATCTTTCCGTTTTCGAATCGGAAAATAGATAGTGTAAGTTTCATCCGTGACATCCGGCAGCGGAATAAAGCGGATGCTTCTCTCCTGGTTGATGGTTTTGTATGAACCATCCCGCCAAAAACTGTGATGCCGTTCATTGTGCGGAACCAGAATGGTTTCTGGTCGATCCGGATCTCCCTCCAGCAATCGTTCTTCATCAACCAAACCGGCTAATACCGTCGGCCCATCCATAAATGACACAGTATCAGGCTGATCTGGCAATGGCAATGACGTGACCTCCTTCGGAAATACAATGGTAACTGTGTCGTTATTCCAGACCTTACGGATTCGGACAAAGGACAGCGACTGGTCCGATATAGGGTTCGGTTCTCCGTTCACCAATATGACAGGTTGTCCCATCACCCACCAAGGAATCCGGAGTTTCACGTCAAATTCAGCTGGTTGGTCACATTTTATCTGAAGCTCATAGACGTACCGGTTCGGCCTGTCTGTTGGTATCTGCGGGAGGTGAAGTTGCTGGATAAAACCGAGTCCTTCATCATTAAACGTCTGCATTACCATTGAACCGGTCTGTGAACGCTGGGACAGCAGCACTTGCACATTCGTTTCCCCAAAACACCAAGCAGTTTGGGAAGGTATAAACTGGCTTACCACTAAACCGCTCGGGTCTTCGTGGAAAATGGCGTGATCATAGGAAGCATGTGCCTGAACCAGGGTGCCATGACAGCACCAGAAATGATTCGTCGCACTTCCCCACGTTTTCGTACTACCAGGGCCCATTTCTAAAAAGTAGGAAACCATTCCGGTCTGTTTGTTTTGTTGGGCCAATACTCCATTCAGGAGATTCCGCTCCCAAAAATCGGCGTACTTGGCCTCTCCAGTCCAGCGGTACAGCACCAGTGCCAGACGCATCATATTGTAAACAACACAATGTTCTTGGGCGGATCCGAGTCTTGCAGCCAACTTTTGCGGTGGCGTCCAAACCTCCCCGTCAGAACATCCTCCCGTACAATAGGTGCCACGCGTTTCTACGGCCGCTTCCCAGAAGGCGATTGTCACGTCTCTCCACCTTTTTTCGCCCGTCACTTCCCAAGCTCTAGCCGCACCCAGTATTTCAGGGATTTGCGTATTCGCATGTTTGTTGGTTAGGACATCCTCCCCACACAAGAGCGCATCAAACAGTCTCGGCCGGTCATACCTGTACATTAACTCCCGGTGCTTCTCATCGCCCGTTTCACTATATAGATTTGCCCACGCCTCCAGCATTCCGCCAGTCTCATAATCAAGGATAAAGTCCATCTGCTCGCGGCTAAACGAGTCCGTCCAACGATGAAACCAATCTGCAAAACGGATGGAGATTGATAGTGCTTCCTGCAAATTCATGAGCCTGTAAACATCATACAACCCCATAAAAAGCTTGTGGATGGTGTACTGGGGAGCCCAAACCTTCCTCCCGGCTGCAATGCGATCCATGAATGTTTTTGGAAAGGCCGCTATCCATTCCCCGCCATTTGCTTCTTGACAACGGGCGAGTTCCTTCACAATAAAAGTGGTTTTCGCCCGAAGCTGCTCATCCCCAGTCTGCGCATACACATTGGCGGCTGCCGATAACCAGTGGCCAAGAAAGTGTCCCCGAAGCTCGCTAGTTGGCGATTCCCATCCCCAGTGCCATGTGGATGGAAGATCCTGGACAATATCCGGGTCAACGGATGTGCTCGCGCTGCCACTGTAGCTCCACAGCCCTGCTTCCAGATAGTACGTTCTGAGCAGGTTGGCCGAGCTTAAGCTCATCAGGTATTTTACGTTTAAATCAAACCGGGCCGTAAAAGGACTGCTTAGCAACTTGGTGGTACCAGGCTTCAATGGTTGAAAAATCTGGTCTATAATGTTGCCAGCTGTATATAAAGTGGACATTAGGCTAAAGCCTCCTCTATCAAGATTGTATGAACATCGCAATTTATGAAAATGGTACACAAAACAAGTCTATAACCCCTTTTGAAGAAGGATGCAAACTACAGAATTTGGTTTTTCCAAACGACATGAAACGTGGTCAGCTCCTACTTTGACAGGAATATTCTGATCCGAAAACACATGAGTAATCTCGTACTTTAAGTCCATAATGAAGACACTTGAAAATAATCAAGTGCCTTTTTTCTATTTACATTAACAACTTATATGGTTAATCCTATCGTTTCTTCCTTTTGAAATGCTGGAATCCATTCTCCATGGGCGTCAATTAAATCATCAACCAGCGATACAATTTCGTCGATTGACAATTCCGCAGCCGTATGTGGATCGAGCAAGGCAGCTTGGTAAATATACTCCCGCTTCCGTGTAATGGCAGCTTCTATTGTTAATAACTGAGTATTAATATTGGTACGGTTTAAAGCGGCGAGCTGCTCTGGAAGGTCTCCGACATACGCTGGGGTGATACCGCTTCGATCGGCAATACAAGGAACTTCTACACAAGCTTTTTCAGGTAGATTGCTGATGAGTCGCCCTGTATTTAGGACATTACCGCCGAATTTGAATGGAATATTTGTTTCGACAGCCTCGATTATTCTTGAACCATATTCTTTAGAACGAACATGTTCCAATTTCTTATTATTTACTAACTCTTCTCTCATGGTTTCCCAGTTCTTTATTTGCGCTTCACAACGACGAGGATATTCATCAAGTGGAATATTATATTTCTCAATCAGTTCCGGGTATTTGGATTTGATAAAGTATGGATGATATTCCGCGTTATGTTCAGAAGATTCCGTTACATAATAGCCAAACTTATCCATTAACTCAAATCGTACCATATCGCTATGCTGTGTTTTTTGCTTTTCCTTCGCCCTTCTTTTAATTTCAGGATAAAGATCCACACCATTTCTTTTTACTTCTAATAGCCAGGCCATATGGTTAATTCCGGCAATCTTTTCTTGAACCCCTTCCGAATCCATGCTCAATGATTTTAATAGTTCTTTAGTGCAAACTTGAACACTGTGGCACAAGCCGATTGTTTTAATTTTGGTGTAACGATTCATAACACCGGTTAAAACAGCCATAGGGTTTGTATAATTTAAGAAGAGGGCATCAGAGCATACCTCTTCCATGTCACTTGCAAAATCAAGCATGACTGGAATAGTTCGAAGACTACGAAAGATTCCACCAATGCCGACTGTATCGGCAATTGTCTGCCGTAAACCGTATTTTTTCGGTATTTCAAAATCTATCACCGTGCTTGGCCTATAACCGCCTACTTGAATGGCATTAATGACGTATTTTGCGTCCTTAAGAGCTTCCTTACGATTGGTATAAGCTTTAATCTGGATATTTTTATTCAAGCTTTCTTTCAAATTTCTTAACATATTCTCGGAATCTCTTAAACGCTGTCCATCGATATCGAATAGGGCGAACTCAAAGCCCTCCAACGCAGGAACAAGCATACAATCACCAAGGACGTTTTTGGCAAAAACGGTGCTTCCTGCACCGAGAAAAGTTATTTTAGACATTTCTTATCCTCCCTAAATATTATTAGTTAATAAAATCAACAATAAAGACAGCTTTTTTAACTTCGAAATCAATTGTCAAACTGACCTAATTGGATCACAAACTAATGTATAAATTCCATCCTGTACTGTATCAAATCGAATGATTCCTTCATTCAAAGTTGTATATTGGATAAAATCATTTGCTGCACCTTTAAGTGTAATAGGCTGATTCAACTTTAACTTACACGGTTTTCCGTTTAATGATTTGATTTTTGCTTTTACAATGCGATAATCCTTCCACTCCATACCTACCTCGAATCCGCCTCTCGCCCGTAACCCGCAAACATGCCCATCCTTCCATGCTTTAGGCAACGCCGGGAGCAAATGAACGGCATCATCATGACTTTGTACTAGCATTTCTGCAATGGCAGCCGTACCTCCAAAATTGCCATCGATTTGGAAAGGAGGGTGATCATCGAATAAATTAGGCAGAGTCGATTGCCGAAGTAAAGCTAATAGATTTGAATAGGCCTGTTCTCCATCCTCTAATCTGGCCCATAAATTGATCAACCAGGCACGGCTCCAGCCTGTGTGACCTCCCCCATGTTCCAAGCGCCTTTCGATTGTTCGTCTTGCTGCGGAAGCCAGTTCCGGCGTTCGCTGAACGGTGATTTGGTTTCCTGGGTGCAGTGCGAATAGATGGGATATATGCCGATGCCCAGGCTCCTTCTCCTCATAGTCCTCTAGCCACTCCTGTATTTGTCCGTATTTTCCGATCTTTGGTTGAGGGATGCGCTGCAATACTTCAAATAATTGCCCCCTAAATTCCTCGTCTATCGAAAGAATCTCACTCGCTTTCATACAACAATTAAAGAGTGCATCTAAAATCTGATTGTCCATGGAAGGCCCCATGCACAATGTCCCTGATTCGCCATTCGGTAAAATATAAGTATTTTCCGGAGAAGAAGATGGACAGGTAACAAGATACCCTTCTTTTGTTTTTATTAAAAAGTCCAAGAAAAATCGTACCGATTCTTTAATTGTTTCATAGCTCTTCTCCAAGAAAATGACATCACCAGTAAATTGATAGTGTTCCCATAAATGCAGGCAAAGCCAAGCTGCTCCCATTGGCCAATAAGAGGCTGGCAGATAGATATCCTGTGGAGCGGTGTCTGCCCATATATCCGTGTTGTGGTGTGCTACAAACCCCCCGCAGCCGTACATCATTTTGGCTGTCCGGCGTCCAGGCTCTCTCATTCTTTCAATTAAATCGAATAATGGCTCGTGACATTCAGACAAATTACACGTTTCTGCAGGCCAATAGTTCATCTCCGTATTAATATTGATTGTAAATTTGCTGTCCCAAGGAGGCCGCATACTATAATTCCATATCCCTTGCAAATTGGCAGGTAGTGATCCCGGCCGACTGCTTGAAATAAGCAAATACCTGCCAAACTGAAAATAGAGTGCCAGAAGACCATTATCCTCATATCCTCCTTTGAGACGTTTTAATCTTTGATCAGTTGGCAACCGATGATTTTGATCACTAGATGTATCAAATAGGTTTAAACTTACTCTGCTATAAAGTTCCGTATAGTCCTTTATATGAGTACTTTTTAAAAGCCCGTAATCCATATGTACTACTTGCTCAATCGCACTAAAACAGGCTAATTCCGGATCACTGTGATGAAAACTGGTATCAGCAGCCAAAAATATTGTGACTTCATCAGCAGCGTTGACCAGTAAATGTTCACCAATGGTATTCACATTGCCACCCTTGGCGTTCACAGAAAGAACAACTCGAAAATCAGATCCATTTTTACCGCCGCAATTGCCCCTCATAACAAGGCTATTGCCTCTTATCGCCCTAACCTCTTCCATAAGTCGGCTTCCATCCCTCGTTAGTCTGGCTGAAAAAGATATCGAGGCTGACTTACTGGCTGTAAGGCGAATGATAATGAGGTCAGAAGGATAGCTTGAAAAAATCTCTCTTTGAAACTTTACTCCATGGCAGTTGTATTCAAGCTTAACAATTCCCTTTTCCAAATCAAGTTCACGTCTGTAATCACTTGCCTCTTGGTGATCAAAGTCTAAAAAAAGATCGCCCATCCCCATATAATGCCTTTGCGTCTCAGGAATACCCGAAAGCGCCATGCTCGCCAATTTTTCCGCTTCCACTAGTCTTCCGTTTTGAAGCAATTCCCTTATCTTGGCCAGATTTTCCAGTGCATCCGGGTTATTCCGGTCCCTTGGGCCGCCATACCAAACGGATTCCTCGTTCAACTGGATTTGTTCAATAGCTGTTTTTCCATAAATCATTGCACCAAGACGACCGTTACCGATGGGTAACGCCTCATTCCAGTCTTTTGCAGGTCGATCAAACCATATCATGTTATCGGACATCATAAACCCTCCTTTTGCCATTTTCCATTTCCTTTTCATTTATTAACAACGCAATCTTTCTATAGTAGCCAACATAAAGATAGCGTTTTCATTTACAGTATGAACCTAGTAAAATATTACGAAGCTTTCTGGTGAGGGCAGTTGTACCCGCATCTGTTTTCTGGATCATGAATAAGAAGGTAACATCGTCCTTTGGACAATTACAAAAATAGGCCCCCAGCCAACCATCCCAGCCATATTCACCAAGACTGCCAAGGCCCCCAGCCTTACTGCAATCGGTCATTACACGCATCAAGTTTCCATAGCTGTGTCCACTTAGTGTAAACCAATTGTCAAAGCCTTTCTGCTGCGCAGCATTCAAGGTTCCTGACGTTAAATATTTGACAGTTTTTGGTCTTAGAATCTGAACCCCATTCAAACTTCCTTCATTCATCAGCATTTTAGCGAATCTTGCATAATCATCAATAGTAGAAACCAATCCTGCTCCCCCGGATTCAAAAGCTGGTTCTCTATCCATCTTATTTATGATGCCTAAATGGTTCCCTGTATAAAGCAATAATTCACCCTTTCCATTGTCTGCATAGGCGTTAACAAGTCGGAATCTTTTTTCTTCCGGTACCCAAAATCCAGTATCCTGCATGTCAAGTGGTCCAAATATCTCCTTCTGTAAAAATTCTCCAAAACGTTTGCCGCTAACCACTTCTACCACCGCTCCCAGTACATCAGCAGAGATCCCATACTGCCAATTCGATCCCGGCTGAAAGGCAAGGGCACATTTTCCAAGTTTATT
The DNA here is from genome assembly GCF_002585305.1 of Bacillus sp. AFS037270. The sequence goes on along the minus strand of NZ_NUNF01000024.1, from coordinate 65,681 downwards.
CATCGCTTCCACCGTACCCATTGGGGAATCACTGAATAACCGGTTATCGATTTCCTGAAACAAAGCCTCTGTCTCCCTACCGGCTCTGTTCACTCCTCCATATACTAATCCTGAGGTCATGGACAGTAAATCTGTCAGTGTGACTTCACGTTCTGTTGGAACCAGCCTATCACCTTCACACACCATCTGATATTTAAAGCCATCGAGAAATTGACTTACAGGTTCATATAAATCAATTTCCCCCCGTTCTAAGAGAATCATCACCGCGGCAGCAGTAACAGGCTTACTCATGGAATATAATCTGAAAATGGAATCTCTTCTAATTGGAAGCCCCGCTTCTCTATCAGCCAAACCATCTTCATGGTAAAAGATTTCTTTACCGCCTTTTATCACCATTACATTTCCACCGGCTATTTCATTTTTTTCTATACTATTTGTTAATATTTTTTTTACTTGATCCACGGCTCCTACACCCAACATTTTCCATACTCTCCTAATCTATTTGTTTCTGCATAAAGTACGAAAAGCATCGCTGTTTTCATCAACTTGTACCTATGTTTATTCTCTCAATGACTATATTTAATTGTTGTAAAAGTCATAACATTCCAAAATGATATCGGTAACAAAAATTTAACACACTGGCATTCTTACGTCAATTTCTTTTTAAAAATAAATACAATGAAGATTTTAGTAATTTAATTAAGGTAAAATCTACCAAAATTTTCCCATAATGAACGGATGGAACCTTCCTGCAATAAACTTTGTTACCGATAACACTTTTTTCTTGATATATTTATTGTAATCATCTAAAATTTAAGTTAGAATATTCTTTTTGTGGATAGGAGGTAAATATGGTTACCATTTATGATATTGCAAAGAAAGCCAATGTTTCAGCAATGACTGTCTCAAGGGTTATTAATAAATCAGAAAAAATCAGTGAAGAAACACGAAAAAAAGTTGAAACGGTTATTAAAGAATTAAATTATATTCCCAATAATTCTGCCAGGAATCTAATAACTAAAAAAACAAAAATTTTATCTCTTATGATCACCGATATTGGCAACCCCTTTTTCACAAGCGTTGCACGCGGGGCGGAAGATAAAGCCATGCAAATGGGCTATCAGCTTCTTCTATGTAATAGCGATGAGAATTTTGAAAAAGAATCCAAGTATATGGATATGCTTATTTCAACCGGGTCAGATGGTGTACTGATTGCTCCAGCAAATGATAACTCTAAAAAAAATATGAAGAAACTAACCAAACATGGTATACCTTTTGTATTAATCGATCGCAATATTCCTGATATAGACTGCGATCAAGTTCTGAGCGACAATGAAGCAACCACCCGTAGGTTAATTGAGCATTTAATTAAACAAGGGCATCAAAAAATTGCCATTATAAATGGTCCTTTAGTTGTGTCGACTGCTCGTGAAAGACAACAATCCTATATTGATACGTTAAAGATACATGGAATATCAGTTAACAACCATTTAATTAAGGAAAGCCAATTCCGGGACAGTGATGTAACAAATTCCATTCAAGAGCTTCTAAATTTACCAGAGCAAGAACGCCCAACAGCTATTTTTGCAACAAATAACTTTATTGGAATGAATACGATGAAAATTCTTTACAAACACAATATAAAAGTCCCAGAAGAAATGGCCGTTGTGTCATATGATGTACCAAATTATACGGAAAATGAATCAATATTAACCGTTGCAGAACAACAGGCATACAATTTCGGGTATATTGGCATACAGTTATTAATCGAACGAATTGAAGGAGCAGCACCTGAAAAAGCAAGAAAAATTGTCCTGCCCTCTGAAATACATTTGCGAACCTCTTCTCTCCATCAACGTGATAAAGGAAGAAAATCTTAGCTCCCCAAACGAAGGAACTTTTTTTGTTAAGAAAAAGAAATGGAAGATGTTTAATATGATACCTATAGATAGGACACCTGAAAATGAGTGTTTCATCGATAGGTATTTTTTATATACTTAATTTTTAAAGTATGGGGGACTAGGTGAATACAATGAGCAAAGTTTAAGATCAAATGCGCCATAGAAATATATGGTTTACTATTATAATTATCGTTATCAATGGAATTAAAGAAAGATGACCCCTATTTCAGAATAGGGATCACCTTTTTAGTATCTTATCGCTTTTTTTCATGTGTCCTTGACAGGGGTCCCAGATTACTTGACTAAGGTTCAAAAGTAGGTTCAAACTCCCCTTTTGCTATCTGTGCAGTAACGTTCTGATTCCTCTAACTTTAAAAACCTATTAGTCTTATATTAAAAGTTAATGATCATCTGTTTTCCGTTGTAAATAATTCTCTTTTGAGTACAAGTAGTGAAAGCCGCTCTACCGGTAATAACGGTGATCAATAATTCCATGGAACTCTTCATTTCGGGATAAGATCCTTGGCGTTCATCTATTACAAGTCGATTTTTTTCGTCTTCCCAGCGAATAATTATTGTTGCAAATTCCCCCTTTACATAGTTGTAATTGTCACCTTCATCTTCATACATCATAAAACTTCCGTCTTGCCCCTTATAAACTCTCAATTCTAAAGGTTCTGTTGATTCTTCTGAACTGTATTGGATATCTGGTCCAATAGGAATAATAGAACCGGCACGTACATATAAAGGCATTGTTTCAAGTTCTGCTGGAGCCTCAATTGTTTGACCGCCGCTCATCCATTGGTCTGTCCAGAAATCATACCAATCTGAACCAAAAGGCAAATATACAAGACGTTTTTTCGCAGCACCTTCAATCTTAACCGAACCGCTTTTATAATACATTGGTTCTGTTATGGGATTAACTAAGAATGCTGGCCCAAACATATATTGGTCTTTGATATTATACGTTTTTGGATCATTTCTGAAATCAAATGCCAAGGCTCGCATCATCGTATAATCCTGATGAGTCACCCAACCAGCGACTGAATATATATAAGGTAACAATCTATATCGAAGCTTGATAAATTTTACCAGCGTATCATAATACAACGTGCCAGGCTCTCCAAATCTCCAAACCTCTCTTGGTGTGTCTGTACCATGAGAGCGGAACATCGGTAAAAATGTACCATATTGCAGCCATCGAACGTAAAGCTCGCGGTATCCTAAATCGTCACAACCATCTTGATAATCTCCATTCCAAAACCACTGTTCCTTTTTGGAAACAAAGAATCCTCCTATATCCACTGTCCAGTAGGGCATGCCAGTCATACAGAAATTTAATCCATCAGCGATTTGGTTTCGCAATGTTTTCCAATTGGCAGCAACATCTCCAGACCAAGTTATCGTCCCATACTTTTGCTGGCCTGCATAAGCAGATCGTGTTAGGTTTACAACCCGTTTCGTTTCGGTTGTCTTCCGCTGACCTTCATAAATGCCCTTTGAATGAAGAAGCGAATAGGCATTAATATAACCTGGGTCCAAGTATTTCTTTGATTCTTCTGTGTTGATTCGAAGTCGTTCTTCCGGTTCAGGTTTCACTTCCCCATTCCAATCAGCCTCAAAAGGTTCTGTACAGTCACACCACCATGCATCGATGCCATGGGAAAACAACCCCTCATTTGCCTGTTTCCAATACAAATTGCGTGCTTCTTGGCGAAATGCATCATATGTCGCTTGATTCCCTAGAAGATAACCCTTTTGCTTCATTTCAACATGATTTGGACCATCGTTATTCATAATCGGCCAAATGGAAACCATCAGTTTTGCATTAAGCTCGTGAATATCACGCATCATTTGTGCGGGATTTAGAAAACGTTCGGGATCAAAGGATTTCTGCCCCCACAGTTCACCTGTCCAAGACATCCAATCCAGTACAATACAATCGAGAGGAATTTGTCGTCTCCTTATTCCTTTACAATAGAGATTAACTCTTCTTGAGATTTATACCTTTCCTTAGATTGCACATATCCGAATGACCATTTTGGTAAAAGAGGTGCCTTTCCTGTAATATGACGGAAACATCTCACAATTTGATCAAAATCAGGTCCATATATAAAGTAATAGTCCATCTCGCTATCTGTATCCGTCCATATATATGAACCATGCAAGTCATCATGAAATGTCATCAACGAATAGCTATCCACAACCACTCCGTACCCTTTCGTTGAGACCAAAACAGGAACCACTGCTTTCATGTTTTGCTGGTAAAGATATTGATAAGTGCCCCTTAAATTTAAAACACCTTCCTCGTGTGAACCAAGACCATAGAGTGCTTCATCATCTGCCCATTCGAATTCAAGTTTGGTATGATAAGCCGTTCGATCCACAACATGTTTTGCTGGAATGGCTTTAGCACGAGCACCATCTACATTTTGTGAATTCTGAATCTCCGTATTTTCATCAAAAACAGATTTTACCACTTCAACCGGTACAAGTGTTTTCCCACCACGTTCCGGTTCCTTTGCTAAAATCTTACCCGACGAGTCGGTATATGTAAATGCAGCTGTATGTTTATTAATGTGAATCTGTACATTGCACGTTGAAAACACGATCACATTTTCTGTTTCCTTTACGGAAAAAACAACATGTTCTTTCGCATTTGGTCCAACCATGAAGCTTTTCTTCAAGCCGAATTCCTTCCCCAATGTATAACGGATACGAATAATTGAGTTGGTATAGGGAATGACTTCCATCAAACCATTTGTGCATTTGATTACCAAATGATCCACTTGTTTTTTATAGTGCACAACCTCCATGTTGCAACCACCTTTTCACAATATTATTCAATACCTTCCGACAACTAATAATGGTATCGTCTACTTACTTGTTAGCGATAAAACATTCTAAAGATTCAATTTAAAAAAATACCTCAGTCCTAAACCTTTTTTGGACCGAGGTATTTTACTTTTTTTAAAATTACGAACAATTCTTCATGTTCTACTTTTCAGATTTATCATATGCTTGTTGCATTATTTTTAAATAACGTTTAAGGTTTAATTTATCAAACCCTTTGACATAGGATTCCCAGTCTGTATCCAAGTTCATTTCCCCTGTTACAAACTTCAAAAGGCTCTGATTAACATAATTTTGAATATTTGTTTCTAACATGGCTACTTCATCTGCATCGGATGGATCCATCCAAACGGACCATGCTGGGTAAACATCATCTGGCTGCGTACCCTCATACAAATGGGTTGCATCTTGAAGTCGGCGTTCATACCCTTCCGGTGTAAATACTTGAGTCGATTGGATTTGCCCATTTCTAAAAGAACTGGAAGAACCGAATTCTGCGATTGGACCCCATCCATTATTGTGAGTTTTTTCACCGTCTTTCAGGGGTATCGACGCGAAAAGCGGTTTAGCACTTTTTTCAATCGCAACATCACCATCTTTTGGCTTTCTCCAGTCCACACCCTCTTTACCAAATTGACCCCTTATATTTCCATCCGCTGTAAACAAGTAGTCTATGATCTTAATGGCTGCGATTTGATCTTCCTTCGACGCTTTATTAGTAAGTACAAAGTCAGCTCCAGGAGTAACAGGGTAATTATAAGTGGCATAAGCAGAATTTGGACCTTGCAGTGGCGCGAGTGCTACATAATTATCTGAATACAAACGTTTTTGATCAGAAACAAACTCACCCGGGTGTGTAGCTGTTCCAGCACCAAGAATTTCTGCTGAGGCATTATCCCCCAGTTTTTGGTATGCATCATTATTCTGGGTGAATGCACCTGGATCAAGTAATCCATCCTTGTATAAAGAACGAATGTATTCTAATCCCTGCTTCCATTCCTTCTTGTCAGCCGCAAAGTCAACCTTTCCATTATTTAACAGAAGCCTTTTTTTACCATCATCATAAATAAAGCCGTTCATTAGAAATGGAATAACATTAGTATCAGGGATACCTACTGCCCCACTTAGCGGGACTTCATCTTTTTTACCGTTACCATTCGGGTCCTGGTTTTTAAAAGCTTCAAGTACATTTTTAAAATCTTCTGTTGTTTTTGGCATTGGCAAATTCAACTTTTTCAACCATTCATTATTTATCCACATTTTATATGGCCATGTACAATGGTAACACTCATTCAAGTGTGAAATACCATAGATATTTCCATCAGGTGAAACCGTCATTGCCTTAAATTGTTTATTGGTATCAAGCGTTTTTTGAATATTTGGAGCATATTTTTTAATCAAGTCATTTAGTGGGATAAGAACACCCTGTTTTCCATATTTTATCAAATCATTTGTAGAGAAATGATCCACCCAAGGAACCAACATATAGGCGTCTGGATAATCACCGCTGGCTAAGGAGATTTGGCGTTTTTGACTAGCTGATGTAGCATCATAGGTCGTTGTCTGCCAATTAATCTTAACATTGAATTTTTTTTCTACTTCCTTTGTGAAAAAATTTGTACTTAATTTAGTATTACCTACCCCTTGAGGAGCAAAAATTGACAATTCCCCTTCACCATCTTTTGATTTACCTGACGATGTTGTTTCTGTTTTGTCGGTACAGCCTGCTAAAAATGTTGCAAGTACTACAAATAGAAGCATTGCCAAAATACCTGCTTTTTTCATAACTACCTCTCCCCTTATGTTTAAAAATTTAGCCCTTTACTGAGCCAATTAAGACACCCTTCATAAAGTGACGCTGTACAAATGGATAAATAATAAGAACTGGAAGACTGGCTACTACAATTAATGAATATTTCATCAAATCAGCGAGTTGTTTCATATCCATCAATTTTTGTGCATCAATCGATGCAGATGAAGTTGTATTTAAAATAAGGATATTACGTAAAACAACCTGAAGTGGGAATAATGCTTCAGATTTCAAATAAAGCATGGCATCAAAATAAGAATTCCATTGAAAAATCGCATACATTAAAACTAATACGGCAATAATAGGTTTTGATAGCGGCAGAACAACTGACCATAAAAATCTTAGGTCGCTGCAACCATCCATCTCGCTTGCTTCCACGATTTCTTCAGGAATACTTGTCCTAAAAAAAGTTACAGCAATAATGACCTGCCAAACAGCAATAGCCTTTGGAATGATTAAAGCCCATCGGGTATCCAACATATGTAGGTTTTTAACTACAAGATATTCGGGAATTAATCCACCTGAAAATAACATTGTAAATAAGATAAAAATCATCAAAAAATTACGACCATAGAAAGACTTTCTAGAAAGCGGATAAGCAAACAACACTGTCAAAGTGACACTAACGATCGTGCCAAAAAAGGTATAGAATAGGGAATTAGCATAACCAACTAAGACCTGTGAATTGCTAAATATAGCTTTATAGCCTTCTAACGAAAAATCAACCGGCCATAGCCAAACCTTACCAGACGAAACAGCTAGCGGACTACTAAGTGATGAACTAACAATATATATCAATGGATACAGAACGATTACTACTACAAAGATTAAAAAAGTATAAATAATGGTAAGGAACACTTTGTCACCGAAAGACTCTTTTATTGAATTTGCTTTTGCCACTAAAAACACACCCTCCTATTCTTGCAAAATCATTACCATAAACTATTTCCTGAAATTCGTTTCGCAAATAAATTTGCCAATAAAAGAAGTATTAAGTTTACTACAGAGTTAAAAAGTCCTATCGCTCCTGCAAAACTGTAGTTTGCATTTAGAAGCCCCATTTTGTAGACGTAGGTTGAAAGCACCTCTGATGTATCTAAATTGAGCGGATTTTGCATTAAAAATATTTTTTCAAAACCAACTCCCATAACGTTTCCAACTGTTAAAATTAAAATAATCGTAATAGCCGGCATAATCCCTGGCAGATCAACATGGATAATTTTTTGCAGTCTTGATGCACCATCTATTTTTGCCGCTTCATATAGTGAAGTATCAATACCCGAAAGAGCGGCTAGATATATTACGGCTGAATAACCTGTAAATTGCCAAACATCCGACCAAACATATATGGAACGGAATAAACCAGGGTCTCCCATAAAATTAATGGAATGAAGCCCAATTGCTTCTAAGATGTGATTAAAAATTCCAAGCCTTGGTGATGTCAACACAATAATCATGGAAACTAATACAACTGTAGAAATGAAATATGGAGCATAAGTAACAATCTGTACAAATTTTTTGAACCGGCCTTGACGAATTTCATTAAGTGCTATAGCCAAAATGATTGGCAATGGGAAGCACGCTGCAATATCATACAAACTTATAAACAATGTATTCTTAATAAGATCCCAAGCTGCAGGGTTATCAAAAAATAGTTTAAAGTACTTAAGCCCCGCCCAAGGACTTCCCATGATTCCTTGAACCACACTGTAATCCTTAAACGCAATAATAGTTCCAAGCATGGGAATGTACTTAAAGATAATAAAATAGAGGACGGAAGGAATAATCAGTAAATAAAACTGCCAATGTTTTCGCAAGCTTTTCAATGCCTTGCTACTTCCAACTTTTCTTTTTTTGGATACCGAAATGGTTTGTTGTTCTACTGTTACCGTTTTCAGTTTAAATCCCTCCTTACTGTTTTCATTTGTTTTTTAAGCATTATTTTTCTGTAAAAAGGACACTAGTTAAAACGCTTTCAAAAAAATTCATTCTATTAAACTATTAAAGATCACATCCTTATTTTTATTTGTTCGAATGTTGTTATCGATAACAACTATGATAAAATTATGTTATCGATACCACTATTAAATTTATAATATTCTATCTATTCATGAAATTCAAGTTAAAAAATAATAAAATATTCTGCTATTTTTCTTCTTTAATTATTTTATTACTTTCTGTGCAAATTCAGGGTTCCCGCTAGGCCATGTTTTATTATGAATAGGTTCTAATATTTCAAGGACAATACTCAACATTTCCTCATCAATCGGTTCATCTGTCCACTGAATATTTTTCCTAATGTTTTCGACACTTGCCGTACTTACCAAAGTAGTTGGGATTGTCTCGTTTTGGATGGAAAATTGGATAGCTAATTTAGATAAATCAGTTCCATTTTCCTTACAAAACTCGGCAGCCTGATTACAAATCATGCGAATTCCCTCACTAGCAGGGTGCCAATCAGCAACTGTTCTCGAACTTAATAATCCCATTGATAAAGGGGAAGCATTTATCAATCCTGTCTTTTTCTCTTCCAGAAGAGGAACGAGTGACAGTAGCGAAGTATCATTTAAAGAATAATGGCAATACGATAAAATCACATCTAGTTCTGTCTGACTAAGAACTTGTTCAAAAATGGTCAACGGAAGTCCAGATACACCAAAGAACCTGATTTTCCCTTGCTTTTTTAATTGTTGTAAAGCAGGTATACCTTCTGCCATGATTTGATCGAATGAACCAAACTCAATATCATGCAGCAGCAGAATGTCTACATAATCCGTTTGTAATCTCGCCAAACTCTCATCAATACTGTCAATAATACGTTGTTTAGAGAAATCAAATTTGGTTTCCCCATAACGTCCGGCCTTTGTTGATAAAATAAATTTGTCCCTTGGTATTTCACGTATTGCTTTACCTAGAACCGTTTCGGCCTTCGTTAGTCCATAGTATGGCGATACATCAATTAAGTTAATCCCATGATCAATGGCTGTATGAACCGTTTTAATTCCTTCGTTTTCATCAATATCTCGAAATACCGAGCCAAGTGAAGAGGCCCCGAAACTAAGAATCGATACATCCACTCCTGTTTGTCCAAGCTTTCTGTATTTCATGTATTTCCTCATTCCTTATTATTTTTTAAATCGCTGATTGTCGATGTTTAATTTATAAAACTTTAATGCATTGCCTCCAAAAATCCTTTCTTCCTCAACTTCAGTCAGATTTGGCGGAAGTGTTTCTTTTAAAAGATTATATACATCATCATAGTTTGCAGAAAGTAAACAAACAGGCCAATCACTCCCAAACATGACCCGGTTAACGCCAAATTCATTCACAATATGCCTCACATAGGGAATAAATTCTTCCTTTTCCCAATTGTGATGATCGGCTTCCGTAACCATTCCGGATAACTTGCAATAAATATTGGGATGTTGCGCAATCTGTTTCATTTGACTTTTCCATGGCTCTAAAGTTCCTGCTTTAATTTGCGGCTTGGCGATATGGTCGATAACTGCCCGTATGGAAACATGTTTTAATAGTTCGACTACCACTGAAAGCTGATCGGACCGAACCAGGAGATCAACGGGAATATCCATTTTCTCAAAATAAGAAAATGCCTCCAAATAATGGGGTTTTAAAATGACCTTCTCATCTGGCATATCTTGTATCATGATCCTTATGCCAACAAATTTTGGGTGTTTCCTAAAATTTTCGAGCTTTTCTTTATAGGCAATATCCTCGATATCAATCCATCCAACAACACCGGCAATGGTTTCCGATTCGTTACTAAGTGAGAGGATAAATTCTGTTTCTTCTATAGTTGGCGCTGCCTGAACAACAATGGTTTTGTCAATTTTGTTTTTTTCCAAATGTGGCCTTAAGTCTTTTTCCAGAAAATCACGATATAGAACAGGTAGCTCTGGAGTAATCCAGCCATAGTCATTACGGCTTATTTTCCAATAATGCTGGTGAGAATCAATTCGCATCGGTTCGATTCCTTTCCTACTACACTTTACATATATGAATATTTCTTTTGAGTAAATATATTTTTGATTATAGTTCTACCATTGCTTTCACAACCTTCGATTCAGGTTTCAGCCATTCTTCAAATATGCCAGTCATTTGTTCAAGATCAGACCGATGTGTAATGTAAGCGTTTACATCAATCTTCCCGCTCTGAATGGATTTTATTACATGGTTGAAGTCTTCTTTATTAGCATTCCTGCTTGACATTAATGTCAATTCTTTAGAGTGAAAATCAGGGTCCGAAAAAACAATTTCCGATTTTACTAATCCGACGAAAATGAGTTTCCCTCCATTTGCCGGATAACGGAAAGACTCTTCCATTGATTTGCGATTTCCGGTTGCATCAAATACAATTGTTGGCATATCTCCGCTTGTTATAACCTTTAAGGTTTCCAGTGGATTCTCTAAAGCATTAATGGTAAATTCTGCTCTTGTCCACTTTTGACAAAATTCCAATCTTTCTTCATTAATATCCATAGCAATTACCCTGGCACCCTCTTGTTGTGCGAATGCCATAACCCCCAAACCAATCGGGCCCGCACCAATTACCAGTACAAATTCTCCCTTTTGAATTCCTGCCCGTCTGACCGCATGGGCACCGATACTTAAAGGTTCAATGACCGCGGTCTGATCCAATGACAAACCTCCTGTCTTCATTAAATGATCAATAGGCACAGAGATTTTTTCACGCATCCCACCGTCGATATGTACTCCCAAAACTTTCATTTGAGTGCAGCAGTTTGTTTTTCCTTGCCGGCAAGCAATACACTCACCGCAATGCATATACGGGATAATAGAAACCTGCTCTCCTTTTTTTAATCCTGTTGAATTTTCGCCAATCCATTCAATCGTTCCAGCCAATTCATGGCCAAGCACCCTAGGATAATTAAAAAAGGGTTGATTTCCTTTAAATGCATGCATGTCGGTTCCGCATATCCCAACTCTTTTAATTGCGACAATCGCTTCACCTAGTTTTGGAAGTGGAATATCTTCATTGGTCAATCTAAAAACATTAGGTTGTTCACATACAATTGTTCTCATCTTCATTACCTCCTCTTCAGAAAAATCTCTTAGTATAGTTAAAAACTTTTCATGATTTATTGTTATCGATAACATTAATTTAACACTGAAAAATGTTATAGTCAACAAGATTCTAAAAATTTTTTAAATGGAAATAGAAGATCCATTATTTATAAATCACCTCACTTTTAATGCTAGTACATTACTCAATATATTCATAATTTGATAGAGTCCTAGTACAAATTAATAAAAAATAAAACGCCACCGGTTATGGTGACGTATGATTATCGTTATAGATACTTCAGTAGATTTTCCGCTGCTTTCTACTTTACTAGGGCGGATAACAGTTTATTTAACGTATTATCTAACGGTAATAAGAGATGCTCGTGATTCTTCATAATTGCCCCTTCTAACCACAATAACTTCTCCTTAAAATCATCTGCTTAGTTTCGAGGTGAAGGCACGTAAGATGTGAACCTAGAAGCACCAAAGTTGTATGACAATGGATTTGACCGTCTGTGGAAAGAAAACTTTTATACGTTTCATATGACGGAGAAGTACACAATAAACAACTGCTTCTATTGAAGATAAGTTTCAAAGAACAAGAGATTAAATTTTACTTATAACTTGTTTAGGTGAAAATGGAATGACCGCATCCATCTTAACTGCTAAAGGTACAACCCCTTCAACTGCACTTGTACATCCGACGAGACGGTTAGATGCTGCTATCGTTCTTTGTCTCTTTTTCATTGTATTTTTCCTTTGTTCTCCTAGTGTCCCCCTATCGAGATGGAGGTCCCCTAAGTATGGTTTCATTTCACCATTTGTAAAACTTTCAGCATCAAGTAATTCAATCCGTTTTGCGCGGAAACGTAAGTGTAGTAAGTCCCCTTGTTTAAGGTATAACACCCCTCCTCCATTATAGGCTTCAGGAGTCATATGGCCAATTGCTGCCCCGTAAGTAACTCCAGAATATCGACCATCACTAATAAGAGTAGCTAAACGTTTGAGTTGGCGATTTGCATTAATATGCTGCATGGGGTTGAACATCTCGGGCATTCCAAATGCCTCAGGGCCTTGACCAGCGATAATTATGGTAAGTTTCAAACTTTGATCTTTTACCATTCGATTAAATAATTGATGATAGGATAAGGCACCTGCTTCTCCATAACTATCTGGATGATTATGTTTCCACATTTGCAGCAAGTGCTCTTGCGAAAATGCTTGCTGGTCTCTTAATTCATCCAATAATTGGTCATTTAATAATTGATTATTTGCCTCTTCTTCATTTTCAAAATAAAGAACAAACGAAACTTTATCATCAAATTGATCTAATTGATAGGTAGTCATCCCACTAATTTTGACAACAGCGCTTTCAAAAAAGTTCCCCCGTAACACATCGACTCCGCTAAACTTTCTAAGGGGCTTACTTTGGATGATTGGATTTTCCTTAACTCCATCCGCACTTAGTCCTTCCGTATTACTCAGCCTTTCCTTCCAAGTTTGGCCAGTCACAGTTAAAGCATCAACATCCATCGGAACTCCATTCCGAATTAATTCATAAAAAAGAGTTTCCATTCCTCTAATCTGACCAGAACAGCATTGCTCTGCTAGTACAAAGATATCCCTGCCTTCTGTAAGGCTGTAATGAAATAAATCTGGTATAGGATACGATTGATGAATTTTCTCGATATCCCAAAGACTAAAGTCATATCCCGCATAAACCATTGCCCCAACAATGTGCATCATTAGGTTGGTGGAACCGCCGCCAGAGCTATGAATCCGGATGGCATTTTCTATATTAGCACCGACCAACTCAGCCACACTGCATTCTGGGCTATTAGCTATCGAAAATAAGGATTCAATGGCTGGCTTTAGTTGATCGGAAGTAGGTGGTTCTGTTAACAATTCCAGTTTAGGATGAACTAACCCAAAACCTGCCATCAAATCTCTTGAACTATTTCCCGTTCCATGGAAGGCACATATTCCCCCTGCTGAGTCACATGTATTAATCGCAAGCCTCTTTTCATAATTCTTATGTTGCTCGTGGGTAATGATACCCTTTTCAACAGCTCGCGCAAGAACTCCTTGAAATTGTGTATTCGATGTACATTGTAAGATAAAACTTAAAGCATCGTTAAGATCATCGGCAATATTCTGTTCACCCATTAATGATGCTCTGTCAGCAATTTCTTTTAGTTCTACTTGTAAATCCTGCGGAATTTCCCCTCCCTTTAAAACGTGAGAAGGTGCAAACGTTGCAAATACCGGTGCTTCACCACGGTAGCTCCGGACACGATCCAATAAAGCTAAACCACTTAATACACCTAAAGGCTGCTTATCACAACCTTGGATAACAAATGCCCCATGATAGGAATGCGCTTCCATTTGATTGACGACAATCTCAGCAATGGCATTACGGCTTTGCAGTGAATAGGACATCCCCATATTACTTTGGGCTGTACCGTCACACATAACAGGTGTACTAAAATAAAATGGAACCCCGCCTTCTTCCCAAATTTTTAAAGCTGCCCGAGATACTGTTTCTAAATCTAGTATATGGGCAGGATGGTCGGCGGAACCACCAATGATCGCGATTCGAGGCGCATTCTCTTCTAGACGGTTATATATTTCCCCTAATGTCCAATCCGAGTTTGAGCCTTGATAAGAGTCTCCTAAAACCTTTTTGGCCCTATCCAATAGTCCTGCTACTGTAATCGGTTCATTTGCCTTTCCTTGAACATTTTCCCTATAAGGGTTAATTGGATTGTTTATTCTTGGCTTTTTATCATCTACATCTCTGGACATATATAATGCCTCCTGCTCCGCAACAATTTTCTTTAATACACTAGAACCCTTTATCTATCTAACTAACTATACATTTATAAAAGGAAACCATACTATATGGATACTCTCCATCTACATACAGTCCCCTTTCATAATCCTTTTGCTATTAAGGCTTTACAAATACCGTTTTAATGGAGGTGTAAAACTCTATCGCAGCGGTTCCTTGTTCTCGTGCGCCGGAACTGGATGCTTTCATACCGCCAAATGGAGCTTGTAATTCTACTCCTGCTGTTTCATAATTTACACGGACAAGACCTGCCTCACTTGCCTCGATAAATTGAAATGCCTTCCCAATGTTTTTCGTGAATATTGATGCACTTAAGCCATATGGAATGTCATTTGCCAATTCGATTGCTTCCTCAATTGTTTTAACTTTTATTAAGGCTAACACCGGACCAAAAATTTCTTCTTGGCCAATTGTCATGCCTGATTTAACATCACCAAAAATAGTCGGTTCAACATAATACCCATCCTGCAGTTCAATTTCTGATGGCCTATTGCCGCCAAATAGAACGGTTGCGCCTTCTTCTTTTCCTTTTTCAATATAGGAAAGTACAGTGTTTAACTGTGATTCATTCACACATGGCCCCATCCAGGTCCCTTCTTCAAGGCCATCGCCAACCTTTAATTCTCTTGTTCTATCAACTAATCTATTTTTGAATTCTTCATATATTCCTTCTTGTACAATGACTCGGCTAGTTGCGGTACATTTTTGACCCGTGGATCTTAGTCCCCCGCTTATAGTCGCTTCCACCGCCTCCTCAAGGTCGGCATCATCTGCAATAATAATCGGATTTTTCCCGCCCATTTCCAATTGATATTTTGCGCCCCGTTCAATTGCCCCAAATGCCACTCTTTTACCGGTAGAATTGGAACCTGTAAAGGAGATTCCGTTTATTTGAGGATGATCAATGATGCGCTGTCCAACTACTGAACCTTTCCCCGTCACCATATTTACTACCCCTGCAGGCAAGCCGGCCTGCCCCATACATTCGATTATTTTAGCACAAGTGACGGAAGCCTCCTGTGCAGGCTTAATCACAACTGTATTTCCATAAATTAAAGCCGGTGCCATTTTCCACAGAGGGATGGCAACAGGAAAATTCCATGGTGTAATTATTCCCACAACACCTAAGGGAACACGAGTTGTATACATTAACGCCTTGCTATCAGATGCTGGAATGACATCACCGGTTTTCCGTAACCCTTCCCCAGCATAATACCTTAGAATAGCTATACCACGTAAAGTTTCTCCCTTTGCTTCTGGAAAGGTTTTTCCCATTTCTCTTGTAAGTGTTTCAGCAATTTCATCCAGGCGCTTCTCCATGATATCAGCAATTTTAAAAAGTAAGTCTCCTCTTTGTGCACCAGATAAATTCCGCCATGTTGCAGTTGCATTTTGAGCAGCAGCAACAGCTTTATCTACATCACTTGCAGATGAACTTTGATAGTACCCAATTATTTCATTGCGGTGTGCCGGACTATAACTCTTTTCAACCAAATTGGTAGATGCTGGCACCCATTCTCCGCCTATAAAATTCCCATACGTTTTTACTTCAGTTTGAACTGTCATAGCTACCCTTTCCCTTCTTTTCATATCTTTTCAACTAAATTGTTTCAACTAGTTTTACTGCTTGTTTTTTTACCGGATTAACCAATGTACCTATACCCGGAATTTCTATTTCAATAAGATCACCGTCTTGTAAAGTATAATTTTCTGGGGGAACAATGCTTGTTCCTGTTAAAAGTACAGTCCCATTAAACACAATATTATCTTTTACTAGATAGGAGCATAGTTCTTCATATGTTCTTCGCAAGTCACGGGTATTGGCCGTTTCTTCAAATACTTTTTCCTGATTCCGATAGATACGACAGGTAATCTGGAAGCTATAATAATCTTCAACTGTTTCTGCCAAACGAATAGCAGGACCAATCGAACATGAATTTTTCCATATTTTAGCTTGAGGTAAGTAGAGTGGATTTTCTCCCTCAATATCCCGGCAGCTCAAATCATTTCCAATTGTGAACCCAAAAATCTGCCCATTCTCATCTAGGACAAGGGCTAATTCAGGTTCGGGAACCTGCCAGTTTGAATCAGTTCTTAAACAGAGGGAATCGCCCGTTCCTCTTGTTCTATCTTTAGTAGATTTAAAGAAAATCTCTGGCCTTTTTGCCTCATAAACTTTATCATAGATGGTTGGCTCGATATGTTTCCCACCGGTAGCTTCATAGTTCCTTTCTTCCCTGCTTCTTAGATAAGTGACCCCAGCAGCCCAAACCTCTTGTGCTTCAATTGGTACGAGTAATTTAAGCTGTTCTAACTCTTCCTTCTTAGGCAAAGTATCTTGGATAGCTTGCTGGATGATATCAACCATCGATACTTTTCTTTGTTGTGCTTCCTGCCTTAGTTCAAGGATGTTTTCAAATGGCAATTCGTAAAGTAAATTCTCATCCGTAATAGCAGCTAATCTCGATAAACCGTTTTCTTCCAAGAATCGTATAATACGCATCCAATCACCTCTAATTAGTTTTACATTATAAAACTCAGTTTTATAATGTATTCATATGAAAACTCCATTATTTAAAATAAGGAGTTTTTAAACATAACCCATTTTTTGGGATATTTCTTCGCCAGTTTGGATCATCAATGGTATAATTCGTTCCATTTCCTCATCATTTAACCGAGGCGTAGGCATCGAAACACTAAAAGCAGCTATAGCATTGCCTGTATGATTACGAATCGGAAATGCGAGACAGCAAATACCAGGCTCATTCTCTTCTCGATCCATAGCAAATCCATTTATTTTTATTTCAACCAATTCATTTAAAAAATCAGTTTTATTTGTAATCGTTCTAGGTGTCCTTTGATCAAATATATAGCCATCCATCATTTTATCAATCTCTTCTTGGGAACTTAAAGCGACAAGAAGCTTCCCTACTGCACTGGTATGTATCGGCACCCTCCTTCCAATCCGAGAATATAAAACATTTGCTGAAGTTCCCTCTACTTTATCTATATATAGACCTTCTTTTCCCTCTAAAATGACAAGGTGAAGGGTGTGACCGGTTTTTTTCGATAAATCAAGTAAGTATTTTTTTGCGATGTTCCGAACATCTAAGTTGGTTATGACAAAATTACCTCTTTCAAGTAACTTCATGCCCAGCTTGTATTTTCCACTATCTCCATCCTGATCAATATAGCCACTTTTTTTAAGCGTTTTCAATAGTGAATGAACAGTACTTTTATTCAAGTTCATACGCTCGCTGATTTCGGTAATTTTTAATTCCGTTGCATGCTCATCAAATAAGTCTAAAATCGTCAGTGCTCTTTCAACTGCTTGAATTATTGGCATTTAAAATCAATCCTTTTTTGTTGGGTTTCTAGACGTAGATTACCACATTTCAAGCTTTGAATCTCTTTAATAATATCCTATTGATAAAAAAGACCATTTGTTTTACATTATAAAACTGTGTTTTATAATGTAGTTTCAATCTAGTTAAAATATTACTCTAATCATAAAAATGAGTCAATACAATTTTTCATAAATATTCTGAATTATCAAGACTGTATTTATGATATCCCCAAGTGTCACATTAACAGTATGACAAGAGTGTAATTGGATTCAATGAGTAATCATAATCACCATGTAGGACATAAAAAATTATAAGGTATATCCGAATCCCAAAATGGTAAAACATTTGTCTTCATTATTGGAAGCCATCTTGATTTCTACCTGGTGTTCCCGGCAGACATCCTCCTGATACAAGATTACAGCATTGCAATGAGTCCAGTTAACTTCATGAGGGTCGGCGGTTTTTATATGTTGGCCATCCACAAATATTTCCGCTATTCCAAACTCACTATTTCCTGAATCCTTATAAACAAGAATGAGACTTCTGCTGTTTATCGTCATTTTGAAACTTTCATTTCCCGATGTAGTTGTATGCATCCAGTTATTTGGAAATTGAGGAGTAACGAAAGTGTTAGCATCCATCTCTACCATCTGCAAATCTTCATCTGTTTCCCAAAAACTACCCACATTTATCCTTGCATCTATTGGGTTATCTTTCCTATCAAGTAACTGAACATCCTTAAAACAATTACCAATAACCGGCGATATATCTATTTTAATATCTTCTCTATCTCTAATGGATTTCTTTGTTTCAGAAAATAGATAAGAAAGGCAATCTGCCATTATAGTATGACCGTCATTTGTTGGATGATAGATATCGTAAAAAAATTGCCTCTTGGTTATGATGTTACCCTCTTCCTTTGTAAGCCTAAACTGCTCTACCACTGCATCCTTTACACTTACCATTGGGAGTTCATAGTGCTTTCCTACGGGAGAAAGCCTATCCTGCAGATTCCAGTCATCTACAAACACGCTGAATAATAAAATAACAGCTGGTTTGTTTTCCGGAGAAAGTATTTTTAAACATAGGCTCTCATAACAAATTCCCTTTGTTTCGTCTCCTGCATCATTTACCGCAAACTCAACAATCACAATATCCGGCTCTACTTTTCC
Source organism: Bacillus sp. AFS037270 (assembly GCF_002585305.1). Next base: position 46,704 of record NZ_NUNF01000024.1, on the reverse strand, counting down.
ATTCCTTAAAATATCCCGTTCATAGCGAATCATGCCGAGCTCAGATGGTGTACCTCCTACTCCGGCCTTCACAAAATGGACATTTTTTCCATCATCTTTCCCAAACATTTCTCTGAATTTCAAGTATGATTGATATGCATAACAATGAGTATGGATTGGTTTTGCTCCAGCTCCCTGAGTAATGGAGCCCCCTATGTATGCGATGGTAACATCCTCGCCTCTTTCTGCTTTTTCAATTGCCGCTTTCAATCTTTGATTGTTTCCTTTACTTAAAAGGGATTTTCTAATCATGGCCTGGTAACCTTTTGAGCCGAATGCGACCGGCGGTTCCAACGATATCTCAGGGACCTTATAGGCATCATGCAGATAGAATTTGACACTTGCTGTTGCTAGTTCACCAGGATGCTCAAATTCAAAGGCAAATTTACCTGGAACATCGTCATCTGGGGACCATTGGTAATCCCCAAGGTCTAAAATTATCTCGGTTCCATCTGTTGGACATGGCATTCTTAGTAGTGTTCCAGTATCATATTTTTTCCCTTTTCCATAATTTTGTAATACAAAATTGATCTTTCCTGCATATTCATTTTCTGTTTTTATTACAACCCCTATACTGTGAACCAACTTAAAAAATCCCTTACAATCTTCAAGGAGAGTCAATATTTCCTCATCTTTCACGCCACCTACAAGTCTTGCAATACTTTTCAATTGTTCTCCTTCCAAATAGATTTCCTGTGAGGGCTTGCCTTCATTACGGGGAGTTGCCTCAATCACTTTCTCAAACATAACGAAAAAGCTATCCCGTTTTACCACTTGATCTTTTGGTGCCTTGAAATCTTCATCTCTATTGTCATTTTTTAATCTGCTTTTATCAGTCATTTTTACCTTTCTCTCCTATAAATCATCTATTTTTTTATGACAAATAATTTACTGAATTTTTATAATTAGATACCTTGATAAAGATCTATATAATCCAATCCTAAACGCTTTAAGCCGGCATCACATTGCTGGCTGAGTGGTGTTAATTTAGTATAATATAGAGTAAAAGACTTCAAATACCGAAAAATAGCCCGATTAAATGGATAGGATACCACATAATCGGGCCTTCTCCTGAGTTTACAATGCCTTCCGAATACTAAATTCTAGAGGTGAATAGTCTGTCTTATTTATTCTTCTTAAGTTTAATCTCTCCCCTAACGGAGTTGTCCGATTGCACATAAAACGTGGAATTCCTGAATGATTTTGAGAAGAGACGTGATAGAGAAAAGGATGACAAAGGTAGACATCACCTGCTTCTGCAGTCGTTTCCACTACTCTAAGGTTTGCCCCATCAACCTTAACGGTTTGATTCATAAAGTAATCAATTCGGTTCGTATCCTTTCTTGAAGAAGAGTTTGTCCCTTCTTGACCTGTAAGCATGCCAAACCATTCATGAGCTTTGTTCACAGCTTGAATTCCGTCCTCGAGAGTTACACCATTTTGCTGCTCAGCCAAGTATCGGGCTATAACTTTATGTGAGCCCTCTGCCACTAATGTCCCGCCACCCCGGGGGCCAATATCCGAAAAAATACATAAACAAAGCAGTCCTTGATCAGGGCTATCTACGTGATGTTTAAAATGGATCCCATCCCAATGCCATCCATTAGTTGGAACGTCCCATTCCAGATGGGAACCTTCCGAAAAATTAACAGGCCACCATCCCCAACGATTTGGTATGCCACGGCCGACCCAACGACCTGTTCCTACTAAATCCTCAATGGCATCGGAGAGTCTTTCACTATCGCACTGACGGAACTCCTCCGTATCGTAATTTTCATTCATACGAAGCATGGGTTCAGTCCAGGTTGTTCGATCCAATCTTTCAATCCCTCTTTTTTCCAGTTGTTCCCACAAGTAATCCTGTGCCTTTAATGCGGCCTTTCGCTCAAAAGCTTGGGAGACTTTAACCCATCCTAATTCAATGAATTGTTCAATATCATTTTGAGATAAAACCTGCCCTGTAAACATCCCAACATCTCCTTTAATAAGAAATAAGTTGATTAAAATACTAGATTTGCTAATGTAATCGTTTCCAATTCAACGCATAATCTAATTATAGTCATGTTTAAGTTTTTGTTTTTTATTTTTTGATTATTTAGAAATATTAATAATTTCTAACGAAAACGGTAGGTTTGGTATTAAAATAACCTGCCGTTAATGACAACAACTGAACATCATTCTGGGACAAACATTACAATCTTTACTTAGCTATTATCCAATCAATTTTTCCTTACCAGTTCATTTGATTCCCTTGATAATCAATGAACATATGTTCTTCAATCGCTGGTGACTTTAATATTTGGTTCATAATTCCCGTTGCAGATTCGATGGCATCAATCGTTGCATCCGGATTGAATTCACCAAAAATATACGACCTGACATAACCCGGATGGAATGCTAAAACTTTGATCCCATATTCTTTTAATTGATTTTGTAAGATCGTTAATTGCATGTTTAAAGCAGTCTTTGACATGCAATAGCCATACTCCTTCTTTCTCCAGGAATCAGCTAAACTTGCCGCTTCTGATGAGATATTGGCAAGGATTTTGCTATTTCCTTTTATTAGCAAAGGAACAACAGACTTGGAGACACGCAATGGCCCAAATGTATTCGTATCGATCAGTTTCATCATATCTTCGTAATAAAACTCTCCGAATATATCCTCAGACCGGTCCTTGAGAATCCCTGCATTATTAATAAGAATATCTAACTGTCCAGCCTGTTCTTTTATGTAATCAGCAGCTGCATCGACTGATTGTTGATTGGTAACATTTAATGAAAGAATGTCTAAATCCTCACCATACTCCTTTTTAAATTCATCAAGCTCCGGCCAATCAGACATAAATCGTCCGGCAAAAACTTTAAAATTGGATTCGAGGAAAACCTTCGTCAAAGCAAGCCCCAGCCCTCTGTCTGCGCCTGTTATATAAACGGTCTTTTTCATTATGTATCAATACCTCCTGTTTCTTGAAAACACAATAATCCTTTAAAATTTAATTTTCTTTTGGTATCCGCACTATTGCAGAGTAAACATGGAGCTGCCTATTTATTTATAACTCGTTCAACTAAAATCCTCCTTTAGTCAAACTTTTTATCTAATAGTTTTATAAAAATAATCGTTCATTACTATGTTATTACATCACGATAAACCGAAAATTATGAAAATAAGTTTTATATATTAACTTCTGATTATAATCTTAGGTAAAGAGAAATTATTTAAAAATCAGCTCCAAGACCGGAGCTGATTTACTATTTTATTATTTATGGTCGATAATTGCCCAATAGGCTGGTTTTACATTATATTCTGGATCAAATACAAATGGTGCATCTTTTCCTGACTTTTTCACTATAGATGCAAATGGTGCATCTTTATCTGTTACAACGTTTCCATCTTGATCATAGTAAACATCAGCACGGTCATTGAGCCAAGTATGGTTATCAGTAACGCCCCAGAATGTTACGTTGCTAATCTTATCGCCCAATTTCTCATATAACTTGAACAAACGATCATAACGATCTGCTTGGTCCAGGAATTTTTGTTCTGGAATGGCTGCATAAGTTGGATACGCCCTTACCGGCCAGCCATACATGCTGACATCAAGCTCGGTAATCTGGTTATCTAACCCTAGATCCGCAAACATGTTAATCGTCTTTTCAATATCTGCTTCGGAAGGCCAGCCGATTTGGATGTGAGACTGATGGCCAACACCATCAATTGGAACACCCTGCTCTTTCAACCTTTTAACTAGCTCATAAAGACTAGATCTTTTTGGTTCTACTTCTGTATTGTAATCATTGATATAAAGCTTAGCATCTGGTGCAGCATATTCTCTGGCCGTTTCAAATGCCACTTTAATATAGTCTTCGCCGGTTACTTTATACCAATTAGAGTCAGTACGTAAACCACCTCCATCGGAGATGACTTCATTCACAACATCCCAAGATTTCACATCATCCTTATATCGTGATACAACTGCTTTAATATGATCATGTAAGCGCTGTAATAACAACTGTTTGTTTGCCTCGCGTTTTACTGGATCTTTCTCATTTGGCATCCATTCACCTTGTTTATTAATGAAGAACCAATTAGGTACCTGCTGGTGCCAGACAAGATTATGACCACGGACGTCCATACCATTCTGTTTCGCAAATTGAATGATTTGATCAGCAGGTCCCCAGTTGAATTGACCTTCTACTGGCTGCAAACTTGCAGGCTTCATGACATTTTCTGCAACGATGCTATTAAAATGGCGCTTTAACATTTCCGCGTCCTTGCCTTGTAATTGGGAAGGCTCTACAGCTGCACCAATTGTGAAAGAATCCTTATATCTTTGGTCTAGTTGTGGTGCCTCTAATGCACTTATAGTTGGCTTTTTGGCATAAGACTCTACATTAGATGCGGTTACACTAGTAATTCCTACAGGTAACAATAATGCTAAAGCTAATCCTGAAATTACTGGTTTACGTAAGACTTTTAGCATGTTTTTAATCCCCTCTTAAATAGATATTTTTTTAGGTGTATATAAGCCGAAATTTATTCTTACGAAGAGTTTGTGAAAAATATCCACTTCAAATAATAAACCTTATCCTCTAACTCAACCTCCTTTTTAAATGACTAAATAAGTAAGGGCTTCCATTCATTTATGTTGAAAATTTCTTTACAGAAAAAATTATAATTTATATAACTTTGTTTACGAACCCAACAAACTATACATTTTATTTAAATAAGTATAGGAATTAACCGCAAACCTTAAAATAATAATAGTCACTCATTTTCCAATCCTTTTACAAAAACAAATATCCATGAAAGAAAGTATTAAAAAAAGAGAGCCGGCGAATTTTTACCAACTCTCTCCTTAACTTCTTATTTATTCTTGAATATATTCTATTAATATTTCGATCTTTATAGTGGCTAGCAGAGAGATGAAAAGCTTACATTCTATTAAAATCATCAGGATCTGCAAACATTCGTTTATCCTGATTAAGAGCATTTATTTTTTCCAAATCCTCTTGTGAAAGTTCAAAATCAAAGATATCTGCATTTTCAGCAATACGGTGAGGCTTTACCGACTTTGGAATCGTCACTACTCCTGTTTGGATATCCCAACGGATAATGATTTGTGCGGTTGATTTTTTATATTTCTTTGCAATCTCAACTAGCGTAGGATCATCAAGAAGACCACCCTGCATTAATGGAGACCATGCTTCAAGCTGGATCCCGTTCTTTTTGCAAAAATCATGTAATTCCCGTTGATTAAATCGTGGATGGTATTCTACTTGGTTCACCATCGGTTTAATTTCACAATTGGCAATAATATCCTCAAGATGATGAACTTTAAAATTACTTACCCCAATGGCACGAACACGTCCATCCTTATAAAGCTTCTCTAGCGCTCTCCATGTTTCTACATATTTCCCTTGAGAAGGCAAAGGCCAGTGAATCAAATAAAGGTCTAAATACTCTAAACCTAATTTTTCTAAACTTTTTTCAAAAGCTGCTAATGCAGTCTCATATCCCTGATCAGCGTTCCAAAGCTTAGTTGTAATAAATAGTTCCTCGCGGGGTATGTTTGATTCTACAATGGCTTGCCCTACACCTTCTTCATTTTTATAAATGGCTGCAGTATCAATACTTCGATAACCAACTTCAAGTGCTGTTTTTACTGAACTAATAACTTCCTCTCCGTCTTTTACCTGAAAAACACCTAGGCCTAACCATGGCATTTCAACTCCATTATTTAATCTGGTTGTACTTGTTAAACTAGATACCATTGATATCTCTCCTCTTTCATTTTAAAAAAATTCTAGATAAGAATTAAAGCTTTACATAGTTTCTCCACTTATGAATAGGCTTCCAATCCCTTTTCATTGTTTAATAATGATTCGTAACCTGTTAAGTCTTTACAGAAATCTTTTACCGTTGGAAAGCATATTTCATAAGTTGTTTGCTCTCAATATCCATTCTAGTTTCATCTGCCCCAATATTAAGGGCAACTGAACCAAGGCTGTCAGTAAGATCACCCCTTATGAAATCAGCCTTATACTTAGGTGTTTTTCAAAAAATCAGCCATTTCTCAATTGAATTTTTTCGTTTGTATGTTTTTTCAATATATTTAGCAAGCCTTCGTTAATCTTACAGTTCTTAAAGGCAAACGACTGCATGATAAGGTCAATTTCTTCTTCGGATAAATTTTTAAAAATCTTCGCATACTCTGGATGGATCAATGCACCAGCATAAATGGTCAAAATGGCTTGTGAAAGGCTGGAAAGATTAAAGCTGTGAGACATGTCTGGATTAACCACCTCTTCCAAATGGCTGGCTAACTCCTCAACTGATTTTCTTGCCTCAAACCCAGGTAGCCAAATCATCCAATCGTCCGTATTTAATGCAAGTTTCATTTTAAAAATGGAAGAAACCTTCTGCATATACTCTGATTCCGGATCAAGCGTCACTAACCCCATTACTCCAACATCTTTATAAGTCCAAGTCGTCCAATGCGCGCCAAATTCTTCAAAGATACGAAGTTGATCATCCATGGCATTTAAACGATCTGGGATCTCCTGTTCTGGTCCATTATAGACGGAGCCAAACTCACCCACCCAAAGAGGGACATCATATTTCTGTGCAAACTTAGTGCCTTCATGGTTATAAAATACTTCCTCTTGGACGGATTTATCCCAATACTTGCCACTCTCTACGCGAGCCGTTTTTGCATCGGCCACTCCCGGATACTGTCCTGGACCAAATCCAGCCGCCGTATAGTTATGACTGCTGTATACCAGATTTTTAGCAAAAGGAGCATCTAAACCATCAAACAGCTTCGAATAGTTATCCCCTTCAAGGAAAATGATATGGTCAGAATCGATATTTCGAATTGCTTCCACTACCCGTCTGTAGACCCGATTCATCCTTTCCCAATCCGGTTTATAATTCCCAAAGAATGTATGTGGAAAATCGCCGTGCGGGGTATTCACACAAGGTTCATTCATGACGTTATACCCTGCAATTACAGCTCTCCCTTTGTAACGGCGTGCAAACTCTTCCCACAGAGCAATAAATCTGTCTTGATACGTTTTGTCATGCCAGAAAAAGCTATGACGCACATCATTATCTGAATGCCAGTGAGTGTTTTGGTACCCCTGTACTGCGTGAAGATCAAGAATAACGTAAAGTCCGTGCTTTTCACAGAGATCAATGATCTTGTCCAGGCGGTTAAATCCCGATTCCTTGTAAGTAAAAGGTGCTTCATCATCTTCAAAATGACGATAATTTAAAGGAATGCGAATGGTGGTTGCTCCCCAGCTCTTAATAAACTCAATATCGTCTTCACCAAAGAAATAGTGCAGCAGCCGGTCGAATAAAAATTCAGCTTTTTCCTTTCCAATGACTTCGGAAACAGTATGACGGAGGGCATGTTCCGTTCCTGTATAGCCATTAATAAAGTCCTCCATATTCATCCAGCCACCAATACAAGTTCCTCGAAGTTGAATGGGCCTTCCTGTTGAATCAGTAATTCTATTATTGTTTACTTGAAGCAATTCCATCTTTATTTCCTTCCTTTCAATGAAAAGTACTATATTTCTTGATAAGTAAAATAGTCAAAATCTGCAGGTTTAGCTGCTCCGCTAGTATCTGGTCAGGATTAAGCCAATTAATACTGTATTATATTTTTTTGCGATTTTCTTATCCTCTCGCTTTTAATTCAGCTAGCACTCTTTTATGTTCTTTTTCATCCAAGTTGTAGAAATATATGGCCACAAGCTCGATAAGAACAAATACGGCTGGAATGGCTGTCATTGTAACCAAAATACCATTTAATGCTGTTGGCGTTTGGGCATGATTGGCAACATAACCGAAGTTGGCCAAAATCAAACCTGGGACAATTCCTCCGATGGCCATACCAAACTTGAAGAAGAATCCGACTAGCGCATAAATGACACCGCTTGCACGTTTGCCAGTCTTGTATTCACCATAATCAATAGTTTCAGGAATTAATGCCCATGTAAAAGCACCTGCCGTGATGGTACCTAATGCGGCAACTAAACGCCCTGCAAATACAAGCGGAACCATGGATGCAGGAATAACGAATAAAGCGATTAAGCCGATTGCCTTCAAGGTTAAAGCAGTAAATAGTAATTTTTTCTTACCCATCCATTTATACATCATTGGCATTAATGGCATAAGGATGAGTGCAGGAAGCGTTCCCATTAAACCATACCACTTGACTAAATCAGGTCTTGCAACGTTATAAGTGACATAATAAATTCCAACAGAGTTGACGATGGAGTTAACACCGAAATTAAGAATAAAGAAAAAGCATACGATGACTAGCGGACGATTGGCCTTTAATTGAAGAAAGATATCTTTAAAATTAACTTTTGCTTCTTTGGAGTGATTAATTTGTACTCGTTCTTTTGTATTCATGAAGCTGTAAATTAGTAGAAGGGCGCCTAAAACTCCCATGATTGACATGGTAATTTGCCATCCAGTACTTGTTTTTCCAGTTGCATTTGTAAAAAGTCCGGCTAAAAGCGGTACTCCAAAAGAAACAATTAAGCCACCAGTATTTGAGAATAACATTCTGACGGAGGTTAAACTGACAACCTCTTTGTTATCTTGAGTAATGGCTGAAGTAAGCGCGGCATAAGGAATGTTAACTACTGAATATGTGATCGATAACAGAATATAAGTAATATAGGCATACACTAGTTTCATAGGATCAGAAAACGCAGGAGTGGTAAAACAAAGAATCGCTACCCCTGCAAACGGAAAGGCACCATATAAAAGGTATGGACGAAATCTTCCGTATTTCGTATTCGTTTTATCCACAAATGTTCCAATAAGTGGATCAGCTACTGCATCAATCATTCGAACAATCAGAAACATAAACCCGGCAGCTGCGGCCGAAATTCCAAATACATCAGTATAAAAGAATAATAGATAACTACTTACTGTTTGATAAATGAAGTTACAAGCTAAATCCCCAGTGGCATATCCGATTTTTTCCTTCATGTTAATTTTTCCTGTTGGTATTACTGTTATTTTTTCAGCAAGACTTGTATTCATCCTAATCCTCCTTTTTATAATCAATCATATATAGATAAAATGAAGCGGGAACCCTGGTCTTCGCCAAAGCCAGTTTTCTTTGTTTGTTTGCCACACAAACAAAGTGACGATAAAGAATCCATCTCCTCCCTTCTCTCCTCTTTAAGATAAAAATCTTATCGGCAGTTTATCCATTAGAATAGCTAGAGTTACCCAATCCTTCACTTATTCACTTAGACCAAATAATCGAACAGATTAATTCAAATAATTCTAGAATGACTTTGGGATTCTTCTTTGTTAAATTCCCTACTTTTTCCAACCTATAATTCAATGTATTTCGGTGAATTTTCAGTTTATTAGCTGTATTGTTTATATCACCATTTTCCTCCAAGTATATTTGCAATGTATGGAACAGCTCCTGATCGTTTCCTAAACTTTCTAAGACCGATATGCTGGAACTATGATGTTCTCTGTGATCGGAAGCCAGATGTATAAATAACTTTAAATCATTATAAAAATAGACCGTTTCTGAGGGTTTTATTTTTACGCCAACTGACAATGCATTGGCAGCCTGTTCCAGTGAAATGGAGGCAAATTCCTCCTTTTTACCTATCGCTACTTTTTCTATTTCCTTATTTACTAATAAATCGGTTACTACTTCCTTAAAGCTGCTAGGTTCTGTGATAAACAGGACCCTCTTGCTATTGTCAATGGTGAAAAAATGCCTAAACCCAGCAAAAAACGCCTTCATGTCTTTTGAATGTAAATTCCCTTTAATTAAAATGGCTTGACATTTTCTTGTTAGGTCAATACCATACATTTTTCCTTGTTGTAAAAATTCATCATCATAGCTTGTTTTTCGATAGGATAATTCATGATAAAATGTCTCACGCATGATTCTGTCATTCTGTGCTTTCTTATTTATGCTTTCCTGTTCAATTAGAAGTTTGGCAGTTGCCCCAACAAGCTTACTAAATGGCCTCACTATCTCTGGATGCCCCGTTATCCCAATTACACCAATAATCTCACCGTTAATAACAATAGGTTCATTGACGCCAGGCTTCATCCCGTCGCCTTCGGTATAAATCTCATTGATGCTTTTTTGGGCAATAACCTTTGATGCCCCCTTATGTAATGATCCTATCCGTTGCTTATCTCCACTCCCAATAATCATCCCTTTTTCATCCATCAGATTAATATTGTAGGGTATGATTTTCATCATTTCCTTTGTGACTTTTTCAGCTATTGGCTTCGATAATTTCATGAGATCACCTTTTCTTACCAGCCATTCACTATTAATTTAAACACACTACTGTTTAATAAATAGGGCAGAACTCATTTTATGTCCTAGTTCAATCACATTTACCTCACCAAATTCATTAACCTTATCGCATTTTCAGAGGTTCTTTTCAGGTTTAGCTGACCATTTGCTAATGCTTCCTCTAGTGAACTAACTCCTTGCATAATGCTGAAAATAGAATCAATCTTCTCATACAAGGAATCGATATTTTCACCGACTTTTCCTGCGAATGCCACCACTGGCTTATATATATTTCTTAGCATGTGAAGCCACCCCAAAAGGAGTTTTTCCAAATTGGGTTTGGAAATCTATACTGCCTTCACCAGTCCAGACCATATCTGCATCCTTAACTTTCTCTTCCAGTGACGCATATTCGATAACCATATCAATGCCTTTTTTTAAAGTTCCATTTAAGAACACCATGAGTCCAGCACCCAATCCGCCTGCTGCGCCAGCTCCAGGTACATCAAGGAGGTCAATATTAAATTGTGCTTTACTAATATTTGCGTAATTCATTAAATTTTTGTCTAATAGTTCAACCACTTCTGGTGTCGCACCTTTTTGTGGTCCAAATACAAAGGATGCTCCTTGTTCTCCACAAAGTGGGTTATTAACATCACAGGCTACTTCAAGGCTAATATCCTTTATCCGCGAATCAAAATGGGTCAGATCGATTCTTGCCAAGCGGCCTAACTCCCCTCCGCCAAAACCCAGCTCTTCTCCATTCACATCGAGCAGTTTTCCGCCTAAAGCCTGTAATACTCCAGCTCCGCATCATTTGTAGCGCTTCCGCCGATACCAATTAATAGCTTTTTTATCCCCTGATCTAAACAGGCTTTTATTAATTGACCTGTACCGTAGGTGGTGGTAACAAGCGGATTTCTTTCTTCTTTTCGTACTAAATGAAGTCCACTTGCACTAGCCATTTCAATGATTCCAGTTTTACCATCTCCTAAAATCCCATAGGGGGCTTCCACTTCATTTCCTAAAGGACCCATAACTTTTTTCATATAAATTTCACCGCAAGTAGCATCAGCCAGAGATTGCATGGTGCCTTCTCCACCATCCGCCATTGGAACTTGAATGCACGTAATCTGATGATTTACTTTCTTGATTCCTCTTTCCATTGCTTCACATGCTTCTTTTGCTGTCATACTTTCTTTAAATGAATCTGGTGCTAATAAGATGACAAAGTCTTTGTCCATGATTCCGCCCCCTTTCCTTTTTATAATAGACGTTTAACAAAACCAGTAAAGCGCTTTCTAATAATAATATTAATCTATTAACTGTTATTTTGGTATAGTCGATGCAACAAATATATTTGTGCATTTGCACAAAAACATTGATTCAAGGCCGGCAGATTAAGGGATAAAGGGCAGGCTTTGTGACTTTAATTTTCCAAGTCTAAATATAGTTTCTACACATCTTTTTCTGATAAAAAAAGGGCTGATCCTTGGTTTTTGAATCAGCTTCCTTTTGATAACTTATTATTATCCTTTAACAGATCCAGCCGCAATGCCTTCCACAATTCGATCACTAAGAACAAAGAAAGCAATCAGGACTGGAATTATACTAATCATCAAGGTGGCACCAATCGCACCCCAATCTGTTAAATATTGTCCTACAAAGTTATTAACTCCAACCGTGATAGTCTTCCATTTATCAGAACTTAAGAACGTATTAACGAACACGAATTCGTTCCAGTTGTAAATCATGTTAATGATCACCGTTGTTGAGAGTACAGGAACTGTCATTGGGAGAGTAATTTGGAAAAAGATACGATGAATGGAACAGCCATCGATTACCGCTGCTTCTTCAACTTCCCGTGGGAGAGATTTATAAAATCCGCTTAGAATCATAATGGTAATCGGTAAATTAAACGCTACATAAGATAATATAACAGAAACAGGATTATCAATTAAATGGACTGATTTAAAAGTATTAAATAATGGGATTAGTGTGGAGTGAAGGGGAATCATATATCCCGCCATAAACAGCCCCATAACCAACCCACTAAGCTTCCATTGCATTCTTGTAATCGCGAATGTCACAAAACTAGCTAGAATAACAGTTAGTACAACAGCTACAACGGTGTAAATCACACTATTAAAAAAGTAAGCATCAATATGTCCAGCAGTCCAAGCCTTTAGATAGTTACCCCATTGTGGATGTTGAGGCAATGAGAATGGGGACATACCAAAGACCTCTTGATTGGTTTTTAAGGAAAAAAGGAATAACCATATCAATGGGTAAATCTGGATGATAGCGATAATTCCTAGAATTAAATAGAGAATTCCGTAACCAATTTTTTGCCCAATCGTATTACTAGTTTTATATGAAGCAGATAGGGTCGAATGTGTTTGTGTTTCATATGCAACTTTGCTCATCTTATTCACTCCCCTTTTTTAATAATCTACATCTTTAGTAGATAGTAGTTTTTGAATTAACCAGGTCATTAGCATACAGATCACAAGTAAACCAAAGCCGATGGCACTTCCATAACCGAAGTTATATTTGGTAAATGCCTCTGTATACATATAGGATGCCATAACCTCACTCGCATGGTTAGGACCGCCGCCAGTCAAGACGAAAATTAAATCAAAATACTTTAATGAACCAACAATGGCTAAAATGACCATTACTTTGATGACCCCTGCGATTAAAGGAACTTTAATTTTATAAGCAATTTGAATAGCAGTGGCACCATCAATTTTCGCCGCTTCAATCAGTTCTTCCGGAACATTTTTTAAAGCTGCATAAAAAATGATGATATAAAAACCAGCGTATTGCCAAACAATTGGAATAAACAGGGCATATAAAACGATGTTCGAATCCGCTAACCAAAGCGGCGGATTTTCCACACCAAACGTCATTAATAATCTGTTGATCATTCCGTTAGATGGATCAAAAATTTTCGCCCATAACTGTGCGATCGCAACAGACGATAATAACATTGGGATGAGATAGATCTTTCTTAAAAAGTTGGCACCTTTTATCTTACTTGCCAAGATTAATGATAAAATTAAGTAACCAATCAAGCTAATCGCGGAGAAAATACCGAGTAATAAGGAATGCCATGTACTTTGCCAAAACATTTTGTCATGGATTAGATTTTTGTAGTTCTCTAAACCTATAAACTTCATCTTCCCGATGCCGTTCCAGTCCATTAAACCATAATAACCTGTTTGAACGATTGGGATATAAATCAAAATAAGAATAAGTAGTAAGGCAGGAAGTACGTAGAGGCTTATGGCTAACTTGTTTGACATTACGTTTTTCATTTTCTATACTCCCTTCTAATTAAAAACGTAAGCGCCTTGGTCGGGAGCGACAGGCTTAAGTCGAGCCTTCTTGAAGGATTGAATTAAGCCTGTCGCCCCTAAGCGCTGAAGCTAGATAGTCTAAATTAGATAGAGGGCATATTTTGTATGCCCTCTATCTTTAAGAGAATAAATTACGCTTAATTACTTTTGTTCTTTAGCAAGAGCATCTGCCTGTTGTTTAGCAAAGTCTTTCGGCGTAATTTGTTTTCCAAATAGAGCTGTCATTAAATCATGGTGTAATTCAGATACAGCTGGGCTGGATTGAGTATCAAAATAAGTAGTAACGTTTGATGCTTCACTCAAATCCTTCAAGATATCAATGTACATTGGAGAAAGTTTCAAACTAGATGTGTCTACTTTCGTTGCCGGAATAACACCCGCATCAGTAACTGATTTTTTACCCCATTCTTTAACTAAGAATCCAACAAAATCTTTTGCTTCTTTCTTTACTTTAGAATCCTTCGCTACGAATAAACCAACGCCAGGGCCGCCAACATAACTGTTAATGTCTGTACCTTTACCGCCTTCATAAGTTGGGAATTTAAAGTAGCCAATCTTATCTTTAAAATCTTGTTTAACATCAGGGCTTGTAGTATAGTTTGGCAATTCCCAAGTAGCGGTTAAGAACATCGCTGCTTTTTCATTCATAAAGTAACCTTTTGCATCTTCATTTGATAAAGCGCTGGCACCTTTTTCAAAGCCGCCCATATCGACTAAGTTTTGAACTTCTTGACCTGCTTTTACAATAGCAGGGTCAGTCATTTTTGCTTTTCCATGAATAACATCTGTTAAAATCGTAGGTCCACCGATACGATCTGCTAGATACATAAACCAGAAGGATGCTGGCCAGCCATCTTTAGCGCCTACAGTCGCAGGGGTAACCCCGTTTTTCGCTAATGTTTTCACAACATTTTTATATTCTTCAAATGTTTTAGGAACTTCAAGGTTATATTTCTTAAAAATCTCTTTGTTATAGAATACATAGGAGATGTTTAATTCTAATGGGAGACCATAAGTTTTTCCATCAACCGCATAGGATTCTTTTACACCAGGGATAAAAGCGTCTTTAAGATCTGGATCGTTATTTACGACATCGTCTAATGGCTCTAACATGTCACCTTCTACGTAAGGCTTAATAAATCCATCTGACCATGTCATACCAATATCAGGTAATTCATTAGATGAAGCTAATACTTTAAGCTTGTCTCTGTATTGATCAGGGCTTAAAATTTCTGTTTCAATTTTTACATCTTTATGCTGTTTTTCATAATCGCTAATAATATTTTTAACGATAGAGAACTGGGCATTTGAACTGCCTTCTGGCCATAAATGCATAAATTTAATGACTTTCTTGCCGCCGCTTGAAGCGCTTTCTTCACTGGACGAACTTGATGAAGAACAGCCGGCAAGTGCCAAGGCAGCTAGCATTACTAAGGACATCAAGACTGAAATCGTTTTCTTTTTAAACAATTGTTATTCCCCCTATGACCTTTTATTGTGTGTGTTGTTTACATTTATAGCTTAACATTCTGATAGTTTTGAAAATAGGTCACAACGATTAGGAAAAATACCACTATTTTTAGAAAGCCTTTTCATTATTGTTTTTAACAATAAAAAACTCCCAGCTAAAAATAGCTGAGAGCGCCTATAAATCTATCTAAACGATCTAAATCTCGAAAGTTTCAACAGCAGGTCTTCGTAATCTTTTCTTTCCATATTTTCAAAAGATTGAGCTTCTAATTGATTAAACCTCTCTGCTAGCCAATAAGAAGTTAAAAAAATCGTTAATTTATTTTTGGCTATTTCCTCAGGTAAATCGCTTTCAACATTCTGTGAAGAAATAACTGCGTAGGCAAACTTTTCAGCATCAATCTTCATTTTTTTACCCTGTGGATCCATTTCGGCACCCCCCGCTTATTTATAGTAAATTTAACGCTTAAAACTGCCTATCCTATCTCTCATTTCTAAGGCTTTGACAACTTCGGCATACTTCTTTTCGTCAAGTTCATAAAGGTTGATAACCATTAAGGCTACTGCTAATAATACAGCCGGAATGACTGCCGTTGTAATTAAAATTCCTGTTAAAGCATGTGGCGTCTGTGCTTGGTCGGCAACATAACCAAATTGCTGAAGAACCAAACCAGGTACAATTCCGCCTAACGCCATTCCAAATTTAAAGAAGAAACCAATCATAGCATTAATTAATCCACCTAAACGCTTGCCTGTTTTGTAATCGCCATATTCAATAGTCTCCGGAATTAGCGCCCACATAAAGCCTCCGGCAATTAAGCTGCCTGCCGCAGCTATTAAGCGTGCCGCTAAGATAAGTGGAATCGCTGTTGTTGGAATAACCAGTAAAGCAAGAGTTCCAACAATGGTTAAAGATAATGAGACTCTCATTAAGTTCTTCTTCCCTAATTTCTTATTCAGAACAGGCAGGAATGGCATAAGGAGTAGGGCTGGCAAGCTTCCTAACATTCCATACCAGCTAACTAAATCAGGTCGTCCGACATTATAAGTTACGTAATAGATACCGACAGAATTACTAATGGAGTTAATTCCGAAAATAAGAATAAAAAAGACACATAGAACGACAAGCGGGCGATTCACTCTAAATTGCTCAAAAATGTCAGCAAATTTAATTTTTCCATGGACTTCTTTTATTTTTACTCGTTCATTTGTATTCCTAAAGCAGTATAGTAATAAAAGGGCGCCGGCAATCCCCATAATAGTCATTGTCATTTGCCAGCCTGTTTTTGTACTAGTCGAATCTCCAATAAAACTCGCTAACAACGGAACACCAAAAGAAACGATCAAACCACCTAAATTAGCAAAAAACATACGGGTTGAAGTTAAATCAACTACTTCTTTACTATCCCTTGTGATTGCTGAAGTAAGTGCACTATATGGTACATTAATACAAGTATAGGTGATCGATAAACCAATATACGTAATATACGCATATACAAGTTTACCCCAGCCTCCAAATTGCGGTGTGGTAAAACAAAGAATAGCTAATAAAGCAAAGGGTATCGCACCAAATAAAAGAAATGGTCTAAATTTACCATACTTTGTATTGGTTTTATCTACAATGGTTCCAATAAATGGATCACTTAAAGCATCAATACCACGAACAATTAAAAACATGGTTCCAGCAGCTGCAGCAGAAATACCGAACACATCCGTGTAAAAGAAGAGAAGATAGGTTGAAACCGTTTGATAAATTAAGTTACAGGCTAGGTCACCAGATGCATAGCCAACTTTCTCTTTGAAGTGAATTTTCTCTGTTTGTATATTACTCTTAAAAACTTCTTCTTTTGCTAGGCTCATTTTCACCATTCCTTAAAACTTAGTATTTAATAACTTAGTTTGTCCGTCGGTCGAACTAAGTTATCATAATATTATCAAAATATTTTCCATAAAACAATAATTAAGAAAAAAATTTCTTTTTTATTAGAATAAAATAAGGCTCTCTTCTAAAATTTATAGAGGGCATAACCTGTATGCCCTCTATACTTAAGGAATGACTATACTAATCTACTCTTGTTCTTTAGCAAGAATTTCTGCTTGTTGTTTAACAAACTCTTTTGGTGTAACTTGTTTTCCAAATAGAGCTGTAATTAATTCATGGTGTAATTCAGAGACAGCTGGGCTGGTTTGAGTATCAAAATAAGTTGTTACGTTGGAAGTTTCACTCAAATCCTTTAATATATCCATGTTAATCGGAGAAAGTTTCAAGTTTGATGTGTCCACTTTTGTTGCTGGAATGACACCTGCATCTGTAACTGATTTTTTGCCCCATTCTTTTACGAAGAATCCAACAAAATCTTTCGCTTCTTTCTTAACCTTAGAATCTTTCGCTACGAATAAACCTACACCAGGACCACCGACAAAGCTGTTGTGATCTGTCCCTTTACCGCCTTCGTACAGCGGGAATTTAAAATAGCCGATTCGTTCTTTAAGCTCTTGTTTTACATCATGGTTGGTTGTATAGTTCGGTAATTCCCAAGTTGCCGTTAGGAACATGGCTGCTTTTTCATTCATGAAATAACCTTTTGCATCTTCATATGATAATGCACTGGCCCCGTTTATAAAACCGCCCATATCAATTAAGTTTTGAACTTCTTGTGCTGCTTTTAAAATGGCAGGGTCATCCATCTTGGCTTTCCCATGAACAATATCTGTTAAAATGGTTGGTCCGCCAATACGGTCTGCTAGATACATAAACCAGAAGGATGCCGGCCATCCATCCTTAGCTCCTACGGCTGCAGGGATCACTCCATTTTCTACTAATGTTTTCACGACATGTTTATATTCTTCAAATGTTTTAGGTACTTCAAGATTATATTTCTTGAATATTTCTTTGTTATAGAAAACATAGGAAATGTTCATTTCTAAGGGCAGTCCATAAGTCTTTCCATTAACCGCATACGATTCTTTTACACCATGAATAAACGCATCTTTAAGATCTGGATCTCGATTAACAATATCGTCTAATGGCTCTAACATGTCACCTATTACGTATGGTTTAATAAAACCATCTGACCATGTCATCCCAATGTCTGGTAATTCATTGGCAGTAGCTAAAACTTTAAGCTTATCCCTATATTGATCAGAGCTAACAATTTCTGTTTCAATTTTTACATCAGGATGTTGTTTTTCATAAGCAGTAATGATATTTTTCACGATTGAATACTGAGCATTAGAACTGCCTTCCGGCCATATATGCATGAAATTAATCACTTTCTTATTAGTGCTTAGAACACTTCCTTCACCAGACGAACCGGAAGCGGAACAGCCCGCCATCGTTAACGCAGCAAGCATGACCAAGGATACCAATACTGAAATCATTTTCTTTTTGAACAATGGTTATTCCTCCCATGACCTATTATTATCTTGATTGTTTAGATTGATAGGTTAGTATTCAGATAGTTGGAAAATAGGTCTTAGGAAAGAGAACCCGAATTATTGGAAAGCCTTCTCATTATTGTTTTTACGATAGGCGCTAGGTGTTTCTCCTTCCATTTCCTTAAAAATCTTAATAAAATATTTAGCCGTTTTGTACCCAGATTCCTCCGCAATATCGGCAATCGGAAGATTAGTAGACATTAACAATTCCTTGGCGCGTTGAATCCTTCTTCTGGTAACATATTCACTGAAAGTGAGCTTGACATGATCTTTAAATAAAACACTTAAGTAACTTGGATTTAAATGAACATGGTCTGCAACTTCCTTTTGGGTAAGTTCATTTTTTAGATGATGATTAATATAATCAAGCGCTTCACGGATTGGTACCCGATTGGAAGGATTTTGGGTGTTCACATCAACGAGTTTAGTGTCCACCACTTTTTCAATCATTCCTGCCCGCTCTTGTTTCTCAACAGCCTTCACGGCATCCTCCACTGCTTCCATTAGATTTTTTTTGCTAATTGGTTTTAATAAATAGTTAATAACCCCCAGCCGAAGTGCCTCATGAGCATACTCGAACTCCGAATAGGCAGAAATAACGATAATCACAGGTGACATATTTTTCTCTTTGATTATTTTTAGGAGCTCTAAACCAGTCATTTCCGGCATACGAATGTCTGTTAATAGGATGTCAATCTTTTGCTGACGCATAATTTCGATTGTTTCCTCCCCATTAGCGGCCGTAATTATTTGGTATTCCCCTTTTGACCATGTATCCAATGTTTTCTTAAGTCCTTGCCGGGTTCTTGGTTCATCATCAACTATTAAAATCGTTCGTCTATACAACTCGGGTCTCCTCCATCTTTACGGGTATTTCAAAAGAAATGGTTGTGCCAATATTTACTTCACTTGAAATCGTCAAGCCCCTTTTTAAATGAGCATGATAGTATAATAGAAGGCGTTTAAAAACATTGGACATCGCCATCCCATTTCCTTTTATCGAAGGGCCGCCTCCTTCCGTCATGGAGCGTTTTACAACATCTAACTTTTCCTGACTCATTCCAGGGCCATCATCATGTACAAGTATTTCGAGGGACTGCTGATCGATTGAAGGTTGAATTGATACAGTAATGGTACATGGCCTGACTGTATTCCCAGCCCCATGAAGGACCGCATTCTCCACCAAAGGCTGAATTAATAATTTGGGTATTTTTACATCATCCCACTCTGAAGCAATATTCAAATTCCAGTTTAACTGGTCTCCAAAACGCATTTTCATAATGTCCAGATAATCCTCAATATGGTTAATTTCTTCTTTGATGGATACCCAATCGCTATCAGATTGTTTCGTGATGGTATAACGAAATAAGTTGGACATCGCAATGACTAGGTCTGCAAGTTCCTCTTCTTCTTTATCATCCAGTGACCATCTAAGAGCGTCTAATGTATTAAATAGAAAATGTGGATTAATCTGTGCCTGTAGTGCCTTTAGTTCGCTTTGACTGCGAATGATTTCTTTTTGGTAAACCATTTTTATAAGATGATTGGTTTCTTTAACAAGCTGGTTATAGGTACTATTTAATTCGTTGATTTCATTTACTGTTGGGACAGAAGGATTCAAGGATAAAGAACCTTCGCTTGCTTTTTGCATCGTTTTTGTCAGTTTAATAATGGGTCTTGTAATTATGGTTGATAGAAATAATGAACTGATAAAAAAGATAAAAAACCCTATGACTCCTGAAATAATAATCCCCATTCTCAAGACATTAATCCCTTTAGTAAGCGCTTTAACAGGTGTTAAAATAATAAGAGTCCATCCGGTATCTTTCGAAGATTGTTTTGTAACCATATAATCCTTATGGTCCAGGGAAATAATCGACTCATCATTGTTAATAATGGGGGCAGGCGAACCAGTATAGTTTGACAAAATGGGCTTTAAATCTTTGTCTAGTAAAATAGAATATTGATTGGTATCATTATCGTCTTGGTTTGCAAACTGAAAATAATTATGATAAATCCTAACAAGGAGATAACCTCCTTTACCATAGTCATTCCTCATGAGATTCACTCGTCTAAGGGCTAAAATATAATCTGAATTATGAGGATCTTCCCCTATCCAAACCAAACGTCCCTTTGCTTCATCTGCTTGGGCAATCCAACGCTTGCCAATCCGGGCAGCTAAACTGGAGTCATCATTTGGTAACAAGCGATTCTGATTTTTCGTAAAAATCTCGAACGAGAAAATCCCTTCCGTATTTGCTTGAATGGTATTAACCGTTCCCTTTGCTTCTTGAAGTTCAGAAAAACTTACTTTTCTTCCTAAATATGCCTTTGATAAAATCCCTTGAATTTTATCATTTGTCATGACAAGTTTTGAGGCCGTATTCACTTGTTCATATAGTGATTCCAATCTTCCATTTGCCTCAATGGCTGTTTGCTGGATTTGCTTTTCTCCATTATTTTTCAGCATATTGGAAACTTGATTAAAAGTTAAACTACCAACAATTAATAAAACAATGGCCATGACAATTAAAAAGACGACTAAAATTTGATTTCTCATTGTATTCCATTTCTGCAATTTTGAAAGCATTTGGCCACCTTCTATCAAAAGTCTTTAATTAATATAATCATAACTTATTTTAGTATAAAAATAAGGGCAAACAGCAAAAAAAAGGACCAGAAAAATTTAGTAAATTTTGGCCCTTTTTTACTATCACTATTTTTTTTCTTTTAAGTTCAATAGCTCACTTACGGTTAGAAGCTGATAACCTTCAGATTTAAGCTCGAAGACAAGCTTCTTCACCGCTTGTATGGTTTGAGAACGATCTCCATAACCGTCATGGAAAATTAAGATACTTCCATTTTTCACACACTTTCTTGAGGCTGATAGTATATGTTCTACTCCGGGCTGCTCCCAGTCTTGAGCTTCTAAATTAAGGGCACCAATCATAGAATATCCCTTACTCTCGACGATCGAAATCGTGTCATGATTGTAATCGAGATAAGGCGGGCGGAAGACAACTGGCGATTGTCCTGTCAATTCCCGTATTATTTGCTCATTTGATTCAATTTCTGCTAAACATTCTGCAGGAGTTAACGCAGATAATTTAGGATGAGAGTACGTATGATTGCCGATTTCATGACCTTGTTCGGCCACAAGCTTCACAATCCCAGGTTGATCTTTCATTTGTTCGCCAATCATAAAAAAGGTCGCTTTTCCCCCTGCCTTTTCAAAAATATCTAACACTTCCGGGGTATAAATAGGGTTCGGTCCATCATCAAAGGTAATGGCTACTGCTTTTTGAGTGATAGAAACTTCGGTAATCATAGTTATCTCGGTCAATTGGTTCACTCCTAATAGAAAGTAATTATTTGTGAGGTTTACTGATCTATTGACTACCCTTGGCATTCTTTTTTCTCTCGCTCGGTCGTCAATAAGGTCTATTGACTACCCTTGGCACTCTTTTTTCTCTTCCTCGGTCGTCAATAAGGTCTATTGACTACCCTTGGTACTCTTTTTTCTCTTGCTCGGTCGTCAATAAGTCCTATTGACTACCCTTGGCTTTCTTTTTTCTCTTGCTCAGTCGTCAATAAGGTCTATTGACTACCCTTGGTACTCTTTTTTCTCTTGCTCAGTCGTCAAAAAGGTCTATTGACTACCCTTGGTACTCTTTTTTCTCTTGCTCGGTCGGCAATAAGTCCTATTGACTACCCTTGGCACTCTTTTTTCATCTTGCTCGGTCGGCAATAAGGTCTATTGATTACCCCACTAGAGGCCGAACCATTAATAAGGCCCTCTAATAGAATTCTTTACTTTTTCCAGGTAAAAGCTTTGAAGCATCTGTCTTTCTTCTTCTGTAAACGATTTGGTATCCAATGCTGACAGATTTTGCTCTACTTGTTTCACGTTTTTAAATCCAGGGATGATGCACGTAATCTCTTTTTGATCTAAAATCCAGCGTAGGGCGGCGCTAGCCATAGATTTTCTGCCTTCTGCTATCCATTTAAGCTGGTCAGCTAATTCCACACCCTTTTGGAAACCCAGTCCGGCAAACGTTTCTCCCACGTTAAAAGCCTCTCCATTTTCATTAAAACGGCGGTGATCATCCGCTTCAAACACATGGTTACTTGTAAATTTCCCTGTAAGCAATCCGCTTGCAAGCGGTAATCTTACAAGAAGTCCCACTCCCTTTTCATAGGCTTCAGGAAGTAAATCCTCTAATGGCTTCTGTCGGAAGATATTAAAAATAATCTGAAGGCTTTTTACATTTGGGTTTTCCAAACAAATTAAGCCTTCTTCGACTGTTTCCACACTAACTCCGTATTGGCGGATCTTCCCTTCTTGCTTCAATCGGTCAAGTACTTCAAACACACTGCCATCTCGCAATATTTCTGTTGCCGGGCAATGAATTTGATACAGATCAATTGCTTCCCGCTTTAAACGCCGGAGGCTGTCCTCGCAATAGGCGCTTACCTTTTCGTAGCTGTAATTTTGCGGGTCAAAAATGTCTCCTTTACGGCAAAACTTCGTTGCAATATGGATTTGATCTTCGCGCCCCTTTGTGGCTTTGGCCAATAGCTCTTCACTATGACCGTCCCCATACACATCAGCTGTATCAAAGAAATTAACACCTTGACCAATGGCATAATCAAGAGATTTTAAGGCTTCCTCGTCACTTGTCTTACCCCAAGAACCACCGATCGCCCAAGTTCCAAAGCTTACTTCACTGATTTTGATTCCTGTATTTCCCAATTCCCGATAATTCATGTCATCATCTCCAATAAATAAATTAAATACAGTCCCACTCAAACCCAATTTTCTTCAAGAATGCCCTGGCCAATACCATATGCCCCGCAGTGGATGGATGAACACGATCCCAAGCAATTATCGCAGGATAGAGCTCCTTTAATACTTCATTAAAAGCGGCTTGGGTATCTACAAATAAACAGCCAGTCTCTTCGGCAATTTTCCGAACGATTTGTCCATATCTGTCCATCGTTTTCCGCATCAGGTCCTGTTCATTGCTTTCCAAATAAAACGGAGTCATAAGGACAAGGCCCTTTGTGAGTGGCTTGGTTTCTGTAACAAGCTTACGCAGCGTTTCCTCATATTCGTCAGCATATACGTGCCATTCTTTAATGAAAGGCGTATCATACTGCCGCCAAACATCATTGATGCCAATCATGATTGATAACCAGTCTGGTTCTTGATTCATGACATCTTCTTGCCATCTATTTTTTAAATCGCGAACGGTGTTACCGCTGATTCCCTTATTTACAACTCGGATGCCAAACTCCGGATAAACTGCCTGCAGCAGTGCATCAACGTATGACACATAGCCTTTCCCTAGAGCACCAAATAACCCTTCTCCTTCAGGTTTCGCTCTCTCACAATCCGTTACGGAATCCCCAATAAATAGTAGTTTTTGAGCTGGTACAAGCTTCATTCATTTGCCCTCCACATCCATTAAAATGACTTACTAAAAAATTCGAGTAAGTAATACTCTATCTTTCAAAACGGAACCAGCCAAAATCAAAATTGCTTCCCGGCAGGAAGATAAAGGTCACTTTTTGTATTCCAGTGATTCTTTCCATTTCAAAAACTCGCACTTCATAGTTATCCGATTGCGTAAATTCGACGAGTTGATTGGATTCACCTGCTTCGTTAGCAAAGCGAATATGAATGGTATTTTTGTCAATCGGCGACCTGCCAAAAATCACAAGTTTCATAGACCCTTCACTGGTAAAATCCAGCTGTTCAAACTCTAGTGAAACATTGTTTCCGATTCCTTCAACGTTAGTTTCTTTTACTGTAAACGTATCCCCATAGATATGGTCACTTTCGGCAGCGAGATTTCTTTCAAAGGCTCTATTCTTCTTTTCAAAAGAAAATCCTTTAATATGGACCTTCTTATCGAGGACAAAACAAATGGAAGTGATGCCTCGAAGTCTTTTGGACAAGCGATACGTTTCATCTTGGTAGACATTCCACTTGGATTCTTTTTGATAGATGACATCCGCTATTAATTCGCTTCCAGCTTCATCAGGCATTCCTTCCCAAATCTGCAAGGAATACTCTTCGCTTGATAAGGCAAAAATCGGAATCGTTATCGTATCTGAACCATACGTCCCAAAGTCAATTCCTCGAAAACCTACCTGTGTTTCACCATCTCTAGCGGTAGCAACTCCTCTTTCGTTTCCGTTTCCAACTTCGCCTTTACTATAATCATAGAGTCCTGCAGAGATAAATCCATAAGCATCCTTATAGGCAGTGCCAAGACCCTCTACCGTAAATTCCAGCTGAGAGATTAATTTCGTTTTGTCCGTACCATTCTTACTGGTACAACGAACGCGGAATTCCCCGTCTCCTAATGCTGTAATCTTTGCTTCCTGGCCAAACGCTTCTACTACGGCAATATTCGACTCAATCCCAGTTTCATTGACTACGCTCCACTCTACTTCACGGTAAGAAGTATTTTCTGGGAAAAATCTTGCTCGAACAATTCTCTCTTTTTGTGATGCATCAAACACTTGTCCGTCTTCGCTGATGATTTCAATCTTACGAAGAGGGATATCTTCGCTCATGCCCATAACAATCGGCAGGTCCTGGTTCCTCGTATCTGCAGAAATCCCTTCGACTGGGTCATCTTTTACTGGTAAAGCCTCAAATTCTACTTTCTGGCTTTCTAAACCTTCGGAAGAAACTTTAAGCTGAATCGTTCCGGGTTCTAGTGTCGCTCCGATGATGGCCATTAGCTTGCCGCTGAATAATCTTCTGCTTACCCCTTTATACTGGTCATAGTCGGTGCTGTCCCCATTATCAAGGCCCATCAAGCGGCCAGCTCCGGTCACATCCACACGCACCCGATTGTTGGCATTCTCCACTGGAGTGCCATTCTCATCTTCCATGCTAATTTCGACAAAAATTAAGTCTGTACCATTTGCGATTAGCTGTTTCTTATCCGCGTTCAAACTGATGTTTTTTGCATCTCCAAATGATTTTTTAATATCTGTTGCAATGATGCTGCCTGCTTCGTCATAGGCGATCGCTTTTAATTCCCCTTCTTCGTAAGGAATCTTCCACCAGCCAACAAGCTGTGTCCCATTTACATGGTCGATTTCATGGGTTCCGATGGTCTTCCCATTGAATTGAAGTTCAATTTTCGGTGCATTCGAACAGACTCGTACATCAATCATTTGTCCTTTATTAAAATCCCAATAAGGCAAAATATGAACCATCGGCTTTGTCTTGTAATCTGTCCATGCTGATTGATAAATGTAATAGGAATCCTTCTTAAAAGTAGCCGTATCAATCTGACCAAAATAAGAGTTCTTCGTATGGTACGGTGTAGGTTCCCCGATATAATCAAACCCTGTCCAAATAAATTGGCCAAGTGAGAAAGGTGTATCCCTCTCGGCTAGAATACAGGCCTCTGCTGACTTTGCCCCCCAGCTCGTTGAACTATTTCCAAGGGCGGAACATTGTTCGTCATCATCTGCCAAAATTGATTTTTCAAAAGGGAAATGATAGATTCCCCTGCTTTGAACGACAGAGGCGGTCTCACTGCCATAGATAATCCAATCCGGATGCTCGTCGTGATGTTTTTGATAATATTTTTCTGCATAGTTATAACCAGCAACCTTCACCAGATCGGCACATTTTTGTGCGTTCTCCCACGGCATATAATTGGATCCAATGGTTACCCTGGCATTTTCGTTTGGATCATATTTTCGCACCTCATCCATGAGCATTCTAGTTACTTCTTGCCCTCTTTCATCTGCATGAGTATCATATATTTCATTTCCAATACTCCACATCAAAAGACTTGGATGATTCCGGTCACGCATGACCCAGCTTTTTACATCAATAGCCGCCCAAGTCTTAAAAAATCGTGCGTAATCATAAGTTGTTTTGGATCTTTCCCACATATCAAAAGCTTCCGAGACAATCAGGAACCCCATCTCATCGGCTAAGTCCATCCATTCTTTGGCCGGCATATTGTGGGCTGTTCGGATGGCATTAACACCCATTTCTTTTAATATATGAAACCTTCTCTTTAAGGCTGTTTTATTAAAAGCGGCTCCTAAGGCCCCTAAATCATGATGCTCACAAACCCCATTTAATTTCATCTTTTTACCGTTTAATTTAAAACCTTGTTCGGGATCTAGGGTAATGGTCCGAAATCCAATATTCTGTGAAACAGATTCGACTTCTTCAACTGTATCAACGAGCGTTAATTGAGTAATCAGCTGATAAATATTTGGCTCATCCATGCTCCAAACCTTCGGATTTTCTACCAATAGCATTTGTTGGTTATGTAAACGGGAATGACCTCCTACAGCAATCTTCTCTGAAGATGAGGCAATGATTTTATCCTGATACATAATCGTATGAGTGAGCTGCACATCTTCAGCAAGGTTCAATTCAGTATCTACTTCTACCTGCCAGCTATCCCCATTCTGTTTGGTTGTTATGTAAATGCCATCCGTTACAATTTGGTTTACTTCTCTTGTTTTTAACCAGACATTCCGATAAATACCGGCACCCGAGTACCATCTGCTATTCGGACTTTGATGCACCACTTTGACGAGAATTTCATTTTCCCCTTCCACAAGGGTGTCTGTGATCTCATGTTCGAATGATGAATATCCATACTTCCATTCGCCTATATACTGTTGATTTACATAAAGCGAAGAATCCATATACACACCATCAAAGGATAAGAGGACCTGTTTGCCTTCTCTGGAATAGGTAAATCTCTTACGATACCATCCGATACTGTTTTCATATAGATTTCTAGTATTATAGATAAGCCAATCATGGGGCAAATCAACAGGTTCAAATGTTAGACCGGTACTATCAGTCACGTCAAGACCGCTTTTTGTAAATTCCCAGCCATCATTAAAAAGTATTTTTTTATTCATGTTTAGGTTTACTCACCTCTTACTAGATTTACCTGAAATTACAAGGTTTGTTTTTAAATAGAGCTGGCTTGTTTGGCCAGCTCTATTTGATTCTTTAACGAAATTTTAGCAAGCTTACTTAGAGGCAATCCAATTGATACAGCTTCCCAAAACGTTCAAAAATTCTTGATTCATAAGACCATGTTTAGTATGGGCGGGTGTTAAACAACATACCCTTCCCTCTCCAAAAGAATGTGACCATCCCGCCACAGCTTGGCCATCAATGGATTCCGATCGTAAAAAGACATTGGTATTTGCCTCATTACACTGGACGAAATAATGTTCATCCGAAAACTCAAAGTAAGAAGGACCAGGAAGGAAGGAATCTTTTTCTACGGTAGTATACTTTACGACCTGATGCTTTTCTGGATGATAAAGAAATGATCCTCTTAACATCTTTGTGTATCCGCTTTCAGAAGGATATGAAGCTAATCCAGAGTGCCAAGCCAACCAGCCTCCGCCATTTGATACATATCTAGTAATCTCTGAAGCAAGACCCTCTGTCATCCAATCCCTCACTATTTCATCCGTAGGGTTTAAGCGATTTTCCTTAAAAAGAACGACCCCATCTGGCTGGTCTAAAAGCTCATCTTTTAATGTTTCATAGGAACCAAAAACGAGTTGAACATCTTCACCTCCAAAATTGGCACGAATCGCTTCCTCAAGCGACTCTTTAGCCCACTCTGCCGGATGATAATAATCTCCTAAAATTGCCAGTAATTTAACCATTCGTTATCCCTCACAAGATTTGTTTAATTAAATAGGCATAGGGTTTCCTTTATAATCGATAAACACGTATTTGCTTTCAACTGCCGGTCTTTGTTCAATAAGATCGTAAATTCCTTTTGCTGTATCATCAGGATTTCCTGGGGCATTTATCCCACCCATATCTGTCTTGATCCATCCAGGATGAACAGCATAAACCTGAATATTTTTCCCATTCACATATTTACTAAGTTGTTGAGTAAACATATTAAGGGCTGTTTTAGATGCAGCATAAGCATAATCTCCACCATAAGCGCTTTCAATACTTCCTGCTTCAGAAGAAATATTGATGATTGATGAACTGTCGCCCAATAACATTAAAGGAAGGAAATGTTTGACGACTCTCATTGGACCAAACAGATTGATATCAAAGGAAACTTGAACTTGATCCAGGTCTAAATCTTCTATTTTTTTATCCCGTCCCAACAGGATTCCAGCATTATTAATAATGGCGTCAATGGTTCCAAATTGCTCTTTTACAAAATTGGCAGCTTGTATAACAGAATCTTCCTTTGTCACATCTAATGGAACAATTGTAATAGACTTTGAGAATTCAAGATCAGATAATTTTTCTCTTCCTTGTTCTGGATCTCTAACTCCTGCAACAATATGATGGCCTTTTTCTGCCCCAAATTTGGCGAGCGCTAATCCTAATCCTCTATTGGCACCTGTAACCAAAATCCTCATCTTATAATCACCTGCCTGCAAAATTTAATAGGGAGTTTCTTTTAATTAGGCTATTTTCGAATAAATTTGTTGTTTTTCGTATATGTTCATCAAACTGTATAACTAGATGTATCGTGGGCATCTTTTCGTAAGAACCTTTGCGAAAATTGCCCTGAAACTAAGTAAAAGGTCCTTTATAAGGTCCAAAGGCAACAAAGGTTACGAAAAGAGCCTTTAATTGTCATTTTCTAATAGCTCTAAAATAATTTTTAAATCCTTAAAGGTATCCATGTATGCATACCTTCCTCCGGTGTACTCGCCTTTTTGCATTAAAGGCATTTGGTTTCTTTCCATCAGAGTAATTTTCTCTTTCATCCCTTTTATGATGAAAGCAATATGATGCGGACCTTCACCATGCTCGTCGAGATATTCTCTCCATGTACTTGGATGTTGATCTGGTTCAATTAATTCTAATTGAAGAGAACCCATATCAAAAAAGGCAAGTTTGGCACGTGCTTCGGTTGAATCCCCTTTATATTCAGTCTCGGCTTTATCCACCGTGTCAGTAAGACTCCAGCCCGGATTTTTCACACCAAAGAAATCAGCATACGCTTGACTGGTTTTTTCAATATCATGAACAAGAATTCCAATTTGAGCAATTACATTAGTACCGAGTATATTTTTCTCTGCAACTTGATCGTTATTAGCCATAAAAATCCCCCTCATTTCTGATATTTAAATTGGTACAGCCACTTATACATTTTTCTTGTCTGGATAGATCATAATCTTGATACTGGTATCCTTTTGTGTCCTCGCCATTTCAACTGCTTCTTGAATATCAGAAAGTGCATATTTATGGGTGATAATCTTTTCAATATTACAATCAGATTTTCCTAGTGCCTGAATAGCTGCAGGATAGGTGTTGGCATAGCGGAAAAGACCGTATACATCAATTTCTCCATCAATTAATTGATTGACATCAAGGGGAATTTCGTTCGTCGTCGGCATTCCTACGAAAACAATTCTGCCGCCCCGATTAACAACTTTTACGGTATCCGATATGGCCCTTTGATTACCCGATGATTCCACAACTACGGTAATACCTTTTCCACCAGTTAGTTCTTCAAGCCGCTCTTTCACGTTTTCATTAAGCGGATCAATCACATCCGTTACTCCCATTTCCAAAGCAAGTTCTCTACGGAAAGGAACCACATCACTTGCATAAATCTCCGTAACACCAAACATTTTAGCTGCCTGAATGGCAAGTAAGCCAATCGGACCGAGTCCGCTGATAAATACGCGATCTGCTTGTGTCACCTTTCCACGATTCATCGCATGAAACCCTACTGATAACGGCTCAAGCAATGCACCTTCCTCAAAACTCATGGTGTCTGGCAATTTAAACAGCATATCGCTTCGAATGGTGATATACTCAGCCCAAGCACCATCAACCGGCGGGGTGGCCAAAAACACAACATCAGGGCATAAGTTGTATCTTCCCGACTTACAATAATCACATCTGCCACAAGTTACTCCTGGTTCAACTGCTACTCGGTCACCAACGGATACATTGGTAACAGAATCTCCTACCTTTACAACTTCTCCGGCTAATTCATGTCCTAGAATAATAGGCTCTTTTACCACATAACGGCCGATTTTTCCATGTTCATAATAATGGACATCCGAACCACAGACACCAATGCAATACACTTTGATTAATGCTTCATCTTCCTTGGGCTCCGGAATGTTGATTTGTTTTACTTCAATATCGAGTGGCTTTGCCATCACTGCGGCATTCATTAAACCCGTTGTCATAATCTTTTATCCTTTCTCGCAAATAGATTTATTTTTCATCTCGCTCACGGTAGGTAAAATAGTCAAAATCAGCTTGTTTCTTCCTTCCGCTTAAATCTTGGGCACATACGCCAATGAATGCGCCTGTAAATCCCTGGTCAAGTAATGTACCGCCCTTTTTTAGTTCCACATGATCATCAGATATTTTGCTAGCATCTAAGACTGGTCCGATTTTAGTCCAATTCATACCGTCTTCAGAAAAGTAGAATTGCAGCTCCTCATAATGAATATCGGCTTTTAAGAATACTTGGTTCCAACCGTCTATTGAAACAAGAGTTACAAGCGGCTCTGTGTAGACACCCTGGTCACTGGCCATAATCCCAATGCATTTGCCTAGCTCTTCATCATGACTTATCCAAAGATAGTAGTAATTTCGACTGTTGTAGTAGTAAACAAGTCCGGCCATTTGCTGAAAAGTTTCCGGTTCAAATTCCACAACAGTCTCAGCTGATACCGAAAAGGCCTGCTGTCTGCGGGCGATCAAGCTTTGTCTATGTGAAGAACTAAACGATTCTCTTCCTTTTAATCTTAAATAACCTGGTCTCTCTTTGATAGAAACCCATTCTTCTGTAAATGGTACTCGAAGGGAACTAAAATGAATGCTTGGTTCTTCCCCATCAAAATGATCGGTTTCAGGCTCTCTTTCAAAAGGGCATTCAGGTAATGAAGGAAGTTCCACTTTTGCATCCGGACTATTAGTTCCATTAGCAAGCCTGAGCCATCCATCTTCGGTCCAAACTCCTTTTTGAATTGCTGTCTCCCTGCCAAGATTACAGTTCATCGAAGGCTTCAGAGGGCGTCCTGTTAGATGAACTAAATACAGCTCATTTGTTTGTGTATGGACGATGCTGGCATGTCCAGCCTTTTGAAGTTCAAGCTCCGGTTTGCCAGACGAAGTCAAAATTGGTCCTGTGGGGTCAACCTCGTATGGGCCGAATAATGACTTGGAGCGGGCCACTGTGACCGCATGCTCATATCTTGTCCCGCCTTCAGCAGTCATCAAATAATAATAGTCATTGTGCTTATATAAATGAGGGGCTTCTGTTAATCCTAACTTTGTTCCTTTAAAGATATTATGGATCGGTCCAATCAATTTCTTCTCCTCTGGGGAATATTCCTGAAGTAAGATGCCTCCAAAAGAATTTTTATTTTTTCGATGATCCCACACCATATTTACAAGCCATTTTCTCCCATCGTCATCATGAAAAAGGGATGGATCAAACCCACTGCTATTTAAATAAATCGGTTCGGACCATGGGCCCATAATATCGTTAGCAGTAATGAGATAATTGTGGGTATCTTTAAATGGTCCAATATGACTTTTCACATCTGTGTAGATTAAGTAGAATGTTCCATTATCATAGCTCAAGCATGGAGCCCATACTCCTCCAGAATCCGGATCCCCAAGCATATCAAGTTGACTTTTACGTGTTAATGGATGGGGTAGTAATCTCCAATTCTTTAAATCTCGTGAATGATGAATTTGTACCCCGGGAAACCATTCAAAAGTGGAAGTTGCAATATAATAATCATCTTCGACTCTTACAATGGAAGGGTCCGGATTAAACCCTGGCAAGATCGGATTCGTAACGAAAGACACTTTAATCTCCTCCTAAGTTGATAGAATCACTACGTCTATAAAAAAATCTAATTTTATTATATCATCCATAACTTTGTTTGCGTAATCAACAAACTAAGTCTATTTAAAAAATATTAAGAAAAATAAAACCTGTAATGGACCGTATTCAAAAATATAGATTAAGCTCTGCTTTTAAAACGGCCCATTAAAAGATTCCTTGTATTACTTAAACTTCTCAAAGATTACCAAGCATATGCCTCTGGTGCCCGTCCACCAGGTCCAGGGAATATTTCATCTAAACGCTTTAATACTTCCTCATCCAATACCACTTCAACTGCGCGGAGCGATTGCTCAAACTGCTCCATTGTTCGGCAGCCAATAATAGGCGCAGTTACTGCAGGATTTGCAAGAAGCCATGCTAATGCAACCGTATCTTCTCTTTCCCCCAGCTCCTTACAAAGACCAGAAAATTGTTCTAATTGACTTCGGTGCTTTTCGATTCTTCCAACGTCTCTGCCGCTTCTTGTTCCAGGCTGCTTCTTTAAAGCATTTCCTCCGAGCAGTCCACCATCAAGCGGGCTCCAAGGAATCACTCCAATCCCTAAATGCTGTGCGGCAGGTAACACTTCCAATTCCGGAAGACGGCAATTTAAGTTATATTTATGCTGCTCAGAAACCAGCCCAAGGAAATGGCGTGATTCAGCTTCTTTTTGCGCCTCCATTAGTTTCCAGCCCGGAAAATTGCTTGCCCCGATATATCCGGCTTTTCCTTGCTGAACAGCCATCTCAAATGCTCCCCAAATTTCAGCCCAGCTCACATTCCAGTCTACATGGTGCATTTGATAGAGTTCAATATGATCGGTTTGAAGACGGCGCAGTGAATCCTCCAAGTGTCGGCGAATCTTAACTGCTGATAATCCAGGAGTATTGTTCGGACCCTCTAGCGGATTGTGCATCTCTCCATATACTTTTGTGGCAAGGACGACTCTCTCCCTGCGGCCGCCTCCCTGAGCAAACCAGCGGCCAATGATTTCCTCTGTTTTTCCGGCATTTTCGCCCCAGCCGTAAACATTGGCTGTGTCAAAAAAGTTAATCCCTGCATCCAACGCCGCATCCATGATTCGAAATGCTTCTTTTTCTTCCGTATCTACCCCGAAATTCATGGTTCCTAGACATAAGCGGCTAACTTTCAATCCGGTTCTTCCTAATGCAGTATATTCCACTTTGGTTCCTCCTTATTTAAAAAGATGTCTGTCTTAAACTAGTCTGTTGATTTCCGTTCCAGGCGCTTCGCTTTCCGCGGGCGGTTCGGTGAGCCTCCTGATATGAACGAACAAGCTTTGTCCAGTCCTTTAATCTTAATTTTTTTCATCTATGGTTGATATCCCTTACAAATGAAATTCCAGTTTTAAGTTAGTAACACCCGCTGTTTATTTTTTGCGGATAATAAACAGGCATCGATGACTTTCATATTTTTGATAGTATCTTCCGATGGAAAACGTAGTGATGTGCCGTCAAGAATAGTTTGGGCAAATTCATCCACCTGGATGGTATACTGATTAAGTTCTTTACTAGGTACCTTTCGTGTTTCCCCATCTACGGTAACGGTAAAATCCCCCCCTAAATCGGAATTCACGATAAAGGCGTTTGGAATATCTATTTTTCCTTTTGTCCCTATAATTTGAAGGGTATTTTGAAAATGAGCCCACATGCCGCACATAATGGTTACTCCAACATTTTCAGGGAACTCAATTAAGCCAGATACCATCATATCGACATGATCATGTTCGGGTGAGAAAAATGTTTGTACGGTAACCGCTTCTGGTTCCCGCTCCAACAAATATCTTGCTGCACTAATCGGATAACAGCCGACATCGTAAATGGACCCTCCTCCCCATTCAGCACGGTAGCGGACATTGTCTTTGTCTGCTGCATTATTAAAGGTAAAGGTTCCATGCAGTCCGCGAATAGTTCCTACTTCTCCGGATTTTAAAATTCCCTTAATCCGTTCATATCGAGGGTGATAGCGGTACATAAATGCTTCGCCCAGTTTCACCCCAGCCTCTTTGCATGCCCCAACCATCTCTCTAGCTTCTTCCTGATTTAGCGCCAGCGGCTTTTCACATAAAACATGCTTTCCTGCTTTTGCCGCTTTTATTGTCCACTCTTTATGCAAATGATTTGGCAGGGGAATGTAAACCACGTCGATTTCAGGGTCTTCCAAAAGCGCTTCATAACTATCGTATGCTCGTTCAATGCCTAATTCAGCAGCCGTCTTTCTGGCTTTCTCTAAACCGCGGCTGGCAATCGCAAGCACCACACTCGTTTCAGAGTTTTTAATAGCTGGAATAACAGAATGGATGGCAATATTGGCACATCCTAAGACTCCCCAGCGCAGCTTCTGTTTCATTCTAATTTCCTCCTATTCAACAAACTTATGAAATTATGAACATGCTCCTAACTGAATATTGGGTACTTGCAGTGCTTTTTTTGATGAACATCCCCTTATCAAATTTCCACTTAAAATCACTATGTTTGTTGGATGTCTAAATAAAGTAAATAAATAGATATTAAGCCTGACTCTAGCTAGCAAAATAAGTAGACTCAGCTTAAATATTCTTCATGTCTTAATATGTTCCTTCTAATATATCTCTTTTCCGTTAATTTTTTACCTGCTTCCATAAAAGAACTCCGCCTTTTTTAGACTGGAGAAATTGTCAATTATTCATTTTAGGCAGTTGGTGATACTTGATTTTGAACCAAGACTTTTTTCTCCCATACCCTGCTTTTCCATCTAAAGAACATGGTAATCCCTCTAACCCACTCATCCACAATAAAGGCGATCCAAATACCCGGCAGTCCGATTCCGAGATGAATTCCTAAGAAGTAAGCTAGCGGCACGCAAATCCCCCACATGGAGATAACAGCCATTTTAACGGAGATGGTTGTATCACCAGCTGCCCTTAGTGAACTAATCACGACTAAGTTAAACGTTCTGCCCGGCTCCAGAATGAAACAAAACAATAATAATTTGCTTCCCATGGAAATAATCTCTTTATTATCTGTAAAAATTGAAAGGAGGGATTCCCGGAAGAAACATATAAGTACGGCAATCCCAAAGGTGAGAGTAAAGCTATATTTTAAGCTTTTTAATAATTGGCGATAGGCACCATCAAAATCACGGGCCCCTACTTTATAACCTATTAAAATCTGTGTTCCCTGACCCATGGCCAAGCCAAATAAAACAATATAAGAATTGACATTTTGTGTATAAACACGGGTGGTTAAGGCGGCAGCACCCAGAACAGCGATCATGGATGTTATCACCAACTGACTGGCGTTATAGCACAGTTGTTCACTAGCAGCGGGTATACCAATTTTTAAGATTTTTTTTATTTGTATCCGATCACTTGTTAGATAATCCTTTAATTTGATATTCAGTGGGATCCGTTTATACATAATCGAGAGGATCACTAGTAGGGCTACTGTCCTGCTTATTCCTGTATAGATAGCTGTCCCTTTTACGCCCAGTTGAGGGAATCCCAATAGACCAAAAATCAAAATACTATTGATGGCTAAATGAATCACGTTCATGAACATTGACACAAACATCGCATCTCTCGTGTAGCCATTCGCCCTTAAAATAGAGGATACCGTTTGCAATAATGCCTGTATAACAAGAGTTCCTCCAACAATGGAAAGATACTGCTTTCCCAAACCTGCAAGATGTTCCGGAAGATGAAAGAATGCCAAAAATTCACCTTTAAAACTGACCATGATGATACTAATAATTAAACCCATGATGAAATTTAGCTTGATTGACATGGTCGTCACGATTTTTGCCTGTTCACGTAAACCCGCTCCCAAGTATTGGGAGAGGACCACAGCTGTCCCCATTGAAACAAAATTAAAGATGAGGATGGTAAAGAAAACTAGTTGATTCGACACCCCGACAGCGGCTACTGCATCATCAGAGATATGGGACAGCATGATGGTATCCGTGCTGCCCATAATGACTTGAAGAAAAAGTTCAATAAAAATTGGCCATGTTAACCTAAGTAAACTTATTTGTGGCGCCGCTCCCTGGCTTTTTGCAATTCCCATTACAGTTCCACCTTTGACATGAAGGTAGAAAACATTAACACATAGTTTTAATAGATTTTTCTATTTTGTTCATCGGCAATGCCTGATTTTCTGTAAAAATAAGTGTTAATGATATCCCGCCACTCTTTTGAATGTGCTGCTTGTTCTTCTAATCTATTTAAAATATCTTCATAACGCTCGGAATCTATCCGGTCCTTTAACGTTGTCCATCTTTCCTTTAATTCCTCTGCTTCTTGAACCCCTTCAAAGTGGGTATTGTATATATGTTGAATGACGGTTACACCGGATTTAAGCTTATGTGTATACGGGACATGGTGGAAGAATAACAATAATTCATCCGGACAGGTATCAAGGGATTCGTACATTTCCGTATTCTCTTTAAAATACTGTGCCGTGTACCCTGTGCCTGTTTGGATCGTTCGATCAACCCCAATGCCATGACAATCAGCAAAATGATAGGTACCCCAAACCGAATATTCATAGCCATCCACATTTGGTCCATAATGATGATGCGGATTCACCATCCAGCCTACTCCAAGTGGGGAAGTATAATGTTCATAGATTTCCCATGATTTCAGGAGCATGTGACTGATCTGTTCGTTAACCAACTCATCTTGGCCAAACGCCTGATCAATCCATTCATTTGTAATCGTTTCTGCTTCAAGATCTGGATTCCAGGTTAACCGGCCGAAGCCATATAAGTTTGCCTGGGCTAATGTATGTCCAGTCCAATTGTAGTCATTGCCAATATTTGAAACGGCTGCGATACCTGAATAACGGTATGGGAACATTGAACCATCGACAACCTGCTTGACGGGTGAGCCTTCACCATTTGCATAGGTGTCAAAATCAAGAATTTCCTTCCACTGGGGAACTAGGTAACAAAGATGCCTTTGCTGTCCGGTGTATTCCTGGGTCACTTGAAATTCCATCATTTGATTCGTCTGCGGCATCGCTCCAAATAACGGGGAAACGGCCTCACGTACTTGGAAATCCATTGGTCCATTTTTAATTTGCAAAATGACATTCTCATGGAATTGTCCGTCTAGTGTTTTAAAATGGTCATAAGCGGCTCTCGCCCGGTCTGTTGAGCGATCACGCCAGTCTTGCAGGCAGTTATAGACGAAACATCTCCAAATGACTAACCCGCCAAATGGCTCTAACGCTTCGGCAAGCATATTAGCCCCGTCTGCATGATTACGGTTATAGGTAAATGGGCCAGGCCGGTGTTCGGAGTCTGCTTTTACAAGGAATCCTCCAAAATCAGGGATAAAGCGATATATTTCCTCCGCCTTATTTTCCCACCAGTCTTTCACCTCAGGATCTAATGGGTCTGCCGTGTCCAAATCGCCCAATTGAATTGTACTTGCATAATTAATACTTAGGAATGTTTTAATTCCGTAAGCTCTAAAAATACTGGCAACATCCGCTACTCGAGGAAGTAAGCTTCTTGTAATTAAATTGGTTTCGACTTGATGAACATTTACGTTATTAATAGAAATAGCATTTATCCCAACAGAAGACAGTAATCTAGCATAATCCTGAATCCTGTTTAGCTCCTCAGAGAATACGTCGTCTTTGTAGAAAATAGATTTCCCTGCATAACCTCGTTCAATACTTCCATCCATGTTATCCCACTGGTTAATCATCCTTAATTGATTCTTAGGAGATTCCACTAGGTTTAAATTATCTAATTTCTCTCGATTCTGCATGAGCCTTACTAGATGAAAAGCGGCATATAATACTCCTGCATCTCTTTTACCTACTAGATAAATGGTGCTATTTTCTTCCGTGTTGACAGTCTTAATCATGTAACCATCTTCATTGATTTGATCAAAATCAAAATCAATATCGATCTTGTCGTCTAACAAATTTACTTCCTTCTTGGTCGCTAACACAATGCTTTTTTTTGCTTTAATACCCGATGAAATTTCCGGTTGTAAATCTAACATGGACGAAAAGGCTGTCATAAGTTCGTTTTGTGCAGATTGGATTACGATGGAATCTGCAAGACTTACTATAGTAGAAGCCCATTTTTGGTATTCTTCCACCAATGCTCCATCATCTATTTTTTGGTATTGCAGCCATGCGGCATAGCTCTCTTTATGATGGACTTTATATTGTTCCGTTACATTATTTTGAGTGTTATCAATTGTGGTGTTCATTATTAGTCCTCCTCCATATTGAAATGAGTGTTAGCGTAAGTAATTGAGGATCAATTACTCTACTATTTATCGATTTAAGGCATCCCAAGCGCCTAATAAATACATGATGCCTAATGCCCGATCATATAGACCATATCCAGGCCGGCATTGTTCATCCCATATATGCCGGCCATGATCCGGACGGATGTATCCTTTAAAGCCGCTTTCATGATAGGCTTTCATGATTCCAACTATATCTACTGAACCATCTTGTGTTCGGTGAGAGGTTTCAATAAAATCACCATTTTCATAGATTTTCACATTGCGAACATGGGCAAACGGGATTCGCTCCGCAAATTCCCGAACCATGGCAACCACATCATTGCTGCGGCTTGAACCTAATGCCCCACTGCAAAGTGTGACCCCATTGTATGGACTGTCAACAAGCTTTAAAATCCGTCGGATATTTTCCTGATTGGTTACAATCCTCGGTAATCCAAATACAGACCATGGTGGATCATCCGGGTGAATCGCCATTTTGATATCATGTTCTTTTGCGACTGGAATAATGGCTTCAAGGAAGTATTGCAAATTATTGAATAAGTCATCTTCTGTTACATTCTTATAGGCTTCAAATAGAGTGGTAATGTTCTCCAATCGCTCAGGCTCCCAGCCTGGCATGGTGAAATCAGGGTTCATCGCAATTTTATTCACCAATTCCATTGGGTCAATGTCATCAACTTTTGAAGTTTCATAGAAAAGGGCAGTTGAACCATCTTCATGGGCTTTATATAAATCAGTTCTTATCCAATCAAAAACAGGCATAAAGTTATAACAGATGACCTTTACCCCCACTTTAGCCAGCTTTTCAATTGTACGTTTATAGTTTTCTATGTATTGGTCCCGGGTGGGAGAACCAAGCTTTATATCCTCATGTACGTTAACACTCTCTACCACATCGATATTAAAACCATATTGATCTGCCTGTCGTTTTACTTCTAGGCCTCGATCCAACGGCCATTCTTCTCCGGCCTGCATATCGTGAAGCGCCCAAACAATCGTCTCTACGCCTGGTATTTGTTTAATATGATTTAGGGTTACAGAATCATTGCCCACACCATACCATCTAAATCCTATCTTCATTCTTATATCCCTCCGTTAATTCGCACTCTCATTCGGTTTACAAAAGTTCACTTTTAGGTCTTCGAGAACTTCCCTGCTATTAAGTAAAAATACATAACAAACTACACTTGCCGTAAATAGGATGAAAAAATTTGAAGTAATCGTTGTTAAAAATAAAGTGATAATAACGATGCTGATATTTCCAAAGGTAACCTTTACTTTTTTAAAGCTATAATAAACGGATAGTTTCCAAATATCTTTCAATCTAAAGTTAAAGCCTGCATTAATTAAAAATGCATACATCATAAAAATCAGCGTAACGATAATTCCTATGAAAAAAACTACTGATAAAATATGATTAAGTACTGATGGATTTGAATTAAAGTATTGCAAGTCAACAAAAAGGATATATAGAACCAGAAGAAGCGGCAGCCAAAATCGCATGGTATCTTTAAAATTTATTTGATATCCGTGAAAGAAATCTCTTAATGGAGAAAGTTCCTTTTCCCGGATTAGTTTTCCCATTGAATAAAACAGTGCTGAAACGGAAGGTCCTGTCAGGATTAGAGCGATAAAATAAATCGTAATATTGGAAAAAGTAGGTTCTAGCGTCATAAAAAAGAATAGGAAAATGATATTACAAAGGACAAAATAAATATTTGTCATTAATAGCCAATAGATATAATTTGTTACTGAAAATAAGGTTCCTTCACCAAACTCTCTTTTTCTCATAAAAAATCCACCTATCAAGTTCATTTTGATTTTGATATTTCTCTAATAGAGAAAAATGGTTGTGAACGTGAGAAGTCACCTATCTCTCCACAACCATCACATATGATCATTTTGTTTTTAGTGACGGATATGACAACTGCCTGCAATTCTTTTTAAAAATATTACAGGCAGTATCACACAATCACTTAATCTAATTACTTATTTTTCTTTTGATAATCTTTATAGGCTTTATTAACCATATCTAAATATTTATCCATACCTTTAGCTTTTAATTCAGATACATAAGCATTCCACTCAGATAATGGACGAGTACCTAAAATGAACTTCGCTGTATTTTGTTTTACCGTATCCGTTAATGGTGTAGAAATAAGTGTTGCTTGTTCTTGATCAGTTGCACTCATCGGATATGGAGGATTTACAGGCAATACTTCTTTATTTTGGTGCATACTATCTTGGAATTTAATTTCTTCCTCACTCATTGTGGATTGAAGTAAATCTGTCGTACCACCGTATGCAAATGAACCAGTTCCGAAACCATAGTCAACACGTAAATCTTTCTTTCCGGAAGGGTTTAGGCCAAGGAAGTTAACATCTGGCATAAGAACGCGTTTACCATTTTCCTTTTTATATGTTGTGCCTTCAACGCCCCATTTAGCTAATTCTTCTCCTTCATCGCTATACCAGAACCAGTCAATAAATTGAAGCAAAGTAGTAAAATTCGGATCATCTTTTGCTTTAGCACTAATCATGATTCCGTTTTCTAATCTTGATCCAGCAATTACGTTTCCTTTTGGACCTCCAGGTACGTCGATTTTCGCAATAGAGTATTTACCTGCTCCTAGCGTTTTGTCCATACTATTACGCATCGTAACGATTTCTTGAGAGTTACTGCTAATAACAAATGACTTACCGTTTACAAATTTTTGAACGGCTTGATCGTCACTTTGTGATAAGCTTTCTTTGTCCAACAAGCCTTCTTTAATAAGTCCATTAAAGTAAGTTAGCATTTCTTTATATTCTTTTGATGCACCAGCAAATACAAATTTATTTTTGTTTTGATCAAAGGTCACATAGTTTGATGTGCCCCAGCCGCCAACGGTACCAAAAGTAGGAGCGGCATATTGCAATAAAGCACCCAACGGACTAACGGATCCGGTCGTACTCCAGCGATCGGAGAATGGCGTTACATCAGGATAAATTTCTTTTAATTTTTTCAATGCTGCTTCAAATTCATCCCATGTTTTTGGAATAGCAATATTATTCTTTTCAAAAATATCTGTTCTTACAGCTAGTGTGTAATCTGGCCATACCTCTTCGTGTAAACCAGGAAGTACATAATATTTACCATCAGCTTGTCTTAAATTATCAATCTCAGGCTGTAAGTTCCATTTTTTCACTTTATCCATGAAGTTAGGCATGTATTTCACGTAATCACTAATTGGCAAAATCGCACCAGAAGAAACAAATGGCGTTTCTTGACCTGGGTATGTTTTAGGGATAATGAGCGGAGCATCTCCTGAACTAATTAATAAACTTCTTTTTTGAGCGTAATCACTCATTGGTACAACTGTTGGTTTCAAAGTAACATTCGTTCTCTTCGTGATTTCACTCCAAAGCAGCCAATCCTTTTTATAGGCATACCATGCAGCATCATTGTACATCGTTGTAAATGAAATTGGTTTTGTTGCTTTAAATGTTTTTCCAACGCCATAGTCTGCCATGGCAACTCCCTTATCTTTAGGAGCTGAGGCAGTTGTGCTAGAGCTTTTATCACTGCTGCATCCAGCCAATAAGCTGCTGAGAGCGGTAACAATTGCAACTAAAAAAGCTAACTTTTTTAAAATTTTTGCCATTGGAGTTCCCCCACTTTTAATGTTTTTATAATGAACTTATGTAAATAAGTTGCATCCAGGTTATTGTTTAACAGATCCAAGCATGATGCCGGAAACAAAGTATTTCTGCACAAACGGATAAACCATTAATATTGGCAATACCGTTAATACCATTGTTACTGCCTTAATATTTGCGCCAATTTGTTGCAAATCATCCGCAGAAGTAGCACCAGCTGATTGACCGGATGTTGCTCCCGCCAAAAGATTTCTCAAGTAAAGTGTCACTGGGAACTTATCGGACTGATCCAAATAAAGGAATGCCCCAAACCATGAATTCCAGTTCCCCACCGCATAGAACAGGACCATAGTAGCTAAAATCGGTTTTGATAACGGTAAGATGATTTTTAGAAATGTTCCATAAGTTGACGACCCATCAATTGAGGCTGCTTCTTCCAGTTCCTCAGGCATTGCTTCGAAAAAAGATTTCATGATTAGCATATTAAAGATACTAATTGCACCAGGGATAACAATCGCCCAGATTGTATTGGTCCAGGCAAGATTTTTAATTAAGATATAGTTCGGTATCAATCCACCGCTAAAAAACATCGTGAAAATCGCCATGGAGGTAAAGAACTTACGACCCATAAGCCGCTTTTTCGACAAAACATAAGCAAATGTGGTCGTCATAACCATTGCGATCACGGTACCTAGAACCGTATAAACAATGGTATTCCGATAACTGGTCCAAAATGTTTTGTCATGCAGGATGGTTTGATAGGTTGTAAGGTTAAACCCTTTTGGTATCAAATTTACTTTACCGGCGTTAATTTCCGCTTGACCGCTAAATGACTGAGCAACGACATTTAAAAAGGGAAATAATGTCACATATATAACTAATAACAAAATAAGCACATTAATGACTTTAAATATTTTGTACTGTACCGTTTCCTTCACTGGTCTTTCCTCCCTTACCACAATCCATTGTCTGTAAATTTTTTCGATAGAAAATTGGCAGAAAAGACTAAGATCAATCCAATGATGGATTCAAACAAGCCAATTGCAGTCGCATAACTAAAGTTGCTCGATTGTAAACCAATCCGGAAAAGATAGGTAGAAATAACATCCGAAGTTTCAAAGTTTAATGGGTTATAGATTAATAAGATTTTTTCAAAGCCTACCGCCATAAGATTTCCAATATTCAGAATTAGTAGTGTAATAACCGTTGGAAGAATTCCTGGAATCGTAATATGAATGGTTTGTTTCCATCTGTTTGCTCCATCAATTTTGGCTGCTTCATATAAAGAATCGTCGATATTTGTAAGGGCAGCTAAATACAGAATGGCTCCCCAACCCATCGTCTGCCAAACTTCTGAGGCAACATATACGGGTCTAAACCAGTGCGGATCTTGCATAAAAAGAATAGGCTTCCCGCCAAAGAGTTGAATCAATGAATTGATTGCACCACTGGTGGAGGTTAACTGTAAAATCATTCCGCTTATAATAACAACCGATAGGAAGTGCGGTAAGTAAGAAGCGGTCTGAACAAACTTTTTGAACTTTTTTGATTTGATTTCGTTTAACAATAAAGCAATAATAATCGGAGCAGGGAAACAGAAAAGTAACGTTAAACTGCTGGTAATTAAAGTGTTTTTAAATACCTGCCAGAAGGCCGCGTCTCCTACAAACATTTGAAAGTAATGAAGACCCACCCACTCTTCCCCAAAAATATTTCCTCCGGGAATAAATCTTCTAAAGGCAATAATATTACCAATCATCGGTATATACTTGAAGATCACGAGATAAATGATTGGTAAAACAAGTAGAGAATACAGCTGCCAATCTTTTTTAAGTGCTTTTAGTACCAATGATCTTTTAGGAGTGGTAATAAGGGGCACTTGGAGTTCTTGTGTTTGCTTTGATACCTCGACTACTTGCTTCAATGAATTCCCTCCTTATATTTTTTTAAAAGGTCTTGCTTAATAGATATAGAAAGAATGCTATATTTCCATTTACTTACAACATAGTTCGTCTATCCTACAAACTATCTAAACTGAAATTTATACCTATTTGAATTCTGCTGGTTAAATGTGATATATCC
Source organism: Bacillus sp. AFS037270 (assembly GCF_002585305.1). The sequence goes on along the minus strand of NZ_NUNF01000024.1, from coordinate 2,228 downwards.
AGTTTGTTTGTTCGTCATACAAACTATGTTATAATCATTTTAACACCACTATTTTATAGGTGCAAGCGGTTTCAGACAAAATCCATCAATTTTTTTATTAATCTATTACATTTTTATTATCTTTTAAATTAGTGCTTTTTAAACTACTTGGAAAAGTGGCCTTTCTGGTATGAAATGAACAGGAATCCCTGGGAAAATAGTTTTGATCCATTCTGCCAAATACTTCATACCAGGTGCTTCACTTTCGGCATGTCCTAGAACCATTAATGCTTTTTGTTTTCCATGATAGGCAGCATCCCTTACAAACTCTGGAGTCTCCCACTCAGGCCCTTCACCTGAAATAATTAAATCAAGTTCCTCCCTCTCGAAGAGCGGTATAGATAAAGCCCCTCCTCCTCGATATCCGGCTAACAAGCCGATACGAGTACAAGGTCCCTCTAAATTCCCTACCGTACGGACAAACTCGATTCCAAGTTTCCCCTTTACGTACTCAGCAATTTCCCTCACTGACATAGAAGGAATTTTTACAATGGTTGATGCCGGGTGATTTTTTTCTACATAGGTTTTCCAACCCAATGCCTCAATCAGCCCAACCATAATCCCATCAGGCTGATACCTATGTATATAATCATGAAAACGATAGATGGCTATTCCGGACTCTTCAATGAACCGGCGCTTTTCAAGATAAACTTTGGATTCTTCCACTATTGTTTCATCCATATGGCTGTAAAATAGACCCTCATGGGTAATCAAAAGATTGGTCCCTAAGCTGATTGCCTGTTCAATGACCTGTTGCGTTGCCATAAACGTTACAGCGATTCCTTTTACCTCCATGTTTGGATCACCAAACTTGAGCGTGTCTACAGTGTTGGGAATTTTATTCACTGGCTCTATTAATTTATTTAAGACATCTTGAACGGAGATCGCCATTTTTACCCTTCTTTCAAAAATAATCTTTTTGTAGAAAGAGTTGCCATGTTCCAAACAACTCTTTCTAACAATTTAACTTTAATTTTTTGTGACTAAAGGGGACTCTGCTGACTCTACCCAAATTGCCTTTTCCTGGGCTTCAATACATAATTCAGCCGCTCTAAAGGTATGTTCTTGGGTCATCGCATTTTCGGTACCGTTTAGGCAATCAAGGATGAATTCGCCAAAGAACGGGCAGCCAACTTGACCAGATAATTGATAGTGTTTTTCTCCCTGATGATTTACTAGATATAGCTGGTCTCCTCTGGAATCTCTGGCAATATCGATATACTTCCGTACTTCAATATAACCATCTGTTCCTAAAATAAAGACCCGCCCATCTCCCCATGTACCAAGACCATCCGGTGTAAACCAATCGACGCGGAAATAGAAGGTGGCCCCATTATCGGCTACTAATGTGGCATCCCCAAAATCTTGAAACTTCGGATACTGTTTAAAATGATAGTTAGCAATTTTACTATGAAGTACCTTTGCATCTTTTGCGCCTGTAAATTGCAGGAATTGTTCAATTTGATGACTTCCAATATCACAAAGAATGCCGCCATAATATTCAGGATCGAAAAACCAGCCAGGTCTGCTCTTAGGGTTGGCACGATGCGGGCCCGTTCCAATGACTTGGACAACTCGCCCAATCGCACCTTCTTCAATTAATTGACCGGCAAAGATCGAACTTTCAGAATGCAGGCGTTCACCATAATAGATTCCCCATCTAAGACCTGTCTCTGCTACCTTTTCTCTTGCCTGTTTCACTTGCTCCAATGTGGTAAACGCAGGCTTATCCGTAAAATAGTGTTTGCCATGATCAAGGACACGGAGGCCCAATGGTCCTCGCTCAGATGGAATATTGGCACTGGCAACTAGTTTAATGTCAGGATTGGAAAAAATCTCTTCTTCCGATGAAACGATGTTTGCTTCAGGGTATTTTGTGATAAAGTTTTGGACTTTTTTCGGATCTGGATCATACACCGCCACTAACTGGCCTCCTGCTTCGATTAAGCCGTTACACATCCCGTAAATATGACCATGATCCAAACCGATGGCAGCAAATTGAAACACTCCCGGCTCAACGACAACCTTTTTAACCAATCCTTTTGGTGCATAATTCATCCCATCATTTCGATCCATGTTTCTCGCTCCTTTTTCCACTTTTAAATTTATGCTTAGTCGTCGATAGTGTCCTTTGACTACCCTCGAGGCTTTTTTTATTCTTGTTCGGTAGTCAATAGCCTCTCTTGACT
>NZ_NUNF01000019.1 GCF_002585305.1 Bacillus sp. AFS037270 | reverse complement strand
AATCCGTCCAAAAGGTTAAAAAGCAACCTTTCGGCCGGTACGTCTTATGCTTGTCGGGGCTGACCACGGCGCTTGCGCTTTTCTTACTAAAAGGGGGAAATTGTGATGAAAAAATATATATACAAATTTACATTGGTACTTACGTTAATGGCGCTTTTATTAGCCGGCTGCAGCAGTACGGAAAAATCAAGTTCACAAACATCAACGAAAAAAGAAAATAGCTCAAGCCAGACAACGAAACAAAAGAAAGATCCTATTCAACTATTAAATGTTTCTTATGATCCAACAAGGGAGCTTTACGAAGAGTACAATAAGGAATTCGCTCAGTACTGGGAAAAGAAAACAGGCCAGCAGGTAACTATTCAACAATCACATGGCGGCTCAGGAAAACAAGGGCGTGCGGTTATTGATGGATTAGAGGCAGATGTAGTGACACTGGCACTGGCTTACGATATTGATGAAATTGCCAACATCGGGAAATTGCTTTCTCCAGGTTGGCAGAAGAATCTACAGGATAATTCAACCCCATATACTTCTACCATTGTTTTTCTAGTTAGAAAAGGGAATCCAAAAGGGATTAAGGATTGGGATGATTTAACCAAAAAAGGAGTATCTGTTATCACACCAAATCCAAAAACGTCTGGTGGTGCCAGATGGAACTATTTAGCAGCTTGGGCCTATGCACAAGAGAAATTTGGCGGGGATGAAGGTAAGACCAAGAATTTTATGAGTCAATTATATAAAAACGTCGAAGTGTTAGATTCTGGAGCACGTGGAGCGACGACTACCTTTGTAGAACGCGGGATTGGTGATGTGTTAATCGCCTGGGAGAATGAAGCGTACTTAACCCTAAATGAGTTAGGTAAGGATAAGTTTGAAGTCGTAAATCCATCACTTAGCATTCTTGCAGAACCACCGGTAGCCGTTGTTGATAAAGTAGTAGATAAAAAGGGTACGAGAGAAGCAGCGGAGGCCTATCTGAAATATCTATACTCCGATAAAGGGCAGGAAATTATTGCGAAAAATTACTACCGACCACGTAACGAAGAAATTTTGAAAAAATATGCAAATGTTTTCCCAGAAATTAAGATGGTTACCATTGATGATTATTTCGGCGGCTGGAAAAAAGCCCAAGAAAAACATTTTAATGATGGCGGGACATTCGACCAAATCTATCAGCCTAAATAAGAAAAGCGCAAGGCGNNAGCCGATGGCGCCTGGAGCTGGACATTTCTCGAAGTAAATTTTATACTTTCTTATCTTCTAGAAAAAGGGGGCATTCGTGCTCCCTTTGTATCTAAATTGGAAGGGGTCAACCTCATGGGTTTATTTAAGAAACGAACCGGCGTATTGCCGGGTTTCGGACTGTCGCTAGGATTTACGATGACCTACATTAGCATTCTTGTCATCTTGCCATTATCAATGATTTTTATCAATTCAGCGACGGCCCCTTGGGAGAAAATTTGGCAAACCATTTCCGAGCCAAGGGTTGTTGCATCTTATAAGCTAAGCGTCGGTGCCTCTCTTATGGCGGCAGCGATTAATGTTATTTTTGGAGTTTTAATTGCTTGGGTGCTTGTCCGATACCGATTTCCGGGCAAGCGGATCATTGATGGACTCGTAGACTTGCCTTTTGCCTTGCCAACCGCAATTGCAGGTATCGCCTTAACAACCTTATATACGGAAAATGGCTGGGTTGGCCAATTTTTAAGCTTTAAAGTGGCGTTCACATCTCTCGGCATTACGGTAGCTTTAATGTTTATCGGCTTGCCCTTTGTCGTTCGAACGGTACAGCCTGTTTTACAAAACGTGGATAAGGAAGTTGAAGAAGCCTCAGCTAGTTTAGGTGCAAACCGGCTTCAAACTTTCATCAAAGTGGTCTTTCCTGAACTGATGCCAGCCGCGTTGACTGGCTTTGCCTTAGCATTCGCAAGGTCGCTGGGTGAATATGGTTCTGTGGTGTTTATTGCTGGTAATATGCCGATGAAAACAGAAATTACCCCACTGTTAATTATGACAAAGCTAGAACAATATGACTATGCGGGAGCAACCGCCATCGCCGCCGTCATGCTTGTCTTTTCCTTTTTCATGCTATTGGTTATTAACTTATTACAATGGTGGACCAATCGAAAATTTATTTAAATAATGGGGTGTAAATAATGTCCGGACATGTTCCATTGCCAAACTCAAGTTCACAGATACAGAAATCCAGTAAGGAAGCTGAACCGCGTTGGGTTCGTTATGTATTGATTACATTAGCGATCGGATTCTTAGGTTTGTTTCTGGTTTTACCACTCGTGGCTATTTTTATTAAAGCCTTTGAAAAAGGAAGCATGGTATTTTTTGAAGCCATCAGCAGTCCAGATGCGATAGCGGCAATCAAATTAACCCTGATAGTCGCTGTGATAGCCGTTCCGCTTAATGCGATTTTTGGTATTGCGGCAGCATGGGCAATCACAAAGTTTAACTTTAAAGGAAAAAGTCTGTTGATTACGATTATTGACCTGCCGTTTGCGATTTCACCTGTTATTGCAGGTCTGGTGTTTGTTTTGTTATTCAGTAGTCACGGATTATTTGGTCCTTGGCTTCAGGCACATGATATAAAAATCATCTTTGCTGTTCCGGGAATTGTGATTGCCACTTTGTTAATTACCTTGCCTTTTGTAGCCCGAGAATTAATTCCGTTAATGCAGACACAGGGAACAGCCGATGAAGAGGCATCGATGACGTTAGGGGCAAGCGGCTGGAAAACGTTCTGGCTGGTCACCCTGCCGAATATGAAATGGGGCTTATTATATGGAGTCATTCTTTGTACCGCCCGTACCATCGGAGAATTTGGTGCAGTATCGGTTGTCTCCGGACATATCCGCGGTATGACCAACACGATGCCGCTTCACATTGAAATTTTATATAATGAATATCAATTTTCGGCAGCTTTTGCCGTCGCATCTTTAATGTCGCTGTTCGCCATTATCACGTTAATTGTAAAAAATATCATTGAGTGGAAGGCAAATAAGTCCATGGCACAAATGGAGGGGGAAGCATAAATGAGCATTCAAATTAATAACATCTCTAAATCATTCGGCAGCTTTCAAGCCCTTGAACATATTAATCTAGACATTCAAACCGGAGAACTCGTTGCACTCCTCGGCCCTTCTGGATCAGGGAAAACCTCTCTTTTAAGAATCATTGCAGGACTTGAAGAAGCGAGCCAGGGTGTCATCCTGTTTGGCGATGAAGATATTACTCTATTGAGTGCCAAAGAGCGCAAAGTGGGCTTTGTTTTTCAACATTATGCCTTATTCCGTCACATGACTGTTTTCGATAATATTGCTTACGGCTTAAAGGTCCGTCCGCGAAAAAATAGACCCTCTAAAAGTGAAATAAAGGAAAAGGTCAATGAATTATTGAAACTAGTAAAACTAGAGGCTTTTGCCAATCGTTATCCTTCCCACTTATCAGGAGGACAACGGCAGCGAGTCGCCCTGGCCAGAGCGTTAGCCGTCGAACCAAAGGTGCTTTTGTTAGATGAACCGTTTGGAGCTTTGGATGCGAAGGTCCGAAAAGATCTCCGCCGTTGGCTTAGAAGGCTTCATGATGATTATCAAATTACAAGTATATTTGTGACCCATGATCAGGAGGAGGCTCTAGATGTGGCCGACCGAATTGTGGTGATGAACGAGGGGAAGATCGAACAGATTGGCACACCCGAGGAAGTATACGAACAGCCTAATAGTCCGTTTGTCTACCACTTCTTAGGGAATGTGAATTTATTTAAAGGCCGCTTGCATAATGGAAAGTTGCAGCATGGTGAGTTTGAGGTCGATGCTCCTGAGTTTGCTGAGACTATTAATACAGAAGCGGTTGGGTATGCGAGGCCGCATGATATTAGTATCAAACGAGAATATCGGCAGGATTATGCAACCGCAAAAGTGAACTATATCCATCAAATTGGTGCGGTGGTCCAGGTTGAATTAATTCGAAAAGATACCGGCGACTATTTAGAAGCTGAATTAACCAAGGAATATTTTCGAAGTCTCGACCTAAAAACAGGTGAAGAGGTATATGTAAAACCGAAGCAGTTAAAAGTGTTTATCCCCGAAGATTATTCTATATAAGCTAAAGCTGGGCTTTACTTCATAAAAGAAGTAGGCCCTTTTAATTTTTTAAAATCGCAGCTTTGTGTTTGTGTGACCACCTTTTTACATATGCCGTTTCAACACCTCTTTTTCAAACTTGTGATATACTTTAGGTAAGAACCAGTTGTCATGTGAGGAAGGGGACGAGTGCAATGGGTAGTGAAATTTTGATTAAAGCTAAAAAACAAACGGTAAAAGGGACGCTTGCTCGCGGGGCAGTTTTTGCAAGGAGCAAGGTATTCGAGGTTTTAACCGAGACTGATGAAAAATGGTATCTAATCTATTATAAAAACACCTTAGTTTATGGAGCTAAGCTTGATCATATGGAAGAAGGTACATTTATTCAAAAGGTCTTTACCGAGGGAATCGTTCTTGATTCTTCCCATCCAGTCTTAGCAGCACTAATGCCTCATCTATCCGTTACGATTCCTGCGAAAAGTAAACTTTTCTCCCACCTGCAACTCCATTTTCCGCTTCAGGAAGTTGCCTTTATTGCCACAACACTTGACGCCTTTTACGAAAAAGAACAGCTAATCAGCCTATTAGATAAAGTATATTTTCACTTTAAAAGAAGCGGCAAATTTTTAAAATCCTTTCAAGTAGTACAACTCTTACATGATTTTTCTCCGTCATTAAAATCTGCAAAGGAACGCTTGGATTCACATGAATTCAATCCCTATCACCTAATTTATCATTCCAAGGATTTACCCTCTCTCTATGAAAAAGATCCACTATTTGTGGAATTACACTGTTTCAGACATCGTTCCCAACAAAAGGAAAGAGAATTTCTTCTAAAAAAACAAGATGGTTTAGTTGCCTTATTGCTGTGGTTAGAACTCCCGGATGCCGGCGAAGTGGAAAAGTATACAGAAATAGCCTTACAATTTATCACTATGGAAGACTGGATCCTCCTCTTAAGTCATGTCCATATTAATCCATTTAGTTACTTACTTGAGGCAAAACCCACACTAGAAAGAATGCTGCAGGATGGGAGGGTGGAGAAAGCTGCTCTGTGCTTATTCCCATTTATTGAAGACCTGCCATCGGCTTATGATGACATGTTAGAACGGATTTGGGAAAAGTCTGATCCTGACTTTGTCTTAGCTCATATTACTGATTGGATTCTTGCATTAAAACATCTGCCTGATAATCATCCTCATCAGCAATGGGAGGAGAAATTATTTCAATTGTCGGTTAAGCTGCTTGATTTGTATGATCTTCCTTTTGTTGAGGAGAAACTCTTATCGTTTCAGATGGTATTCCCAACATCAGAGGTTATTCGAAAAATAAAGGAAATGGCAGCCTTAGTAGAGGATCCTGATCGGATGATGACTTTAGGCGACTATTATGCGGAGTTTAAACAATATGACAAAGCAATCGATTGTTTCGCTTGGGAGATGGAGCTGCAGCCACAGAACCCTTCGCCCATCCGTAAGATTAGTAAAATGTATCAATTTAAAGGACTAGTAAAGGAAGCAGCGGCCTATCAGCAAATATTGAACCATTTACCTTCGAATCAACATTTAGGATAAAAAGAGGCGTCGAACACTAGTTTAGTTGTTCGACGCCATTTTTATAGGTCCGAATAAAGGCTTGACAGCATATCAGGTACCCGTTTGTGGAAAAAGGGATAAGCATGTTCGGCATTTTCAATTAATTCATATTGTGGTTTTTTCTTGCAGGTATCCGCGTTATTTTATTCTATGGGTTGCCATTGGGGGTTGTTCCAGCCATTTAAACTCAATCATTAAGTTTAACCCATCATCAAGAAACGTGCCGGTTTCCACAATTAAGAATCCAAACAAACTGCTCAAATCTCTTCTTACGACAAAGCTCAAGGCATTTCCATATCTAGCGATGGCAATTTGTGCGAGTGATAGGACTTGAAACATTATTAGACGATCGGAAAAAGGAGAAATGGAAGAGTCCGTAATCTCGGATTCAAACGTTGCTTGAAATGGGAGGTTTTCAGCTGTGTTAAAGGACTGAAACCTTTCTACTCTTTTTCCTGCTATATTTTTACCTCTACGGCAATATTTTTGAACTTTAGGGTCCTTAGCAATTTGTGAAAATATCATAAACATTGTTTTCGCAAGGATTACACCTCGCAGGCTAAAAATAAGGTTATCGATTTCAATCCCACTAAGTTGACGTTGGTCACCCCACCAGCCTGACATAAAAGAATGATGCTCAATCATTTCTGGCTCTTTTACTACTGGTATGTAAATAGGCTGATGTCCGTATCCCTTTTTATGAATAATTTCCGTAATCATCCTATAAAGATCTGTTGAGTTTTTGAGGCATGTCTCAAAAAAGGTTAAAACTTCCGGATAATCTGTTTTTCCCAAGGTTAACCCGTACCCATATATACCATACTCGGAAAGTACATGAAGAACAAAAAGTACTAGCTTATCAGACATCAGCCGGGGTACCTCTTGTGTCACGTCACTCTTCAAACTGAATCCAATGGGCGGGGCAAACCCTGCCTTTTTATATAATGTAAGGCCATCAACAACGATTTGAGTGGCTATTTTTTTTGATTGCTCTAGGATCCGTTTTAAATCCTCATCCTCTGCGTGATGATCCCAATATTCTAATAAACAAAGGTGAGCTTGATTGGCGATAATAAACTGCCACAAATTCGAAATCTCTCCCGCTGTTGGTTTAAATTCCATAATTCCTCCTAAAAATATCAATCAAAATATTACATATATTTCGCTTTAGGCCCAATTGTTATGCATAGATTTGCATTGGAACCCATTATTTCTAAAAGAAGGAATAATTCATCCGCGGTAGAAGATTTGATGGACTAAAAATATCATGAAATAGTCAAAATGCACCAAGACAAATGGTATAAATCCTATATCAAAATCAGACCATTTCATTTAAAATAAGAATGTACAGACTGTAAATTTAAGGAATGGTGACAAGCAGATATCAGTTTTAAAGAACTCTTGGGCTGGACTAATCATTGCTGATTAGTTAGGGAGATGATCATTTGAAGAAAAAACAGTTTGAATCACTTGCCGATCTTAAGAGAGGTGTCTATCTCTGGATTGTTCCGTTAATTGTAATCGCTCTTATCTTAAATACTGTCATGCAAAATGGATATAACGAATATAAAATGAATTTTATCATTAACAACTCCCTCACCATTTGGCTTTTTTTGAGCTGGGTATTATTAATCAAAAGGCGTTGGGTTAAGTTTATAGAATATTCATGTTTGGCTTTAATAACGGTCTACCATATTGTTACTTTTTTTGACACGGTTGCTCACTATTTACTCCCAAGCGGCGGATCACTAGGAGACTTTATTGTATGGATGCCCATTTATATCGTATTTATCTTCTTAACATTAGGAGTTAAGAAAGGGCTTACCTTCTCTATTTTTATTTTTCTGCTTACTCTGGTAGATGGTCTTACTTATTTTAACAGGCTATCAACTGAATCAATGGATTCTTTATTTCAATACTATTTCGCAAATTTTGTTTATATCGTCGTTCTTTATTGTGCCCAGCACATTTTTAAAGTATATGCAGAAGCCCAACTGTTTAAAAAGCATGCCTATTTAGATTCATTAACTGGAATTGCTAACCGCCATCAAATCGACGGATGGTTTGAACAAAAATTGAAAGATTCTAAAGAAATGAATATCACATTTTCCGTGATTTTTTTCGATATTGATCATTTTAAAATGATTAATGATCAGTATGGCCATAAAGTTGGGGATGCTATATTAATTGAGCTAGCTGATTTAATCCAAAGTAACCTTGCAGCTAGAGAATGGTTTGGTCGATGGGGCGGGGAGGAATTTATTATCCTTCCTACTGTGACAGGGCAGGGAGCTATTAACCTAGCGGAACTTTTGCGAGAAACGGTTGCCACGCATAATTTCCATATTGTAGGAAGATTAACAGCCAGCTTTGGCGTTACAGAATTTTTGCCGGATGACACGATTGATTCTTTATTAAGCCGTGTTGACGAGGGATTGTACCAGTCCAAGCATCACGGCCGAAATAAGGTAAGCAGTGTGAGTTAAATAATTGAGTCCCCGGGCAGTTTATTTTGGGGACTTTTTTGGTATTAATTAACCTCTAATTCGCATAAAATTGGTAAATACTGCTATAATAAAATTGGATCTATACTAGACCCATAGCGAGGAGAGGGCTTCATGATGATTTCAATAGACCCATCTAAACATACCGAAAGAGAAAATTATAAATTTCTAATTGGAAGTATTATACCTAGACCAATCGCTTTCGTAACATCCTTGTCGAAAGAGGGTGTTTTGAATGGCGCACCCTTTAGTTATTTTAATATTGTATCGGCCAATCCTCCTTTGATATCGTTAGCTATTCAACGCTCGGGAGGAAAACAAAAGGATACAGCTAGAAATATTATCGACTTAAAAGAATTTGTTGTGCATATTGTCGATGAACATAATGTTGAATTAATCAATAAAACAGCCGCCAGCCTCCCGCCAGATCAAAGTGAAATTGAACTAGCGCAATTAACTGCTGTAAAAAGCGTAAAAGTCTCTACACCAGGTGTTAAGGAAGCTAAAATTAGAATGGAGTGTAGATTAGAGCATTCCTTGGAAGTAGGCGGGGAGGATTCTCCAGGATGTGATTTTATCATCGGTAGAATTGTCCAATACCATATTGAAAGTGACCTTTATGAAAGTGGACGAATCGACCCGAAAGGCTTAGCTGCGGTAAGCCGTTTGGCGGGTAATAATTATGCGAAAATCGGCGAGATTTTTGAAATCGAAAGACCTCAGTAGTCTAACTGCCAATACCATAAGAAACAGGAACGCTCAGAGGATTTAACTCTGAGCGTTTTTAGTAAGTACCAATTCTTTAAAAACTGAAGCTATGATTGTGAAACTAATGGCAGAAGTATTTCGACTTTTGTCCCTTGGTTTGGGTTACTTTTTATCTTAATTTCTCCTCCGTAGGAATCTATGATCCGCTTGCATACCGTTAATCCAAGACCTGACCCGGATTTTTTTGAAGTAAAGAATGGATTAAACGCTTGTGAAATTTGATCCTCCCTCATACCAACCCCGTTATCGATAACAGTTATCCGGCAATTATCTGATTGTTTATCTAAATGGATGGATAAATTCCCTCCATAGGGCATTGCCTGTAAAGCATTTTTTGTAAGGTTAAGAATGACTTGCTTTAATTGGTCTTTTACACAAGATACCAGCAATTCTTCCGGATGGTAGTGGAAGGTTAATTCAACGTTTGTATAATTGGTTTCAGAGGTAATAATCGGTGCGATTTCTGAAACAATCACATTTGCGTTATAGGTTTTAAGCGTGTAAGCCGTTGGTTTTCCAAGGATAAGCAGTTCACTTACAATGGCATTAATTCTGTCAATCTCTGATTGGATAACCTTGAAATAGGATTGTGCCTTCGGCTCATGGTTTTCTTCACTTAAGAGTTTGACCAAACCCTTTATACCAGTGAGCGGATTTCTAATTTCATGGGCGGTACTAGCAGCAAGATTGCCAATTAGCTCCAGTTTATGGAGTTCTGTTTGTTCCTTTTCTTTTTGGACTTTTCTTTTTAAAAGCAGATAGTTGATCAATAAAAATAATATACTCATTATGAATAAGGATATGAGGAGATTTTCAAAAAAGCTATCCCAAAATACCTTTTTGGTATTTGGGTTAACAAAAGCTGTAATCGTCCATGGGACCATAGAAATCTTCATAACGGATTTAACGTTATATTGGTTTGGAATGGAATCAGATTGAATCAGGGGTTTGCCAGTCTCATCTTTAATGATAATACGTTCATTATTAACTAATCTAAATATTTCTTTTTTTATTTCATCCATTCGCAAACTGGCAACGAATACACCCTTAACTCTGTGCTTTTCGACGATTGGGGTAGCAATTGAGATAATATACCGTCCTGTTACCCTTCCGTTATGAGCTTCAGAAATACTGGTTTGTGCTGAATGAAGTGCATGCTGAAAGTAAGGCCGATCACTAACATTTATACGGGTTGTGATTTTGTTGGTGCTTATGATAATGTCACCATTTGTATTAGCCCAATAGAAACCAGAAAAACGCGGATCTTTTCCTGTGGTTTCTCGTAGTATTTTTTCTATATCCTTTAAGCTGATGTGCTGGATATTAAGGGCGGTGGAGAGCATTTCTAATCGTCCGACTGTCTCCCCAACAAACTTCTCAATATTCATGGCATGAAAGTTAGCATACTCTTGTGCCCTGAGTTTATAGTCACTTTTCACCACTCTCACTTGGTGCCGGGCTAAAGTCAAACTGACAGCAACGGACGGAATCAGAGCAATTAGAAGATAGATTAATGAGTTTTTATGTATAAGAGCCTTAAGCAGGCGAGTAAGTACCAAGCTGATCTACCCCTCTATGTTAAGTACTATTTTTCCATATATTTATTAATTTGATACACTTAGGAGTATTTGCTGAAAAAAATGTAATAAATCGTGGTGCTTATCTATATTGTTTTTTGAAAATAGTTTAGTTGCTATGTTAGTTATATCAAATATCTTATTATCTGAAAATAGAAAAGTTTAATATTTCCTACTAACTGAATAGGGATTTTGGCTATTTCATCCAAATTAAATTTTCATACCCTAATAGAAAGAGGTTAGGGAGGTGTTACAATGCAAAGTAAGAGGAGAAGGAGTCCCTTTTCATTCTGTATTTTTCCTGGATATAAGTGGTGCGGACCTGGCTGCAGCGGCCCTGGAGCACCGATAAATGATGTAGATGCCTGCTGTCAAAAACATGATTACTGCTTGAGCCGCGGATTATCATCCTGCCAATGTGATACGCAATTTATGGAGTGTCTTCGTCCAAAGATGAATCCCAATACGGAAAAAGGCAGAAAGGCTGCACTGATGTATGATTTTATGAAAGTAAGAACTGCCTTTACCTGTGGCAGGAAGAATTGGCTGTAAAGTGGATAAAAGCAGGGGAAGTTGTGAAAGCTGTTTGATTGAAAATTCAAGTGGTTTCAGAGAATATAATGATAAAGTGTTTATGAAAGGATGGAATTCATGCACTTCCTCTATTGGTTCCTTAAATGTGGATGGCTGCTGGTGATTATTTTTATTGGAAATATTTATTTAAGCCGTTTGGGTTTATGGTCTGTCATCATATGTATTGCTGTCTTTGTAGCGGGAAATCATTTGATTAATAAAAGCATGGAAAAGATCATCTTAGCAAAGAAGAAATAGTGCAAGAAATCAACTTGGATTTTCACGTCATGAGAATAGAGGTTTATTAATTTTCCCAACGCTAGCAAATATGAGCGTTGGGATTTTTAATAGAATTTCAAGAATCGACAGGAGCTGACCCCCTTTCTCCTCACTTTTTTCCCAATTATGCGGATGCTTTTACCGTGATATGATGTTTTTGCAATAAAAAACAAATATAGGATTAGGAGGCTGGGAAACGATGAAGAAAAGAACATCTATCATGCTAGCATTAGGATTAACGGTTGGGTCAGTGCTGCCGATATCGGCTGCAGCCAACACTACCCCGTATAATGTTACCGTTTCAAAGGAAGCAAGCCAGTTTGGCAAGGATGCAAAGGTCACTTGGAAAAAGGGACAAACCGTTCCCTCCTTCGTCCACGGTAAACTCTCTACTAAGGCTTATAAAGATCAAGCATCCGTAAAGCAATTTTTAAAAGATAATAAATCACTGTATCAATTAGATGCAGATAAAGATTTAACTTTGCTGGAAGTTCAGACCGACGAGCTTGGAAGCAAACACTATAATTTTGTTCAATCTGTGCAAGGTATTCCGGTAGATGGGGCAAAATTCAAGGTGCATACCGATAAAAATGGTATCATTACTGCTATTAATGGCGACGTTTTTCCAGCCGCATCCAATTATTTTAAGGGAAACCTGAAAGCACAACTGACTAAGGATGCTGCGCTAGATAGAGCCTGGAAATCTATTAATTTAACTAAAGAAGAAACATTAACAAATGCGGAGGCAGGTCCAACTGGTGCGAAGTTTAAAGATACCGTTGAAAAAGCCGAATTAGTCGTTTATAAAAAAGCAAATGATTTCTATCTGGCCTACAAAACTAACCTGCAATTCATCCAACCTTATGGGGCCAACTGGGTAGTATATGTGGATGCGGTGAATGGGAATGTGTTAGATTCATATAATGCTGTAACGGATGGTGCCACAACAGGCTCTGGATACGGAGTATTAGGAGACTATAAAACTCTAAATACCTATTATTCAAACGGTACTTACTATTTATATGATGTAACAAAACCGATGTCAGGCGTAATTGAAACTAGAACAGCACAAAGCCGGAGCTTGTTGCCGGGTAACTATTCTGTAGACCCAGACAATAAATTCAATGCTGTTTCTCAGGGTGCGGATGTAGATGCCAACTACTATGCCGGCAAAGTCTACGATTATTACAAAAATACGTTTAATCGTAATAGCTTCGATAACAATGGTGCAACGATTCGTTCGTCGGTGCACTATAGCAGAAATTACAATAATGCCTTCTGGAATGGTTCGCAAATGGTATATGGGGATGGCGATGGGGTAACATTTAGACCTTTATCAGGCGCTCTCGATGTCGTTGCCCATGAATTAACACACGCTGTTACGGAAAGAACCGCAGGGTTAGATTATGTGGACCAATCTGGGGCATTGAATGAGTCGATTTCCGATACGTTTGGGGTTTTCCTAGATAAGGGAGATTATTTAGTTGGTGAGGATGTGTACACGCCAAATAAATCAGGAGATGCGCTCCGCAGCTTATCAAACCCAACACTATACGGACAACCTGATCATATGAACAACTATGTTTATACTACTTCTGATAATGGAGGGGTTCATACGAATAGTGGAATCCCTAACAAGGCGGCCTATTTAACGATTTCCAGCTTAGGAACAGCTGTTGCTGAGAAAATCTACTATCGTGCGCTTACCGTGTATCTAAACCCACAAAGTAACTTCAGCGATGCACGCGCCTCACTGCTAGCAGCCGCTGCAGATTTATACGGAACAGGCAGCACCCAGTACAATGCAGTTGCCTCTGCTTGGAACCAAGTAGGAGTAAATTAAGATAAGAGTGGTATATAAAAGATAAATAAACATTATACAAGAAAAAGGCTGCACATTTCTGCAGCCTTTTTCTTCGTTAAAGGAGCAAAAAAAATAGATTGGTGTCGGCACCAATCTAAAAAATGGGAAGTTTTAAGAAATGAGCTCATTGAACTATTTCCTAAATAAGTTACTTTTATAATAGTGAAAACTTGTGTAGAAAATAGGTGGAAGTTGTGTGGAAGTTGTGAAGATTGGGATTGGAGTGCAAAAAAAATTGACTGGTGGGATCACCAATCAAATTATGGGAAGTTTTAAGAAATGAGTTCGTCGAACCATTTCCTAATTAAGTTATCCTTATCATATGAAAAATATATGTAGAACTTGTGCAGAACTTATGTGGAAATTGTGAAGATTTACTAATATATGCACGGAAGCGTAATGGGCAAGTGTCCATTACGATTTTAAAGTGTAGACATACACTGTTTACAGCTAGTTGTAAAGGAGGGATCTTAGAATGGAAGAAAGACAACAATCTGGAGCATATCATCATGGGCATAGCGGTTATTATCCAGGTGGTGGTTATCACCATGGCCATGGAGGGTATTATCCTACTCCGGTAGGATATCCAGGATATGGATACCATCACGGCCACGGAGGCTATTATCCAGGGCATGGTTATCATCATGGCCACGGGGGCTATTATCCGGGGTATGGTTATCATCATGGTCATGGAGGTTATTATCCAGGTCATGGTTACCATCACGGCCACGGCACTTACCAACCAGGTCAAAGGTAACAAACAGACTTTGAGTATAAACGGAGTTAACAAAGTAAAAAAGGTGCCTGANNTCAGGCACCTTTTTTACTTTTAATTAGTTGTGTTTATTAAAATATGCCATATAATAGAATTATCTACGTTCACAAAATTGTCGAAATTGCAATATTACTAATGTTAGGATAAAAAAACTTAGGAAGAAGATTTGGAGGGGGAGGCTAATGTTAAAGGCTGCTGTCGCGGGAGTACTTGGTTTTATACTTATTTTTATCGAATCGATGATCGTAATGAAGCTAAAAGGCTTTGAAACGATCGAATATGGAGGAATTGCACCTTTTATTAATGTCTGGGCAATGAATTTCTTTTTTGTCTATGCTATTCTTACTCAGGTTACCCGTTGGTATGAAAGCAAACAGGAATTAAATGAGGATAGCAGCTTTTAACAATCCAAATCATGTCTTTTGAAATAAGATAAGCGTCTCCATCTCAACTTGAGTAGGAAACGCTTTTTTTATTTCAAAATATATCTTGATTCAACTAATGGTATTAGTTAAAATAAAACTAACATCATTAGTTAAAGGGGATAGGGAAATGAGGCTAATAAAAAAAGGTTATATTTATCAAGTGACATTTTTGGCACATGTTTTTCCGGTAAACTGCTATTTGGTGGAAGAAGACGAGGGATTAACGTTAATAGATGCTGGCCTCGGATTTTGCGCAAATGGAATTTTGAGGGCAGCAGAACAAATTGGGAAACCTATTACCAAAATCGTATTAACACATGCCCATGAAGACCATGTTGGGGCACTTGATCCAATTAAAAAGGAACTGCCAGAAGTACCTGTTTATATCTCATCCCGTGACTACAGACTAATGAATAATGACCGTTCACTTGATCCTCATGAAGATCAAACTCCGATAAAAGGGGGAGTACCGAAAGATTTAAAAACTCGTGCCAACATTTTACTCAAAGAAGGAGAGTTAGTTGGTTCATTAACCGCTATTGAAACATCAGGGCATACACCAGGATCGATGTCATTCCTCGATTTGCGGACTAAAGCCTTAATTGCTGGTGATGCCTTTCAAACAAGAGGTGGTATCGCCGTTGCCGGGGATATAAAACCATTCTTTCCATTTCCGGCTTTCGGTACTTGGAGTAAGAAAACAGCCTTAGCAAGTGCAAAAAAATTGCTTAGCTATCAACCCAAGCTGCTGGCAGTGGGCCACGGGGAAATGGTGGAGAATCCTATGGCTGTGATGGAAAAAGCAGTGGAAGTGTTTAATCGAAAAATCGGATAAAGGAGAAGGGGAAATGTCACCGAGACCTAAAGTTGGACTTGAATTGTCCGCCATACTAGATGCAGCGGGGGAAATTGCCGATCAACAAGGAATGTCTGAGGTTACACTAGCAACCCTTGCGAAAAAATTAGGGATTCGCCCCCCTTCATTGTATAACCATTTTGACGGACTGCCAGGATTAAGAAAAAAACTTGCGATTCACGGAATCAACCAATTATATGAGGCGATGGCAAATGCCGCCATAGGGGTAGCAGGAACAGAGGCGGTTCTTTCCATGAGTAAGGCGTATGTAAATTTTGCCCGAAAACATCCAGGGATTTATGAAGCGACTTTACTAGCACCAAACCCGGAAGATGAGGAGGTACAACAGGCAGGGGCCAAGATTGTTGACCTTTCTATCCGTGTCCTGC
This sequence comes from Bacillus sp. AFS037270, assembly GCF_002585305.1. The sequence continues at coordinate 193,043 of NZ_NUNF01000019.1, read as the reverse complement.
AAACCTATTATTTGGAGGGAGAGCAGGCCTTACACACTGTCAGAGGATTACGCAGCATATTGCATGGTTTCTCTGCGTTAGAGCAAAAGGGCGGCTTTAAAATGAAGTTAAATTTGGATGAAAGTCTGACAATCATTATCCAGGCATTTCTGAACGGGATGGAGAGCAGCTGTTAGGTTTTCATGGGAAGAGCAACGATTCATTGCTGCTTTTTTGATTGATTAGGGATTTTTAAGGTATAATAAACATGTAATTGGTTTAATTACATGAAAAGAGATAGGGTAGTACCTGTAAGGAAGGTGTCTAAAGATGTCTATAAGCAGCCGATTTGCTGTTGGTATTCATATATTAACTCTAATTGAGATAAATAAAAGTGGTGTTAGTACATCCGAGTTTTTAGCAGGAAGCGTAAACACGAATCCAGCTGTTATTAGAAAAATTATGGGGATGCTAAAAAGTGCAGGATTGGTCAATGTCCGCCCTGGGGTTGCAGGAGCGGAATTAGCAAAGAACCTATCCGAAATTACTCTATTCGATGTTTATAAGGCTGTGGATGTGGTTAAGGAAGATGAATTATTTAGTATCCATGAACATCCAAATCCAGCTTGCCCCGTGGGAAGAAATATTCAAAATGCAATTGGCCCGCTATTTTCGATTGCACAAACCGCATTAGAGAAGGCGCTTGGAAATGTAACGATTGAAGATGTGGTTAAGGATATTATTGAAAAAGAGCAAGTCCCTAAACAGGAAAAATAAGTACGAGATGAAAGGCATTCACTAGGGGGATGCCTTTTTAAATGTATCTTATCCCAAAGAATGGTGATTTTTTAATGACCGGAGCTTTGATATAATGGGGATAACTTTATTTTAAGGAATGATCAGTATGCAAAGATCGGAACAATATGGGTTAGTCCTGGACGTTGAAACCACCGGTTTAGGGCCTGCAAAAGACGAAGTTATTGAACTTGCCCTTAAATTATTCTCCTACCGGAGTGAAACGGGAGAAATTATCGAGATTATAGAGGAGGATTCTTTCTTACGTGAGCCACTTTCAAGGACAGCTCGAAACAATTATGACACTGCCTTTCGTGTCCATGGGATTCCTTATGAATTAGTAAAAGGAAAAAGCTTTTATGATGTGAAAATTAAAACCTATTTCCATCGTGCTGATGCGGTTTTTGCGCATAACGCTTCTTTTGACCGAAGTTTCCTGTACCACATGTATCCTGAAGTCAATGAATTAAAATGGTATTGTACGATGAGAAATATCCCTTGGAAAAACTATGGATTTCCAAACGGAAAACTCCTGACATTATTACAGGCTCATGATATTACAGATTACCAAACACATAGAGCGCTCGATGACATTACATACCTAATGGACCTGCTAAAGAAAACGAGCCCGAAAGGTAACCTCTATCTCCATGAAGTCCTCGAAAAAGGGCCGATGAGAAAATACCAGCCAGCCGCAGCCCGCACCAAACTAGGCTAAAAATAGGTGCCTATCACCATTAATGGTATTAACACTATACCAATGTTGAAGGCTCATTAATTTATAACATGAAACGTGTATGTTAAAATATTCACTATGTTAAAATACATCGGGGTATGGTGAATATATGAAACTCTTAACATTAAACTGCCATTCTTGGCATGAGGAACATCAGCTTGATAAGATAGCACATTTAGTAGATACCATAATTGAAAATTCATATGATGTTATTTCCTTGCAGGAGGTAAGCCAGGCATTAGCTGAAGAGTATGTGGACGGGAAAGTAAAGAAAAACAATTATGTCTACGTTTTGTTACAAGAACTTAAAAAGCGTGGCAATGACGAATATTCGATGGTGTGGGATTTGACTCACTATATCAAGAATGGAACCTATGAAGAAGGGGTAGCTATTCTAACCAAACATCCAATCATTCAGCACCGCTCCTTCTTTGTATCGCAAAGTGAGGATTATGCAGTAAACTGGAAAACAAGAAGAATAATAGGAGCAACGATAAAGTACAAGGACAAACCTTATACTTTTTATTCTTGCCATATGGGTTGGTGGCATGATGAAGTTGAACCTTTTAAGGCACAGGCTGACAAGATGTTCAAGAAGTTGAATTGGGATGAATCTTTTTTTCTAATGGGTGATTTTAACAACGATGCTTCTCTTAAGGGAGAGGGGTATGAGTATTTGTTAAGTCATGGTCTTTATGACACATACAATCTAGCAGAAGAAAAAGATGAAGGAATTACCGTTAAAGGAAAAATCGCCGGCTGGAGCAATAATAAGCAAGACCTGCGAATTGATTTAATCTTAACCAATCAACCTGTACAAGTAGATTTTTCAAAAGTAATCTTTAACAATCACAATAAAATGGTGGTATCTGACCATTATGGTGTGGAGGCAAAGGTTAACTTATAAATGAAATTAACATTCACTCGATTATGAGTGAACAATGGATAAAACCAAAAAACGGCTTCGCTGCATACAATGCATGCGAAGCCGTTTTTTGGTTGCTTTCTCACTATGTATATTAATCTCATGCTGAATATCAGTATAGGGAATTGATCAAAATGATTATCTGCCCTCAGTGAAAACTTGAAATGTAATACCAAACTTATCCGTAACACTGCCGTATGCCGGGCTAAAGAAAGTCTCTTGCAGCGGCATACCCACTTGACCGCCATCCTTTAATGCATCAAAGAATCTATGCGCCTGATCAGCATCATTTGTGGAAATACAGATCGTTACCTGATTACCGCTCTGATGTGGCTGTCCAGGGAATGTATCGGACAGCATTAGATCTGTTTCACCAATTTTAATGGTTGCATGACTAACACGATCCTTTGCCTCTGCTGGCAGTGGGAATTCAGGATTCTCAGGCATTTCACCGAACGATTGCCTGAATAAAACCTGAGCATCTAAGGCCTTTTGATAAAATTCAATTGCTTCCTTTGCATTACCATTCATCACTAAATAGGGAATCAAACGTAATGTCATTATAAATCAGCTCCTTGGTTAATTGGTAAACGTCACTTTCTTTCTGAAACATAAAACAACTTTGGTATGAACAAGGATAAGTGTAACAACACAATTCCTATTCTTACCAATATTTTAATTATAAAACAAAGAACGTGCGTTCGCAATAAAAAAAGAAAACCCATTAAAGGTTTTCTTTCTATTAAATGGTGCCTGACACCATTATTACTATAGGTATCGTTCATTTATTATTTTAAGGTGGTGGAGTGCGTGGCCTGCGATGATGTAGGCGAGGGCACGTGTAGTGGTTTCGGAATTGTTGGCAACTCCAATCCTCTCCCAAGCTTCTTCAGGCATATTGTTAATGAGCGTGATGGTAGCTTTACGGACAGCGGTAAAGTCTTCGATGATTTGTTTTATTGAAAGCCCATCAAAGTTAGATGCAGCAATATAGTCGTTTTCGTCGAAACCAGCAAGTGGTGTTCGATCACCGCGGCCAATTCGCAGCAGACGGTAACTCATAATCCGTTCTGTGTCAGTCATATGACCAAGAACTTCTTTGATACTCCACTTTCCTGGAGCATAACGAGACTGTCCAGCTTCCTCCGATAAACCCTCCGTTACTGCTGTAGTTTTCTCCAAATTATCTTTTAAAATCTCCAATAAGTCCCCATCTGGAACCAGATTTACGTACGGTAGATAATACTCAGGAAACTCACTTACTTCTGGACGTTGAACCATCGCAATTTTCCCCCTCTAGTTTAAGATTAAAGAATTTATTTTTAATTGCTTCTATCCACCTACTTGTTTTAGCCGGCTTGCATTATTATTATAATTTTTCAAAAATTGAATTGCCATCTATCTGCTTATTATCGAGAGATTTGCGTATGACAACTCCACACTTAAATCCCATTCAAAAATAAAAGAGCTGCCGCTAAAAGCAGCAACTCTCCGTTTACAATTAAACCATTTTCTCAAAATGGACACGTTTATTTAAAATATACATTACCGGCATTCCTACGGCCATAACAACCAATTCACCAATAGCAGTGGTAAGCCATGTGAATAGGAAGGGCAGATCAAAAGCTAAATGCAGTTCAAGCGCAATCAAGAACATCGTAAACGTGAAAACAAGAGTATTTACCATCATTCTAGCCCAAATTCCTTTAATAAACCGTGAGCAAAGAATGGTAATGACTAAAGAAATCACCGATTGTCCTACTCCAAAAATTAAATCGTAAGCCTTCATTGGCGAGAAAAATAAATTCGTCAAAAATACACCTAAAACAATCCCGTAAATGTACTTTTTATTAAAAACGATTAAATGATTAAACATCTCCGATACACGGAACTGAACCTGGGTAAACCCAAACGGCTGAATCAACGCCGAAACTGCAATGTACAATGCAGCAATAATCCCATTAACGACGATTCCGTGCGCGTTTCTGTGCACTTTGCCTGATGGGGCATTCGTACTTACCGGCTGCACAAATTTTTCCATATTCATTTCTCCTTAGTTTTTTTACGTGGGAGGTTTTCGAACCACGTTAATTTAGAATACTTGCAAACTAATATATTATTATAAAAAAAAATACGAGTCAATGACATTATTTTAAAATATCATCACTAAAGAATTATTTTCCAGGATAGTAAATAATACCATTAAATCTGGCGCATATTAAAAATAAAAAAGGAATGGCTATAAATGAAATATAATAAAATGTTTTTAATCGTCATGATGCTGGTACCCTGGTTGTCTGTGCCGATGTTAGGAAAAAGAAACTTTAAACGTTTTTTGCCAGCTGCCTTTTTTATTACTTGCTGGATTTCTGTTGAAAGCATATTGGCTAAAAGGCGGGTTTGGTGGAGATTTTACGATAGACTGATTCCTAATGTTATGGGAGAATTGCCTTTCCTTTTAGGTCCTTTTATGATTGGCTCTATTTGGATTTTAAAATTTACATTTGGAAACTTTTTTCGCTATGTAATCGTGAACTTAGTCACGGACTTTTTGTTTGTCTATCCCGGCATGTTTGTATTAAAGAGAATGGGTATTATCTCTCTCGTTCGAATGAAGCATTATCAATTGGGAATCTTATTTATGGCCAAATCCGTGCTTATGTATGGCTTCCAATTCATCGTTGAAAAATCAAGAAAGAAGCCCAAATCACTCATCAAAAGGCTACTCCCTTAAAACGAACAAGGGCCGATTTTCCTATCTCCCGTTCGATTAATTATTGATTGTCTTTTTATTTGATGTTAAGATTTTATTAATTTAATTTTTATATTATAGGATTGTTACTGTTAAATCAGGCAAAACCTAAGACTAATGGCATTATCGTTAGTTTTAGGTTTTTATTTTTTTAGAGGTGATTGACATGAAAATCGCAAAAGTAATTAATAACAATGTCATCAGTGTGATCGATGCCCAAAATAAAGAACTTGTGATTATGGGCAGAGGGATTGCATTTCAAAAAAGACCAGGTGACCTTGTGGACGAATCAAAGATCGAGAAAACATTTAAATTAGATAATAAGGATGTTTCGGAAAAATTTAAAACATTATTGTATGATGTTCCAATGGAATACATGGATGTTTCTGAACGGATTATTTCCTACGCGAAAGAGAAACTAGGGAAAAAATTAAATGACAGTATCTATGTTTCGTTAACGGATCATATTACCTTTGCAATTGAAAGATGTCAAAAAGGTTTAATTATCTCAAATCCGTTGCTGTGGGAAATCAAACGAATTTATGCAGACGAATATGCGATCGGTTTAAAGGCCTTAACAAAGATAAATGAGATGCTTGGGATTACTCTTCCACAGGATGAAGCTGGCTTTATTGCTATGCACATTGTCAACGCAGAGTTAAACGAAGAAATGCCGAACGTCGTTAACATGACAAGGTTAATTCAGGATATTCTAAATATTGTTAAATATCATTTCAAGATAGAGCTTGATGAGGAATCATTGAATTATTTCCGTTTTCTTACCCATCTTAAATTTTTTGCTCAGCGATTATATACCGATTCTCCCTACAACAACGAAGATGATTTTCTCTATGAGATGGTCAAAGAGAAGCAAAAAGAAGCCTTTGCATGTGTGGAGAAAATCCGTGATTTTATCAAAAAAACACATAACCATCAGCTAACAAAAGAAGAGATGGCCTACCTTACGATTCATATTGAACGTGTGGTAAATAGGTCCTAAAATTTTTTTTAAAGAAAGCGTTGACAGCTAATGAAAGCGGATGCTATTATAAGTGTACAAATTAATATTAATTTTTTAGGATTGTTACTGATCAAGCAGGCAAAACCTAAATTGTATGTTCATCACTTTTTGGGTGTATAGCGTGCAATTTAGGTTTTTTTTATTCTCTTAGTCGAAGTACAGTTGCAGAAACTGGCCAGAACTTACAACTGGCTTCGGCGGTTTACAAATTTAATACTTTTAACACAGGATTGTTACTGGTAATGCAGGCAAAACCTGAGGAACTCGAGTGGGACCATAGAGTCTGTGTCCATCTCTTGTTACTCAGGTTATTTTTTTACAAAAAATCAGGAGGACTCATCATGGACTACAAAAAAACAGCTATAAGTATTGTAGAGCTTGTCGGCGGTGAAGGAAATGTTCAGAATGTCATTCACTGTATGACAAGATTACGTTTCAATTTACAAGATCAAAGTAAGGTCGACCGTAAAAAGTTAGAAAAGGTTCCTGGAATTATGGGCACCAATATAAGCGGAGACCAATTCCAAATTATTATCGGAAACGATGTTCCGAAAGTATATAACGCTATTTTAGAAAACAGCTCGCTAAAGGCAGACAGCACTAGTAAGAAATCTCAAAAAAGTAAAAACCCATTAAATGCAATTTTTGATGTTATCTCAGGTGTGTTTACACCGATTTTGCCAGCGATTGCTGGTGCCGGTATGATCAAAGGGATACTCGCTATTGCACTAACATTTCACTGGCTTACAGCTACGAGTCAAGTTTACACTATTTTAAATGCGATTGGTGATGGAGCGTTTTATTTCTTACCTATCTTGCTGGCAGTGAGTGCAGCTAGAAAATTTGGCAGCAACATTTACGTAGCAGCAGCCATAGGAGCGGCGTTGTTACATCCATCGATAACAGCATTATTAAGTGCAGGTAAGCCGGTTCACTTCCTTGGTCTTCCTGTAACGGCGGTTACTTATTCATCAACTGTTATCCCGATTTTACTAGCCATCTGGATTGCAGCATATGTGGAAAAATGGGTTGATCGAATTATTCCTAGCATGTTTAAACTGATCTTTGTCCCAACATTAACATTACTAATTGTTGTCCCAGTTACTTTAATTGCCGTTGGCCCATTAGGTTCAATTATCGGAAACTGGCTTTCTGCAGGAGTAGGAGCATTATTTGATCACGCAGGACTATTTGCAGGAGCCCTATTAGGTGGAACATGGTCATTAATCATTATGACAGGTATGCACTATGCATTTTTGCCAATTGCAATGAACAATATTGCAACTAAAGGTTATGATGTTATTATGCCTTCGATGTTTATGGCAAACATGGGACAAGCTGGGGCAACATTTGCTGTATCATTACGATCTAAAAACAAATCGTTCAAATCTTTAGCCATGACTACTAGCTTAACGGCTGTTATGGGTGTTACAGAGCCGGCTATGTACGGTGTAAACATGCGCCTTAAGAAACCATTTATTGGCGGTCTTATCGGTGGAGCCGTTGGTGGAGCGTACTACAGCGCTCTTGGTGTAAAATACTTTATCCTTGGCGGTAACGCTGGTTTACCAGGATTAGCATCTTTTGTCGGTGACACATTTGTCTGGGCAGCTTTAGGATTCCCAATTGCTTTCGCGGCTGGTGCAGTTGCAGCATTTTTTATGGGATTTGAGGATGTAGAAAGTGAAGAAGATCAAGATACTACAACAGCAACAGAAACTAACACAGTAGACACAAAATCCGAATTAGTTGTAGCAGCAGAAAAAGTATTCAGCCCTTTAAAGGGAGAAGTAAAAGCATTAAGCGAAGTAAATGATCCAACTTTCTCTACAGGAATCATGGGTAAAGGCTTAGCAATCCAGCCGCAGGAAGGAAAAGTAGTATCTCCTGTTACTGGTAGAGTATCAACTATTTTTAAAACAAAGCACGCTATCGGCATTACAAGTGATAATGGAGCAGAAATCTTGATCCATGTCGGATTGGAAACAGTAAGGTTAGAAGGTAAACACTTCACAGCACATGTGAAAGATGGCGACTTTGTTGAAGTGGGCCAAACACTTGTAACCTTTGATATGGAAGCTATTAAAGCAGAAGGATATGACTTAATTACTCCAGTCATTATTACAAATCCTGACCGTTATCAAACAATTGAACCTGTTAAAAAAGGCAACATTAACGCACAAGAAGCATTTCTAGCATTGCAGTAATAGGAGGTTCTGGGGATCCAATTCCCCCTTACTTTCTTCATATTATAAATGTAAAACTTAAGAATCTAAAAAAATAATGAGGTGACTTTTGATGAATAGAAAATTTCCAGAGGGCTTTTTATGGGGCGGAGCAACCGCTGCTAATCAATTAGAAGGAGCATCACAAGAAGGCGGTAAAGGTTTAAATCTTGCCGATGTACTCCCCGGTGGGAAAGTTCGTTTAGAACTCCTTATGAAACCTGGTTTCAATTATGAGATTGATGAAAGTAAGTACCACTATCCAAACCACGAAGCTATTGATTTTTACCATCGCTATAAAGAAGACATTGCTCTTTTTGCGGAAATGGGTTTTAAGGTATTTCGTATGTCGATTGCTTGGTCACGTATTTTTCCTAGAGGTGACGAAGAAACTCCTAATGAAGAAGGCTTAGCTTTTTACGACCGAGTATTTGATGCGTTACACAAACATGGTATTGAACCGGTGGTAACCATTTCGCATTATGAAACACCTTTACACCTTATCAAAGAATATGGTGCCTGGAAAAATCGAAAACTCATTGGATTTTTTGAGCGATATGCAAGAACCGTTTTTGATCGTTATAAAAATAAAGTGAAATATTGGATGACTTTTAACGAAATTAATGGAGCGACACATTTCCCACTTTTCGGCTTAGGTTTTTCCGCCTCGAGTGAAGAAGCTCGTTTACAAGAAAGTTTCCAAGGACTGCATCATCAATTTGTGGCTAGTGCTTTAGCTGTAAAAATAGGGCACGAAATTATTCCTGGCTCCCAAATTGGATGCATGCTTGTTTATGCTCCAGTGTATGCTTTCGATAGCAACCCTGAAAATGTAATGCATGCCTTAAAAGAGGAACAAATTTTTAACTACTATTGTGGAGATGTCCAAGTTCGTGGTGAATATCCTGCTTTTGCTGAACGTTACTTTAAGGAAAATGGTATTAAATTAGACATTCAAGATGGCGATTTAGAGATCATTAAAGAAGGTACTGTCGATTATATCGGATTTAGTTATTATATGTCACGCACTGAAAAGAAAGAAAAAACGAACGAAGAAAGTTCATCTGGAAACATTATCGGTGGTGTGAAAAATCCGTTCCTTAAAGCCAGTGATTGGGGCTGGGAGATTGACCCAGAAGGTCTTCGAATCTCATTAAACAAGCTTTATGACCGCTATCAAGTACCTTTATTCATTGTAGAAAATGGTCTTGGGGCAATAGACAAAGTAGAAGCAGATGGCGCAATCAACGATGATTATCGCATTGATTATTTAAGAGACCATATTAAAGCGATGGGTGAAGCGATCGAAGATGGTGTTAACTTAATAGGATACACTCCTTGGGGCTGTATCGACCTAGTGAGTGCATCTACTGGCGAAATGTCTAAGCGTTACGGATTTATTTATGTTGATAGACACGACGACGGCAGCGGAACATTAGAACGCAGCAGGAAAAAGTCTTTCTTCTGGTATAAAGATGTTATTGCCACAAACGGCGAACAGCTTTAAACCTAAAGCATGCCGGTAAGCCTTATTGGCTTCCGGCTTTCCTTTTTTAAAATAAACTCAAATGGAGGTTTTCAATATGAAACATAACAAACTTAAACCATTCCCAGCGAACTTTTTCTGGGGCGGTTCCACATCAGCCTATCAAATTGAAGGGGCTTGGAATGAAGATGGGAAAGGTCCATCTGTTATTGATATGGCGAAATATCCTGAAGGCACAACCGATTTTAAAGTAGCCAGCGACCACTATCATCATTACAAAGAAGACATTGCATTATTGGCCGAAATGGGATATAAGGCCTATCGCTTTTCGATTGCTTGGACAAGACTCTATCCAAATGGTTCTGGAGAACTGAATCAAAAGGGAATTGAGTTTTACAATAATTTAATCAATGAAATCATCTCACATGGTATCGAACCAATTGTTACGATGTACCATTTTGACTTACCATATGCCCTTCAGCAAAAAGGCGGCTGGTCAAATCGGGAAACAATTGATGCCTTTGAAGTTTATGCTCAAACCTTATTTGAAAACTTCGGTGACCGGGTAAACTATTGGTTAACGATAAACGAACAAAATATGATGATCCTGCATGGTGATGCAATTGGAACCGTTGACCCTAACTTAGAAAATCCTAAAAAGGAATTATATCAGCAAAACCACCACATGCTTGTGGCGCAGGCAAAGGCAATGAATTTGTGTCATCAAATGCTGCCAAATGCAAAAATTGGACCGGCACCGAATATTGTATCCATCTATCCTGCTAGCTCAACGCCAGAAGATATTATGGCTGCTCATAATTATTCCGCCATCCGCAACTGGCTTTACTTAGATATGGCTGTTTTTGGCCGCTATAATACAACTGCATGGAATTACTTTGAAGAAAAAGGCTATGTTCCAACCATACTAGATGGAGATATGGAAGTTTTAGCTAGTGCGAAACCTGACTTTATTGCTTTTAACTACTATACTTCTCAAACGGTTGCGGCAAGTGAGGGGGATGGTTCTGATGTAGGTCATACAGGAGACCAGCATATTACCGTCGGAGAGCCTGGTGTCTATAAAGGAGCAACCAATCCGAATCTGAAAAAGAATGAATTTGGCTGGGAAATTGATCCGGTTGGCTTTAGAAACACATTAAGAGAAATCTATGACCGCTATAACCTTCCGCTTATTATTACCGAAAATGGTTTAGGAGCATTCGATAAGCTAGAAGAGGGCGATGTAGTAAATGACCCTTACCGTATTGAATTCTTAAGAAAGCATATTGAGCAAATGCAGCTAGCAATCACTGATGGTGTTGAGGTATTTGGATTCTGCCCATGGTCGGCGATTGACCTTATCAGTACCCATCAAGGCTGCAGCAAGCGCTATGGCTTTATCTTTGTTAACCGTGATGAGTTTGATTTAAAAGATTTACGCCGCATTCGTAAGCAAAGCTTTTATTGGTATAAAGAGCTTATTGCTACAAACGGTGAAAAATTAAATTAATTGAAGAAGAGTTTGTCCTGAGATAGGACAAGCTCTTTTTTTAAAAGAAGGTATCATGGTTTGGAAAATGGTAGAATAATAGATAATTTATTCTTAGGGGCGTGTGTGTGAAACTAACTAATTTTGAGCAGTGGATTGAAGATAAAGTACTCGAACGCGGCCAAGGTTATTTTAAAAAAGGAAAAATTCTAGATCTTACTACCTCAGATGACATTCAATATAAAGCACTAGTAGATGGTTCGGAAGATTATCACGTTAATATATATATAAATGGTGATGTCGTAGTCAATGCTTATTGTGATTGTCCGTATGACTTGAACAAATATTGTAAGCATAAGGCAGCTGTTCTTTATGCATTAAGAGACAAAAGGCCAGAAAAGCATGATTTAGCGATAGTAGAGGAACAGGAGAAAAAAAGTGTAAATTCAATCCTTCAAAGCCAAAACAAAGCGGATTTAATTAACGTTATTCTTGATTTAACTGAGGAGTTTCCAGATATAGAAAAAAGATTGATATTTAAGTTTAGTCCTGATAAAGAAGAAATATCCTCTGCCAAAAAACTAATTCAGGAATATATTAGTGGGGCAAAAAGAAAAGGATTTATTGATTGGCGTCACATTGGGCAGGCCCTAAAAGGGGTGGATTTAACACTGGAAAAGGCACAGGGAAAACTAGATATAGGGGATACTCAAAATGCGGCATTATTGTCCCTCGCAGTCTTATCTCCTGTTGTAAAAATGCTCCAGCATGCGGATGATTCCGATGGCTCTGCCGGCAGCATCATCAATTGGGCTCTCAGAATAACGGAAAAGGCCGTTTCAGCCAGTGTAAAGCTCCTGCCTGAAAAGGAGCAAAAGAAACTTTTTGAAGCCATCTTAAAAGAATCGCAGAAAGCTGTATATGATGACTGGAGTGACTGGCGCTACGACCTCTTAAGGATTAGTACCTATTATTCGCATCATGATGAATTGAGAAAAAAGTTAGAAAATCAATTCGATATCCTCTTAGAGCAAGCCGGATCTTCTTGGAATGCCAGATATGACTTAAAAGAAGTGAAACTCTTACAGCTTGAAATGATTGAAAAATGTGATGGGTTCGCAGCCAAGAAGTTTATTTATGAAAATATCCATTTTAGTGAATTTCGAAAAAGAGCCATTGTAATGGAGTTGGATTCAGGAGACTATAAAAAAGTGATTCAGCTTTGTTTAGAAGGGGAGGCAGCGGATCAGGCATATCCTGGTCTTGTGGAAGATTGGAAAGAATACCGCTATCAGGCATATGAAATACTTGGGGATATTGAGAAGCAAAAGGAGTTAGCTAGAGAGCTTTTATATAAAAATGAATTTAAATACTATCAAAAGTTAAAAGAGTTATATCCCGTAATCGAATGGGAAGCGGTTTTGCGAGAAATTGTTGAGGAATTTCGCAAGGATAAATACCAGCCTTCAGCCTATGTTTCGATTTTAATACAGGGAGATTTGAAAGCTGAGCTATTGTGTTATTGTCAGGACCATATGCTGGTAATTACGAAATATTTCCCGTATTAAATTAAGGATTATTTTAAAGAAGTAACAGACGTCTTTATCCAATATATCCATCAATCAGCAGATGAAGCGACAGATCGAAAAAAATATCGTAAGGTGTGTGACTTAATAAAGACCTATAAAAAGGCCTGTGGGACAATACCTTCCTATCAGCTAATTACAGAGCTAGGAGATAAACATAAAAAAAGACCGGCATTTTTGGAAGAATTATCAAGAATAAGGTAGGAAGAATCAGGAATGGCAAAATCTATTTTTCACTGGCAACTGCTTATGACTTAAGTTTTCGGAGATTGATGAAAGTGTCCTTCAAAGACTTTTAGATATATTTGAATTCATCGGTGTAAAAACAATCTTCGGAAATATTCATGATTTGTCTATTGCCAAACGACATTAACTGTTTTTTTGCTGTTCCAAGTCTCCATCCTTTTAAAATTACCCCCCAGTCTATTATAATGATGGAAGGGTTTACATAAGGAGAGAGGGGATTACTATGGTTTATCAAGCTGCAGACAATCGCTACGAAACTATGAAATACAATCGAACCGGACGCTCAGGATTATTGCTTCCCGCCGTATCTTTAGGCCTTTGGCATAACTTTGGAGGCGTCGATACATACGAAAACGGCAGAGCTATGCTAAGGAGGTCCTTTGATTTAGGAATCACCCACTTCGACTTAGCTAATAACTATGGCCCGCCAGCAGGCTCAGCGGAAGAAATGTTTGGCCGAATGCTAAAATCAGACTTCGCTCCATATCGTGATGAAATGGTGATTTCAACAAAAGCTGGCTACTATATGTGGCCGGGTCCATATGGTGATTGGGGCTCAAGGAAGTACTTAATCTCAAGTTTAGACCAAAGTCTAAAACGAATGGGACTTGAGTATGTTGATATTTTTTATTCACACCGTCCTGATCCGAATACACCTTTAGAGGAGACCATGATGGCATTAGATTCCATTGTGCGTCAAGGAAAAGCACTATATGTCGGAATTTCTAATTATAGTGCCGAACAAACTGCTGAAGCAATTAAAATCTTGAAGCAGCTAGGTACACCGCTGCTTATCCATCAACCAGTATATTCGATGTTTAACAGATGGATTGAGGATGGCCTTCAGGATGTTTTACAAGAAAATGGAGTGGGCTCGATTGCCTTTAGTCCATTAGCGCAAGGCCTGTTAACGAACAAATACCTAACGGGAATTCCAGCAGACTCCCGAGCTGCAAGTCCAACAGGATTCTTGCAAAAAGAACATGTCACCCCGGAAGTACTTGAACAAGTACGCAAATTAAACGAAATAGCTGTTGAACGTGGTCAAAGCTTATCGCAGATGGCCCTTTCATGGGTATTACGCGGCGGCAAAGTGACAACCGTTCTAATCGGTGCGAGCCGAGTCAGTCAAATTGAAGAAAATGTTGCGGCATTGAACAACCTCGACTTTACGGACGAAGAACTGGCAAGAATTGAAGATATCCTAAATAGCTAAAAAAAATCTGTCAGCGGCTGCTGACAGATTTTTTTTTAGGAAAGAGCATTTAATCCGATAACACCAATAATAATCAATACTACACTAAAGATACGTCCAGCGCTTTTCGATTCTCCTAACAGAAACATATTAATGAAAACAGCCCCAGCAGTTCCAATTCCAACCCAAACGGCATAGGCGATACTCAGTTGAAGAAACTGAAATGATCCATATAAAAATGCAAGCGAAGCCCCGAATCCGCCAATATAAACGATTCCATTACGGACATTCTTTTGCTGACTATACAATTTTAAACCAACAGCACCGGTAACCTCACTGGCAGCAGCTAACAAAACGAATAACCAGCCCATGGTTATGCAGCACCTTTCATGGCGACTTTTTCTTCCTTATTATCGGAAAGATTTAAACCAATTACACCAATAATGATAACGGCGATAAAAAGGGTTTCACCCAGGCTGATACTGCCGCCAAAAAGGAATACATCCATTAATACCGTTCCAATCGTACCGATTCCAGCAAAAATAGCATAAACCGTACCTGTGGGGATGGTTTCACAAGCTTTCGGAAGGATATGATAATCCCATAAAATCACAGCTATAACCACTGCCCACTGCCACCACGTATGGGCAGTATTAAACCCGTAAACCCAGATCCATTCAAACACACAAGTTAAAACAACATAAAACCATGCTTTATTCATCGTTTACACCTCTTAGGAGAAAACCATTATTATTTTAGAATACCACAACAAAGTGCAATTAAGACTTGGTAACTACCTAAAAAAGTGATTTAAATCACTAAACTCGGTCCCTTTTTTCTTTATTATTGTTTAAATAGGGGAAACTTAAAAGTGGATGGTGAGAGAGATGGATTACGATTTTAAATCATTATATAGTGAAATTGGCGGACAGGAAACCATTGATAAGCTGGTGGATGCTTTTTATCCGCGTGTTTATGCTGATCCAATCCTGGCCCCGCTTTTTCAAGGAGATATGGAAGAAATCAAAAGAAAACAGCGAATGTTCCTACCGCAATTTTTAGGAGGTCCAGCTCTTTATAGTCAAGAATTCGGTCCCCCGGCGATGAGAGCGCGGCACCTGCCTTTTGAGGTAACGCCAACCAGGGCTCGGCATTGGCTGCAATGTATGAAGGAAGCCTTTCAGGAAATAGGTCTTGATCAGAATCCTGCAGGAATAGCCTTTTATGAGAGATTAACGCAAGTAGCCGGAATCATGGTAAACACACCGGACAGTGAATAAAATAAAGGCTCTTCTCACAGCGAGAAGAGCCTTTTTAGATTTATAATCTTATTTTTTTAATTTAGCCCATGTTGCGTCAAGAGCCTTCATTGTTTCCGCTTTAGATTTTTGGCCGCCAACATATGCTTGTAGTGTTGCACCAAATTCTTGTCCAGCGCCATCAGGATACTTCATGAACTGCCAAGAATAAGTTTTTCCATCTTGAGAATACTTTTGAAGGTCAGCACCTAAAGGTCCAATATCCTCTGCTTTTGCTTCAATTGTTTTAAAGGCAGGAACATATTTGAAATCTTTAACTAATGCTGTCTTACCTTCTTCAGAAGATACCATCCAATTCAAGAAATCTTTTGCAGCTTTTTTGTCTGCATTAGGTGCTTTGTTATATACAACCCAGTTGGTAGGTACGTCAACCATTAGTTTATCTGCTTGCGCAGCATCATCTGTAAGTGCTAAAGGAATAAAGCCAACTTCCATACCAGGATTTAATTTATCCAGCATTGGTTGAATCCAGTTCCCTTGTTGAATCATGGCAGTTTCGCCATTAGCAAATTGTGTTACTTCTGTATTGTAGTCAGTAGTTAATGGATTTTTGTTACCGTATTTAACTGTTAAATCAACAAGCTTAAAGTAGTCTTCAAAATATTTATTGCCTTCGATTTTTGATTTTCCTTCATTTAAACCAGGAATAAAGTTTTCGTCATCTGCTTGTTGGTAAGCAAATGGTACGTTAAGACCATGGTTTGCTAATACCCACCATTCTGCATAGCCAATTGAGAAAGGTGTAATACCGGCAGCTTTAAGCTTTTTCGCTGCAGATTCTAACTCTGAATAGGTTTTTGGAAGTTCTGTAATACCAGCTTTTTTAAATAATTTCTTATTATAAGCAAAACCGTATCCTTCCATGTTTACCGGCTGGCCATAAATTTTTCCGTCCATTGTCATTGGTTTTAAGGCATCTTCATAAGCATCTTTTACCCAAGGCTGATCAGATAAATCTTCAAACTTATCCTTCCAAGTGATCGCTTCTTGATATCCGCCATTTCCGAAGATATCAGGTGCTTTGTTTGAAGCGAATTTTGCTTTAAGGGCTGCAGCACCATCAGCGCCGCCTCCGACTGATTCGATATTAAAAGTAACGTTTGGATGTTCTTTTGTATATTTATCTGTTAACGCTTTCAACTGATCTGCAATTTCAACCTTACCGTTAAAGATATCAACAACGACTTTACCTTCTTTGCTGCCGCTGTCTTTTTTCGTACCAGATGCACTGTCACTGTTGCCGCAAGCTCCTAAAAGAAGTGAAGCTGATAAAATCCCCGCTGCGATTGAATATTTTTTAAATGCCATTTGTTTTCCCTCCTGAAATTATATATCTAATTTATATATCCCTGCCGTCAATATCTTACTGCCAGCAGGGTTGACCCCTAGTGGAAGTTGTCTAGCTGCAGCGCCTAGGAAAAAATGAACTACTTTTTTCCCTGATCAAGGCGCCGCCGCTTTTCGATTTACTTAATGGAACCGCTCGTGATCCCCTTGATAATGTGTTTCTGCATTGAAAAGAAGAATATTAACAAAGGTATGATACCAAGAACAAGTCCTGCTAAAGCTAAATCCCATTGCTTGGTGTACTGACCAAAGAAGGAGAATGTCGCTAATGGAATGGTCTTTAATTCTGGATCCTGAAGGACCAGTGATGGTAATAAGTAGTCATTCCATATCCACAAGCTGTTTAGGATGACAATGGTTACAGTGATTGGTTTTAATAATGGGAAAACAATTCTCCAAAACACTCCAAACCGTGTACATCCATCGATTATTGCTGCCTCTTCAAGTTCTACCGGGATCCCTTTAATGAACCCGTGATATAAGAAGATCGTCATTCCGGATCCAAAACCTAAGTACATGATAACAAGACCCCAGATACTGTTAAGTAATCCAAAGTTACCGGCCGTTTTAATGAGCGGAATCATAATGGATTGAAACGGAATAATCATGGCTGCAACGAAAGTCATGAAAATCACATTACTGATTTTCTTTTTCGTTCTAACAAGCATATACGCTGCCATCGAACAAAAAACAACCAGAACAACGTTACTAATCGCTGTGATAATTATAGAATTTGTAAATACCTTTAGATAGTTCAATTTTTCAAAGGCATTCACATAGTTGTCGAGCATAAATGTTTTTGGTAAAGCAGATGTGTTCATTAGAATCTCTGCAAAGGGTTTTAAAGAGTTTGATATCAGATAATAAAATGGGACTAAAAAGACAAGACCAAGTAAGATGGCAAAGATTTCACCAATAAATGTTTTTCCTGTATACCTGTTTCCCATTATGATTCAACCTCCCTCTTCTTAGAAATTGTTACTTGAAGGATGGTAATTGCTGCAACCACAATGAAGAAAATTAATGCCTTTGCTTCACCGATACCATAGCGGTTGTTAACAAATGCTTCCGTATAAATGTTAAGTGCTAACATTTCTGTCGATTTAAACGGTCCGCCGCCAGTTAGCGACAGGTTTGCATCAAAAATCTTAAATGATGATGCAGTTGTTAAAAATAAACAGACGGTAACGGCCGGAGCTACTAATGGCATTGTAATATGGCGAAGAATCTGCCATCTGTTCGCTCCATCGATTTTAGCTGCTTCAATTAATTCTTGTGGAACATTTTGCAAGGCGGCAATATAAATAATCATAATGTAGCCTGCTCCTTGCCATACACTGACAATTACAATACCCCAGAATGCGGTATTAGCATCCCCTAACCAAGGTAATTCGAAAAAAGGAATATGCGTTAGCTGTCCAAGTGAAGCGAAGCCTTTTACAAAAATGAACTGCCAGATAAAGCCTAGTAAAAGACCGCCCACCATGTTTGGCATGAAGAAAACGGTTCGTAATATATTCCTTGTTTTTAACATTTGTGTCACTAGAATGGCTAATCCAAAACCAATCACATTTGTTAAAACGATCGCTACAACGGTATATTTAGTTGTAAGGATAAAGGAATCTTGAAATTGCTTGTCCTCAGTAAATAGGTACTTAAAGTTATCAAGACCGACCCATTTAATATCACCTGTAATTCCGTTCCAATCGGTAAAGGCGTAATAAATACCCGTAAAGAAGGGAATTAGGACAATGATAGTAAACGCTAAGAATACTGGACCGACAAATAGGGTGAATAACCCTGCATCTTTTAGCTTCTTCTTTTTGTTTAAAGAAGCTGACTCTGAAATTTTTATACTGGCTTTGCCAGGTAATGCTGAACTTTCTAACTCACTTTGATTATTCACTGACTGCACCTCCCATAACTCCATTTTAGGGATTTTGAAAAATTATGAAACGGCTTACATTGACCAGTAGGGTGGAAAATATTGAACAGTCCAAATTGCCATATTAAAATAGACACCATGTATTACGATGTTTTCTTATGATAAAATGGTGGGAAATTTAGTATCACTTAGAAAAGGGGGGAGGCTAGTTCAAGTCTTAGGGACTAGCCCAAGAGCTAATGCAATGGGGGATTCGAACTAAACTAATTATCACTTTAATGGCTGTCATCATACTCCCTTTTGGAATTGCGATTCCTATTACGTATTATCAAACGACAAAGTCAATAAATGACCGTTTTGTCTCTACGAATCATGATTTAATTGTTAAAGGGGAAGCAGAGCTAAGTACTTATTTAGAAGATGTCGCACAAATGTCGACTGTTTTGTATCGATATACACCATTTATGTCGGTAATGAGGGTTGGAATATCAGATAACCTAAGCAGTAATGAAGAAGAAGTGCGGAGGATGCTCGCCTATACCTTTAATTCCCGGCCGGAAGTTGAACAAATGCTGCTTTATATAAATAAAGGAAAAGATTCATATACCAACTATCACTCAAGAATTAGCGGCAGAGGGAAATACGAGAGTATCTTGTCCAATCCTTTCTATGCCGACTTAAGCCGGTCTCATGATTTTTCCGTAATTGAACCGCCTCATGAGATTTATAGTTACAATAACTTGTCGGTGATCCCTAATTCCGAGAAAGGTCAGGTTTTAAGTTTCCATACGATTATAAGAGATGTACCATTAGAGACTATTTTAGGTTTTGTATCTATAGATATTAATCTTTCTAAGATCAGAGATATTTCTGGAAGGTTATATACGGATGGGGTTGAAGACTTATACATAATGAATGAAAATGGGGTTGTCGTGTATTCTTCAAAAAACGACGAAATTGGAAAGGTTAATAAAGACGCTTGGTTTAAACAAATAAAGAAAGAACCAAAGGGAAATAAAAGTCTTGACTGGAAGGACGAAAGGTTTTCGGGCGTAATTGTCTACCAAAAGTTTTCTGATTCTTTTAAAAACTGGTACATTGTTAAAAGAATTCCTTATGATGTACTTTACCAAGGTGCGAGGCAGACTGTATTTACAAATATAATCATTGTAATTATTACACTTATTATCGTTTTATTTGCTACCATGTTCATCTCTCTGAGACTCACTGCTCCAATCAAAGTATTAATTGCTAATATGAAAAAAGTAGAAAAAGGTGTGTTTGAAGCGGATTTTGAGTCATTAGGGAATGATGAAATTGGGATGCTGGGCAGGCATTTTAAATTAATGATTTCAAAAATAAATGAATTAATTGAACGCGAATATAAACTAGAGATTGAAAATAAATCTTCCCAGTTAAGGGTTCTCCAATCACAAATAAATCCGCATTTTCTTTATAATGCGTTTCAGTCGATTGGAACGCTTGCATTAAAATTGAAGGCAGTCCAGGTGTATTCGTTATTAAACTCATTATCGAATATCATGCGTTACAGCATGAATATGAATGATGATATTGTCCCATTTTTAGCAGAGGTAAACCATGTTAAATCCTATCTTAATTTACAAAAGCAAAGATTTGATGAGCAGTTTGAGTTTGAATTAAATATTGAAAAAAGTGTAGAAGAGGTACTAGTACCGAAAATGATCTTACAGCCGATTGTTGAAAATTGCTTTAAACATGGCTTTGATCAGCAGCTAGAAAAAGCAACGATTGTGATTACAGCAAGAGGGGAACATGACCATCATTTATGCATTTCTATTAAAGATAACGGGGTTGGTGTTAATGATCACGACCTTGAACAACTTCGCCGAGAATTGTCCGACGGCGGGAGTGACGTAAATCAGAAGAGCGCTGGTATTGGATTAAAAAATATTTATGACCGCTTAAGGATTTATTATAGTAATCAGGTAGAAATGGATGTTTACAGCAGCGAAGAAGGCGGATTTACTGTTACGATAATTATTCCAAGAGATATTCATAATGAGGTGGTACATCCATGAAAGTCTTAATCGTCGATGATGAAAAACACGTTCGTGAGGGAATTAATCTGCTCGGAGAATGGGAACAGAATGGGATAACGGAGATTTATGAGGCTAGTAACGGTGAGGAGGCAATCCAGCTTATTCGAACTCTTCGTCCGGAAATCATTTTTTCTGATATGAAAATGCCCAAGATGGATGGTACACAGCTGTTAGAGTGGATTAAAGAAAATCAGCCAACAAGTAAAACGATTGTCGTGACTGGTTACGATGATTACCACTATATGCGTAAAGCCATTCATTTCGGCAGTTCAGACTATTTATTAAAGCCGGTTGATCCGGAAATATTAAACCAAACGCTGGCAAAAGTGGTGAAGGAGTGGAGAAACGAGGAAGAGGAGCGGAATAGCAAAACGACCAGCTATCAATTAATAAATGAAATGAAGCCAGTTTACCGGGATCGAAAATTAACCCAATTATTAAATAGTGATAATCTGAAGGAAGAATTGTATGAGGAATTTGGTTTTTCTAAAGCGCAAAAATATCTCGTCGCACTTGTTCGGATCAATAGAAAGGCAATCGAGGCTTTTCGGGGAGACCGGGACCTAACCTATTTTACACTCTTGAACGTCATGAATGAAATTTTACAGGAAAAAGAATGTGGAATAGCCTTTCGCTACCTTGCGAATAAAGGTGAAATCGTCATTGTTTTTTGGAATCAGTTTACTCAAATAGAAGAACTGCTGGGACGCATCTATAAAGCAATTTTGAATATCATAAATGTTTCTTGTCATATTGCGGTTGGGATAGAGGTGGATAAAAGGAACAAATTAATGAATTCTTATCAGCATGCAAAGGAAGTTTTATTAAACAGTAATATATTGGATGATGCAAAAAGCAAGGTCTACCGTCAAGATGTAATTCAATCGCAGGTATTAAAAAACTTATTTGTGTATTCTTCTGAAATTGAATTGGCTATTCAAGCGGGGGAAATAAGGGCTTTTGAAGATTTGATTAGTAAAATTGCAAAAGATTACACGGAGGGCCATTACTTATCATGGGCCCAGCTGCTGCAGCTTGAAAATGAGTACCTGGTCATCAGTAATCGATGGTTTGAACATTTTCATATCACAGCAAAGATTTCGAAGCATATTGAGTACAGAGTTGATCCATTTTTCGATCAAAACGGTACATTCCAGCTGCAGGATTATATAGGTCGAACTATCCGCGAAGTTTCTATTTTTCTGAGGAAAATTAAGCGAAAGACTGTTCAGAAAAGCAATAATGTCATCTATGAGATAGAGAAATATTTGGAAGCAAATTTTGATCGTGATGTTAAGCTGCAAGAGATATCAAACCATTTTTATATAAGCAGGGAATATATTTCGCGGAAATTTAAGCAGGAGTTTAACGTTAATATTTCTGATTATATTGTTAAAATCCGAATAGAAAGGGCTAAAGCATTATTGAAAAATAGTGAGCTAAAAATCTATGAAATTGCCAACATGGTCGGTTACCAGGACGACAAGTATTTTCGAAAGGTATTTAAAAAGGTGGAAGGCGTAACACCCAATGAGTTTCGGGAATTACATATTATTCAGAAATGAGCAGATTATAAATAGTAAATGGGAGTTAACATAACCGTTATTTTAGTTATGTTAACTCTCTTTTTGTTAGTTAATAAAACGTAAATATAACTAAATTACAGGTAAATTTTATAAAAATAAATAATTTACTAAAAAATAAAGTAAAAAGTATTGAATGAAAGCGCATCCTCTGATATATTGAGGATATAAAATTTAGTTAAGTTAACTAAATGGATTGATGGTGAAAAAATGACAACGATAAAAGATATTGCCGATCAGGCAAATGTATCGACGGCAACAGTTTCCCGGATCTTAAATAATGATCCCACACTTTCCGTATCTGATGATACGAGAAAACGGGTGATTGAAATCGTCAATGAGTTAAATTATAAACCATTGCGAAAAAAGAGTGGGAAAACGGATAAACCTAATGAGAATTTTAATATTGGCGTCATCATGTTAAATGATGAAACGATTGATCCATACTTTCAGTCGATCCGCCTTGGTGTAGAAAGTACCTGTAATCAATATTCTCTAACAATCGCTACGACGATGATGGTAGGAAAAAGCAACATTACAGCAGAAAGCTTGAGCGGACTGGATGGGCTGATTGTTCTGGGAGATGTTGATATCGGGGATTTAAAAGAAATTTACTATGAAAATAACCATATCGTCGCGGTGGACTATTTGCCTCAAGATTCACATGTGGATGTGGTAATTTCAGATTTTGAAGGAGCAACTCAAAAAGTTCTAGATCATTTGCTTGAACTTGGTCATACGGACATCGCTTATCTAGGCGGAAGAGGAATGGTATTTGGGGTAAGCCGCCAAAAGTCGAAGGAAAAAGAAGATACTAGAAAAATGACCTTTGAAAAAGTGATGAAAGAAAAAGGGCTGTACACCCCAGACAAAGTCTTAATTGACGAGTGGGGGCCAACAAGCGGATATACATTAACCAAACAATTAATTGATAACGGGCAGCCGCCAAGTGCAATTATAGTCGGCAGTGATCCAATGGCATTGGGTGTGCTTCGCGCCTTACATGAGGCCAACGTCAAAGTACCTGACGAAGTTTCAGTGTTCAGTTTTGATGATATCGAAGCAGCGGCCTTTATGAATCCCCCCCTCTCAACCGTAAAAGTATATGGAGATGAAATGGGGAAAACAGCAGTAAAGCTACTATATGATCGTTTGAAGGGAAGAACAATCCCGCTGAAGGTGACTATTCCAACGGAACTTGTTTTACGTGATAGTGTAAGCGTTAAAAAATAATAAAAGTACTAACGGCGGTTAGGTCATTTCTTGGCCGATAGGAAAGTATAACTTTCCTATCAGGCATAAGTGCAACTACGCCTCTGTCTTCGCCCTTAGGGGCTAGCCAATCGGCGAGTTTTCGAATAACCGCTCGCCAATCCTTTTGTTAGTTTGAAAATAAAAAACTATTAAAATCATGGAGGGTTTTCTATGAAAAAATCAATCTCATTAGTAGCTACTGGTATGATTGCACTTTCTGTTCTAGCAGGCTGTGGAAGTAAAGATGAGGCTTCAGGTGGTTCAAATGGCAAGGTGAAAATTGAGTTTTTCCAGTATAAATCAGAGGCAAAAGGTACGTTTGATGAACTGATTAATAAGTTTGAAAAAGAAAATCCAACCATTGATGTCGTTCAGTCTCAGCCGCCTGATGCTATTACAGTATTAAAAACACGTGTTGCAAAACGAGACCTTCCAGATGTCATCGGAATGGGCGGGGATGTATCGTATGCAGAAATTTCAAAGGCGGGAGCCTTTAAAGATGTTTCAAAAGATAGTGCTTTAAATGATGTACAGCCTGCGTATGTTGGCATGTTAAAAGATATTTCAAAGCAAGAAAAAGTATATGGAATTCCATATGCAGCAAACGCCGATGCTGTTATTTATAATAAAACTATTTTTAAAGATTTAGGTATTGATGTACCGACAACATGGGATGAATTCATCGCTGCTGCGGAAAAAGTGAAGGCAGCTGGTAAAATTCCATTCTACTTTACTTTTAAAGATGCTTGGACAGCCCTTCCTGCTTACAATGTACTTGCAGCCAACACTCAAGGAGAAGACTTTTTTAAAGAGCTTGATAAGGGAAAAACTACATTTTTAAAAGGACATAAGGAAGCAACTGAAAAGCTATTAACCTTACTTAAATATGGTCATAAGGATCAGTTGGGTAAAGCATATAACGATGGGAACGTTGCATTTGCAAAAGGTGAATCTGCCATGTATCTTCAAGGGATTTGGGCAATTCCCGAAATTAAAAAAGCAAATCCTAATATTGATTTAGGCGTATTCCCTTACCCAATTAATGATTCAAAGGTTGTTTCAGGAGTGGATTTACTACTAGCTCAATCTGCAACTAGCAAGCACCCGAAAGAAGCCAAAAAGTTCATCGATTTTCTATTAAGTGATGAAAATATGAAAACATATCTAACAGAGCAAAATGCTTTTGCTGCTAAGAAAGGTGTCGTACAGGAAGCACCTGAACTAGAAGGTTTAAAAGCAAGCTTTGACAAGGGTAATGTCGTTGACTTTCCTGACCACTATGTACCAACAGCTGTTGCTCTTGACAAACAATTGCAAGTGTTAACACAGAAAAAGAATGTTGGAGAGTACTTGAAAACATTAGATAGTGAATGGGAAAAAGTAGCAGACCGTAAATAATAATTATGGAGAAATTGGGGACCCAATTTCTCCAGTTTTAAAAATAGGGAGTGAAAAGCAATGAGCAAAGAGGATATTGCCTTGAAAAATCCAACGGTTTCTTCCGCTAAAACAAAAGAAAAGAAGACCAAAATCAAACTTAAAAACGTCCCCTTTTATTTAATGACGATTCCTGCGTTTCTTCTTTTCCTCATTTTCCATACCTTCCCAGCCCTTCAGGGTATTTATTATTCGTTTACAAATTGGGACGGTTTAAGTTTTACGTATGACTTTGTCGGTTTGAAGAATTATTTGAACTTATTTAAAGATGGAAATATCCTGAACTCTTACTTATTTACTTTTAAATTTGCGATTGTCTCCACGATTCTTGTGAATGTATTGAGTCTTTTAATCGCAATGGGGCTCAATGCCAAGATTAAAGGTAAGAATTTTTTCAGGGCGGCTTATTTCCTTCCTAATGTCCTTGGTGTGCTAATCGTTGGTTTTATCTTTAACTTTATTTTTTCAAATGTAATCCCACAGTTAGGAGACAAACTGGATATTGGGTTTTTATCCACCAATATCTTGGGAAGTGAAAAATTTGCCTGGTTAGGTATCGTCATTGTAGCGGTTTGGCAGGCATGTGCCTTTAATGTCATTTTATACTTATCCGGCCTGCAAACCGTTCCAACTGAATTATATGAGGCATCAAGTCTTGATGGAGCGAATAAGTGGCAGGAATTTTGGAAAATTACTTTCCCAATGATCGCCCCATTCTTTACCATCAATATGGTACTTTCGATGAAGAACTTCTTAATGGTTTTTGACCAGGTTGTTGCCTTAACAGGAGGCGGTCCGGGAAGAACGACAGAATCGATTTCCCTTTTAATCTATAAAGGTGGATTTACAGGGGGAGAGTTTGCATACCAATCAGCAAACTCCGTAGTCTACTTTATTGTGATTGTTGTAATCTCTGTTTTTCAAATTAAGGTTCTCCAAAAAAGGGAGATGGATATGTAATGTTAAAACAAAAGACAAACTGGCCTGTTACGATATTAATTGCTTTAGGGTCTCTATTTATACTTATCCCTTTGTATATTGCGGTTTCGATTGCGTTAAAAACACCGGATGAAATGGCCAAATCGGTCTTTTCTCTTCCAACAGGGCTTCATTTTGAAAATTTTACCCGGGCCATCGAAGCAACTAACTTTTTTGCAGCATTCAAAAATAGTGCGGTCATAACTGTGGTTACAGTAGTTTTTACCATCTTGACAAACTCAATGGTTGCATATGCAATCGCAAGAAATATGCACAAGAAATTTTTCAAAGGACTCTATTACTATTTTGTTAGTGCTATGTTTATCCCGTTTCCAATTATTATGCTGCCACTGGTTAAACAGACTTCATTACTCAATATGGATAATCAAGGCGGACTGATCTTTTTATACATTGTCTATGGGGCGGCATTAAACATCTTTATTTATACAGGATATATTCGTTCAATTCCAAAGGAACTAGAGGAGGCAGCAATTGTCGATGGCTGCAGTACATGGGGAGTTTTTTGGAAAGTTATTTTTCCGCTGTTAACACCAATAAATGCTACAGTGGGAATTCTAACATGCTTATGGGCATGGAACGACTTTATGCTTCCATTAATTATTCTAAACGATCCAGCGGATGCTACTCTTCCATTAGTTCAGTATATTTTCCAGTCTCAGTTTGGTACGGACTTTAACTTAGCATTTGCATCATATCTATTAGCTCTATCACCGATGGTTATCGTCTACATCTTCGCACAAAAGTGGGTCATCGGCGGTGTGGTAAAGGGAGCTATCAAATAGCCGATTTAGGAGTTGGAGATTCATGGGAATTCATTTTTGTTCAAAAAATAAAACCTTTCACTTGCAGGCAAAGGATACAAGCTATGTTATGGAAATAGTCCGTGACGGCTATTTAGTCCACAATTATTGGGGGCGGAAAATTAGAAAGTATAGCCATTCAAATTTTCTGCAATCGTTAGACCGCGGTTTTTCCGGGAACCCTTATCCGCATAAAGAGGATCGGACCTTCTCCCTGGATACTCTTCCGCAAGAGTATCCACAGTACGGAAACACCGATTTTCGGAAGCCTGCCTATCAAATTCAGCTCGAAAATGGCTCAACGGTTACGGACTTGAAGTACCTATCCCATATCATTTTTAAAGGAAAAGCACCTTTAGAAGGGCTGCCAGCAACGTATGTAGAGAGTGAAGATGAGGCGGAAACGCTCGAAATTACGATGGAGGATTCACTTATCGGCTTAAAAGTAATCTTAAGTTATACTGTTTTCGAACAGTTTAATGTGATTACCCGTTCAGTCCGCTTCGTAAATGAGGGGGAAGAATCATTAAAGCTGTTAAGTGCATTAAGTGTGAGTGTCGATTTTCGAGATGCGGATTTTGAGTTTTTACATCTTCATGG
This sequence comes from Bacillus sp. AFS037270, assembly GCF_002585305.1. The sequence goes on along the minus strand of NZ_NUNF01000019.1, from coordinate 165,303 downwards.
TGCCCATGTAAAAGAAAGACATATCGAACGCCAGCCACTTCGCCATGGAATTCAGTTAGTTGAAAGTACGAGGGGGGCAAGCTCCCATCAGCATAATCCATTTATTGCTCTATTAAGAAAGGGTACAATGGAGGATACAGGCGAAGTTTATGCGTTTAACTTTGTGTATAGCGGAAATTTCTTGGCACAGGCGGAGGTAGACCAATTTAGCAATACCCGTGTCACGATGGGAATTAATCCGTTCGATTTCAGCTGGAAGCTGGAAGCGGGTGAGGTATTCCAAACACCGGAAGTAGTGATGGTCTATTCGGCCGAAGGTCTCGGCAATATGTCACGGACATTCCATGAGCTTTATCGTACCCGTTTGGTACGAGGAAGCTACCGCGATCAAGAGCGGCCGGTTTTAGTAAACAACTGGGAAGCAACTTATTTTGATTTTAATACTGAGAAGATCCTTGAGATTGCCAAGGCAGGAAGCGAATTAGGGATTGACTTATTCGTTTTGGATGATGGTTGGTTTGGAAAAAGAGATAATGATAAGTCTTCATTAGGGGATTGGTTTATTGATCATCAAAAGCTCCCTGAAGGATTAGATAATCTTGCGTTAAAAGTGAAGGATATGGGAATGGAGTTTGGACTCTGGTTTGAACCGGAAATGGTTTCAGTTGATAGTGATCTTTATCGCGAGCACCCAGATTGGTGCCTGCATGTTCCTGAACGGCTTCGGTCGGAGAGCCGCAACCAGCTTATTCTCGATTTTTCAAGAGAAGATGTTTGCAATGAAATTACCAAACGAGTTAGCGATATTTTAGCAACTGTTCCGATCTCTTATGTGAAATGGGACATGAATCGCCACATGACGGAAATCGGTTCGGCAGCCCTGCCTGCGGACAGGCAAAGGGAAACTGCGCATCGATATATGCTCGGCTTGTATAAAGTGATGGAAACAATTACGACTTCGTTCCCACATATTTTATTTGAGAGCTGCTCTGGCGGCGGGGGAAGATTTGATCCAGGGATGCTCTTCTATATGCCGCAGGTGTGGACTTCCGATAATACCGATGCAATCTCACGTTTGAAAATTCAATATGGTACGAGTCTTGTATATCCGATTGTTACTATGGGCTCCCATGTATCTGCGGTGCCGAACCATCAGGTGCATCGGAGCACTTCAATGGAGATGCGTGGTAATGTCGCGATGTCTGGAAATTTAGGGTATGAGCTAGACTTAACCAAGATAACAGGCGAGGAAAAAGAAATCGTCAAACAGCAGGTTGCTCACTATAAAGAAATTCGTAAATTAATCCAGTTTGGTGATTTTTACCGGCTGCAGAGCCCGTTCGAAGGAAATGAAACAGCTTGGCTTTTTACTACCAAGGACAAGTCTGAAGCCATTGTCTACTATTTCCGGGTATTAGCTGAACCAGCTGCACCAACAACTGTATTAAAGCTAAAGGGAATTGATGATACGAAACAATACCAAGTGATCGGTACTGATAAAGTATTTGGCGGGGATGAGCTGTCATATGTGGGTCTAAGTATACCAGCTAACATTCATGGGGATTTCCAAAGTTACGTTTGGCATTTAAAAGCGTGCAGTGAATAAGAGTCGTATCGAAAACGGTGAACAACAGAAGAAATGTTGTTCATCGTTTTTATGTAATGACCAACTTGTATAGGGAAATAAATCATCCTTAGGTGGTGGTAAGTTCTTGAGCACTTTTGTAAAAAAAAGAATTCGCCACCTGCTTTTTTGATATATTTTAAAATATTACTCCGTAGACCCAAAAGGATTGTTTTACCTTTTGGGTCACTTTTATTTTTTCAGTTAATAAAAAATATTAGGAGAAAAACTACTAATATAGCTATTAAATTACAATGGTATGATGAGAAAGGATATGTTAAATTGAATTAATAATAAAACTAGATTAGAAAAAATGCATAATACTGTAAGGGTTTACTTAAGCCTTCAGGGGGACTGATATGTTTTTTTCCTTACGTAATCGTTTATTTATCGTATTTACTTGTTTATTAACAATCCCGTTAATTATATTGTCCTTTATTATACCAAGCTGGTTTACATCCATCATTGAGGAACAGACACAGGAACTGACAGTGGAGGCTATGGACCAATATTCGCTTTTTATTGATTCCATCACAACGCAAGCGAAAGATTTAGGGAATCAGATACTCGTAAACCAAACGACACAAAAATGGATCAAACTAGAAAGCAAGAATGCCAATATATCCGATGGACAGAGACTTCTACAGAAGAATCAACTCAAAATGTTGTTATCGTCGATGATGGTAAACAATTCAAATGGCATGTCGATTTCAGTTGTTTTGAATGATGGCACAGGGACCTGGGGAAATATCTCAAACTTAAATCAAGTAGATTGGTATAAAGACTATTCTCAAAATAAACAGCGATATATTAAGTCGCATATTGATCCATTTCAGCCAACCCAAGGTAACATTAATAGCTATATTTTACCCCTCTTCGATATGAATACATTTGTTTCGTATGGAATGATTAAGGTGAATTTTCCTTCAGAATTGCTTGAAACATCGTTGAATAAAACCAAGATTGGAAAAAACGGACATGCTTATTTGATCAATCATAATGGCGAAAATATCCTGCCTGGAAAGATCCGAACCCCTAAAAAGGTTTTGAAACAAACCTTAATTAAATTAAGCGATGATAAAAATCAAAAGGGATTAGTCGAAACGGATGATCATGGAGAAAAATATTTAGTTTTTTATCAAAAGTTAGGGGTAGGCGATTGGATTTTAATTAGTGAAGTAACTAAGTCTGAATTATTCGCTAAGGTCACACGTTTACAACGGAACCTGCTGTTAACTAGTGCGATCGTGTTTTTAATAACGATTGTAGCTTCTTACATGATTTCTTCGAATATTGTTAGCCCCTTAGGTAAGTTGGCAAAAGCTATGAGGTATATAGAAAGTGGCGATTTTTCCGGTGCCAAACGCTTTATGCCGACAATAAAATCAGCTAATAATGAAGTGGGTTACCTAATAACCGTTTTTAATCAGACGATTGATCGGTTGAAGAATTTAATTGAAACCGAATATGAGGCAAATTTACGCCAAAAAGATGCGGAATATAAAGCCTTATTATTACAAATCAATCCACACTTTTTAAATAATACGCTTGAAATTATTGGTGGATTAGCTATGCAAGGAAAAAATAAACAAGTTATGGATGTAAGTATTCACTTAGGCCGAATGATGAGATATTCCTTGAACACGCACAGTGATGTAGTAAATTTGGGAGAAGAGTTAAAGTATATCCGCAGTTACACTGAAATATTAAAGCTAAGATATGAAGATGCTATATCAATTGAGATTGAAGAAGATTTAGAGACAAGAAGTCTTCCTATTATTAAATTTATTTTGCAGCCGCTCGTCGAGAATGCTGTGAAATATAGTTTTATTGAAAAGACATCCGCGGAAATTTTTATTAAAACCAAGCAAAGTAATCATTTGGTATTTATTGTTATTGAAGATAAGGGGATCGGAATGTCTGAAGAAGTGTTCTCCGATCTAATGAGTGTCCAGACGAAGAATGATATAAATAGTGTCCTTATGAGTAAAGGAAGCAGCATTGGACTAAGAAATGTACTAAGTCGTTTGAAACTTTACTATGGTCCAAATTTCTCGTATATGATTGAATCTGAAAGGAATGCAGGCACACGGATTACGTTATGCATCAATACAGATCGGGGTGATAGACATGTTGAAGGTGATCATCACAGATGACGAGATTCAAATTCGTAAAGGCTTACGAATGAAAGTGAACTGGGAAGAACAAGGGTTCCAAATAGCAGGAGAGGCGTCCAATGGGGAAGAAGCACTTGAATTGCTTCGGGATTTGAATATCGATGTGGTTATTACGGATATGAGGATGCCGATTATGGATGGAATTGAATTAGCGAAACGTTGTCAGCAAGAATTTCCGAACGTAATGGTAGTTGTTTTATCGGGTTATTCTGATTTTGAATATGTAAGAGGTTCATTGAAAGAAGGGGTTAAAGACTACTTGTTGAAACCTGTTGCCCCTGATGAATTAGTAGAGGTATTGAGTAAGATTCGTAAGGAAGTTGAAGAAGAGAAGCGGATCCAAGCGGAATCGGCTCGATTGCGCAGGCTTGTTCATTCTCAGCTTCAAGAAGTTCAAGAGCAATATTTACTCTACCTTGTTAAAGAGGAATGGCTAGAGCTAAACATGGTAACAGAGAGATTGCGCCAATTGCAGTTAGAAGATCTTGTAAATGATGACGGAGAAGTACAATTTGTTACGGTAGAAATAAGAGAGAAAGAATACAATCCGAATCGATTAAAGGAACTATGGCTTCCCTTTCAGATGTTATGTAAGGAAATTGCAAAAGATCATCCCAAAACATATTCGTTTTATGACCCTAGTTATGCAAATATGATTCACTTTTTACAGCTTCTCGATTCCGACAATAGAGACAGTCCTTCAAGGCTAGTAAAAGAAATACAACAGACGATTAAGAGACTCTTGAAATTAGAAACGGTTGTTGGAATTGGAAATGTGATTTGTGGAATTACAAATTTTAAGACAGGTTATATCTCTAGTTTACTTGCATGGAGTCAAAGTCAACTCGGCTCACAATCACAGGTATTGGATGGGTCGAATGTAAAAGAAGAAGTATTTGAGTTTTCACCTGAGATTGAAAGAAAGTTAACTAATGGAATTGAAAGTGTAAATTACGAGGCATTTAAAGAGAATATATACATTTTATTGGAAGGGGACCGAAACCTCTCGATTATGTCCTTTACCTTTGCTGCTAATCGTGTGTTGTTTTTGTTAGGCTCACTCGCAAGAAAATATAATATGGAAACAAACGATTTTCAAAAGGTAATGTGGAATTGTCAGCAAAGCATTTGGGAACTCAATTCGCAAACTAAAGTAATCGAGCATCTTCTTCAATTAGCGAAGCTAATTATCGAGAAGGTCCGTGTAGCGCGTTTTTCGAACGGAAAAGTTATCGTAGCTAGTGTTCAGCAATATTTGGAACAGCATTACGCAAGTGAAATTTCCCTTTCCATGCTATCGGAACTCTTCCATATCAATAGTGCACATTTATCCGAAACGTTTAAACATACTGTTGGACAGAATTTCAGCGATTATCTTGTTCAATTACGACTACAGAAGGCCCGACAGTTCCTGAAAGATAAACAGCTTAAAATAATTGATGTGGCAAACTTGACTGGCTTTTCTAACTCAGGGTATTTTAGTACCGTTTTTAAAAAGTATTTTGGACAAACCCCTGTTGAGTTCCGAAACTCACTAGATTCATAAGTTTGATTTTTTAGGGCAGGAAGGTGAGGGAATGTAGATGAAAAAATGGTTATCTTTGATAATTTTTTCCATTTTACTTATAAGTAGTTCCTTGTATGTGCTATCTTTCCTTGGTACATTCTCTAGCAGTGAAACAGAAAATGTTGAAAAACCAAATAAAACCAACCCAATCGTGCTAACCTTCTGGCGCAATAATGGAAATGCAGCAGAAAATAAAGCATATGAAAAATTAGTTTCTTCTTTCGAAGCAGTTTATCCTACTATTAAAGTTCATATGAAATCATTTCCTTATAGTGATTATGAAATAAGACTGCGAACCGAGCTTGCCACTGGAAACCCTCCGGATGTGCTGACAATTGACAGCCCGACCTTGGCGCTTTATGCCAATACAGGTTCATTATTATCACTCGATTCATATATGAGAAACGAGGGAAATATTGAGGATATTCCTGAATCGACATTAAAAGGAATGAGTTTTCAGGGGGCCATTTACTTGGCTCCTCTCGTTGAATCTAGTATTGCATTATTTTATAATAAGCGGCTTTTTAAAAACGCAGGCATACCTTTTCCTTCAGGCGATCCCAATAAGCCAATGACATGGGAAGAAGTGCTGCAGATTGCCAAAAAACTAACCTATCCTGAAAAGGGGGTGTATGGGATTGATCCAGCACAGGGCTTTAATGATGGTGAGTCTCCTGCTTATTTTAAAATGCCTCTCCTTTGGCAGTTTGGGGCGGACGCGCTAAGTCCAGATGGTACAACTGCAAGCGGGTATTTGGATTCAAAAGAGGCATTAAAAGCCCTGCAATTTTATCAAGATTTATATTATAAAGATAAAGTGGCCGGTTTTGAATTACCGCCAGACCCATTTATAACAGGGAAACTTGCGATGACTGTTCTTGGATCTTGGACATTGAAGGATCTGGAAAATAGTTCTGAATTTAAATTAGGTGAAGATTTTGGAGTTGCCCCTTTGCCAAAAGAGAAGTATCAAGTTGTTCCAAATGGAGGATGGGCCCTCGGTATTTCCTCCAAGACTAAATACTCAAAGGAAGCTTGGGAGTTTATCAAATATGTTACAAGTTATGAAGGGATAAAAATGTATGTGGAGGAAACCGGTGATATACCTGCTAGGTACTCTGTTGCTAAAGACTTTCCTGAATTTAATCAGTATCCTAAAAATATCTTTTTACAACAAGCACAAAGATTTTCTAAAAACCGCCCGGTTACCCCAGCTTATCCTGTGATCAGCGATGCCCTAAAGACCTTATTTGAAGAAGTTGGACTTGGCGGAAATGATGTAGGGGCTTCTGCAAAGGAAGCCGTGGAGAAAATTAACACTAGTTTAAAACAAATACAGAATCCATAAAAGGTAACCTCTAGTTCAAAACTAGAGGTTTTTTTATTTGTTAAATTTGTAACCGATTTCAAAGTGCCGAAAATATTAAACACCTTAAACCAAAAATATTGAAATATTCATAAGAGCCATTTTGTTAAAGTAAAGCCAGAAGAAGAAAATACCCCAGAGAGGAGGAAGCAATTGTGGAACAGATATACCAGAAAGTAGAGAATGGTCCAAACGAAGTAATGAAAGCAGAAGTGGGCACTAAAATGTCGAGGAATTTAAAGTATATGAAGAACAATTATCAATTATATCTCCTTGTTCTTCCAGCGTTAATCCTGCTTATTATTTTTAAATACGTACCCATGTATGGAGCCATTATTGCCTTCAAAGATTTTAATCCATTACAAGGAATCATGGGAAGTCCGTGGATTGGATGGGAAAATTTTGAGAAGTTCATGAGCACACCAGATTTTATGAATCTCTTAAAGAACACCCTAAAATTAAGTGCCTTTGGATTAATATTTGGCTTTCCTGTACCTATTATTCTAGCACTTATGATTCATCGAATTAAAAGAGTGGCCATTAAGAAAAATATTCAATTAGTCTTATATGCTCCAAATTTTATTTCAGTTGTTGTTGTAGTCGGGATTGTTTTTATTTTCCTATCTCCGGTTGGACCTATTAATCGATTCATCACTTTTTTGGGTGGAGACAGTATCTCCTTCATGACAGAACCTAGTTATTTCAGGACGATCTATATTATAAGTGATATTTGGCAATTTGCGGGCTGGGCATCGATTGTTTATTTAGCATCACTTTCCAATGTAAGCCAAGACTTAATTGATGCCGCGAAAATAGATGGAGCTAATATATTGCAGCAAATACGTCATATCGATTTGCCAACGATTAAACCGATTATGGTGATTCAATTTATTTTAGCTGCCGGAAACATCATGAGCCTTGGGTTTGAAAAAGCGTATTTATTGCAAACATCAATGAACCTTCCTACATCTGAAATATTGCCTACCTATGTTTATAAAATTGGCTTGCAGATGGGGGATTATGGTTACTCAACCGCAATTGGGCTTTTCAACGCCGTGATTAATGTCATCTTACTAATCAGCGTTAACCAAATCGTAAAACGGTTAAACGAAGGAGAAGGTATATAAATCTACTTGATGGAGGTGAGAGGTATGTTTAAGCATCAAACGAGGGCAGATAAAGTCATCTTAACAACAAACGGGGTTATCTTGGCCTTAATCGTATTTGCTATTTTAATCCCATTAATTTATGTCATTATGGCATCGTTTACAAATCCAGCAACTTTGTTAAACAGTGGGATTACCCTTAATCCATCCAAATGGACACTTCAGGGATACTCACGAGTATTTAAAGATGGATCACTATTAATAGGTTTTAGGAATTCACTTTTTTACTCCACTGCTTTTTCGCTTATTTCAGTTACAATCACGTTATTCGCTGCTTATCCATTATCAAGGAAGGATTTTGTCGGCCGAAAACTGATGATGGCTCTCTTTATTATTACAATGTTTTTTGGCGGGGGATTAATCCCAACCTATTTGTTAGTCAAAAATTTAAATATGCTGGATACCATTTGGGCCATTTTATTACCAGGTGCTGTAAATGTATGGAACATTATTTTAGCAAGAGCCTACTTTCAAGGCATCCCAAATGAATTACGAGAAGCCGCTATTGTTGACGGTACATCGGAAATCCAGTTTTTCTTTAAAATCCTGCTTCCATTAAGTAAACCAATCATAGCGGTATTAGTGTTATATCAATTTGTCGCACAATGGAATTCTTATTTTGATGCCATGATTTACTTGAAAAGCGAGAATTTACAGCCCTTACAAATTGTCCTTCGATCAATTCTTGTTCAAATGCAGCCTAGACCTGGCATGATTCAAGACGCACAAAACACAGCCCAGCTGCAGCAAATTGCTGAAATGGTCAAGTATTCAAGTATTGTCATTTCTAGTTTGCCGCTAATAATAATTTATCCATTCTTCCAAAAGTACTTTGAAAAAGGAGTAATGGTGGGTTCAATAAAGGGTTAAAAAAATTAATTTTAAACTATTAAATGGGGTGAAGGGATTATGAAGAAAAAGAAAAAAATGAGTTTTTTAGTAACGGCTGCACTTGTTACAAGTTTACTAGCTTCAGGTTGTTCGAATTCGGCCAGTTCGAAAAAAGAAGCAGATGGGGCCAATTCATCACCAAAGTATGAACTGAAAAATATCAATTTTCCATTAGATAAAAAGATGACATTAAAATTTTTAACACAAAGTTCACCAATTGCGCCAAAGGATCCAAATGATAAATTAATTTGGAAAAGAGTAGAGAAGGATACAAATGTTCATATCGATTGGACGAATTATCCTTGGGAACAATTTGGAGATAAAAGAAACTTGGAGCTTGCTAGCGGCGACCTGCCGGATGCCGTGTTTCACGCTGGTTTAAGTGATAATGATATCCTGAGATACGCGAAACAAGGAGTTATTGTCCCTGTAGAAACACTAATTGATAAATATATGCCAAATTTCAGGAAAGTTCTAGACACTCGCCCGGAATATAAAAAATTAATCACTGCTTCTGATGGACATATCTATTCCTTCCCATGGATCGAGGAACTTGGCAATGGGAAAGAAGCGATTCAAGCGTTAGATGACATACCTTGGATTAATAAGAAATGGTTAGATGAGTTAGGTTTAAAAATGCCGACAACTACTGATGAGTTAGAAAAAGTTTTAATTGCGTTTAAAGAAAAGAAGCCAGAGGGGAAAAATGATATCATTCCGATGTCGTTCATGATCAACCATGGCGGTGAAGATCCAGCTATGCTCTTAGGTGCCTTCGGGTCAGGCGATAACTATGATCATTATGTAGTATCAGAGGATAAGAAAGTTATCTATACTGCAAACCAAGAAGGGTACAAAAAGGGAATTGAATGGCTTCACCAGCTGCAACAAAAAGGTTTAATCGATAAGGAGGCCTTTACGCAAGATTGGAATACGTATGTGGCCAAAGGGAAGAACGGCCGCTACGGCTTATACTTTACGTGGGACAGAGCCAATATTTCTGGTAATAATGAAGATTATGTTCCACTTCCTCCGTTAAAAGGACCAGATGGGCAGATCAATGTAGCAAGGACCAATGGATATGGTTTTGATAGGGGCCGAATGGTCGTAACAAGTGCAAACAAGAATCTTGAATTAACAGCAAAATGGATTGATAAGGCTTATGAACCAATTCAATCTGTACAAAATAACTGGGGTACTTATGGAGATAAGAAGCAACAAAATATCTTTGAACTTACCAGCAATGGTTCTCTAAAACATTTACCGCTTGGTTCCACTTCACCTTGGGATTTAAGGCAAAAAACAAATGTGGATGGGCCTTTGGCAGTTTTAGATAACTACTATGGAACGGTAACGACCATGCCAGATGATGCTGCTTGGAGACTTGATATCCTGCATAAAATATATGTTCCTTCTATGAAAGCAACCTATAATTATCCACCAATTTTCTTAGATAAAGACGATCAAGATCAATTAACACAACTGGAGACAGTGGTAAAACCATATGTAGAAAGAAAGAAAGCGGAATGGATTTTAAAAGGCGGTATTGAAAAACAATGGGACGACTATTTAAAACAATTGGACAAAAACGGCCTTCCAAAACTATTAGACATTAAACAAAAAGCATTAGATAAGTATAATGCCGGGGAATAAGTTAGTAGATTAATAAATTAGGGAATGACCATCCAAGCCGAAACAGAATTTCGTTTCTGTTCGGCTTATTCTTCATAAAGTTAGGTGAGTAGACATGTTCGATGTAACGGCACTGGGTGAAGTATTGATAGACTTTACGCCAGCTGGGAAATCAGAAAGTGGTGAAGTTCAGTTTGAAAGGAATGCAGGAGGAGCCCCAGCAAACGTTCTTGCAGCACTAGCTAAGTTAGGAAAGAAAACTGCGTTTATTGGTAAGGTAGGTAATGATCAGTTTGGTCATTATTTACATTCTGCATTAGGTAAGAATGGCATCAACACGAAGGGCCTTGTGTTCTCGAATGAGATAAATACAACACTAGCTTTTGTACATTTAGATGAACAAGGGGATCGGTCTTTCAGTTTTTATCGTAATCCTGGGGCAGATATGATGTTAAAGGAGCAAGAAGTCAATCTAGAGTTATTAGATCATACGCGTATCTTCCATTTCGGGACGATATCAATGACACATGAACCTGCTGCATCTGCCACTTTAATGGCGATTAAGTATGCGAAAGAAAAGGGACAACTCATTTCATTTGATCCAAATTTAAGAGTTAATCTTTGGGGGGATTTGAGCCGCGCGAAGGAGATGTTTACTATTGGTTTAGGATATGCCAATGTCTTAAAAATATCTGAAGAAGAGCTAGATTTTATTTCAGGCACGAAAGATCCTGATAAGGGTACGGCCTATATCTATGACCAATTTCATACTGAATTAATCTTCGTTACCATGGGAGGAGAAGGCTGCTTCTACCGTTTAGGAGAAAAAGTGGGGAAATGCAGCGGCTATGAGGTAGTGTCAATCGATACAACGGGTGCAGGAGATGCCTTTTTAGCTGGAATTCTTTATCAACTGATCGAGAAAAATCAATCACTGTCTGATTTGAGTTTGAATGATGTAGAAGAGATGGCATCATTTGCAAATGCGGTAGGCGCCTTAGCTACAACGAAAAAAGGGGCAATCTCGGCAATGCCATCGGTGGAAGAAATCATTGATCTTCGAATCAGACAATTTGTCTATCAAAGGAGAACCGAATCATAATGAACAAAATTGATGTGAAAGAAAAGTTTCGTCCGCAGTATCACTTTTCACCAGAATCTAACTGGATGAATGATCCAAATGGAATGGTCTATTATGCAGGGGAGTACCATTTGTTTTATCAACATTATCCTTACGGAACGACATGGGGTCCCATGCATTGGGGCCATGCGGTAAGTAAGGATCTAATTCATTGGGAACACCTTCCCATCGCCTTGGCACCTGACGAGCATGGAGACATATTTTCTGGCAGTGTGGTAGTCGATTGGCATGATTCAACTGGTTTTTTTGGTGGTGCCGCTGGTCTGGTAGCGATTTTTACACATGCGGACCAATATCCGGATTCAGACCGTCCAAGACAAAGGCAGAGTCTTGCCTATAGCACAGACCGTGGACGTACTTGGACTAAGTACGAAGAAAACCCCGTCTTAGTGGAGGAATCAATTACTGATTTCCGTGATCCAAAAGTATTTTGGCATGAGGAGACCAATAAGTGGATTATGATTCTTGCTGCAGGAGACCATGTTCGGTTCTATACTTCACACGATCTAAAGTCTTGGGAGTTTTCAAGCGAGTTCGGTGCACAGTCCGGGTCCCATGCTGGTGTGTGGGAGTGTCCTGACATCTTTAAATTACCAGTTGACGGAAATAAAAATACAAACAAGTGGGTGATGATTGTTAGTATTGGTAATGAATCCGCTTATATCGAAGGTTCGAGAACGCAGTACTTTATAGGTGAATTTGATGGAGTATCGTTTACCAACGAGAACTCCGATGACACAGTACTGTGGCTAGACCATGGAAGAGATAATTATGCTGGCGTTACATGGTCCGATATCTCAAAAGAAGATGGACGGCGGATCTTTATTGGCTGGATGAGTAATTGGAAATATGCAAATGAAACCCCTACCGTCGGGTGGAGAAGTGCCATGACGCTTCCGAGGGAGTTAACATTAAAAGAAACCTCTGATGGCGTTAGACTTATTCAAACTCCGGTGGCTGAGCTTGAAAAAATCAGGCGGGAAAAACGGTCATGGAATCAGCTCATCCTAGAACCAGAGAAAAATGTATCACTTGACGTTGCTGGAGAACAGTTAGAAATTATAGCTGAATTTGAACTGCAGTCAGCAACAGAATTTGGTATCAAAATTCGGAAATCAGATTCGGAGGAAACCATAATAGGATATGACACTGTAAATGAATTCCTATTTGTTAATCGGATTAACTCGGGAGTTACTGAATTTAACGAATATTTTCCTTGTATGCATGGAGCCTCATTAAAAACAGAGAATAATCCACTGAAACTGCACATTTTTGTTGATAGTTCATCCGTCGAGATTTTTGCGAACAATGGCCAAGTGGTAATCACGGATTTAATCTTCCCTGACCCTAAAAGCACAGGGATTGAATTATATACCACAAATAAGAAAGTTAAATTAGCCTCGTTAGTCATCGTTCAATTGGCTTCGATTTTTTAATGACTACATCCAGTCTTGTTTTTTCTGAACTGCTGAAGTTAATTGTTATTTCAAATTAAATGTAAATGAATTATTTGAGTAAGGGTAGATTTCAACCTGAGTGAACCTGCCCTTTTTCAGCCATTAATTGAGTATAAAACACTTAATAGGAGGGCATTTCATGCAATTAGGCTTTATTGGATGTGGAGTTATTTCAATTGAGCATGTTGAAGGATTAGCGGAGTTAAAGAACAAAGGACTGGAAACATTTGAATTGGCAGCAATATGTGACATTCAGGTTGAAAGAGCTGAAAATTTTTCTATAGAGGTGGAAAAAAGGTTAGGTAAACGCCCTGCTGTATATTCTGATTATCGTGTGATGTTAGAAAAAGAACAATTAGATGCCGTTTCTGTTTTGATTAATCATGATTTGCATCATTCAGTAGCTGAAGATTGCTTTGCTGCGGGAGTAAATGTGCAAATGCAAAAGCCGTTAGCAATTTCCCCTTCTTTTGGTCAGAAAATGATTTCTGATGCCAAAAAGTTTAATCGTGTTCTAACAGTTTCAGAACCAAGTGTGTTAGGTGCAGCAAATGTTGCGATGGTGAATGCTGTAAAAGATGGAATAATTGGTTCTGTTTCTTTAATTATGGATTATGCGACAGTTTCTTTAAATCGAGGATTTTTCGCTGGTACTCCGTGGAGGCATATGAAGGGTAAGGCTGGTGCTGGCTGGATTAATGATCATGGTGTACATCGAACACACTTCTTCGCTGAAATTAATGGTCCGATTGATGAGGTTTTTGCCTATACAGAAATTTTTGAAAAAGAATTAAGTAATGGTGAGGTGACAATTAAACCTACTGGAGAAGATACTGCGGTCACTGTATTTAAATTTAATAATGGGGGACTTGGACATTGGATGTGTGCCACATCGGCTCATGGTGAAAGAACCGGTGGTGTATGGATTTATGGGAATAAAGGATGTCTTCGTCCGGGACAGCATGTAGCACTTGATGATGGAAGAAGAATTTTGATACCAGAATTAATAGAAAGATATGCATCGGATATTGTTAAACATCCATTTGCCCATTCCTATGTGGAATTATGGGATGCAATTATTAAAAATAAGACACCTATTTCTAGTGCTCAAAGAGGCCTAGAAGCATTAGGCGTTGTATTTGCTGCACTAGAATCCGCAACAATTGGCCAGCCAGTCAAAGTTAAAGACATCCTAAATGGTAAAAAGCACAAGTATGAAGATACAGTTTTTGATGAGATGGAATCTAAAGAAGTGAATTTATAATCGAGCTCTAATAAAGATATGAATCTAGTAATTAATGTAATTGGAAGAGAGGGCAAAGGATGAAATCGACTTTGAAAAAATGGACTTTTGTATTTTTCTCAATCGTGCTAATCACGGCTGCAATGGGAACGATTTTTACTCATCCTACGACAGGCAGGGCAACTGAATCGACAGAAAGCGGGGAGGGTTCAACTATTATTGAAAACACAACCAAAGCAAATACAAATCTAACAGACTGGAAAGTGAAAGGGAAAGGTACATTAGAAGACACAGAACAGGGACTTTTGCTCACTTCAGAACCTAAAGAAAATGTCATGGCGATATCGGGTGTTACAACTGAAGATTTTATTTTTGAAGCCGATGTAAAACTCATCGACAAGAACGCAGACGCCACATTAGTGTTCCGATCAAATGAAGATGGGTGGGACTCGTACATGCTGCAAATCGTGCCAAATGCGGGGATTATTCGTCTTCGTGATGCTCGTGATGAGTCGAGATTAAAAGTCGAACACCAAGTGAACCTGCAAGAAGGAGGGATCTATCATCTGAAGGTAAAGGCGGTTGGTGATCATCTCCAAGTTTATTGGGGGGATCATTATGCTCCTGTCATTGATGTTCATAACAATCTATATAAGAAGGGATTACTTGGACTCAACGTATGGGATGGATCAGCCTTATTTCAAAATGTAAGCGTTAGCAAACTATCTGCCAATCTAGGCTCCTATCAATATAAGGAAGGAAGCTGGGAACCAGCCATCAAAGGTCTAAAGGGAATGGCCGTTGACGGGGTGAAAGCCAAGCAAATCTATAATAAGAGTGAAAGCGACTTTGTTCTTGAAGGAAATATATCATTTGACCAAGATCTAGCGGAAGCTGGCCTTTTATTTCGTACAAATGAGCAAGGAACTACGGGTTATCAAGCGGTCCTTATTAAAGAAGGAAACTCGGTCAAAGCTCAATTGCAGAAAGCGGACGGTACTGTACTTAAAACATCAGACCGCGACTTTCAAACTCAAGAAGGTACCATACACCATCTTGAGATTATCACAAACGGCAATCAAATTAAACTTTATGTTGATGGGTATACGGATGCAGCAGTAAATGCGACGGATACGAGTTACAGCACAGGCTTTGCTGGTTTTACCGTTGTATCAGGGACTGCATACTTCCAAGATACTTATCTTGTTCCAGCATCAAGCTATTATACGGAAAAATATCGGCCAGATTATCATTATACTCCGGCTCGTGGATCTGTAAGTGATCCGAATGGACTCGTTTATTACGAAGGAGAATATCACTTATTCCATCAAGATGGAGGAACTTGGGCTCATGCAGTAAGTAAAGATTTGATAAATTGGAAGCGCCTTCCTATTGCTTTACCATGGAATGATTACGGACATGTATGGTCTGGTTCTGCCATAGCAGATGTAACAAATGCCTCCGGTTTATTTACTAATGCTGGTGGTAAAGGGCTGATTGCCTACTATACTTCATTTAACCCAGATGGACCTAATGGTAATCAGCGGGTCGGTCTTGCCTATAGTACCGATCAAGGGCGTACCTGGAAATATTCAACAGAGCACCCCATCGTTATCGAGAATCCGGGTAAGAATGGTGACGATCTAGGCGGGTGGGATTTCCGTGACCCAAAGGTGGTCCGAGATGAGATGAACAATCGGTGGATTATGGTTGTATCTGGAGGAGACCACATTCGCTTCTTTACTTCAACTAACTTAATAGATTGGAAGCTTACCGATAATTTTGGTTATGGAGATTATGTTCGCGGTGGTGTTTGGGAATGCCCTGATCTTTTCGAACTTCCGGTAGACGGTACAGGGGAGAAGAAATGGGTTCTGATGATCAGTACAGGAGCCAATCCGAAGACACAAGGATCCGATGCGGAGTATTTTATTGGTAATCTAACAGCTGAGGGAAAATTTATTAATGATAATCCAGCGGGTGCGGTACTGAAATCGGATTACGGTAAGGAGTTCTATGCGTCGACGTCCTTTGCCAATATGCCTGATAACCGCCGTGTAATGCTGGCGTGGATGACCAACTGGGATTATCCATTTGCTTTCCCAACGACGGGCTGGAAGGGAGAACTGACGATTCCGAGAGAAGTAAGATTGGTGAAAACTGATGATGGAATCAGACTTGCACAAGCACCGATTAAAGAGCTGCAGTCCATTCGCAGTACTCTATTTCAGGTGCAAAATAAAGTAGTCAATTCGACCAATGCTTCCAACTTAATGAAGGGAATCTACTCAGGTGCCTTCGAAATAGAAGTAGAGGTCGAAATCCCTGCTGACAGTAAAACAAGCGAATTTGGATTTCATGTTCGTGAAGGAGCTGGCCAAAAAACGGTTGTTGGGTACAAAACAGAGGAGAATCAATTATTTGTTGATCGTGCCGAGTCAGGAGAGACTGATTTCTCCAGCCTTTTTTCTACTTTACATGAAGCTCCTTTAAAACCAAATAATAAACGTATCAAAATGAATATATTTGTAGATGAATCTTCGATTGAAGTATTTGCTAATGATGGAAAAGTAATTTTTTCTGATGTCATTTTTCCAGATCCATCAAGTCGCAGCATGAACTTCTACACAAAGGGTGGAGAGGTGAAGGTACTTTCCTTAAAAGTACACTCGTTATCCAATATTTGGAATCCGTACGATGATGATGATACCAGTATTGTCATGGATTCAAATCAAAGAGAGATGAATATTGGTGATTCTCTCACTTTATTTGCTTCCGTGAAAAATGGAAAAGGAAGGGGAACTAAGCCAATTGAGTGGAAATCGAGTAATCCGAATGTAGTGAAGGTTGCCTCCGCAGCTGACTCCAAAGCCGTGCTTAAAGCAGGAAGCAAAGGAGAAGCGACAATTACCGCCACTTTACCAAATGGAAAGGCTTCTGCAAGTGTAGTGGTAAGAGTGTACGATGGTGAATTTAATACAAATCTGACTGGATGGAAATCTGATCTTTCAGCCTCTCACTGGACCGTTACCGAAAATGGAATTCGTGGTACGTATACAAGTGATGCAAACTATGTGGCAAAGGAAGCAGCGGGAGACTTTACGTATGAAACAGATATGATGCTGGGACAATCGGGCGGAGCAGGTTCTATTCTTTTCCGGGCAAGTGAGGATGGCAGAAGCGGTTATTACTTCAATCTTGATCCTAATATGAAATCGTTCCGTCTTTTTTACAAGATTGACGGCCGATTTGAGGATCGTATGATTATTGCAAAAGTCCCCGCCTTTATTCAACCTGGAAAAACGTATAAGGTGAAAATCGAAGCAAAAGGTCCTCACATCCAGATTCATGTAGATAGCCAGAAAATTATCGATTTACAGGATGGTACCTATGCAGAAGGCCATTTTGGTTTAAACGTATTTGGAGGTCAAGTTTCCTATCAGAATGTGAATGTCAGCAATCTGTCTTCAGCTGATTTAACTGTTACAAGCTTTACAAATAAAGTACTAGGCAAAGCGCTTTATACAGCTAAGTCAGAGAACGGTGAGCCTGTGACAATAACTGATGCCGACAAGGCTACAGATTGGACTTTAATTCCAACTGGTGACGAATATGGTTCTTATTCGATACGTACTGAGGGCGGCAAAGTACTTGACCTTGATACGGGGCAAAATAAAATTCAGCTCTATAATTATCTAGGCTATAACAATCAGCGCTGGATTCTTACAAAAAATGAGAATGGAACTGTAACAATTACATCTGTTCATAACGGGAGGGCACTTGAAATATCCGAAGAGGGTTTGTTGACACTAAACGATTGGGATCCAGATTTAGAGCGCCAGCAGTGGACCCTTTCAACTGCAATTAGATAAAGTTCTAAAAGAAATGCATTCGCAGTGCGTACCGCACGGAATGCTCTTTCTTTTGTATTTAACGGCAGAATCCTATAAAAATAGCAAAATAGTATATGTTTTCATTAGATGGTCTATGTTTTATTTTCTTTATACGATATAAGATAAGTTTATGATTTTAAGCGCTTACTTTATAGAAATAGTAAGATACCGATGTTGAAAATAGGATTAGGGAGGAATAGAACATGACAAAAAAATTACGAGTTGCCATCATTGGGTGTGGTGGAATTGCAAAGGGAAAGCACTTGCCAAGCTTGGCAAAGCTTTCACAGATCGAAATGGTGGCTTTCTGTGATATTGAAGAGGATCGTGCTGTTGAGGCAGCTTCAAAATATGGAATCGAAGATGCTGCAATCTATGTGGATTATCAAGAACTGTTAAAGGACGAATCCATCGATGTAGTCCATGTATGTACGCCTAATGATTCTCATGCCGATATCACCGTCGCAGCATTGGAAGCGGACAAACATGTTATGTGCGAAAAACCGATGGCCAAAACAGCAGCAGATGCTAGAAGAATGGTAGAGGCAGCCAAGCGGACTGGGAAGAAATTAACGATCGGCTACCAAAACCGTTTCCGTACTGACAGTCAATATCTGCAAAAAGTATGCGAACGTGGAGATTTAGGAGAGATCTATTATGCGAAGGCCCATGCGATTCGCCGTCGTGCGGTGCCAACATGGGGAGTATTCCTTGATGAGGAGAAGCAAGGCGGAGGCCCATTAATCGATATTGGAACGCACGCGCTCGATTTAACCCTGTGGATGATGAACAACTATAAGCCTAAGGCAGTTTTAGGAAGTACATTCCATAAGCTTGGGCAGAAGAAAGATGCAGCAAATGCTTGGGGATCGTGGGATCCAGAGAAATTTAAAGTAGAGGATTCGGCTTTCGGATATATTACGATGGAAAATGGTGCCACCATCATGCTTGAATCGAGCTGGGCCATTAATATGCTGCAGACAGGAGAAGCCAAATGTACGCTGTGCGGGACTGAAGGCGGAGCAGATATGTGGGATGGCCTTCGCATCAATGGGGAAGATTTCAGCAAGTTGTATACCAATCACATCAATTTAGATGCAAAAGGTGTTGATTTTTATGACGGGGAAACGGAGGATGCAGCCGAACTAGAAGCAAGACTGTGGATTGAAAGTATCTTAAATGATACCGAGCCGGTCGTAAAACCTGAGGAGGCACTAGTAGTTACTGAAATTTTAGAAGCTATCTATAAATCGGCGCAAACTGGAGAGGCCGTTTATTTTAATAAATAAACAAGCAGCTGGAGGGAACTCTTACAACCCATTTTTTAAAATCAGTAGCAAGAAGAATTATTCAAAATTAATAGAATGGTAATTAAAAGAAAATGACTCTGGTTTGCTTGTTATCAAACTGGGGTCATTTTCTTTTATTTCTAGCTAGATTTTAAAGCATAAAAATATTTTTTGAAATCTATAACTTTTCTGAAAATATGTATTGCAATCGGAAGAGTAATCTATTAAAGTAAAAATGTAATCGCTTACTGAAATCGATTACAACTAGAGAGAATATCTTTTAAAAGGAGGGAAAAGGGGGGATTTTGTTTGGCAACAATTGCCGATGTAGCAAAAAGAGCAGGACTTTCAAGGGCTACCGTTTCAAGGGTGCTTAACAACCATCCAAATGTTACAGAAGATAAAAAAAGGTTAGTTCGTGAAGCAATGGAGTCGTTAAAGTATGTTCCAAATACAACTGCTCAGCGGCTCCGGAACCAAAGAACAGACACCATTGCCATACTAGTTCCAGTCCTTACAAATCCATTTTTCGCCTATTTGCTGGAAGCGATGGATATGGTAGCAACTAAGAACCATCTTCAGTTACTTATTTGCCAAACGAGGTATAGCAAACAGAAGGAAATGGATTTTTTAGAGCTATTAAGAACAAAACAAGTAGATGGTTTAATCTTAACTTCCTATGAAAACGAGTGGAAACAAATTGAGCCATATTCAGCGTTTGGCCCCATGGTCTTATGCAATGAATATGAAAGAAACACAAAGGTGCCAATCATTCGTATGGATCAATTTAAGGCAAGCTACATAGGAACACGGCACTTGATTGAACAAGGCCATATAAGAATTGCATGTACCTGTGGTGATAAAAGTAATTTAGCAAAGGATAGACAAGCTGGGTACAGAAGAGCACTTGTGGAAACAGGAATTTCGGTTCAAGAGGACTGGATCTTCTCTAATGTATTCGACATCGAAGACGGTAAAAGGGTATTAAGAACGATTATGAATTTGAAAGAAGCACCTACAGCCGTTTTTACAGGAAGTGACCAGGTGGCAGCCGGAATGATTATGGCTGCCAAGGCGTTAGGTAAAAATGTTCCTGATGATATCGCCATCATTGGTTTTGATGACCAGCCGATTGCCAGGGTGGTAGAGCCGGCTCTTACAACCATTAGACAACCAATCGAAGAACTTGGAAAGACAGCAATGGAAGTAATGATTGATTTCATTGCCTTTAAGAAAGAAGTCAACCACCAGGAGATTCTATTACCCTATGATTTGGTAATTAGAGATTCAACTATGTCAAAATTGAAATCGATTTCAATATAGGGGGAATAACGTTGAAAAAGTCGAAAAAAGCAAAACTTCTAGCCGTATTTGCTACATTATCCTTGGCACTTGCTGCCTGTAGTTCCGATCAAACCAGCACAAAGGAAAAGCCAGCTGGCGACAAAACAAAGACAGCAACTGAGCAAAAAGTAAAAATTGTCTATGCACGCGGGAAGGATGTAACTAAGGGAACTGAAAAAGTGGTGGAGGCTTTTGAAGCAACACACCCAAATATTGATATTGAGTTCCGAGAAATGCCCTCTGATACCGGAAAGCAGCATGATGCATATATAACGGCTTTCAATGCAAAATCTTCCGAAATTGATGTTATTGATATGGATGTAATTTGGCCTGCTGAATTTGCCCAGGCTGGCTATGTGCTTCCACTTGACCGTTTTATCCAGCAGGATGGAATTGACCTAAATGAATATAACCAGGGAGCTCTTGGTGCAGCCCAGTTTAACGGGAAACAATGGGCCCTTCCTAAATTTGTTGATGCAGGTCTACTATACTATCGAAAAGACTTAGTTAAAGAAGACGAAGTTCCAAAAACATGGGATGAGTTATTGGCAAAAGCAAAAGAAAAGAAGGGACAGGGCAACACAAAATTTGGTTATGTTTTTCAATCGAAACAGTACGAAGGGCTTGTATGTAACGCTGTAGAATTTGTCGCCTCATATGGCGGAGCGTTTATCGATAAAAATGGGAACGTAGCCGTGAATAGTCCAGAAGCAATCAAAGGTTTAAAGAAATTAGTTGAAGTTGCCAAGTCTGATGTAGTACCTGGTAATGTCACAACGTTTACTGAGGTTGAATCAGACCAAGCCTTTATTGAAGGACAAACGGTATTCTTACGTAACTGGCCATATGAATATGCTAGTGCAAATGACAAAGAGAAGTCCAAGATTGTAGGTCAGGTAGGTGTAGCTCCGCTTCCAGCAGGTGACAAAGGATCTGCTGCGGCACTAGGCGGTTGGATGGCTGGTATCAATAAGTATTCCAAGCATCCGAAAGAAGCTTGGGAATTCTTAAAGTTCATGGCGGGAGCTGAGGGTCAAAAGATTGATGCAATCTACGGCGGACATGCTCCAACAATTACAAAGCTATACCAAGATCAAGAGATTCTTAAAGCGAACCCAACTTTTGCTGATAAAGGCTTCGTAGATGGTTTAAGTGCAGCCGTTTCTCGACCAGTCGCTCCGAATTATCCGGAAATTTCAGAGATTATTCAAATTAATATTTCAAAAGCAATTGCAGGGGAACAAACTGTTGAACAAGCGGCTCAAAATATGGAAAAAGAAATGAAGGCAGCCCTTAATAAATAATATTAAAAAACTAGGATTAGCCTTCTCCTTGGGGGCTAATCCGTTTAAATCCTTAAAAAAGGAGGGGTTAACGTGAAAAATAGTGCCCTTAAAGTAGAAACAGATGACTATAAAGCATCGGTTAGAAAGACTTCTTTTACCCTGAAAAAGAAAAGAAAAAAACTCTTTACTGAGAAAACGGCCGGGTATTATCTTGTGGCACCTGCTATGATTTTAATCTTCCTCATTGCCATTTGGCCCGTCTTGCAATCCTTTTATTTCAGTTTGTTTGATTTAAGATTAAACAATCCCACTAAATCGGAAGTCCATTTAAGTTATAATCTCGACCTAGAACGATATCTGAATAACTATCCGTTTTTAATCGGAACCATTGACAATGAAATAAAGAGTGGGAATGGCGCCGAGGAGCTTCAGCCCATAAAAGATCAACTGCAATCCATAGATAAGATGATTCGCAGCAGATCTGAGATCAGCACAAAATATGATTCCGTAAACGATAAGTTAATGAATTTTGAACAGGTGAACTCTGAGCTTAGCATTGCAAAAATTGATAAAAAAATGGCTAAAGAATATGAAAATACTTCTGAAATTATTAATAATAAAATGAAGAAATTGTCCGGCAATGTTAAGTTCACTCAAGAAAAGAAACTCCTGGGTTTAGCCGCAGGATATGGAGATGCGCTTATTCAGCCTAATTTTATCGGTTTGCAACATTACAAAGATAATTTAACAGCTAGCAGAATGTGGAAGGCGATTGGAAATACTACTACATTTACGATTATCTCTGTCCTTGTGGAGCTTGTTCTTGGACTAGCGATTGCCCTTTTGATTAATAAGGCTTTCATTGGACGCGGGCTTATTAGGGCGAGCATTCTGATTCCTTGGGCCATTCCGACCGCGGTCTCCGCCCTTATGTGGAAGTTTTTATATGATGGGCAAAATGGCATTGTAGCCAAAATTTTCGCAGATATCGGCTTAGTGGATAAGATGGAAAAACTTCTTGTAACTGACACCGGTGCCATGTTTTCAGTCATCTTTTCTGATGTCTGGAAGACCACTCCATACATGTCTTTGCTGTTATTGGCCGGGCTTCAAACCATTCCAGACTCACTTTACGAAGCAGCTTCCATTGATGGTGCAGGTAAATGGAAGCAATTCATGAAAATTACATTGCCTTTGTTAAAGTCAAGCATACTTGTTGCACTGCTATTTAGAACACTAGATGCTTTTCGTGTTTTTGACTTAATTTACGTTCTAACTGGCGGCGGTCCTGCTAACTCTACTGAAACCATTTCTATCCTCGCTTATAAGGTGATGTTTTCTCAAACTAATTTTGGTGACGGTTCTGCCCTTTCTGTCATTGTATTTATATGCGTAGCCATTATTTCAATGATTTATATTAAGTTTTTGGGCAGAGATTTACTAAATGACAGATAAGGGAATTCGACAGTACACCATTTTTTAGGGGGGGAATTTTAACATGCAGAAAAAAGCAAGCCCATTCTTTTATGTGTTTCTTATCGTGTTTGTATTTGTTGTAATGTTTCCATTTTTATGGATGCTGATTAGTTCAATAAAACCAGCTACTGAATTGTTCGGGGACAAGGCATTTACTCCCTACACCTCCCATCCGACAATGGAAAATTATAAATCCGTTTTCTTTGATCATCCGTTTTTAAGATATTTATGGAATAGTACGGTGGTTTCAACTATTACAACTGTGTATGCCGTTACAGTTGCGTCATTTGCTGCTTATGCCATTGCGAGGCTTCAATTTAAAGGAAAAACTTTTATTCTTGGGATTGTACTATCTGTCTCGATGTTTCCACAAATCGCAACCATTACACCAATTTATATCTTTTTAAAGAACCTTGGACTCACCAATTCCTATTTAGGATTGATTATTCCTTATTCAACCTTTACGCTGCCGTTGTCTATTTGGATATTAGTAACCTTTTTCCGCAAAATACCGCTAGATCTTGAAGAAGCGGCAAAAATAGACGGAGCTACTTTAATGCAAACTTTTTGGAAGGTCATCATGCCGCTTGCAGTACCAGGAATATTTACTACCGCTATCCTTGTTTTCATTGCAGCATGGAATGAGTTCTTTTTTGCCCTTACCATCAATACAGATGATAAGTATAAGACGGTACCGATTGGGATTGCTATGTTCCAGGGACAATTTACCATTCCATGGGGTGAGATTGCAGCGGCTACAGTTGTAGTAAGTGTTCCACTGGTTATTATGGTGTTAATCTTCCAACGAAGGATTGTATCCGGTTTAACCTCGGGTTCAGTTAAAGAATAATAGCAAAATAGTTCATCTTTTAACTATATAATCTATGTTTTAATTCGCATATCCATAATAAGATGGAATCAAATAAGAAATGTTTTTATAAGTTTATGAAAATACCAAAAATGCCTGTAGGAGAATAGGTGCAAAAAAGGAGAAAATAAGATGACGAATAAAAACTATCATTTAGTTATTGTTGGTTATGGTGGTATGGGGAGCTATCATGCAAAGCTATTAAAAGAAAACCAAAACATTGAGGTCGTTGGAACCTATGACATATCTGAGGATAGAAGAACAGCTTCTTTGGCAGATGGCTACAAGGTCTATGAAAGTTTATCTGCTGTTTTGTCTGACGATGTTGTTGATTTTGTTCTAATTGCTACCCCTAATGATGTACATAAAGAAATTGCCATCGCAGCTTTGAACGCAGGTAAGGATGTAATTTGTGAAAAGCCGGTGACTATTTACAGTGAAGAGTTGCTTGAGATTATGGAAGCAGCAAAAATTAATGACCGTGCCTTTATTGTCCACCAGAACCGCAGGTGGGATGAAGACTTCCTAACGATGAAAAAGATTTACGACGAACAGATCATCGGAGATGTTTTTCATATCGAATCACGTGTTCAAGGAGCAAATGGTATTCCTGGAGACTGGCGTCACTTGAAAGAATATGGCGGCGGGATGCTTCTTGACTGGGGTGTCCATTTATTAGATCAGCTCTTATTTATGGTTGATAGTAAGATTACGAGTGTCTTTGCTAATTTAAGTTATATTTTGGGGGACGAGGTAGATGACGGATTTCAGGTGTTTATCACATTTGAAAACGGTATCACTTCATTGATAGAGGTTGGAACATCCAACTTCATTCAACTTCCGCGTTGGTATACAAAAGGAACCAAAGGTACAGCAGTCATTAACGATTGGGATATTAATGGTAAAATTGTCACTCAGAATCTGGGCGAAGTAGAAGCCCCTAAACCGATTAAAGCTGGACAGGGCTTAACGAAGACAATGGCACCTCCGTCTGAAAAAGCTGTGACTACATCTGATTTACCTAAAGTAGAAAAAACAATGGAAAGCTTTTATGAAAATGTTGTTTCAGTAGTGGCAGGAAATGCAGAACCAATCGTGAAAAACGAGGAAGTTTTGCGTGTCCTACGATTAATGGAAACGATTTTTAAATCAGCCGAAACTAACCAAGTCATTAAAGACTTTGATCTTGTACCTTCAAAATTGAATTAAGTTAGTTAATAAGAAATGGAAAAGGCTAGAAAACTGGTGTATTCTAGCCTTTTTCATATATTATTCAAGCCGGCGGTACATACCAGGAGCAACACCATACTTCTTTTTAAACACTCTATGGAAATAGGGATAGGTGCCAAAACCACAGTCTTCAGCGATTTGTTCGAGTGTTAGTGCAGTGTACTTCATCCGTTCAAGGGCAGCGGATAAGCGGATTTCCTGCGTGTATTCCATGATAGTTTTTCCCACACTGCTTTTAAAAAGATGAACCGACCGGGAGACACTCAATCCTGAATGGCGTGCTACATCTTCGACTTTAAACTGGGTTGTCGCATGCTCCTCAATGTACCTCATCATCCTTGTTACTGGATATGGATAATGGTAGGAAGGGACTGTTTCACTAACAGCACGTTCAAGCGTTAAACAAAGGGCTCGGACTAGATAGTCGGCAAGTTCCTCATTCTGATTGGAACCAGGACGCCTTTTTTCAATTATAATCTGACGCCATAGGAGCAGCAGCTTTTCATCCAATTCAATACGGGAAACGGGAGGCTTAGCGGAACGGTCCCACCATTCGTCGAGCCAGGCTCCCTCGCATCCGATGTGATAGTCTCCGCTAATTTGCCCTTCATTGACAAGTAGTTCGTAATGATCGCCTGGTTTAATTAGAAGGAGATCGCCCTTCTTAAGTTCCATTTTGGTTCCTTTTACGACTACCTCGCATAGCCCTTCTGTTTGTAGTCGAAAAAGATAGGACGGGTATCCGGATTTATGTTGAGAGTGATATCCCTTTGTATGATAGGAATAGCCGCAAAAAAGTATGTTTGTGGTCATAATTTTCCTCTTCGAAAAAGATAGCAGAATAGTAGATGTTTTAATTATATCATCTATGTTGAGTAGTAGAAATAAAATATAAAATGTAATCAAATAAGCTAGGTTTCTAGAAATGGAGGACTAAGAATGAGAAAAATTCCAGTAGCGGTACAAATGTTCACATTAAGGGAAGAAAGTGCAAAAGATTTTGCAGGTACTCTAAAAAAAGTGGCAGAGCTTGGCTTTGATGGTGTTGAGCTTGCTGGTTACCATGGATTAACTCCGATGGAAATAAAAGAGTTATTAGATGAGCTTGGACTTAAAACAGCTGCCTGCCATGTGCCGCTTGACCAATTAGAAAACAATCTGGCACAGGTAATTGAAGATCAAAAGATATTAGGAAGTAAGTATGTCGTATGTCCCTATTTAATGCCAGATCGACGCAGTGAAAGTGACTACATAGCCCTAATTTCGTTTTTAGAACATGCGGGTGAGATTTGTCGCCAGGAAGGGATTTCCCTTTGCTACCATAATCACGATTTTGAACTTGAGCGCTTATCTGATGGCAGAATGGCACTTGAAGCGATTTTTGATAAAACAAACCCTGACATGGTAAAGGCAGAGCTTGATGTGTACTGGCTGACTAAAGCGGGTCAAAAGCCGGCAGAGTGGATAGAACGATATCAAAATCGAACACCGTTAATTCACTTGAAAGATATGACGACCGATGACGAACAATTCTTCGCTGAACTTGGCACAGGCGGCGTTGACCTAGAAGCTGTGCTAAATAAGGGTGAACAAGTTGATATTCAGTGGTGGGTCGTAGAGCAGGATGTGAGCCGGCGTACACCACTTGAAAGTATTGAAATTAGTATCAATTATTTAAAAACAAAGCTTCCACATTTCATAAGTAAATAATTTTGTTCAATATTTTTCACCCTATTTGTCAATGTAAGCAGTTTCAATTATTCTGGTATTCTCTAAAATAATAAATAAAGTGAACAACGAGAAGGAGTGTCCAAACATGTTGAACGTAACTGTATGGAATGAAAACCGTCATGAACAAAAAGATCCAGTCGTAAGGGATATTTATCCTAAAGGTATCCATGGAGCCATCGCTGAGTTCCTCAAGTCTGAAGGCTTTGATACAAGAACAGCTACCCTTGATGAGCCAGAACATGGTTTGACGGATGATGTTCTAAGTAACACAGATGTATTAGTTTGGTGGGGGCATGTCGCTCATAATGAAGTAAACGATGAAATCGTTGAGAAGGTTCGCCAGCGTGTCCTTGATGGAATGGGGCTAATCGTCCTTCACTCCGGGCATTTTTCGAAAATCTTCAAGACCTTAATGGGAACAAGCTGTGATTTAAAATGGCGCGAAGCGGGCGAAAAGGAACGCCTTTGGGTCGTGAGTCCGAGTCATCCCATTACAGAAGGAATCCCTGAATATATCGAGTTAGAGCATGAGGAAATGTACGGGGAGCATTTTGATATCCCACAGCCAGATGAACTAATTTTCACTAGCTGGTTTGAAGGCGGCGAAGTATTCCGCAGCGGCTGTACATACAAGCGCGGAAACGGAAAAGTATTTTATTTCAGACCAGGTCATGAAACCTATCCTACCTATCATAACCAACAAATTCAGCGAGTGATCATTAACGCTGTTAAATGGGCGCAGCCAGTTAAACGAGAACGGCCGGTATACGGAAATGCCAAACCACTAGAGGAAATTAAGGGAGGAAACTAATATGAAAAAGATCAGAGTAGGCGTAATCGGCTGCGGCAGTATTGCCCAGCATCGTCATTTACCAGAATATCAAGTAAATCCAAATGTAGAGCTTACAGCCGTTTGCGATATCAATCAAGAGCGGGCAATCGAAGTAGCCGAAAAATACGCTGTTCTTTCCTACACAGATTATAACGAGTTGCTGAAAAGTGGTGAGGTGGACGCGGTAAGTGTTTGTACACCAAACTATCTCCATGCCCCTATCACCATTGCTGCTTTAGAGGCAGGTCTTCATGTCCTTTGCGAGAAGCCAATGGCAACCTCTAAAGAAGAAGCTGAAGCGATGATTGCAGCAGCTGAAAAAAACGGCAAAAAATTAATGATTGGTCATAATCAGCGTTTTGTTCCGTCCCATCAAAAAGCCCGCCAGTTGATTGCAAACGGAGAAGCCGGCAGAATTTACAGCTTCCGTACAGCGTTTGGTCACGGCGGCCCTGAAGGCTGGAGTGTTGACGGAAAAGAAAGCTGGTTTTTCGAAAAAGAAAAAGCGTTTGTCGGTGCTATGGGTGACTTAGGTGTCCATAAAACAGATTTATTGCGCTATGTATTAGGGGAAGAAATTGTTGAAGTAGGTGCCTTTGTTGAAACGAATGCAAAGGATTTTGCTGACGTGGATGATAATGCCGTTTGTGTATTGAAAACAGAAAGCGGCATCATCGGTACACTTGCCGCCAGCTGGGCTTATACCAGCAAGGAAGATAACTCTACCATTATTTACGGTGAGAAGGCAATCCTTCGCTTAGAAGATGATCCAATAAATTCTCTTGTTGTTCAATATAGCAATGGCGAAGTAGTGAAATATGAACTAGGGAAAATTCAATCAAATGATGCGGGTGGTCAAAACAATACCCATGTCATCGAACATTTTGTAAATGCTATTCTGCTAGATGAAGAGCCTGCTGTAACTGGTGAAGAAGGAATGAAGTCACTAGATGTAATTCTAGGAGCACTTAAGTCAAACGAAACAAAGCAAATTGTTAAAGTAAGATAACTATTAAAAACTAGAGTTGGCAGCAAGCATAGCGGTCAACTCTGTACTATTATTTAGTGTGATAGATATAACGTTAATAAAAGTGAGGAGAAATTAATATGAAACTAGGCGTCTTTACTGTATTATTTGCTGAAAAAACATTCGAGGAAATGTTGGATACTGTTCAAAAAGCGGGCTTAAATGCAGTTGAAATTGGAACCGGCTGCTACCCTGGAAACAATCACTGCGATTTAGATTTACTGCTAGAAGACGAAAATGCAAGACGTGAATATATCCAAAAAGTGGAGGAACGCGGATTAATCATTAGTGCGTTCAGCTGCCATGGCAATCCAATTTCTCCTGAAAAAGAATTTGCTCAAAGCTCACATGAAACACTTTTAAAAACAATTAAATTGGCATCTTTATTGAATGTACCAGTTGTAAACTGTTTTTCAGGTACAGCGGGCGACCACGAAGGAGCAAAGTATCCTAACTGGCCTGTTACTCCATGGCCAAATGAATATGGTGACGTCCTGAAGTGGCAATGGGAAGAAAAACTGATTCCCTATTGGAAAGAAGTTGGCCAATATGCGAAAGAAAACAATGTCAAAATCGGTCTTGAACTACATGGCGGCTTTTTAGTCCATACCCCATATACGTTGTTAAAATTACGTGAAGAAACCTGTGATGCGATTGGAGCTAACTTAGACCCAAGTCACTTATGGTGGCAAGGAATTGACCCTGTAGCTGCAATTAAGATTTTAGCAAAAGAAAATGCAATCCATCATTTCCATGCAAAGGACACATACATTGATCAAGAAAATGTGAATATGTATGGGTTAACAGATATGCAGCCATATGGAGAAGTACGTTCGCGGGCGTGGACGTTCCGTTCGGTTGGCTGTGGACATGGTTTAAAAGAATGGTCTGACATGATGAGCGCCCTTCGCACATTTGGCTATGATTATGTCGTTAGTATCGAGCATGAAGATCCAATCATGTCGATAGAGGAAGGATTTACTCGAGCTGTAAACAATTTGAAATCTGTCTTAATTGAGCAGCCTGTTTCGCAAATGTGGTGGGTATAACTCCTAAGAAAAACATCTAAGAATTAGAGGTGCCATATGAATAAAAAGTGGTGGAAAGAAAGCGTGGCCTATCAGGTTTATCCTAGAAGCTTCGTGGACAGCAATGGTGACGGGATTGGCGATCTAAAGGGTGTAACTTCCAAGTTAGATTACTTAAAAGAGCTTGGCATCGATGTGATTTGGTTATCGCCAATGTTCAAATCTCCCAATGATGATAATGGCTATGACATTTCCGATTATCAAGATATTATGGACGAGTTTGGAACGATGGCAGATTTTGATGAGCTCCTTGAAGGTGTCCATCAACGCGGGATGAAATTAATATTAGATTTGGTTATTAATCATACAAGTGACGAGCATCCTTGGTTCATTGAGTCCCGCTCTTCCAAGGATAATCCAAAGCGCGATTGGTACATTTGGCGAGATGGAAAAGGCTTAAAGGCACCAAATAACTGGGAATCCATTTTTAGTGGGCCGGCATGGAGATATGATAAAGAAACTGAACAATATTTCATGCACATCTTTTCACCACGCCAGCCGGATTTAAATTGGGAAAACCCTGAGGTCAGAAATGCATTATATGACATGGTCAATTGGTGGCTCGATAAGGGAATAGATGGATTCCGTGTGGATGCGATTTCTCACATAAAAAAAGAACCGGGATTCCCCGATATGCCGAACCCTGAGAATCTAGACTTTGTCCCATGCTTTCCGAAAATGATGAACGTGGAAGGGATTGATGAATTCCTAACCGAATTCTCACAAAAAACGATTAAAAACTACGACATTATGACGGTTGGGGAAGCTAACGGTGTTGGGTTGGACGATGCGGATAAATGGGTCGGTGAAGACAACGGGTACTTCAATATGATCTTCCAATTTGAATTCTTGGGTCTCTGGGATAAGGATGCAGATGACCGTGTGGATGTACGTGCATTGAAGAAGAATCTGACCAAATGGCAGAAAGGATTAGAAGGCAAGGGATGGAACGCCTTATTCATTGAAAACCATGACCAGCCGCGCCGGGTTTCTAGCTGGGGTAATGACCGCAAGCTTTGGAAAGAAAGCGCCAAAATGTTGGGTGCGTTATACTTTCTGATGAAGGGTACACCGTTTATTTATCAAGGTCAGGAAATTGGGATGACTAACGTCCAGTTCCCATCGATTGAAGATTATAATGATGTTGGAATGGTTAACTATTACAAAGTGGAAACGGCAAAAGGCCGTTCCCACGATGAGATTATGGAGATTATTTGGAAACAGTGCCGTGACAATGCTCGGACTCCGATGCAATGGGACGCTTCCAATATGGGAGGATTTACGACTGCTAATCAAACATGGTTAGGGGTAAATCCAAACTATAAAGAGGTTAATGTTGAGTCTCAAATAAATGATCCTGACTCAATTCTATCTTTTTATAAAAAGTTGATTCAGTTGCGGAAAGATAACCCGCTGTTTGTTTATGGAACCTATGAATTGTTATTACCTAATCACAAGCAGTTATTTGTTTACACTCGTCGTCTTGGAGGCCGTAAAGCGATTGTAATTAACAATTTTAGTGAAAAATCAATAAGATTTAAGGTGCCAACAAGTGTCTCCTATTCTGTTTCTGAATTGGTATTAAACAATTATGAGGTAACAGACAAGAAATTAAGAAGAGAATTTACCCTCAAGCCTTATGAAACTAGGGTATATTTGTTGAAGTAATAGGAGGCCTTTTAAAGAACAAAAGACGATTCGGATATCCGAATCGTCTTTTGTTCTTTATATACTTTACACTGTTGCTTTTGTTCTTTATATACTTTACACTGTTGCTTTTGTTTTTTCAGGACTTGTATTTTTGTTGCCCATTTTTCTGAAGAAAGGAACCACCCAATGATCTAAACCTATTCTACCGGCATTATAGCCAGCTGTTAGAATGATGAAGCCTGAGAAGATGTCTCTAGGGTTATGAGATACAGTTCCCGCTAAGAAGAAAGAGAAGTTCATCACTAGACCAAAGAACATGGCAGTAGTTGTTAAGCATCCAAGAATTAAGCCTAAACCGATTAAAGTTTCGCCAACAGGTACAATCACATTAAATACATCAACGTTTGGTAATGCAAAATGTTTTAAAAAGTCAACATACCAACCAAATACAATTGCGCCGTCTGGTCCTTTAACGGGATTAGCGATCGCGCCTTTTAAGAATCCAGAAGCATCAAAGCCGCCGCTTGTTAATTTTCCAAGACCTGCAGTAAACCAAGAGTAGCCAAGGTATAAACGTAATACGGTTAGGATATAAGAAGCAATTTTATTTTCTCTTAAAAATTTGTTAAACATAAATGATTCCGCCCTTCAAATTTTGTTTGTTCTTTATGGTTCTACTATATTCCCTTTTTCACTTTAAAAACATGGCTATAGTGATAAGTTCAAAGTTTGTTCGAAATGTTATGGCAAACTATTGAACGTGCGGATCATCTTATTAAAAATAAACAAGTAAATGCCAGAAGCAACAATGAATCCGTTTACATTTAGGAAGAAGCGACGATTGTTAATTATGTCGATTTTTGTTATTTTAATGATAGACATAGAAGAATCATTCATGAGTCAAATGATTGGAACAAGGGAGAAATTAAATGGCGGCGTCAAAGATAAGCATTCAACTACAATTGAAGATTATTTATAGTCTATTCTTCTTTATCATGCTATTGGAAATTTCAATCTCTATATTTTTCCCATCCGTGCTTTTTGTTAAATTGGCTGCTATTATCACGCTTATTGGAGCGTTGCCTCTTTTGTATATAACCTTTAAAGAACTGAGGGGTAAAGATGAAGAATCCCTGCAAAACAAACAAAAGCTAAAAAACATATTTGATACGCTGGATGTGGCAATTTGGTCTCATGATTTAAAGTCTGATACCCTGTTAATTACCCCAGGAATTGAAAAACTCTATGGGTACTCCTATATAGATTTTTATAAAGATATGGATCTTTGGAAAAAGGTAATTCACCCAGAGGATGTCTATCTTTTGACTGATAGGTCGAAAAGGTTAGCAAGAGGCGAGACCGTCACGAGTGAATATCGGATTATTCGCC
The DNA here is from genome assembly GCF_002585305.1 of Bacillus sp. AFS037270. Next base: position 131,936 of record NZ_NUNF01000019.1, on the reverse strand, counting down.
CGGATGGTGAGGTCCGCTGGATTCAGGACAGAGGTTTTCCAACACTTGATGAAAAGGGAGATTTTGTTGATTTTAATAGTGTATTATTTGATATAACAGACCGCAAAGAAAGTGAAGACCGCTATCGGAGTCTAGTGGAAATGTCTCCGGATATCATTGCTGTTGTTAGTCAAAATACCATTGAATATATAAATGAAGCAGGTTGCAGGCTAGTTGGAGCTAAGAATCCTGAAGAATTGATTGGGAAATCACCGTTGGAATTTGTACCTGAAGAAATTGTTGATGCCTTTAAAATTAAGGGGGCAAAATTACGCAACCAACAAGTAAGGCTCGAATGTCAAGTTAAACAATTAACTGGAAATACGATCGATGTGGAATTAGCATCTGCCCCTATCTATTTTGAAGGCAGATTTGCTGTTCAGGTGGTTGGAAGAGATATTACAGATCGAAAACGGACAGAAGAAACAATTAAAAATATGGCTTATCATGATACATTAACAGGATTGCCCAATCGAAACCGATTTCGTCTGCATCTTAACGAAGTATTGAATCATTTAGAAAGCAAGAAGATATTGGCTGTTTTATTCATTGATCTAGATAGATTTAAAATTATTAATGACACCAAAGGTCATACAGTTGGGGATCTGATTCTCAAGGAGGTTGCGGATCGGTTAAAACAAGTGGTTGATAAAGATGGATTAGTATCAAGACAGGGCGGGGACGAGTTTATTATTTTATTTGAAAATGTTAATAAAATAAAAGCCGTAGAAGCTGCCCAGCGCATTTTGCTGGTGTTTACAAAGCCGTTGGTCGTGAATAATCAAGAATTCTTTGTTACCCCAAGTATTGGCATCAGTCTTTATCCAACAGACGGTTTGGACGAGGAAACCTTAATTAAGAATGCTGACACAGCAATGTATCAAGCGAAGGAACGCGGGAAAAACAATTTTAAATTCTATTCTTCCAACCTGAATGGTATTTCCGTTCGAAAAATGGAGCTTGAAAATGGCTTAAGAAAGGCCCTTGAAAATCATCAGTTTATCCTTCACTATCAGCCGCAATTATCCTTGTCTACAGGGGAGTTAGTTGGAATCGAAGCATTAATTCGCTGGGAACATCCTGACCATGGATTTATCTCTCCTGCCGATTTCATTCCACTAGCAGAAGAGACTGGTTTAATTGTCCCAATCGGGAAGTGGGTGCTAGCAGAAGCCTGCCGTCAGCGAAAATTATGGGAGAAAGTTGGCCTCTCAGATCAAGTTCCGATTGCTGTCAATGTTTCAGTACGTCAATTTGAGGATGACTTATTTTTAAAGTATATCGGGACAGTTCTAGAACATACAGGTCTAAAAGGATATCAATTGGAGCTAGAAATCACGGAAAGTATTATGCAAAACTTGGAGAATTCCACGATTATCCTAAATCAGTTAAAAGAACGGGGGATCCTAATCTCCATTGACGATTTTGGAACAGGCTATTCTTCGTTAAGTTATTTGAAGCATTTACCGATTGATAAAATCAAGATTGATAAATCCTTTGTTGATGACATAACTTCCCATTCCAATCAAGGGATTATGGTAAAAACCATTATTGATATGGGGTTGAATATGAATTTTACCGTCATTGCCGAGGGGATTGAAACAAAGGAACAGCTTTATTTTTTAAGAAATAATCAATGCAAAATCGGTCAGGGCTATCTATTCAGTAAGCCAATACCCGCCGGCCAAATGGAAACCTATCTTTTAACTACAAAAAGTGGCAGCCAGTTTTATTAACTGACTGCCACTTTTTTATATTGAAATTTCTGCCTTTGCTACTTTGCGGCGCTCCCATGGTTTCATTAACCAGCGTTTTAAAGCAAAACAGCCGCGCAGCCATTCATCAGCACCCTGTGCAAGCCACACACCTAATAAACCTAGTTCATAGTGTACTCCAAGCAGGTAGCTAAGAGAAACGGCAATTCCCCACATCGACAAGACACCAATGACCACTGGGAAACGAACATCGCCAGCCGATTTAAGTGAACTCATCAAAACGATATTCATCGCCCTGCCAGGTTCTACAAAAACAATGGCCCATAAGACTGGAAGGCCAACAGCGATAATTTCAGGATTTTTTGTAAAAGTTTCTAAAATAGGCGACCCAATCAAAGCGATAATCAGCGATGTTAAGGTGGAGGCAGCCATGGCAATTTTTAAGGTCCGAATGCCGCGCTTTAAAGCCCGGTCAAACTGCCTGCCGCCAATGTACCGGGCAACTAACAACTGCGTCCCTTGGGCAATTGCCACCGTAAAAAGAAAACAAATATAGTTTATATTTAATACATATACACGGGCTGCGAGGGAAGCAGTACCCATTGAAACTACAAAGCTAGTAATAATCAGCTGTGAAAACTGATAGGAAAGATTCTCTCCCGCTGACGGGATGCCAATAGCCAGCAGCCCTTTAATATCTTCCTTTTTAGCAGTCATAACATCTTTTATTTCCAGCTTCAATGCCAGCCGGTTATATACAAGATAAATTAAAGCACAAACCGCAAAAGCACGCGCAGCCACAATGGCCCAGGCCACACCCGTGACACCGGTAATAGGTAAACCGAATATACCTGTTATAGCAAGGATATTGCCGCCTATACTGATAAAATCCATCATCATCGTTACGAACATTGATTCTTTTGTATAGCCATGGCTCCGTAAGATAGCACTTAATGCAAGAGAAATGGATTCAAAAAAGAGCGAGATTCCGCATATACGAAGAAAGGTCAGTCCGTAGTCATATACTTTTCCATGGATATCAAATAGTTGTAAAAGCTGTTCACCGAAGAAGAAAACGATGAATGACACAAAGATGCCGAACCAAACGTTCAGTCCAAATACCGTGCGCCCTAACTGTCTAGCGTCCTTTAAGCGGCCGGCACCGAGGTTTTGGCTGATTAAGACCGTTCCTCCAATTGAAGTGACGTTAAAGACGAGAATAAATATATTTAATAGCTGATTGGCAACCCCTACACCGGCTGCCGCTGAATCCGAATAATGACCAAGCATAAAGGTCGCGATAATGCCGATTCCCATATGCAAGGAGAGTCCAATAAAAAGCGGCCAAGAAATACTAAATAGAGATTGTTCTTGATATTTATAGGTTGTTTCCTTCAAATCTTTATACTCCTTTGCTCTATTAACTTATTAAAACATAACATTCATTGTACACCCAACTGCCCGATAAAAATAGGGGGGAAACTCCAGAGGTCTCTTTTACCATATTCGATTTGGGCTTGGATAAGACGTTAAGAAAAAAATGGCTGACTCTTTTAATTTGAGAGTCAGCTAGTCTAAAAAAAATTGAATAAATTGAGCCGTTTTATTGCCCCCACTTCATTGCAACTGTTAAGGTGCAGCAGTTCACCGGCTGCTGATGTGTAGCTTGCGTCGTTAGGGTGAAGTTTACGCCAGTCGGTGTAAATTTAGTTATAACAGGGACTTTTAGACCGATTGTTTTAATTAATTGATCCACTTCGGTATTTTTTCCTTGCTGTGCTGAACTCATTACTTTTTGTGCAAACGCGGCATTTCCTAACCGATCTAACAAGATACTTCCTTGTGCCATTAACAGCCGAAACGATTTCACCGACCCTTCAAAGATTTTCGTATCGACTGGGGGATACATACGAGGGATTGGATAGTTAACGGTATATGTCGAGTATACCGGCATGGGAGGAACAACCGGATAATAAAAAGGGTTGTAGTACATATTGCCTCTCCTTCCATAATTAAAAAACCAGACAATATACGGTATGAAAAATCGAGGTCTTTTGTTCCATCTGGGTAGGATGGGTACGAACAGGCGGGAGCATGCAAAAAGCACGTAGAGTTTACGTGCTTTAATGTATGTGGATATTACCACTTGAAACATCCAGATTGATTTTATATTTTCCGCTTCCATAGGTGCCTTTGATACTCTTTTTGTTGAAGTCTTTTGTAGTTAAAGGGAAATCGCAGGAGATATTGCCGCTGCTCACTTCCCCCTTCAATGTAAAATCAGCGTTATCAGGTAAATCGAGGCCAACCATTCCAGAACTTACATCCATTTTAATGGAATTGACGAGTTTATCGGCTTGAATAGTAAGTCTTCCTGAAGAAACATCTGCTTCGAGTCCGCCTGTATAGTGTTTGATCGTTAGGTTGCCTGAACTGACATCAATCGTACCTGTTATAGTTCTTAATGAGTTTATTTCCACATTACCTGATGAAACGTCAGGAGTAAATTGTCTTACATCCAGATTTTGAAGATTCATATTGCCGGATCCAATATCAATGGTTAGATCTTCTAATTTCATGGGATGCGCCTTAGACTTTCCGGAAAAATTTATATTCCCTGAGCCTAAGTCAATCATCATATTTCGATCGTAATTTTCCGGAATATAGATTTTTAGATTAGATTTTTGGGGGGATGGCCACCAGTTAAACCAACTAAATCCTTTACTTTTGACCGAAACTTCCACTGTATCTCCATCTTCTGCTACTTGCAGTTTTTGTTTCCCATCGTAAACTGCTCTTAGATTTGGCCGGTCTTCTGGAATAATCGTGGTACTGACATTCGATACATCTACTTTAATCACTTGGGTACTTTTTGAAATGTCTGCTAGACCGTCACTATTTCCGCCACTGCTGGCTCCTATTGTTTGAAAGCTGGGAGCATGTTCATAAGCAATGTACAATCCGGTTATTACCAATAAAAGTATTAATATTCTCTTCATTTTCACACATCCCCTTTTGTTGTAGCTCTTCTATGAATAGAATACAAAATCCTCCAATCTTTCCCAATGCACTGGGGATTTATTTTTCTCTAAGACTTGAGGTGTATTTTTATAATCCTACTGATTTTATTTACAAAGGGGATTGCAATACAATAGTGTTGGAAAACATTTTAAAAGGTGAGTGATAATCATTAATCAGGCAATTATTTTATTTATTCTTGCTGGACTTGCTGAGATTGGTGGAGGATATTTGATATGGCAGTGGCTCCGTGAGAACAAGCCACTTTGGTATGGAATTCTCGGCGGAATTATATTGGTTGTATATGGGGTGATCCCCACGTTTCAAAAATTCCCCTCCTTTGGAAGGGTGTATGCTGCATATGGGGGCGTCTTTATTATTCTCGCTTTACTATGGGGGTGGGGCATCGATAAAAAGACCCCTGATTTATACGATTGGATTGGTGCGATCATCTGTCTGATTGGTGTTTCGGTGATCCTTTGGGCGCCAAGGCATTAAGAATTTTAATTCTTTTCGATTAACGAAGTTTTTTCAATCCCTGCAAAGAAATTGTGGTATTCTTTGATAGGGAGGAGAGATTTCCATGCTGCAAAGTTTAAATAAACGACTTGTCAAAATCATGCCGCTCATCACTCCAGTTAGTGTAATATTGGGCGTTCTGTTAAGCACTTATATAAAGGATTTTTCTTATTTAATTCCATGGGTTTTTGCCTTTATGACATTTGAGGGAAGTTTAAGTTCCAATTTCCGCTCATTAAAAGATGTCATTGTTCATCCGTTTCCTATATTTCTAGCAATGTTGATTTTACACGTCCTTATGCCGCTATGGGCCTGGGGTGTAGGTCATGTGGCTTTTTCAGGTGATGTTTACACGATTACTGGACTTGTTCTAGGTATGGTGATTCCAACGGGTGTCACGAGTTTCATTTGGGTTTCTATCTATAAAGGGAATATTCCCTTAGTTTTATCGATTATTTTAATCGATACGTTATTATCTCCGATTATTGTTCCCTTGACCCTGTCATTATTTATTGGTCAAAAAGTCGAGATGGATACAATTAGTATTATGAAAGGTATGTTGGGGATGGTGGTAATCCCGTCATTAATCGGGATGACTTTAAACCAGCTGACAAAGGGGAAAGTGAAAGAACAAATAGGGCCAAGCCTTGCTCCTTTTTCAAAAATTTGTTTAGGTATTGTTGTGATGTTGAACGGGTCGGTCGTTGCCCCTTATTTGAAACATATTGACCTTAAGCTGGTTAGCATTATAGTAATTGTCTTTTTCATAGCTTTAACCGGTTACTTGTTTTCCTTCTTCGTAGGCCGATTAATGAAAAGGGGACAGAGTACTGTGATTACACTAACGTTTACTGGCGGGATGAGAAATATTAGTGCTGGTGCAGTATTAGCGGTCTCCTTTTTTCCGGCAGCAGTTGCTGTGCCTGTTGTTGTTGCGATGCTATTTCAGCAAATCCTGGCTTCGTTAAATGGTCATTTTGTTGAGCGTTTTTATAGTAAAAAGGAAGTCAGCAATCAGAAGAAGTCAATTGCTTTATAGATGTTAAAAAAGCCAGTTTGAAGAAAACTGGCTTTTTACTATGCATCATTGCTTATATGCTTAAATGTGGAAACCTGAAATAAGCCTTGATCTGTCAGCTTTAACTCCGGAATCACCGGCAGTGATAAAAAGGAAAGCGTTAAGAATGGATTAAAGTGGTCGTTCGCTCCTAACGTACGAAGAGCCAGATTTATCTCATTTAATTTACTGTACACTTCCTGATAAGGGCGATCAGACATCAACCCTGCAATAGAAAGCTCTAATGAGGCAATTACTTCCCCTTGATTAACAACAACCATCCCGCCTTGCATATCTTTAATCGCGTTAGCTGCAACAACCATATCATAATTATTAGTGCCTGCAATGATTAGGTTGTGAGAATCATGGGCGATGGTGGTAGCGATCGCCCCTGATTTTAGACCCAGGCCTTTTACAATACCCAAACCTATTGCACCTGTCATATGATGGCGTTCAATGACGGCTAACTTTAATTGATCCTTTTTTGTAGATGGTCGAAATAAACCAAGTTCACAGGTATCTACTTCTTCAATTTGATGGATCGTTACCAGGCTGTTAGGAATAATTTCAATAATATTTGCCTTCTTTTCCTTCAAAAGAATCTGAAAACTATCCTCTTCAAGCTCATGAAAGCGGACAGATTCTCTTATTGATGCTGATATCGAAGGATCTGCGTTTCCTAGTTCACGGATTAGCAAGCTATTCTTAACAACTGCTCGACCATCTTTAAATACATCGGTGATCTGAATGGTGTCGAGATTATCAAAGAAGATGAAATCCGCCCTGTAACCAGGGGCAATGGCTCCTTTGTCTTCAAGACCAAAACATTCTGCCGCATTAATGGATGCCATTTGAATAGCAGTTAAGGGAGAAAGCCCTGAAGTAATCGCCAGTCGAACATTATGATCAATACTGCCTTCGTGAACTAGGTCATCTAGGTGCTTATCATCTGTCACAAATAGACAGCGGCGGGCGTTACGCTCATTTACAACAGGGATTAACTGATTCAAGTCCTTGGCTACTGTGCCTTCACGAATCATTAAGTACATTCCTCTGCGAAGACGATCTCTTGCTTCATCTGTAGTCGTACTTTCATGATCTGTTCGAATGCCAGCAGACATATATACATTTAAATCATTAGCCTTTAGGCCCGCTGCATGGCCATCGATTTTTTTACCCAAGTGTTTGGCGTCAGATATTTTACCGACCATATCTTGTTCGGCGTTTACCACGGCTGGGTAGTTCATTACTTCTGCTAATCCCAGTACTCTCGGATGTTGATAAAAAGACTTTAAATCCTCAGCCGTAAGTGTGGCACCGGAATGTTCGAAGGCTGTTGCGGGCACACAGGAGGGGAGCATAAAGTAAAAGTCAAAGGGAATGTTTTCAGTTGAATTAAGCATATATTGAATGCCAGTCACCCCTGAAACATTCGCAATTTCGTGGGGATCCGCAATTATGGTAGTAACCCCATGGAGGAGGAGGACCTTGGCAAATTCCCTTGCAGTAACCGTTGAGGACTCAATATGGACATGACCATCAATGAAAGCTGGAGAAATATAACAGCCATTTGCATCAATGATGTTTTTTCCACTGTATTCTCCAATCCCTGCAAAATACCCGTCAACTATAGCAATGTCACCTTCCATTATTTCACCGTTAAATACATCAACAATTTTTCCATTCTTAATGACGGTATCTGCAGGTTCTTTTCCAGAGGCCACAGAGATTCTTCTTTCTAATTGATTTCTCTCCATCTTCAACATCCTCTTTTTGTCAGATTAATATTCCACCTTATTTTGTGATTTTTCCCATGTTTTAAACGGCAGGTCGCCATTAGCAGGGAAAATTTGCTTCATAGGGATTTTTCGCGCTTCGAAAGGTAATACGAGCTGGTCATAAATAAATTGATCATCGAAGCCGATTTTGGCTGCGTCCTCTTTAGTGCAGGCATAATAAACAGCTTTTGGACGCGCCCAATAAATGGCGCCAATGCACATTGGGCATGGTTCGCAGCTCGTATAGATTTCACAGTCCTCAAGCTGAAAGCTTTTAAGAGTTTGGCAGGCCTCGCGGATCGCCTGAACCTCAGCGTGGGCTGTTGGATCGTTTAAGGCTGTAACTTCATTACGGCCCCTGCCAATAATTTTCCCCTCTTTTACTACTATAGCTCCAAATGGTCCACCATGACTGTTCATCACATTGGATAGAGCCTCATCAATGGCTTCCACCATAAATTTATCAGCTGACATTACAATCTCCCCAATCGTCCTAAATTAAACGTTTGTCATTAAAGGTTTATGCCTAGTAATAGGAAAGTAAGATTTTCCCTTTTAAACTTGAGATATATTATTCTATAACACACGCATATTTTCTCCTTTGTCGTAAGGATTTCTGACAGACTTTTTCAAAATGGCCATGGTAAGAAAGGATGCCAACGATATAACCGTTAAAGATTAAAGGATCAGCCTTTCTAATTCTGAAAAATAAAAATTTCTATGTTAGATTATATGACGCCAATGTAGAAGCTATCTCCCCTTTTGGATATTATTAGTGAAAAGCTGATGATAGAAACTTTAACATTTTCCTTAGTTACATATTCTCACCTATCCAACTAAGCCCAAATTATAGAGAGATAGAACATGGTTGTTTTTAGGAGGTCTATATTAATAAATAAATATAAGGGGGTCTTGTATGGACGGGATACATGAGATTCTAGACGCGATTGTCGGGTCTGCTAATGATGATGTCCTTGCTACGATTATTCGCGTAGAAGGATCAGCTTATCGAAAAGAAGGGACTTCCACGCTGTTTCGAGGTGATGGAACGCAAATAGGTCTTCTAAGTGCCGGCTGTCTTGAGACGGATTTGTCCTTTCGAGTTCAAGAAGTCATAAACCAAAGAAAAACAAACACCGTTGTTTATGATTTAAGGGACGAAGACGATCTGTCATGGGGGCAGGGGGCAGGCTGTAACGGTGTAATAAGTGTTCTCTTGGAACCGATTGATGCCTGTCTTCGTGAGCATCTCTGTAAATTAAAGTTCCATTTAGATAATGGGAACCGTGTGACGGTGATAAAAAAATTAGCGAAAGACAATTCGGTTACTGACTATTTGTTTATCACAGATCATCAACAGCTGTTTGGAAAGTGGCACGGAAGAGTACCCCTGCAAATAAAAAGGCTCGTAAATGATATACATCAAAAAATACCGAAAAGTGGAATTTCTTATTTACCGGAATTATCAGCTGATATTTACATCCATTGCTTTGAACCAAAGCCGCGGTTAATTGTTTTTGGGGCTGGCCGGGATGCAATTCCATTAGTTAATATGGCAGCTCAAGCAGGCTTTTCCGTCCTTGTCTCTGATTGGCGCTCGGCGTTATGTAAAGAAGAATATTTTTCGGAGGCTAATCAATTAATTGTGGGTTTTCCGAATGAAGTGATGCCTATGCTGACTTTATCCAGCTTAGACTCTGTCATCATCCTTACACATCATTTTCAAAAGGATCGAGAATTGTTACATCTTCTAAAAGGAAAAAAATTAAGATATTTGGGTGTACTGGGCTCAAAAGCTAGGACGCAACGTTTGCTTGATGGCCGAGAAATACCGCCGGAGATTAAGAGCCCGGTTGGATTGCCAATAAGGGCGGAAGGTCCAGAGGAGATTGCAGTTAGTATTGTAGCGGAACTAATTCAGAGACAGCGGACAAAGCGGCCTGAGATGGTAATGGAAAGGAGCTGGTCGAGTAATGATTAAGCAGGGAGCAACGATGTTAAACTCGCCAGCGGTTTGGCTTCCGGATAATCTGGCTGCAGCCTGGCAATTAAAAAAACAGTTAGGTGAAGAGGCTAGCTTTATCGCGGGAGGAACACTCATGCAGACTCAGTGGCAAAAAGGTACGGATTGCCCCCGCCATTTAATTAGTTTGGAACAGATTAAAGAAATGCAAGGTTGTGAGAGAGCCAATTTTAACGGAGAAGCTGGTATCCGGATTGGTGCTTTAACCACACTAGCTGCTTGCAAGGATCACCCTTCACTTTCAAAAAATATCCCCTTATTAGCAGAGGCTATAAGAAATGTTGCAGCTCTGGCTGTTCGTAATCGTGGAACGATTGGCGGCAATATTGCGGGAGGATTTGGCGATATAATTCCTGCCCTTTTGGCGCTCGATGCAACCTTATCCTTTTATGATGGAGGTAAAATAAAACTAAAAAGATTATTAGATTGTCTAAGTGAATCAGATGGTGCCATTCTTACCGCCATATATGTTCCTGAAAATAAAGAGCTTGAAGGGAAAAGTTATTTTTATAAAAAGCTTGGATACAGGGAAGCATTTACCCCTAGTATTGTAACCATCTCCGGCTGCTGTCAGCTCAACGAACAAAAGGAGGTCGAATACATTCGCCTTGCTGCGGGGGGAGGGACAACGCCGCCTCAACGACTGGCCGGGGTTGAAAGATTTGTGGAAGGTTCCAAATTGTCCAATGAACTCTTAAAAAATCTTTTTCAAAAGATAAAAGATGAATTCAATGCAGCAACAGATGCGTTTACTACGGCAGATTATAAAAAAGCGGTCGCTGCCAATATGATTGTTTCAAAGATTGCTGGCTTTGCTGGTTAGAAAAGGAAGGGATCTTATGGCATTACAAACTAGCCTTTCAGAGCTGAAAAGAAGGGTACGTCCTGATGGTCCCGAAAAAGTGACCGGCAGAATGAGATACCTTACAGACCTAACGTTTCCTAACATGTTATATGGGGAAATTTTAAGAAGCACGGAGCCGCATGCCGAGATTTTATCTATTTCGGTCGATGAAGCAGAGCAACTTCCAGGTGTTAGGGCTGTTGTCACTTACAAGGACGTTCCTGGTTTGAATGGTTTTGGACTTATTTTTCCGGATCAGCCAGTTTTATGTGAAGACCGCGTCCGATATGTCGGAGATGCTCTAGCTGCTGTCGCGGCAGATACAAAGGAAATCGCCGAGCAGGCATTACGGTTAATTCGGGTTGAATACATGAAGCTGCCAGTAGTTGATAGTCCCGAAAAATCTCTTCAGCCTGATGCACCGCTTCTTCATCCAGGAGGCAACATTCTACATCATCCTTATTTTAAAAAAGGAGATGTGGAAACCGCTTTTCAAACATGCGCTATTGTTGTCGAGGAAACCTATGAGTTGCCAAGGCAAATGCATGCCTATATGGAAACCGAGGGCGGCGTGATTGTCCCGGAACCAGATGGGAAATTAACCGTTTATGTGGGGACGCAGCATGGTTTTAAGGACCGGTTTCAATTGGCAAGAATTCTGGATATGCCGGAAACGGATATCCGTGTAGTTTCAAGCCCAATGGGTGGTTCCTTTGGCGGGAAGGATGAATTAAATATTCAGCCATATGGGGCATTACTGGCATTAGCGACAAAGTGTCCTGTCAAAATTCATAACAGCAGACAGGAATCGGTCAGAGCAGGGCTTAAACGCCATCCAATGAACATTATGATGAAAACAGGAGTGGATCAAGAGGGGAATATTCTTGCCCATAAGGTAAAAATTATCGCTGATACTGGGGCGTATGCCACTTTAGGTCCTGCCGTTTTAGATTTTGCTGTGGAGCATGCACCGGGTCCCTATATCATCCCACATATGGAAATAGAGGGATTATCTGTTTTTACCAATAATGGCGTATCAGGTGAGTTCCGGGGCTTTGGCGGGAACCAGATCACGTTTGCATTAGAGGGGCAAATGGACCGGCTTGCTAATAAGTTGAATATGGATCCAGTAACATTCCGTTTAAAGAATTTAAGGAAGGCGGATGATCCTGGGCCATTAGGACAAAAAATAGCTCCTACGAATGGAGCATCAGATGTCCTTCAAGCGATTGAACGTTCACATGCTGAAAAATCCAAGAGGTGGAAGCGGGAGGAACTCGATAAATGGAAGGTGAGAGGGACTGGCATTGCCCTCACGATGCACGGAGGTGGACTTGGAATCGACCGGAATGATCCTGCCGGCGGCCGGCTTTCTTTTACAAAGGCCGGGAAAATTGAAGCCGCCTTCGGGTTTGAAGAGTGTGGTCAAGGTCTTTTGGCCGTGATTGAAACCTTACTAATAGAAGAATTCGAGTGTACAGAAAAAGATATTAAGATTGTTATAGGAGATACCGCTTTGGTACCTGTCAGCGGTTCATCGACTGCCTCAAGATCAACAAGTATGGTATGGCAGGCACTAATGAGAATGAAGGATTCCTTTCGGAAGCAAGTTCTAGAACTTGCACAGATGATTACAGGGATTTCTGCTGATCAGCTGCAAATGGGACCAAGGGGAATCTGGAAGGTCGGAGAGATGGATGCTTCGGGTCCTTTTATTACTTTCGCCCAGCTGGCGCATCAGATGCCAACTGGCCGGTCAATTAATGTCCACACTTCGTTTAACTTTCCAACGAGTCCTGATGCAACAGTGGGAGGAAGTCATTATCTTTATGCTTTTGCAGCTGTAATCGCTCACGTAGAAGTGGATTTGTTAACAGGCCAAGTGAAGGTGAGTACAATCGACCAAGCGGTAGCAGCTGGCCCTGTTGTCAGCCCGTTGGGATATCTAGGTCAAATAGAAGGCGGAGGCGTAATGGCCCTAGGTTATACCATGATGGAGGAAGCCGTCATGGATAAGGGAATCTATCTAACTGATAACTTTGACAACTATTTTATTCCCACCATTTGTGATGTTCCCTACAAGACGAATGTTGAGGCGATTGAAAAACTGGCGGTGGGCGACCCATTTGGTCCAAGAGGGGTGGGGGAAATTGGGACGGTTGCGGTTGCGCCGGCGATTGTTCGAGCGATTTATGATGCAACGGGCTGCTGGGTGAATAAGCTGCCTGTTTCTCCTGAATTTTTATTAAAATCTATCAGTTTAGGAGAGATGAAACCATGGATATGAAGCATGTCATCCAGAGTATTGACCTGCCAACAGCTGTCCCAAAAATAGAGCTTGCCCTTACTGTAAATGGTGTCCTCCATCAGTTAAAGGCAGCGCCGGCAGCAAGGCTATTGGATATTTTACGGGAAGACTTAGGGTTGTCAGGTACAAAAATGTCCTGTGAAATTGGCCGCTGTGGTGCCTGTGCCGTTCATATGAATGGTCAATTGGTTAACTCATGTCTGGTTTTGGCCTACCAGGCAAACCATACCTCCATTAATACAATAGAAGGACTAGAGGAGGATGGATTACATCCGATTCAAAAAGCGTTCTTAGAAGAGGGCGGATTTCAATGCGGGTATTGCACTCCGGGGATGATTATGGCTGTTAAGGCATTGCTTGATTCAAACCCCAGCCCGACTAAACAACAAATACAGGAAGCACTCTCGGGGAATTTATGCCGTTGTACGGGATATGGCGGAATCATTCGTGCAGTGGAAAAGGCGATTACAAGCTTAAAAGAAAATCAGGTTACTAACATCGAGGAGTGATTGACCGATGGCTAAAGTTCTAACTGAAGTAGTTAAGGAGGATAAAAAAACAACAGAGCTATTGATAAAGAATGGCCTTGTCTTTACTGAAGAAGGATTTCGTGAGGTAACCATTAAAATTATCGACGAGAAGATTGTCTCACTTGTGGAGAGTGAAGCAGGTCCGTTGATTGAGACAGCGGAAAACATTATCGATGCAAGTGGCTGCCTAGTGGTTCCCGGATTTATCGATGCCCATGTTCATTTTAATGATCCAGGCAGAACCGATTGGGAAGGGATTGAGACAGGAAGTCGTGCCGCCGCAATGGGTGGGACGACCACCATTTTTGATATGCCGCTAAATTGTTCCCCATCTACCATAAGCTTACAAAATTTAACTGATAAGAGAGAGTATTTAACGTCATTATCCCATATCGATTATGCCCTCTGGGGCGGGATGACTGGTACTAACCTAAATAATAGACAGGAATTAGCCCAAATGAGTGAGGGAGTGATTGCCTGGAAGTCATTTATGAGTGAAAGTGGGATCGATGACTTTCAATACTTATCTCCCACTGAATTGAAACAAGCCATGCTAGCGGCAAAGGACCATGGCAAAGTACTCGCCCTCCACGCGGAATGGGAAAAGGATATTGCTAGACTTATAGCTTTTAATAAACAGCATCCTTGGCTGAATGAACGAAGTGCTTATTTAGCGAGCAGACCAATCTCGGCAGAAGAAAAGGCAGTAAGTTATGCGTTAGAGCTTGCCGCCAAATATGGAACAGCTCTTCATTTTGTTCATATTAGTTCACCCAAAGTTGTCGGTCTTATCGAGCAAGCTAAAAAAAGCGGCGTGAACGTAACAGTGGAAACCTGCCCCCACTATTTAATCTTTGATGAAGAGGATTTTCTCAGGGAGGGAGCGATTCTCAAATGTGCACCGCCGTTAAGACCACGTGAAGCTGTCGAAGGATTATGGGACTGTGTTGCAAATGGCATGATTGACACAATTGGGTCTGATCATTCCCCATGTCTTTATTCCATGAAGTCAACCGATTCGATCTGGGAAGCTTGGGGTGGTATCCAAGGAGTTCAATTTACGTGGCTGGCAATGGTTGATGAGGCTTTGAAACGTGGAGTGCCTCTTAAACAGATTTTCCCTTTAGGAACCTCCAATGTCGCAGACCGCTTTGGAATTGAGGAAAGAAAAGGAAGAATTAGTCCGGGGTTAGATGCCGATTTAGTCTTCTTTTGTTTAGATGAAACGACTGTTGCCGAAAAAGAGTCTTTTGGATTTCGAAATGCCTATTCCCCTTATGAAGGCAGGGTATTTTCAACCAAGGTTAAGAAGACGATGCTGCGTGGCAAGGTGATTTATGACGATCAAAATGGAGTAACAAATGACAAAATGGGTGTCTGCCTGAACTAAGGGAGTGAGGTAAAAGGAATGAAACTTACCCAGAGAGAGCAGGAGAAATTAATGGTCGTGGTGGCAGCCGATTTAGCGAGGCGCCGGAAGGACCGCGGCTTAAAACTTAATTATCCGGAAGCAGTTGCGCTTATAACGTACGAAATAATGGAGGGAGCAAGGGATGGAAAATCGGTTGCGGAATTAATGAGTGCGGGGACCAAAATTTTAGCCTCGGAAGATGTCATGGAAGGTATTCCTGAAATGATTCGGGACATTCAGGTCGAGGCGACATTCCCTGATGGCACAAAACTAGTAACCGTACATCAACCGATTCGATAAAAATTTCGGGTTTTAGGGCTATTCAACGAAATTAGTGAGTTATTCTACGAAACTAAGGGAGTTTTCTACGTTTTCTAGGATCAATTCTACAAAAATTAAATTATTACTACGAAATAACCAAACTATTCTACAAGTAATGTAAAAAATTTACAATATGCCATTTTTTACGGAGTGAAAAGTATGATTCCAGGTGAATACCGCTTAAGAAAGGACCCAATTATTTGTAATCAAGGAAGGCCTGCTTCAAGGGTCATGGTGCTCAATCTTGGAGACCGACCGATCCAAATAGGGTCACATTTTCATTTTTATGAGGTAAACGCAGCACTGCAATTTGACCGCGATCAAACATATGGCAAACACTTAAATATCCCTGCAGGCACGGCTGTAAGGTTTGAACCTGGCGACGCAAAAGAAGTAGAGCTCGTTCCCTTCGCGGGCCGCCGCGAAGTTTATGGATTAAATAATCAAACAAATGGTCCTCTAGATACTAAAAAGGAGGGACATCATGAGCTTTAGAATGTCGAGAAAGCAATATGCGGATATGTTTGGTCCCACAACAGGGGATGCCATCCGCCTTGCTGACACTGATTTATTTATTGAAATAGAAAAGGACTTTACCGTTTACGGCGATGAAGTGAAGTTCGGCGGCGGTAAAGTGATTCGGGATGGGATGGGACAGCATCCGCTCGCAACCCGAGCAGACGGAGCGCTCGATACTGTGATTACCAATGCCATTATCGTCGATTATACTAGGATCTATAAAGCGGACATCGGGATTCGTGATGGACGGATTGCTGGTATAGGTAAAAGCGGAAATCCGCTTGTGATGGAAAAAGTGGATATGATTATTGGGGCCTCAACAGAGGTCATTGCCGGGGAAGGGATGATCGTCACGGCCGGCGGCATTGATGCTCATATTCATTTTATTAGCCCGCAGCAAATTGAAACCGCCCTATCCTCAGGGATTACGACCATGATTGGAGGCGGCACAGGTCCTGCGACTGGAACCAATGCCACAACCTGTACACCGGGTGAATGGAATATCCATCGTATGTTAGAAGCAGCAGAGGAATTCCCTATGAATTTGGGATTTTTAGGAAAAGGAAATTCGTCCGCACGAGAACCGTTAATTGAACAAATTAATGCTGGGGTCATTGGCCTAAAGCTTCATGAAGACTGGGGGACAACGGCATCGGCAATCGACCATTGCCTTAGGGTTGCAGACCAGTATGATGTCCAGGTCGCGATCCACACCGATACCTTAAATGAGGGCGGGTTTGTCGAAGATACCTTGGCAGCGATCAATGGACGGGTCATCCATACATATCATACGGAAGGGGCAGGAGGCGGGCATGCCCCTGATATTATTAAGGTTGCCAGCTATCCCTATATTCTTCCGTCTTCTACTAATCCAACCCGTCCCTATACAAAAAATACCTTAGATGAACATCTTGATATGTTGATGGTATGCCATCACTTAGACCCTGAGGTACCGGAGGATATTGCTTTTGCCGATTCAAGGATTCGCAAAGAAACGATTGCGGCCGAAGATATTCTCCATGATTTGGGCGTATTTAGTATGATTAGTTCCGATTCACAGGCGATGGGCCGTGTGGGAGAGGTTATTACCCGGACATGGCAAACTGCGGATAAAATGAGAAAGCAAAGAGGAAAGATGCCAGAGGATACCGGTGTGGGCGACAATTTTCGGGTCAAACGCTACATTGCCAAGTATACGATTAATCCGGCGATTACTCATGGTATTGCGGAGGAGGTTGGTTCTATTGAGGCAGGAAAACTGGCCGACCTCGTCATCTGGGATCCGGCATTTTTTGGTGTTAAGCCTGAACTGGTACTAAAAGGCGGTATGATTGCCCACAGTCTGATGGGTGATCCGAATGCTTCAATTCCCACTCCTCAGCCTGTAATATACCGCCCTATGTTCGCTTCCTATGGAAAAGCAAAATATTCTACTTCGATTACCTTTATGTCAAAGGCAGCGATTAATCTTGGTGTTCCACAGCAGCTCGGATTAAAAAAGCTGATCAAACCGGTTCAGGGAATTCGTCACTTAAGCAAGACAGATATGAAGCTAAATAGTGAAATGCCCAAAATAGATGTGGATCCACAAACCTATGAAGTCATGGTGGACGGGGAACTTGTGACCTGTGATCCGGCTGAGATTCTGCCGATGGCACAGCGCTACTTTTTATTTTAAAAGAGGATCAGTAAAGGGGGATAAAGATGATTATTGAACAAATCGTTGGGAATGTTGAGGATATCCCATCCTCTGGCAGGCATATCGAAAAGGTCTATTTATCAAGCGATGATTTGGTGAAGCGCATCCAGCGGGTGACTACCGACCATGGGAAAGAGGTGGGGATTCGCTTAAAGGAGCCTAAAGATCTTATAGATGGCGATATATTATATATGGATGAACACAATATGATTGTCATAAGTGTGATGAATGATGACTTGCTGGTGATTCAGCCTGCGAATATAAAGCAAATGGGGGAGATTGCCCATCAGCTCGGGAACCGCCATCTGCCAGCTCAATTTGAAGGTGAAGATATGCTCGTCCAATTTGATTACCTTGTTCAGGAGCTCCTAGAACAATTAGATGTGCCATATTCAAGGCAAATAAGAAAAGTAAAAAAAGCTTTCCGTCATATCGGTCATCATCATGGATAATCAGCTATTAGCTTTGCTGCAATTTGGCGATTCGAACTTTCCTTCAGGAGCCTTTTCCCATTCACTTGGTCTTGAAACCTATATACAGGAAGGCATGATTCATGATAAAGAAACATTCTTTAGTTGGATTAGAATGTTTTTAGAAAAACAACTAGCTGCAACTGATGGGCTCGCTTGCCGGTTGGCTATTGATGCCTTAAGACAGAATCAAATAGAGGAGGTTTGGGCCCTCGACCGAAAGCTTTATATACAAAATATTCCTAAAGAAACCCGCCAAGCTAATAGGAGAATTGGCGAAAGGCTGATTAAAATGGGCAGGGATCTATATTCAATTCCATTATTAGAAGATTATCAGATGAAAATAAAGCACAGTGAAGCCTATGGACATCCTGCCATTGTATTTGCGATTATTAGTCAATTTTTAAAAATAGATCAATATCAAATTATGTTGACCTATCTATATTCTACTGTCGGCACACTAGTTCAAAATGCGGTACGCGGTATTCCGCTTGGTCAAACAGCGGGTCAACAAGTTCTTTTAGAGCTTCAACCATATCTAGTAGAAACGGTAAAACAAATAGACAAAATGGAGCATGATGACTTTGGTGCAGTTGCCCCTGGGATTGAAATTGCCCAAATGCGTCATGAGAGGCTGCATGTACGGTTATTTATGTCCTGAAAAATAAAAGAAAGAAGGGGAGAAGATGGAGCCTATACGAATTGGAATTGGCGGGCCGGTTGGAGCAGGAAAAACCATGCTGGTCGAGCGGTTAACGAGACATCTAAATGATGAATTTAAAATGGCTGTCGTAACGAATGATATTTACACAAAGGAAGATGCCCAATTTTTAATTAAAAATAGTGTGCTGCCTGGTGACCGAATAATTGGCGTGGAAACGGGAGGCTGTCCGCATACCGCGATACGGGAAGATGCATCGATGAATTTTGCTGCGATTGATGAATTAAAGGAAAAACATCCTGACCTTTCGATTATTTTTGTCGAGAGCGGAGGGGATAACTTGGCTGCTACCTTTAGTCCGGAACTGGTCGATTTCTCTATTTACATAATTGATGTCGCCCAGGGGGAAAAAATACCTCGTAAAGGCGGCCAAGGGATGATTAAATCTGATCTGTTTATTATCAACAAGATTGATTTGGCACCATATGTGGGGGCGAGTTTGGAGGTCATGGAATCAGATACGAAGGCAGCCAGAGGCACAAGGCCATACATTTTTACGAATTTAAAAACCGATACAGGCCTTGACCAGGTAATTGATTGGATAAAAAGGAATACGTTGTTAGTAGGATTGGGATAGGTGGAAATGTGGACTGGATACCTAAGCCTGATGGCTTCCAAAAAAGGGGATCACACCATTTTAAAGGACTCGTATTCAGAGGGGGCTTTTAAAATCACTAGACCCGTTTACCTTACCACAAGCGGCGAGGCCTATTTTTATATCATGAATCCCGGTGGAGGCTACGTTGACGGGGATACTTATAAAATCAATATTGGGGTGGAAGAAGCCGCAAGCGTGGTTGTGACAACCCAATCCTCTACTAAAATTTATAAAACACGAAATCGACCGGCTTTTCAGGAGACGAACATCTATTTAAAAAGTGGAAGTGTTTTAGAGTATTTGCCAGACCCTGTCATTGCCTATCAGAATGCTCGTTTTAAGCAGACGATGGTGGTGAAGATGGAGAAAGATGCTTCGTTCATTTGCTCGGACATTTTTACCCCGGGCTGGGCTCCTGATGGAACTCTTTTTCAATATGACTTCCTCCAGTCAAAAATGGAAATTTACATGGGGGATCGACTGGTACTTTTTGATCATATTAAATTACAACCCGACAAAGATATTGACGGGATTGGCATGATGGAGGGTTATACTCATTTTGGGTCATTGATCGTTATTGATCATCGGATTAATTCAGCTGCGGTTGAGGAGCTGCAAGAAAGGTTTGATGAGTACCTGGATGCTAGAATCGGTATATCGATGCTGGGCGTTCCGGGTTTTGCGGTGAGAGTTTTAGCGAATTCGACACAGGGGATTGAAAAGGTCCAATCCATCTGTCATGAAACCATCCGACGGAACATATTGAAAACAGATCCTGTTTTTCTAAGAAAATATTAAACGGCAGGTGGTTTGGACCACCGCCGATTTTTTCTTTATAATCGAAATAATACTTTACCAGTTTTGGAGGGCCAGATGACTAAATTATTTGTTGACAAGACGATTGAAATTAATGCTCCTGCTTCAAAGGTTTGGGATGTCTTAACAATTAGTGAATTAAATCGTCAGTGGGCAGTCGAGTTTTCCAGTGGAGGGCCAGAGTTTCATCTAGAGTCAACATGGGAGTTAGGAAGTCCAGTCTATTGGAAAGGCCAGGACGGGACCGTGATTGTGGAGGGAAATGTAACCTCTGTCCAGCAAAACAAACTTCTCCATTTTACTGTCTTTGATGTTCGAATGGCAGAAAGACCAAAGGTTACGAAGGAAGATGGAATTACTTTTCAATTAGATGAAGTGGAAGGCAAGACGACCCTTCATATTCTGCAAGGTGATTTTTCGGCGATGGCAGATGGTCAAATCTATCGAGATGCCAGCGCTGAAATTTGGGATAAGGTCCTGCCCAAAGTGAAAAAGATGGCGGAGGAAAACTAAAGCCGCTATTAATCGGGTTAGATATTTTTATATCTGACCTTTTTTTGTTATGGTAAAATTTTTATAAAAAGGAGTTTTGGAAAAAATGAATATTATCGATCTGCATTGCGATGCCTTGATGAAACTCCAAGAAGCAAAGGGCTCCTTACGATTTGCTGATGCAAAGGAACTCAATACCAATAAGAATCGGTTACAAGCCGGCCAGGTCAAAGTCCAATGCTTTGCCATCTTTATTGAGCCGGATATTAAAGGCGATCAGAAGTTTCAGGTCGCTCTTGAGCAAATTGATTATTTTTATAAGGAAGTTCTCGGTCGTAATCCAGATATGGTCCATATCAAAGAGTGGTCGGACTTTGACCGTTTGAAGCTTGGGCAGATAGGAGCGATGTTAACACTTGAGGGTGTAGATGCCATCGGAAATGATTTGGCGAAGCTTCATATTCTGTATCAGCTTGGGGTGCGCTCTGTGGGATTGACCTGGAACCAAGCAAATCTTGCTGCTGACGGTGCCGGGGAACCGCGCGGAGGAGGGCTGACTCTGTTTGGCAAGGAGATTGTTAAGTTTAATAATCAACATCAAATTCTTACGGATGTATCTCATCTGAGTGACAAAGGAATTTGGGATGTTATTGAATTAGCAAGGTATCCGATTGCCAGCCATTCCAATGCCCGCGCTCTTTGTAACCATCCTCGGAATTTAACGGACGAACAGGCGAAGGCTATGTTTGCGCGAGGCGGATTGGTCCATGTGGTTTATAATCCTCCGTTTATTAAGGAAAGTGGAGTAGTGACTATTTCAGATTTGGTCAAACACATTGATCATTTTTGTTCCCTAGGGGGCGTGAAGCAAATTGGCTTGGGTTCTGATTTTGATGGTATTACTGCCTTTGTCAAGGATTTGGAAGATGCCTCTAAGAGTCAAAATCTGATTAATGAATTGTTGAAGCATTTTAAAGAGGAAGAGGTAAGAGGCTTTGCCTGCGAAAACTTTCTTAATCACCGTCCGGGGATTGGGCGTTAATTTGGATTAAAACAGGTCATCATTTTAAGAGCTTCAAACCCTTGAGAGAGAAGGGTTTGAAGCTTTTTTGTTCTTTTTTAACCCAACTACCGATCTATTTTTTGGGAAAGGGCTGTTTCTTCAAAATAAACGAAGGATATAGTAAACATAATACATCTCAAGCAGTTTTTGTAAATGTCGTTATTTAAATATAATATTTGGCACAGGTTCAAAACAGACCAGACGAAGAGAGGGCAAGGAATGGAAAACGTAGAGGACTTTCAATTGCACTTACAAAACATAGAGTTTCTATCATCAAGAATCTACCAAGGAATTGAGATTCTTCTTGTACTTGATGGTGAATTAGTTGTTGAAATGGATAGCGGATTTTTTCAGCTGCAAGAAAATGACCTGCTTGTGATAAACCGAAATCAATTATATAAAGTGCGCGCTGTAAAGAAAAATACTGTTTTAACATTAAGTATTCCAGATACATTTATTTCGAAATATTATCAGGAGTACCGTCATTATCATTTTAATTTATTTTCGCGGCAAGTTGATCGAGGAAAAGAAAATATTATTGTACAGATGCGTAAATTTCTCTCTGAATTGTTGGTTACCTATTGCAGACATGAAGAAGGGAGTCAGCTAGAATTACATATTTTAATTTGTAGAATTTTGCTTACTTTGATTCTAAGATTTAAAGGGGACAGAAACAATGTTGAAGAAATAACTGTCAAAAATCAGCGATTAAAAGAGATTATCTGCTATTTAAAGCAGCATTTTGACGAACCAATCACGTTAGAAGATGTAGCTCATCATTTTTATCTGTCTCCCAGTTATTTGTCCCGATATTTTAAACAGCAATTAGATATAGGCTTTAGCCGTTTTTTAATGAATATTAGGTTAGAACACAGTGTAAAAGATTTACTCTATTCTAACGATTCCATCACATATATTTCAATGAAAAATGGCTTCCCTAACACAAAATCATTTACAAATTTATTTAAAGAGATGCATGGAGAGACACCTCATTCTTTTCGTGAAAAGAACAAGCAGGAACAAGTGAATTTAGTGGAAAATTATCAGTTGCAAGATTCAGGGACACTTCTTAGTTCCCCGGAAATTATAATGAAAATAGGGGATTTACTATCAGAG
The DNA here is from genome assembly GCF_002585305.1 of Bacillus sp. AFS037270. The sequence goes on along the minus strand of NZ_NUNF01000019.1, from coordinate 108,879 downwards.
GGGGATACTTCATCATCCTTTAGTAATACAGAAACTCACTTCGAAGAATTAAAAATTGACTTATCTGCTACTAACAGTAGACTATTGGTTCATCCTTCCAATATTTTATCGATTGGTGAATTGAGAGAACTACAAAAAGATAACGTTCGCAGGCAAGTGATATTAGCTAAAAAAGGATTGAATATAAAGTATATCAGCATACATAAGTTATTAAGTGGAGGAACAATATCTTCGGCAGTAGAAACAGATGAATTAATACCGACAACATCGCCTTACTATAATTCAGATGAAGTGATTCAATTTGTAAAAACAAATGATTTATCATTATTTATACAAGTAAATTATAAAGGCATCTCCTCAGATGAAAATGCATACCTTCAAAAGCTTGAACATTTTTTAAGACATTGCTTGCAAGTATTTGGTGAAAATTATGTAAGCTCCTGGTATTTTGTGTACTTAACAAATGATGAAGCTTTAGATCATAAAAGGTTAGAACGTTTCTATTTATCATTACACAAATTATTGAAAACAATGGTTCCTTCTATTCAAGTTGGCGTATTATTACCATTTTCATTTCAAACTGGGACAACAGATGACAAGCATAGATGGGTACTGCACCAAGAAGAGCAAATTGATTTTATTGCTTTTCAAGCGAACCCTAATGAAATCGTCGATTTTAAAGAATTAATCGATGATAATTATCTATTAGCAAAAGATTTTATTAGAAAAAAAACGGAGAAAATAAAGCACTATTTAAAAAGTCATTCGATAGAAAAACCCCTGCATTTGCTTACTTGGAGTTCCTTTTCAGGAAATACTCGTTATACGAATGGAACATTTTTCCGTGGAGCGTTAATATTGAATGATGCAATTAACGCAGCGGAAGATGTAAAATCACTCGGTTTCTGGATTAATTCTGAAATACATGAAAAAAGTGTAGGAGGAAAGAGTATTCCACTAGAAGGAATGGAATTGTTTCATTATTTTAATGGAAAACGTCCTGCCTATTATGCAATGTCATTTTTCAACAGACTGCAAGGCAGGGTGATTGCAAAAGGGGATTTTTATATTATGACGGAAAATGAAAGAGGCTATCAGATTGTGTTAATAAATCACAATATTGTTAATCCTTATTTTTCTATAGAGGAAACTTTTCTACAAAAATTAATGAAAGAAGTACGAGTAACGATAAAAGGAATCCCTAGCGGAGAATATCAAATACGTAAATATGTTTTTGATAAAGACCACGGGGCTTTGTATAAGAATTGGTGGCAAAATAACAGTAAATTTGGAATGGATGCCGAGATTATTGACTATATTACACATTCAAGTCAACCATCTTTAGAAGTATTTGATGAAATGATTGACGCGGAATGGTCGTTTTATTCTTACTTAACCATGAATGCGATTCATTTTTTTGAACTAAGAAAAGTATTTCTTTAAAAGAGAATGAATCTTTAAATATTTTCACCTGAACAATCTGTTGCTTTACTTATTCAATCTATTTACACAGTAAAGGTAAAAAATATACCGTCAAATTTCGTTTAGATATTTTCTGCGTTTATAAATGCATGTATCCGATAGCTTAATTTGGATAAAAAATGGCTCCTTTTTACAGGGAGTCTTTTTTATAATATAGACATACCACCGGTGTTATTAAGAAAAATTATTAAAATGCAAGATACTTATAAATTTTGCATTTGAGGAGGTAAAAGAATGGAAACCTATAAAGGTACAAATAAATTGATTACCGGGATTGTGTTTGGCGTTATTACATTCTGGCTGTTTGCTCAAGCCATGGTTAACGTAGTGCCAGCTGTACAATCAGATTTAGGTATTTCACTTGGAACATTGAATATTGCAATTAGCTTAACTTCGTTATTCTCAGGTATGTTTATTGTAGGTGCTGGTGGTCTAGCGGATAAAATAGGACGGAAAAAAGTTACGTATATTGGATTAATATTGAGTGTTATTGGTTCTTTACTCCTTGTGGTGACACAAGGGGCAGCGCTGCTGATTGTTGGACGGATTATTCAAGGTATTTCTGCAGCATGTATTATGCCATCAACCATTGCTCTAGTGAAGGAGTATTATGAGGGAAAAGATCGTCAGCGCGCTCTAAGTTACTGGTCAATCGGGTCTTGGGGTGGATCAGGAGTTTGTTCATTTGCTGGAGGTGCGATTGCAACCTATTTGGGATGGAGATGGATTTTTATTTTCTCCATTATTTTTGCTCTTCTTGGTATGCTGCTTATAAAAGATACCCCAGAAAGTAAAGCAGAATCAAAAGGTGCTTTTAAATTTGACGTTGCAGGATTAATCATTTTGATTATAACGATGCTTGCCTTGAATCTTTTTATTACTCGTGGGTCAGATTGGGGTTGGACAAGCACTCTTACTTTAATTAATTTAGTTGTAGCCATTATCGGAATTATTGCTTTTGTTAAAGTTGAAAAAAACAATGCCATTGCTTTAATCGACTTCTCTTTATTTAAAAACAAACCATATGCAGGTGCAACTTATTCTAACTTCTTATTAAATGCAGTAGCTGGTACATTAGTTGTTGCCAATACGTATGTTCAAGTAGGGCGAGGATTTACTGCTTTCCAATCAGGAATGCTGTCAATTGGTTACTTAATCGCAGTGTTAGCGATGATTCGGGTTGGCGAGAAAATTTTACAAAAAACAGGTGCGAAATCTCCAATGATATGGGGAGCTGTGATTACTACTATTGGTGTAGCACTTATGGGTTTAACCTTCTTACAAGGTTTTGCTTATACAATTGTTGTGTTCATTGGTTTTGCATTATTTGGTTTAGGACTTGGCATCTATGCAACTCCATCTACAGATACTTCCGTATCCAATGCTCCTTCAGATAAAGTTGGGGCGGCTGCAGGGGTTTACAAAATGGCAAGCTCACTTGGAGGAGCATTCGGTGTTGCCATTTCTGCAGCAGTTTATGGTGCCGTTACAAATGCTGCTAGTATTGAAGTTGCCGCAGCAGGAGGAGTTATCGTCAATGTCATTTTTGGTATCCTTTCTATATTCTCTATCGTGCTAATGGTTCCCAAGAATGCAGGAAAGGAACATAAAGAAAATGTACTCAACAAAAAGGCTGGTTAATGTTTCCATTAGTCGTACTAAATAAATGAGTAGGAATGTAATGGAGGGAAAAAAAATGAAAGACAAATTGATGAAAATGTTAGAAGAGCGTAAAAAAGAAATGATTGAAATTCGTCGATATCTTCATGAAAATCCTGAACTTTCATTTGAAGAAGAAAATACAAGTAAGTATATTGAAGAGTTTTATAAAGGTAAAGATGTCGAAGTACAAACCAATGTTGGCGGCGGACATGGCCTTATCGTGACCATAACTGGTGGAGAACCTGGAAAAACAATTGGGCTGCGTGCTGATTTTGATGCGCTTCCAATTTTTGAAGAAACTGATGTACCATTTAAATCGAAAAAACCAGGTGTCATGCATGCTTGCGCTCATGATGGACATACCGCTTATCTGATGATTCTTGCTGACTGCTTAATTCAACTCAAGGATGAAATCCCTGGCAAGATCAAAATTATTCATCAACCTGCTGAGGAGGTACCGCCTGGTGGAGCAATCGGGATGATCAAATCGGGTTTACTGGATGACTTAGATCATATTTTCGGGATCCATTTACTGCCGCTTGGACCAGCAGGCGTTGTCGGCTATAACAGCGGCTACGTATTTCCAGGACGTGCCTACTTTAAGTTGAAAGTTCAAGGTACAGGAGGACATGGTTCTTCTCCTCACTTAGCAAATGATGCCATTGTAGCTGCTTCCCATTTCGTAACAGCTATTCAAACGGTTGTCAGCCGCCGTTTAAACCCATTTGATATGGGGGTTATTACGATTGGTTCATTTGACGGAAAAGGAACATTCAATGTTATTAAGGATAGTGTAGTGCTCGAAGGTGATGTCCGTGCCATGACAGATGAAACCCGCGAATTAATTGAACAAGAAATTCGCCGCATCGCCAAGGGGGTTGAACAAGAATTTGATGTAACATGTGAACTTACTTATACACCAGATTATCCACCATTATATAACGATCCAGAAGTGACAGAGATGGTTGCTGGATTTTTGAAAAATGCGAATGATAAAGAAATTACGGAAGTAAAGGAATTCCCTAAGATGTCCCCATCAGAAGACTTTGCACACTATGCGAAAAGATTTCCAGCGTGCTTCTTCTACATTTGCTGCACACCAAAAGGGGTAGAAAAACCATACTTTAATCACCATCCAAAATTCGATATTGATGAAGATGCCCTATTAGTAGCCGCAAAAGCAGTCGGTCAAGTTGTTTGTGGTTATTACAAAATAGACTAACACTTTTGAAAATCTTCATTTGATAACAATAAACAAAAACCTCTGCCATGAAATTTACAATGCAGGGGTTTTTAACTGTTTGTTGTCCTTTTTTCTCATTCATTTATTTATGTTCAACCTCTACGGCATTAGTTTGTTGGTGAACGGACAGAAATGAGAATAGTAGAAAATTAAGTAACTCATGCTAAAATAGGCTATAGTAGGCTTTACAAAGTTAGTAGTAGGAGTGACGAAAAAGTGTATTTAACATTAGAGGAAACGGCTAAGTATTTATCGGTGTCTGTACCATATGTAGAGAAACTAATTTTACAAGGTAAAATACGAGTTTTGCATGACGAAGATGGCGTAGTAATGATCTTCAAGAATCAGTTCAAAACACATTTTGAACAGCTTGAGAAATATAAGAAATTAGTGGAGGAATTGAAGAGTGAACCAATTCCAGAAGATATAGATATAAAAGATGAAGACTAAGGCTTTTAGCTTTTTGGTGCCTGACACCATTCGTGGACATTGACCGTTTGGAGTGGACGAATGGAGATTTACCCATAGGGGAGTGATTGTTTTTGTCTAATGTTTTTATTAAAAGAATTTATGAACCTTATGATGAGATGGATGGCTGCAGGATTTTGGTTGACCGGCTGTGGCCACGCGGGATTTCGAAGGATGCAGCTAGATTATCTTTTTGGTTTAAAGAGGTAGCCCCGAGTAATGAGCTGCGGAAGTCATTTTGTCATGTACCGGAACTTTTTGAAGAGTTTCGAACGAAGTATCTTAATGAGCTACGGACGGATAATGAGAAAGGTGATTTAGTCAAGAAAATCCTTGAACTGGCTGAGGAGGATAGGGTGACTCTTTTATATGGAGCAAAAGAAACAGTTTATAATCATGCTCAAGTGTTGATGGACGAGCTTAAAAGACAGGAAGCTGGATCCTAGAACTACTTCATCCTCCAGACAAAAGCAGAAGGCCGAAACGTTAATGGCTGTCTGCTTTTAATTTTTCCGGAATCGTCCCATCACTTCCATCGTTTGCATGATATTCACAAACGCCTGAGGGTCGACATTTTTTATCGTATGCTTTGTTTCATTAAGCTCAAATTTGGTAATAACAGTCGTTAACATTTTCCTTTGCTTATGAGTGTAAGCCCCCTCAACATCGGTCATCGTAACCCCTCTTGCATGCAGTTGAAATAAAGCGTCCGTTAGTTCATGATACTTATCGGTTATAATCGTAATCGTCAATTTATTCTGATTGGTATAAACCATATCGACAGCACGGCCGGCCACATAGATCGCAATTATTGTATAAAGGGTAATATTCCATCCGAAAATCAGTCCAGAACTACCTACCACAAAAAGATTCATAATGGTATTTAAAAAACCAACTTGAATGTTCCTCTTTTTGGCAAGGGTTAAACTGATAATATCAGTTCCACCCGTGGACCCGCCTTGACGGATAATGAGCCCAACAGCAATTCCATAGAGAGCACCGCCAATAATCGAGGAGAGAAGAATATCCGGACTAATGGCCCTAATCGGGATGAATCGCATACTAAGTGATAAAACCAATACCGCATATCCAGTAAACAAGACAAATTTTTTTCCCAAATATTTAATCCCAACGAAAAATAATGGAATATTAATCGCGAGAATAATCAACCCAGTATTAATATGGGTAAAGTGCTGAATTAAAAAGGAGATACCCGTTACACCACCGGACGTCAGCTTATGGGGGATTAGGAATGTATTAAAGGCAAAGCCAAAAAGAATCGAGCATAGTCCAATGACAATAATTTGAAATATTAATCGAAACAAATTAAACACCTCAGTTGTTTTTTAACCAATTTGTTATAAGTTCACATGACCCCAAGTCATTGCCATCTAAATTGGCTAAACGTAATAAGAAGCAGATAAACGTTATTAAAACCTAATCTTAGTTTGAGTCAATATAAAAAGTTTAATGTTAATGAATTTGTATAAAATATGTAATTTTGCAAAATAAAAACGCCTTTGTTAGAGGCGTCTAAAATTAAATCACATATAGGTATACCGTTAAGAAATGTGACAGGGTTCCTAATAAAATAAAAATATGAAAAATCTCGTGGAAGCCTAGATATTTAGTTTCAAGGAACTTCGGTTTTGCCCCGTAAATGACTCCGCCGATCGTATAGAAGATTCCTCCAAGGATAAGTAAGAACAGTCCAATCGAGTTTAGGCTTCCTGTAAGTGGTGAGAAGACAAACACAATCATCCAGCCCATCGCGATGTACAAAGCAGTCGAAATCCAGCGTGGACAAGAAAACCAGACCATTTTAAAAACAACGCCGCTAATCGCAACCGCCGAGATAATTGAAAATAAAATGGCACCTGTTTTTCCGTTCAGACTAATAAAACAAAAAGGCGTATACGTTCCCGCAATCAGAACAAAAATCATCGAATGATCGAGCCGACGTAAAAAGGCGATCACTTTATCTCGTGCAATGACCATATGATATGTCGCTGAAGCAGAGTAAAGCAGGATCATACTGACACCAAAAATAATGACAGCGGTGATCGCAAGCGGAGTTGGGGTGGTCATGGACGCTTTTATGACCATCATGAGCAAACCGACAAAGGATAAAACGGCACCGGCTAAATGGGTTAATCCATTAATGGGTTCTCGAATATAATTATGCATTTATTTGCCTCCTTAACACCACATGTAGTTTTTATAACTACTTATAATAATACTGATAAAACAGAATCTAGTCAATCTTTATCTCATTATGTATAATAATATTATCGATTAAGTTAGTGGGGGCTTTTAAAATGGAAAATATCAAACATATCATTGATTCGATAGGTCCTGAGATAAATTTAACACTGGATGAAATTCCAAACATTGATTTATATATGGACCAGGTCATTCAATTATTTGAAAATAAATTCAACGAGTCAAAGCGGAATCAAGAAGATAAGATTCTTACTAAAACCATGATTAATAACTATGCAAAGGGAAAATTGATTTTTCCGATACAAAATAAAAAATATTCAAAAGAACATCTAATTTTAATGAGCTTGATTTACCAGCTAAAGGGGGCACTATCGATCAATGATATTAAAGTGACCCTAAGCGGAATTAATAAAAAAATTATAAATGATAAAATGGATTTAGATTCTTTTTATAGTAGTTACTTACATCTAACCAGCCAAAATGTTGCTGATTTTAAAGTAGATATTGGAGATAGAGTAACGCAAGTAAAGGAGGAAATCTCTGAGGACCACCAAGATGATGCTGCTTATTTAGAGCAGGTTCTGATGATTTCTACTCTAGTCCATATGAGTAATTTATACAGAAGAGCTGCTGAAAAACTAGTAGACGAAATTGTTGTTGAGAAGGAAGGGAAGCGTCAAAAATGATTTGACGCTTTTTTCATGAGATAAGAAGGTATAAAAGTTTTTAACTTTGAGNNCTTTCCCTGAGCGTCTTATGTTTGTCGGGGCTGTTCAAGGCGCTTTTCGCTTTTCTTATGTGGTCTAAATTCCGGCAGGTCCATGGGCAGGGGCCATTGTTTCAATCCAAACATCTTGTACACCCGGCCCAACCTCAATTTCTTCTGGAGAGCAATCTTGAATTTTAATAGAGTCAGCATGATTATCGCCGCCGTAAACCTTTATACAAGCCCCTCGATTTGTAAAATTCTTGACTGTCACTCTGTTCAAAATTACATTTCTGGCTCGATATTGCACCGCAATAACCGGGTTGCCTTTAAAGTCATACTCAGGGCCGCCAACCACTGTAAATTGATTAACGACCACATTTTTATAAGCGGAAACGACTAATCCTCGTGGTGTTGAATCCTTATATAAATCAGAGTATACTGGTGCAATCGCTGCCAGATTGGCAGCGATAATATTATGGGCACTCCTCGATTCTGAATCGTTCCGGTTATGGTGACCTATATGGCGGAAGTTAAAAGAACGATTATCATTCAGAGAAATGTGTCCCATGATTATCACGTTGGACGCCGCAGAAGAATTCTCGTGGGCCTTTATTTCAATTCCGCCAAAGCATCGGGAGCTTGAATTATTCACTAAACAAACATTCCGCGAACCATCATCAATCTCGATTCCGTTTGAATTTGAGAAGCCCTGTTGATGAGCACGACCGCTTGGGTCGCACATATGTGAATTAGAGATAAAAATATAATCGCTGTGGTGTGTGGTAATTCCATCGTCACCAAAACCGTAGCCAGTCACATGATCAAGCCAGACATATTTGCTGCCGCCGCGGGCCCGATATCCGTCACCGGCATAATTGTATAATGTTGAAGAAATATCAAAACAATGAAGTCCGGGATTCATTCCTTCCACGTCTTTCACCCAGCCGTAAGTAACATTTGCGTAGGTTAAACAGCTTGAATGGTTGCCCCATGTACTTGTCTTTTGAACATTACCGAGTCTTTCGACGTTCCAATCCAAACTTAAGCCTTGGACAAAAAGGTGATGATTTCCTTTCCAATGATTAGCGTTTGTGATTAATCTATTGCCCTTTGGGGCTTTGTCATGAAGTTTAATCGTGGTTGTGCCTGCACCCGAGCCGATAAACCATGTCCAAGACGGCAGTGTAATACCCTTCGTGACATAAATTCCAGGAGGAACGATTACTTTAACTTGTCCGTTACCAAGTGCCTTTTTAAATGCAGAGGTGCAATCTGTTTTTCCGTCCCCAACTGCTCCATAATCCACTACATTTATTTCTTTCTTAATGTTAGCAAGTAATCGCTTGTACTCCACGTCAAGCTTGTCTTTCCAATCTGGAACGACATTTCCATCATGGTCCAGTAAAATTCGAGTAGGTTCCAATAGCCGAGCTCGCTCAGCAGTAAGATGAAAAACACCACTTTCAAGTTTTTTTATGATAGAAAATGATCTGCTTGCTTCAGGTTGAGGTGCGTTGGAAAAGTGACGTGATTGCTGAAATAAGGAATCGGTTTCTTGTATTAGTTCTTTTATATGTAGTTTATTTCCGGTTATTTGGTCTATTAGCAACTTGTTCTGAAGCGGATCATGGGTTTTATCTAAATCTGGCATTTTCTTCACTCCGTAAAGGCTTATTAAAAGTAGTATACACTGGTTAAGCTTTAAAGTGAAAAAGAACGGGTCCAATATAAATCCATCCCAATCATTTATCTATTCGTTAAAATGGAATGACAAAAGAAGGTATATCATGGAAAGTTGGATGAATTACCGGGAATCCACAGTAGAACTATCAGTAGTATGAGAATTTATTCAATTCATGATGAACTGAATCTAAATTCCTGTTCAATGAAAATAAAACCCTTCCATAAAAATTTATGAAGGGTCGTCAATTATACAATTTTATAAAACAAAACCGGCAATTAATAAGGCAATCGGAAAAAAACTGATAAATAAAATCCGGGCTGTACTAGTGTGCCCATATAATACTACAGTTCCAATTTGCCTATCCCAGGTCGACCTTCCATTCTTTGTAAGATCAAGAAAAGAGAAAAAAAAGCAAACCAAATTAATAATCGGTACACCAAGTCCCATTCCAACTGCAGTTACATAAATACTCCGTTTTATTGCTGTTAAAATGTCGACTCGCTCTCCATTTACTTTATATAAACGAATGTTTAGAATGGCCTTACCTAAGGTGTTGCCAAAGATAGAGAGGATATAAGCCTCTACAGAAATATAGAGAATCACGCTAAGTAAAAAGATGAATAACCTTGATGACTTAAAAATAAAGGACGGGGAAAAGATCGATACAAATGTGATAAGGAAAAGAGAAAATAACGATAGATCAAATAACCTAGCCAAAAAACGTACAAAGGGTCTTCCATTTGGATAAGTATCCTTTTTTAGTTCCTGCCAAGTGGCAGCTAAATTTACCTTTGAATCGGCGATTTTATACTTAAAGGAGGATTCCGGAAGCAGATATAGACTATTTGCCATCTGCCAATCATCCATATCTTTGTTCCAAATATAAGTTTCAGCAGGTAAGATGCCTTGTTCAAATAGTTTCCCTAATTCAAAAAAACCAACAGGTCCTTGTTGTTGATGATCGCGGATGTAAAACCAAACATTTTCTTTTGGTAATTCCATATCATCACCCCTAACTAGGTAAATTATACCATGATAAATTAACTGTAATTTTTTATTAGTTTAGGATAAGTTTGAACATTTATTGACATTTTTGTCCAAAAGGATAAATGAAATGATAATGAAAAATAATAACAAATGTTCGGAGGTGGAAGTGATGGAACAGAAGGATTATCAAAAAATTTACGAAGAGTATAAAGCACAAGGTGAACAGCAGGCACAAGTTGAGGCGAATCAAGGGACTAACCCCGGAAAAGAGGAGTTTGTTGCAGTTAGAAAAAATGATGATGGCGACATCATCGCGTTCAGAACCAGTTCTGGGCGGGAATTAGATTATCTAACCGCTTTAAATGAAGCGAAGGCAGGCAAACTCGCCCATGTAGATGTTTTTCATAAATATGGCCGGGACATCATTCGGAGTGAACCGGATGGTATTAAGGAGAACAATCTGGATCATCTGCCAGAATTTTAATAGGCAGAAAAAATGCGCTAGGGCAATGCCCAGCGCATTTTATTTGCTTGCAGCTTCATATTGATTAATTTTATCCTCGTATGTTAAAGTGACGCCAATTTCATCCCAGCCATTAAGCAACATTTGCTTAGGGTATGGAGCGATATCGAATGAAAGTTCAAAACCTTCATTGTCGTATACTTTCTGTTCCTCAAGGTCAACTGTTAATGTGTATTCAGTGGACTCAGCCTTTTTAATAATTGTCTGAACCTGATCCTCACTAGCTACAATCGCGAGAATACCATTTTTCACACAGTTGTTTTTAAAAATATCGGCATAGCTTGGAGCAATAATGACTTTAAAGCCGAAATCCTGAACTGCCCATGGGGCATGCTCACGAGAAGAGCCACAGCCAAAATTCTCGCCGGCAACTATGATGGATGCGCCTTTATATTTCGGCTCATTCAATGAAAAATCAGGACGAGGATTCCCGTTGTCATCAAAACGCCAGTTATAAAATAAAAATTGGCCGAAACCACTGCGTTCTATCCGTTTCAAAAACTGCTTAGGGATAATCTGGTCAGTATCAATATTAGAACGGTTTAATGGATAAACAAGGCCTTGGTGCACACGTAATGGTTCCATATTAAATTACCTCCTGAGCAGTAAATTGACGGACATCCACAAAATGACCAGCTACCGCAGCGGCTGCTGCCATTTCTGGACTTACAAGGTGGGTGCGGGCACCATTTCCTTGACGTCCTTCGAAGTTTCGGTTAGAAGTAGATGCACAGCGTCCGCCTGGAGGAACAATATCATCATTCATTGCAAGACACATACTGCAGCCTGCTTCACGCCATTCAAAACCAGCTTCAATAAACACTTGATCAATGCCCTCTTTTTCAGCGGCAAGTTTAATACTAAATGAACCTGGAACAACAATCGCTTTAACACCAGGATTTACTTTGCGGCCGTGAATCACTTCAGCAGCTTTACGTAAATCGCTCAATCTTGAGTTTGTGCAAGAACCAATAAATACATAATCGATCGCTACACTTGAAAGAGGCTGTCCAGCTTCAAGTCCCATATATTCAAGGGCACGCTTGATTTCATCTTTTTCGCTTGGCTTGTTAGAATCAGCAGGACTTGGTACGTTTGCTGTAACCGGGATACACATACCAGGGTTCGTTCCCCATGTTACTTGCGGTTCAACTTCAGCTGCATCAATTTCAACTACAGAATCATAAACTGCACCTTCATCTGTTGCAAGAGCACGCCATTTTTCTACAGCTTTCTCAAACTCTTCCCCTTGTGGAGCATGTCTTCTGCCGCGTACGTATTCAAAAGTGGTTTCATCTGGAGTAATCAATCCTGCTCTAGCGCCAGCCTCAATGGACATGTTACAGACCGTCATACGCTCATCCATGGAAAGGGCTCGGATTGCTTCACCAGTATATTCAATGACATAACCAGTACCAAACTGAACACCGAATTTTCCGATAATCGCGAGGATTAAATCTTTTGCAGTAACGCCTGTCCCAAGTTTTCCATTAACCTTTACATTAAGGGTTTTTGGTTTTGCTTGCCAAAGGGTTTGGGTGGCAAGAACATGTTCAACTTCGCTTGTTCCAATACCAAAGGCCAGGGCACCAAATGCACCGTGTGTAGAGGTATGGCTGTCGCCGCAAACAATGGTTTTACCAGGTTGTGTAAGACCAAGCTCAGGCCCGATAACATGGACGATTCCGTTATCTGGATGATGAATGTCAGCAAGGGTTACTCCGAATTCCTGACAATTTTTTTGTAAGGTATCAATTTGATTTTTCGAAACAGGATCGTTAATAGTCAGCCTCTGGCGGGTTGGCACGTTATGATCCATTGTTGCAAAAGTCAGGTCAGGGCGGCGAACTTTGCGCCCGTTCATGCGCAAGCCTTCAAACGCTTGAGGGGAGGTTACTTCATGAACAAGATGTAAATCAATATATAGTAAATCTGGTTTTCCTTCTTCTTGATGAACAACATGCTGTTCCCAAATTTTTTGGATAATTGTTTTTGGTGTTGTCATAGTACACTTCCTCACTATAAGTGATTTATAGTTTTTATGGATAGAAAAATTGCGGGTAAACCATTTAATTAACTGGTTTACCCTGCAAATGAATTAATAATAACAGCTGGCGATGCATTTGGATGCATGCTGCGATTTAATATAATCAACAATCAATTTTGTCATCTCTGCTGTTCCTACTTGGCGTCCTTCTGCAATTTGAAGGTCCCCTGTATGGAATCCAGAATCGAGAACCGACTGTACGGCATCTTCAATCACTTTGGCTTCATTATTTAAATCAAATGAATATCTCAGCATCATGGCAGCTGATAAAATCATCGCAGCTGGATTGGCAATTCCTTTGCCGGCGATGTCAGGTGCGGAACCATGAACTGGTTCGTACAGACCAACACCGTCTTCACGCAAGCTTGCAGAAGGGAGCATACCAATCGAGCCAGTTAAAACAGAAGCTTCATCACTTAAAATATCGCCAAAAAGATTTTCTGTCACAATGACATCAAACTGAGTTGGGTTTGTGATTAATTTCATTGCGGCAGCATCAACTAACAGATGCTCAACCACTACATCAGGATATTGAGCTTTTTTCTCCTCAACCACTTCACGCCACATCTTGCTGGATTCAAGGACATTGGCCTTATCAACCGAAGTAAGGTGCCCCGAGCGTTGCTGGGCAGCTTGGAAACCTTTATCGACAATTCTTTCAATTTCCTTACGTGTATAAGAAAGTGTGTCGACTACAGCATTACCATTATCACGGCGTTCGCTTGGTGTACCGAAATAAAGCCCGCCCGTTAATTCACGTACAATGAGGAGGTCGCTTCCTGCCACGACTTCTTCCTTAAGTGGGGAAGCATGGAGCAGATTCTTAAATCCCTTAATTGGCCTTAAATTTGCGTATAAATCCAACGCTTTCCGAATACCAAGCAAGCCACGTTCTGGACGAAGATGGGAAGGGTTTTGATCCCATTTTGGTCCGCCTACAGCACCTAGTAAGACAGCATCTGCTTGTTTACAAGCATCGACTGTTGAATCCGGAAGGGGAGTGCCGTACTGATCAATGGCTGCTCCTCCGATTTCATGGGTTTCAAAGCTAAAACTATGATTAAATTCCTCTGCAATTGCTTGTAAGACATCTTTTGCGGAATTAATAACTTCCTTGCCAATCCCATCACCGGGAAGTAAGACAATATGTTTTTTCACTAGAAGCAACCTCCTCATTTTTTTGTTTTACGATTAGCGCCTATGGGGACGCCTTTATTTAAATATAAGAATGTATAAATTTCCACTTCGAGAATTGTCCAGCTCCAGGCGCCATCGGCTCGAGGTCACAAGCCAATCCGTCCAAAAGGTTAAAGAACAACCTTTCGGCCGGCTCGTCTTGTGCTTGTCGCCGAAGTCTAAGCGCCTTGCGCTTTTCTTATTAAATAAGAACTTTTTTATAGTGCTGCTGGTTCTTGAACTAATGCTGTTTGGTTAAAACAAGCACGATTGACTGCATTTAAGAAGGACCTTGCTGATGCTTCCAAAACGTCTTGGGCAGAGCCGCGGCCCGAGTAAGAGGTTCCGTTCACCGTCATCTTTACATGGACCTCAGCAAGAGCGTCGCGTCCTTGGCCAACAGAACTTAGTCTGAAATCAGTCAAATGGATTTCTTCTTCAATTAGTGCTTCAAGGGTGTTCATTAATGCTTCAACACTTCCTGATCCGGTACGCGCTGTTTCAACTCGATTACCCTCTGGAGTTGTAAGGGCAACAGTCGCAGTAGGGAGATTTGCTGAACCATAGTGCACTTGGAAAGCAACCAATTCATATTTTTTCACATCGATAGTCGCTGTCTGAATATCAGTTAAGATGGTAAATAAATCCTCATCTGTAACTTCCTTTTTACGATCGGTTAATTGTTTAAAAGAAGTAAATGCTTCAGCAAGTTTTTCAGGTGATAAGGAGTAACCTAATTGCTCGATTTTGTCCTTGAAGGCATGGCGGCCAGAATGTTTTCCAAGAACTAAGTCATTGGAAGTAACCCCGACTAATTCAGGAGTGATAATCTCATAGGTTAACGCATTTTTTAAAACGCCGTCCTGATGTATTCCTGATTCATGAGCGAAGGCATTTCTTCCTACAACTGCTTTATTAGGCGGAACAATCATCCCTGTTAAACGGCTGACCAAATCACTTGTGCGTTTAATTTCTTTTAAAACTAGATTGGTAGTATATGGATACTTATCTTTACGGATATTTAGGGCAACGGCAACTTCTTCTAAAGAGGCATTGCCGGCACGTTCACCAATCCCGTTGATGGTACCTTCAACTTGAGTTACACCATTTTCAATTGCTGCTAATGTATTGGCAACGGCCATTCCTAAATCATCGTGACAATGACAAGAAAGGGCAGCTTTATGAATATTAGGTACATTTTCTCTGATGTAACGGAACATCCGTCCATATTCTTCAGGGGTTGTATAACCTACTGTATCCGGAAGATTAATGACAGTTGCTCCGGCATCAATGACTTTTGTAATAATTTGAACTAGAAAATCCAGATCAGAGCGGGAAGCATCTTCTGCAGACCATTCAATATGCGGAAATCTTTGTTTCGCATATCTAACCATGTCTACTGCTGTGTTAATAACCTCCTCTGGAGTTTTCATCAGCTTATATTGCATATGGATAGGGGAGGTAGCAAGAAAAACATGCAATCTAGGTTCGGCTGCACCTTTTAACGCATCCCACGCAATGTCAATGTCCGATTTTGTTGCACGTGCCAGGCCTGTAACCGAAGAATTCTTGATTGTTTGGGCAATGGCTCTTACTGCTTCAAAATCGCCTTGAGAGGAAGCCGGAAAGCCGGCCTCCATAATATCAACCCCAAACCGTTCAAGCTGTCTGGCGATTTCTAATTTCTCAAGCTGGTTTAAATTCACACCAGGAGACTGTTCTCCATCACGTAAGGTTGTATCAAAGATGTTAACGTGAACCATTTACCACCACTTCTTTCTTCGCATTTACTGGCTTTTTAATAAATGGCATTAATGCACGAAGCTCGCGGCCGACAACCTCGATTTGGTGATTGTTTTCAGCACGGTTAATTGCGTTGAATTGTGGGCGGTTTGTTTGATTCTCTAAGATCCAGCCCTGAGCAAATTTACCAGTTTGGATATCTTTTAATACTTCTTTCATGCGCGCTTTTGTATCTTCGTTCACTACACGTGGTCCAGATACGAAATCTCCCCATTGAGCAGTGTCAGAGATAGAATAACGCATGTTTTCTAATCCACCTTCATATAAAAGGTCAACGATTAATTTCAATTCATGTAAACACTCGAAATAAGCAACTTCAGGCTGGTAACCTGCTTCTACTAGAGTTTCGAAGCCAGCTTTGATTAGGGCAGTAGCACCGCCGCAAAGAACCGCTTGTTCTCCGAATAAATCTGTTTCTGTTTCTTCTTGGAAAGTAGTTTCTAATACTCCGGCACGAGCAGAGCCGATTCCTTTTGCATAAGCAAGAGCAACATCACGTGCTTGACCAGTGTAATCTTGGTAAACAGCATATAGAGCAGGAACTCCAGCACCTTCTGTATAAGTACGGCGAACTAAATGTCCTGGGCCTTTTGGAGCTACTAAGAATACGTCAACATCAGCAGGAGCAACGATTTGGCTGAAGTGAATGTTGAAACCATGTGCAAATACTAATGCGTTTCCTGCTTGAAGATTTGCTTTGATGCTTTCTTCATATACTTTAGGCTGCATTTCATCTGGAAGAAGAACCATTACTACATCAGCAGCTGCAGTTGCTTCTGCAACAGGGCGAACGTCTAAACCATCTTCAACTGCTTTATCCCATGATTTTCCTTCGCGTAAACCAACTACTACATCAAAGCCGCTTTCTTTTAAGTTAAGCGCATGAGCATGACCTTGAGAGCCATATCCGATTACTGCAATTTTCTTTCCTTGTAAAACTTCCTCTTTAATATCTCCGTTATAAAGTACCTTTACCATTATGAATCATCCTCTCAGATATATTGTTATTTTAATAGTGAATATGTTGCTAGGTCGTTTACTTGTGGCTGGTGCCCACGCTGGAGGGCAGTCAGACCGGTTCTTGCAATTTCCTTAATGCCGTAGGGGCGAAGCATTTCAATCAAGGCATCAATTTTATCAGGACGTCCTGTAATTTGGACGGCGAGACTGTCTTTGCTTACATCAATAATTAAGGCACGGAACGGATCAATAATCCCGTTGATTTCACTGCGCAATTGGCTGTTAGATGCTACTTTTATTAGGGCAAGTTCTCTTGCGACAATCGCTTTATCAGTAATATCGGATACCTTTAAAACATCAATTTGCTTGTTTAATTGTTTTGTTACCTGTTCAAGACGCTGTTCGTCTTCAACTTCAACTACCAGGGTCATTTTTGAAATTCCCTCGGTTTCGGAAGGGCCAACCGAAATACTTTCAATATTGAACTGGCGTCTTTGCAGGAGTCCGGTTACACGGTTAAGGACACCGCTTCGGTCTTGAACAGTTGCTGTTATGATCCGTTTCATGGTTTCACCCCCAACATTTCATGAATTCCTTTACCAGGGGCAATCATCGGGAATACTTTTTCTTGCTGAAGGACACGGCAATCAACTAATACCGGACCATTATGGGCAAATACTTCCGGTAAAACCGTGATCAGTTCTTCCTGATTGTTAACCCGATAACCCTTAATTGAATAGCTGTCAGCAAGTTTGACAAAATCAGGCTGTGTATGAAGAATCGATTCTGAAATACGATTTCCATGTAAAAGTTCCTGCCATTGGCGAACCATTCCTAGGGCGCCGTTGTTGACAATAATAATTTTTACCGGAAGGTTTCTTTCGTATATAATCGACAATTCCTGAAGTGTCATTTGGAAGCCGCCATCGCCAACAATTGCTACAACGGTACTATCTGGTTCGGCGATTTGTGCGCCAATTGCGGCAGGGAAACCAAAGCCCATTGTTCCAAGTCCGCCAGAGGTAATCCAGCGATGTGGCTGCTTAAAGGTGTAATATTGTGCTGCCCACATTTGGTGCTGACCGACATCAGTTGCAACGATGGCGTCACCATTCGTAACTTTATGGACTGCTTCGATTACCCATTGCGGACACATTCCGTTTGGATCATGTTTATACCAAAGCGGATACTCCTGTTTGTTCTGGCTCAGTTTTTTCAGCCATTCAGCAGCTTTAGGTGATTCAATTTCCTGATTAAGCAGTTCGCTAAGTGCCTCTTTCGTATCAGAAACGATTGGAAGATGTGTTGGAACATTTTTACCAATTTCAGCAGGATCGATATCGATATGGGCAACCTTCGCAAATGGGGCGAAGTGTTTAAGATTTCCTGTTAGTCTGTCATCGAATCGGGCACCAAAGTTGATTAGCAGGTCACATTCGTAAATTGCCATGTTTGCTGCATAGGTTCCATGCATTCCTCCCATTCCTAATGAAAGGGGATTATCTGCAGGAAAGGTACCAAGTCCAAGTAAGGTAGTGACTACTGGGATTTGGTGTTTTTCCGCAAAAGCAGTTAATTCAGCGGATGCTTTTCCATGAAGGACACCGGCGCCCGAAAGAATTAATGGCTTGATAGCTTTTGAAATCGATTCGGCAAGCTTTTTAATTTGTAATGGATTTGGCTTTGTTGTTGGCTGATATCCAGGTAAATTAATGCTTGCTTCCTCAAATTCCTGGGTTAAAAATCCAGCTGAGATATCTTTCGGGACATCCACTACGACTGGTCCTGGCCGCCCTGTAGAAGCAATATGAAAAGCTTCTTTGACGATGCGCGGTAAGTCCTCAACGGATTGGACCTGAAAGTTATGTTTTGTAATTGGTGTCGTGATCGCCATAATATCTGCTTCTTGGAAGGCGTCTGTTCCGATGATGTTTCGTGCAACCTGCCCAGTGAAAACGACAAGCGGCAGGGAATCCATCATTGCATCCGTTATGCCTGTAACAAGGTTGGTTGCTCCAGGTCCTGAGGTAGCAATGACCACTCCAGGTTTGCCTGTAACGCGGGCATAACCTTCGGCTGCATGAATCATTCCTTGTTCATGTCGGAAGAGAATATGCTCGATTGTTCCTTTGGCACGGTATATGGCGTCGTAAATTGGAAGAACGGCACCACCAGGATATCCAAACAGTGTTTCTACACCTTCTTTTTTCAGTAAGTCGATGAGAAGGTCTGCACCGGTTCTCGGTTCTGTAGTTGTTTGGACCTCAAGCTTTTTTGCTTCTACTTTCACGTCATAATCCCTCCTTAAAGGTATAAATTGAATGTAGATATCGAAAAATAATGAATTTTTAAGTAAATGTCGTTTTTTGTATTATAATATAGAAATTTGTAAATAAACAGATAATTTTATTAATAAAATGTTGGAATTTTACGATAAATCTTTATACACAGTCAAAAAGGCCCATTATCCACGAATTAACTGCAAAAACGAAAACATAAGCAGAATAATCGGGGAGAAAAGGCCTTTCATTTTCTCGGTACCACCCGTTTTTTTACAGTATCCTTACGAATACTGCCTTAGGAAGCGACAACTAATTAGAACGCTTCTTTTGGTAACAGGTGCTTTTAAAATAACACCTGATTGAGCCTACTTTATAAAATATTTCAGCCCAACACTCAGGGATGATGTCAGAATAAGTTGTATTACTGGGCTTCCAGCAACCCCAGCTCTCTGAAAATACAAGATCTTATTCCTTTATTCCCGTCATCGATTTAACTATTATTTTGTCAAATAATCATCATTGTCACTTTTAGTACCTTATCTTCCTTAGGGAAGGGGAGGGGTACTAACGATTCCCGTGCTTTAGCTTCGGCAATCATGCCGTTATTTTATATCTTCATTATGCCGCCAGTATTAGCAGAAGTAACAAGCTTCGCATATTTTGCTAGATAACCAGTTTTAATTTTTGGTTCTGGTTTAACCCATGCTGTGCGTCTTTCAGCTAACACTTCATCATCAACAACAAGTTCAATCGAACGCGCTTCTAAATCAATTAAAATCTTGTCACCATTTTCAACGAGGGCAATCGGTCCGCCTTCTGCAGCTTCTGGTGAGATATGACCAATTGAAATTCCACGGCTTGCACCCGAGAAGCGGCCGTCCGTGATAAGCGCAACTTCTTTACCTAGTCCACGTCCCATAATAGCGGATGTAGGAGCAAGCATTTCTGGCATTCCTGGTCCGCCTTTTGGTCCTTCATAGCGGATTACCACTACGTGGCCAGCTTTCACGGTGCCGTTATTAATGTTTTCTTGTGCTTCTTCTTGAGAATCAAACACGATGGCTTCTCCTAAGAAGGTCTTAATAGAAGGATCAACTGCACCAACCTTGATGACGGCACCATCAGGAGCAATGTTTCCATATAGGATGGATAGTCCACCAACTGGGCTATATGGATTGTCTTTAGTCCGAATGACCGCCTCATTTGTGATTGTTGCTTCCTTCACATTTTCATGAAGAGTTTTTCCTGTAATGGTTAGGCAATTATCATGTAATGCGCCTTCTACTTTATAAAGCTCATTGATGATTGCACTAACACCGCCGGCACGATGAACATCGTCCATAGAATAATCAGATGCTGGCATAATCTTTGCAAGATAAGGGACTCTTTCAGCAATTTTGTTAATTTCGCGAAGATCGTAATCGATCCCTGCTTCATGAGCGATGGCTAATGTGTGTAACACCGTATTAGTGGAGCCGCCCATTGCCATATCTAGTGCAAAGGCATTATCAATGGCTTCTCTTGTAATGATGTCACGTGGTTTAATATCATTTTTAATCAATTCAATCAGGTGTCTAGCGGCTTGCTTAATTAGTTGGTGTCTTTCTTCTGAAGTAGCAACCATCGTTCCGTTACCAGGAACGGTCATTCCTAAAACTTCCATTAAACAGTTCATTGAGTTTGCTGTGAACATTCCGGAACATGAGCCGCAAGTAGGGCAGGCATTTGTTTCAATCTCAAGTAACTGCTGCTGGCTAATTGTGCCGTTGTGGTAAGCACCAACACCTTCAAAAACTGAAGTTAGGGAAAGATTTTTTCCTGTTGATGGTGAAACACCAGCCTCCATTGGACCGCCTGATACAAAAACGGATGGTACGTTCGTTCTTGCGGCAGCCATTAACATCCCTGGTGTGATTTTGTCACAGTTTGGAATGTAAAAAACACCGTCAAACCAGTGTGCGTTGATTACAGTTTCAGCACTGTCCGCGATGATTTCACGGCTTGGGAGGGAGTAGCGCATGCCAATATGTCCCATTGCAATTCCGTCATCGACGCCGATTGTATTAAATTCAAAAGGAATACCTCCAGCTTCACGGATCGCTTCTTTCACTATTTCACCGAAATGATTAAGGTGTTTATGTCCTGGGATAATGTCAATATACGAGTTACACACCCCGATAAATGGCTTTTCAAGGTCACTCGTTTTTACCCCGGTTGCATATAATAGACTGCGGTGGGGAGCACGATCAATTCCCTTTTTAATCATATCGCTTCGCATTTTCTTAGCTCCTAACTGACAATGGTATGGTCTGTATCTTGGGTAACAAGCCACTCCGTCGTTTGTTACATTTCATCTTGTTAATGATTGATGATTTATTTTCGATAATCATACAACCAATCGAGAACATGGTCAATATAAAAATCTGACAATTCAAACAAATCAATTAATCTGGTAGCGTTTTCATCATTGGTCTGATAAGGAATTTATAAATAAAAAATTTTTAAAAAATTTTTTATTCTTTGAAACTGAGGAGAGAAAATTCGAAGAAATTTCAGTAGTAAGTAGGGGGGAGGAGTATAAAAGTCCAGTTGAAAACTACTATGCTAATAGGTAAAAATGTTAGATTAATATAGTAGTTTATCAACCGATTTTTGCTAAATGTTCATATACTTGTCGTAAATATCGGAAGCCTTTTTCCTCTGCTAACTGTAAATAATGTCTCCAAACTTTTGCTGTCATGATGGCATCACTAAGGGCATGGTGGCGATTTTCTACCTCAATGCCACATTCCTCGCAAACTTCTTCAAGCGGGGCTGATTTCATATAGGGGTTTGATAGGCGGATGAGAAAAGAAGTATCGACAATCCGATGGTCGAATCTTGTTCGTAATGCGTCGCTGGTGATTCTCTTCATAAACGCCTGCTCGTGACTGGCATGGTGTGCAACTAGAAGATCGCTTTTAATAAATTGAAAGAATTGCATTAACGCATCTTTAGCAATCGGGGCAGTACTTAAATCACTTTCGTAAATATTCGTTAAAGCAGAAATTTCACTTGATAATGGAAGATTCGATTTGACTAATGTATAAAAGGTCTCCTGTTCCTTTAATTGGCTTCCTGTCATTTTGACCGCACCAATCGAAATGATTTGGTCCCCCTTTTCGGGGTAAAAACCGGTCGTTTCTAAATCAAAGACCACAACCCTTAATTCTTTCAACGGAACGTCCAAACTGTTCTTTTCTTTCATTTCTCTTTGAATTTCTCTAAGGAAAGCCATTTGCTGCAGAGAGGATTGATTTGGTAAGCTGGCAAATAGATTTGAATTTGCTCTTCCAGATATTTGGCGGAAAAATTGGATCATATCATTCATTCTCATCTGAATCATCCTTTTCTATTAACCTTTTCATATTATGAAAGAGGACTGCACCGTTTTTAATGATTTCTTTAACCTCTCTGATCTGTTCTTTTGTCAGGCGGCTGACCGCTAAATAATGACCTGAATCATAGTCATTATGGTCAGAAAATAATAATCGGTAGGTAAGCAGCTTTAAGAACTGTTTTTTGAAAAAAGCTTTATCACTCGCAGGAAAATAGGAATCTGGTATTTTTTCAAGACGCAAAAGAGATGAGGTTTCGTACAATTTTTCTTTCATGGAGAGAAGACGGATTGCATTTACATATGGAAAAAGACCAATTTCTTTGATATTTAGTTTACCGGCATGGGCCCCGTGTGTTTCTGCGAGAAGCTGGCCCAATACGTTGATTCCTTTTTTGAGATGAAGGGTATTGCTTAAAGATTTCATCAGTAAGTGATGTTGGTTCATGTTTTGATAAATATGTTCCTTTAACATTTCAACATAGGCGACATCGCCATAAATAGATCTTCCGTCTAGAAAGATGAGCAGATAGCGGATCGATTCCCAGGTTGATTCCAGCATCCATTTCGATAATTGCTGCTTCCATTCATTAAGTGATTTACACCAGAACGGGTTGCTGGCCATTACGCCGCCGTCACAATATCTGTACCCTGCTTGATAGAGTCCTTTGGAGATTTCTTTTCCTAATGTTAGAAAGTAAGATTTGGCCTCGTCCGATGAATCGAGATAAATAATTCCATGGTCTTGGTCACTCCACACAGATTGTTCCATCCTGCCAGCACTGCCCATGACGAAGAATGTGAAGGGTGAAGGAGGAGGTCCATGCTGGCTCGAAACTTGATTAATAGCGATATCCGCCACACGGTGGATCAATGTATCGTGCAGTTCGTTTAGTTTAAAATGGTCATGGTAAATGTTTTTTATGTTTTCATCCCGAAGATGAACTAGTTCTGTATATGGGTCAATTTGCACATGTACACCTCCTAAATTCAAATAGCAGTCAATCCTTATTAAAGGGATTGACTGCGTTTCATTATTCATTTCTTATTGAATTTTAAATTGTTGCTCTGCCTTTACCAATTCAGGGTATCCGTAGCTGCCGTGCTCGCTCATATCAAGACCGATAATTTCTTCTTCTTCCGTAACACGTAATCCGTTCATGACTTTTTTCATCACAGCTAGAAGAATAAAGGATACGATGAAGGCGAAGGCTGCACAAGTGAAAACCCCTAATGCTTGAACACCGAGCTGATGTAATCCGCCCCCATAAAATAAACCGGGCTTACCAACAGTGGCTAATTCTTTTGTTGCAAAGAAGCCTGTAGATAAGGTTCCCCAAACCCCGGCAGTTCCGTGAACTGAAAGAGCGGCAATTGGATCGTCAATTTTAATTTTCTCAAAGAATCTGATACTATAAAACACTAATATTCCAGCAATAAAACCAATTAATACTGCTGCCCATGTTTCTACGAAAGCACAGGAAGCTGTTATCGCTACAAGACCTGCTAAAGCACCGTTTAACATCATTGGAACATCTGCTTTCCCTAATACGATCCAAGAAACGATCATTGCTGCTATGGTTCCTGCTGCAGCCGCAAGGTTAGTATTCATAGCAACAAATCCAAAGAACCCTTTGTCAACAGATAACGTACTACCTGCATTGAATCCGAACCAGCCAACCCATAATAGTAAGACGCTCAAGGCTGTGAATACTTGGTTATGTCCTGCTAGGTTATTAGCGGAACCGTCTTTGTTATATTTTCCAATCCGTGGTTTTAATAGAATGGTAGCAGCAAGTGCTGCCATTGCACCGGTTAAGTGAACAACTGTTGATCCAGCAAAGTCTTGTTTACCATGCTCAGCTAACCAGCCGCCGCCCCAAATCCAGTGAGCGATAGGAGGGTAAACGATGACGGAAAATAGTACTGCAAATACAAGATATGCACTTAGTTTAGCCCGTTCAGCAAATCCGCCAAATGCGATTGTTAGTGAAATACCAGCAAAGGCTAATTGGAATAAGAAGAAAACTGCGCCGGAAAGTGATAAACTATCCATGTCATAGCCAGAATATAAGAAATTCGAGAAACCAATCAGTGAGTTACCTTTACCAAAAATTAAACCAAAACCAACTGCCCAAAATATAATGGAACTGATACTAAATGTTAGTATGGTTTTACCCGCTATATGTCCTGCATTTTTCATCCGGGTTGATCCGGTTTCTAAGAGGATGAAACCGCCGATCATTAAAATAACTAGTACCGCTCCTAACATAACCCATAGACTGTTCATTAAGAATGTAGTATCCATTTATATTCCCCCTTATTACTGATGTTAATTTTTATAACATCCTCTGTAGTTGTAACTTTACAATAATCTGGAGGTCCTATCTATAATTGTGGGAGATTTTCTAACATAGTTTTTAAAAAAGGGGAAATAATCTCCCTATGATATGTAAAAATAAAGCCTCGTTTCTGTTATAAGAATCGAGGCTTTTTACTTTTATGAATTTCTTCGGATCCCAAACTGGGCATTTAGCTGTCCTTGGATCATTTTGCGGCGTATATCATCCTGATTTTGTTTCTTCTGTTCTCGAAGCATTTCCTTTCTAATTTCATGTGTTTGAATTCCGTCCTCAATTTTGTTAGCGATATCCATTAATAATTCGACATCAGTAAAGGAAAATTTTCGGCTTCCGCCTGCAGATCTTTCGGGGAATATCAGCTTTCTTTCTTCATAATATCGTATTTGCCTTTCGGAAAGTCCGGTTAAGTCTCTGACAATACCAATAGTAATAACCTTTTTATCTTTGTAAGACATATCTTTTCCCATTTTACTCGCTCACCACACCCCAATGTTAGCTATAGTTAGAATATTTTTAATATTATACGTTACATTTCCTCACATGAAAATGGATATTTGTATTTATATGGTTTATTTTTATGAAATAAATCTTTTTGGAGTAGAAGGATATTATTTTTTAGAGGGCATTGACTTCTTATAAAGAATCTCCAGTTCACTGATTGTAAGTGATTGAAGCTCGGCAGATGAATAAAGCATATCGGAACCTGCTAACTTTTTAATATAAAATTGCTTTAATCGTTCAAGGCCTCTTCGTAAGTGGGTTGTCAACATCTTTCCCTCCTTTAGATATTAGGCGTTTTGTAATTTTCGTAAAAGTTCGTGTCCTTTAGAGCCCATAGT
Organism: Bacillus sp. AFS037270; assembly: GCF_002585305.1. The sequence continues at coordinate 83,052 of NZ_NUNF01000019.1, read as the reverse complement.
TTTCATGAGTTCTTCATATAATTCATCACGTAATTTATCTAATTGTAAGATTTGCATCGCTAATTTAATTTCATATCGTTGATTCATGTGAAATCTCCCCTTCGATTAGTTTATAATCAAAAATTAACTGATTTTTTTGCTCTTGTCAGTGAAGATGTTAGAAAGGTTAACAGGATATTTTCTGGGGTGCCGGAATGTATTGAAAGGAATTCTTACGAATGAAAAAGAACCGGCTTTTGACCGGTTCTAATGATGCTTTAAAATTCTCCTTCAAAAGGTGTAAATGGAATGTGGAGGCGATTTTCAATTGCTCTGACTCGTTGATTGACACGTTGGAGCCGTCTTTGTAGTTGGACTACATCCCGCTGGAGCTGATTAATTTCTCTTTCTTGACGTTCATTTTGCCTTTCAAGCTGATTAATTCGACGTTCAAACTGCAGCGGCTGCCGATTTGGGTCGTATTGGTCAATGGGAGCAAAGTGATTTACTTGATCGATTGGAGCATAAGATTGAATTGGTTCTGTTGGACCGTAGGAAGGGTATTGTTCTACTGGAACATAGGTATGATACTCAACTGGCATTTGTGGGCCTTGATAATAACTGTAGGGATTCATTTAGGCATCTCTCCTTATGTGATAGTACCCTATAAATTATGTAATTAAATGTAGTGGGAAACGGCGAATGCCTATAAAGGAAATTTGATTCAGAAAAAGAGCGCTAGTTCGTTATAAATCTATAAATAACTTATGTTTTTCATAATTTTGGAAAACCAGATGTCGTTAAAAACTAGTATTTTTGCTATTGAAATGTTTTGGGTATTATAGGAAAGTATTTCGGTTTTACTACTCTGGAACGTATGATACTAGTGTATTGAGGATAAAAGCTTCTATTAATAGATAGGTGATTTTAGTTTATTAACGTATTAATATAGTAAGAAAATAAAATATTGAATAAAAAAACAAAACAAGTTATAATCACTTATAGTCTTAATATTATTAATCTTGTAAATTTAATATTATATAAAAATAATTAGGAGGTTCAAACATGAAAAAAATTAAGTTAGTTTCAACCCTCATGGTGGTTGGATTACTCCTGCTGCTATCAGCTTGTGGAACAAGTAAAACAGGGAGCAGCGAGAAGAAAACACTTAGAGTTGTAACCGATGCTGCCTATGCACCATTTGAATACCAGGAAAAAGGCAAAGTCGTTGGTTTCGATGTTGATTTTGTTAACGCTGTTGCTAAGGAAGCAGGTTTCAATTTAAACATTGAACATGTTGGCTGGGACCCAATCTTTGTAGAGATCGAAAAGAAGACAGCAGATTTCGCTGTATCTGCGATTACCATCACTCCAGAACGTCAACAGAGCTATGACTTTACTGTTCCATATTTCCTATCCAAAAATGAAATCTTAGTGCCAAAGGGAAGTTCAATTAAGAGTGCGAAGGATTTAGAGGGCAAAAAGATTGCCGTTCAAAATGGAACGACTGGACAGGAAGTAGTCGAAAAATTATTTGGGAAAAATAACCCTAATATTAAGAAGTTTAAAAATAACAATCTAGCCATTCTTGAATTAAAAAATGGCGGAGCTGACGCAGTTGTTGCGGATAACACAGTTATTGAAACATATGTTAAAAATAATCCAAAAGATAATTTCGAATTCATTGAAGACGATACTGCTTTTTCAAAGGAATTTTATGGTCTATTATTACCGAAAGACAGTAAGTTGAAGCCTGAACTAGATAAGGCTGTTAAGGCAGTAATTGACAATGGAACATATGCAAAAATCTATAAAAAGTGGTTTGGGGTTGAACCAGATACCCAAACATTAAAGGACCAACAATAGTACTCTATTGAAATTGCGTAACTTCTATCTAATAGGCAGTTACGCAATTTTTGGTTAATAAACAAACTGGACAGGAACAATCTAAGCGGGGGGATCATAATGGATTTTAGGTGGGATATCATCGTTGATTATGCACCTTTACTTTTAAAGGGTACATTGTTAACGATTGGTTTTTCAATCGCTAGTATTATATTTGGTACCATTCTTGGTTTATTTATTGGATTAGGAAAATTGATGAAAAATAAGCTATATTCTTTGCCGTTTAGATGGTACATTAACTTTTTCCGAGGCACACCATTAATGGTGCAAATTCTATTAATTCATTTTGCTGTTGTACCCGCATTTCTCAGTACCACAAATGCAATTGTGGCAGCCATCCTAGCACTTTCTTTAAACTCGGCTGCATATGTGGCAGAAATCTTCCGCGCCGGAATTCAATCTATTGATAAGGGGCAAATGGAGGCAGCTCGTTCTCTCGGGATGACACATGGACAAGCTATGCGTTATGTTATCTTACCTCAAGCCTTTAAACGGATGATTCCTCCGCTTGGGAATGAATTTATTGTTTTGATAAAGGATTCGTCATTGGCAGCATTGATTGCTGCCCCTGAGTTGATGTACTGGGGACAAGCTATGCAAGGGGAGTATATGCGTCCGTGGGAGCCATATCTTTCATCAGCGGCGATTTATCTAGTGTTAACCTTATCTTTAAACTTCCTATTAGGAAAACTTGAAAGGAGGTTCGCGACAGAATGATTCAGGTGAAAAATTTAAAGAAGTCGTTCGGGACGAATGAGGTCCTCAAAGATATTAATGTTACGGTTAAGCCAAAAGAGGTAGTGGTTGTGATTGGTCCTTCCGGTTCAGGAAAGTCGACGTTTCTTCGCTGCATCAACATGCTTGAAACAATTACGGGTGGACAGGTCCTGATTGAGGGCGTTGATATTACCGATAAAAAAACAGATATCAATAAAATTCGGACCGAAGTTGGAATGGTGTTTCAACAATTTAATCTTTTCCCTCATAAGAAGGTTATTGATAATATTATGCTTGCACCGATGAAGGTTAGAAATATACCTGCGGATAAGGCGAGAGCTAAAGGGATGGAGCTGCTACGTAAGGTCGGTCTTGAGGATAAAGCAGATGCCTATCCTGATTCTTTATCTGGCGGACAAAAGCAGCGGGTAGCGATTGCTAGGGCGCTGGCGATGGAACCGAAGATAATGCTGTTTGATGAACCAACCTCTGCGCTTGACCCAGAGATGGTTGGCGAGGTATTAGAGGTAATGAAGGATCTTGCCAAAGAGGGCATGACGATGGTGGTCGTTACTCATGAAATGGGCTTTGCGAAAGAAGTAGGGGACCGGGTAATCTTTATGGACGGCGGCTTAATAGTAGAAGAAAAAGTTCCAACTGAGTTGTTCGAGAATCCAAAAGAGGAACGGACGAGGGCATTTTTGAGTAAAGTATTATAATTTTTTTATTGGGGGCCGACTAAGGGCTCCTTATTTATTTGATATAAAAAAGAAGTTGACTTCTCATCATCTCTTCCATCTCTCAAGATTATGAATATTTCTTGTAAACATACCAGCAATGAATTTGGGCATTCCAAATTCAACTATCTTCTCTTTTACTCGTTGTTTCATTTCTTCCACCGTTATATTAGGAAGAGTAAATTCGCCATTCATAAAGCAGTGGCTGCAATATTTAATGCTTTTGGTTCCATTTTTCTCCGTTCCGCCGCCTAACTCATCTTTTGCTAAAGGCATCCCACAGCTTTGACAGTTTTTATAAATTCCCATTTTCCACACCCCAATTCAATTCTCAAAATCAAACACTTCGGTAATTTTATCCGCTTTAATCCTGTTTTTGCATAGTTTGAAAAGTTGTCTGATGAAATCTTCCACCCCAGCTGAAGAGGATGGCAATTTAATATGAACGGTTGTCGACCCAAACATTTGCTTAAAATATGCCTTTCTTTGGTCGTTTTTCCCGTCTCGTTTAAAAGGTTTATAGGACCAAACCAGATGGGACCCTTCCTCAAGTTCTTGTATTTGCCGTATTTCAGCACAGGTAGTGGATTTATCATGTGCATAAATAACTAAATAATAGTTGTCATTACGATGCCAATCTATAAATAAAAAATAATAGCCGCTGTCAATTTCTGGGCGGATCACTTCATATGCGGCCAATATTTGCTTGCCATTTGTCCATTGATGAAACTTTGGCAGCATCCCGGCTTCAGTTTCTAGCTTTTTAATCTCAAATGTTATGGGATTAGCTCGTTCAATTTGTCCGATTAAAAAATTTGCTTGACCCTTTTCCAAATAAATATCCCCTTTAAGTATTTGTTAGCATTATACGTTGAAAATCGTAAAAAAAGGAAGCTAGTCTATTTCTATTTTTAACTAAAGAAAAAGGTGATATACTTTGTTTATTGATAATTCTGAAAAAGTGGTAAAACAGGATGAATTTTTTAAAGAAGACCTATCCGTTCAATCAGGGTTAGCGGAAGAGGAGCCAACCCAATCACGTTTGTCTTCAAAATGAAATACAACTGACATCATTTTAAAAAATTCCTTTGTTAGAATCGATATAATTGGGACTTAAAATCCATACATACGTCGAATAGTATATGGAATAAATATGAGTCTTTTCCATATGAATGACATAGAGTGTTTGCAATTGGAGGGAAAGAAATGACGTTAGAAGAGCAGCTAAAACAAAAGACGTATTATAAAATGTTCATTAATGAGCATGAAGACATTCACCCGATCCGCGTTCTTGGCGAAGCGTTTCAGGAGGAGGCAACAAAGGATCTCCCAAACCTATCATCAATACGCTTTGCCCAAGGGGAAGTGTATTTTCACCATAAAGACTATGAAGCGGCTATTTTTAAATGGGAAAACATTACCGAAGAACTTGAGCCATGGGCAAAGAAAAATACAGCTGATGCCTATTATGAATTAGGTTTGCTGTCGACTGCAGAGGATATTTACACTACTATCTCATCAGATAATGCTACCTTAAACACTGAAGTCGCATTACAGCTATTTTCTCTGTATATCGAACGCGGCAAGAACGACGCGGCGGTTGCAACAATAAAAAGGACAATTGCGTCTAATCCGGAGTACCCGAACGTTACCGAAATCGCCAGGGCATTTTTTGAAGGACAGCAGGACTGGAATAATGCGGTTGATTTGGCAGTATCCGAAGCCATGCGCTCGGAGGATTTAAATTGGATTAACGTATTAAATACCTATGTAGACAAAGGTGTCACAAAGGGCCATGCGCCCAGCTATTTTACCCCAGCCTTAATTCGCTTGTTTCAACTTGATAAGGAAAAATTTGAACAACTCGTATCTTCATTATGGAAAAGCTACGAACACGAAGAATCTTATTTTACTTGGATCAGAGAAATCAACCAGCTATTATTACAACTTGACCTAGAAAGAGAAGATAATTGGCATGAGCTGTCAAGGCTTCATAAAAATTCTTATTTCAACTTGATAGAAGGCAGATATTTTATAAAAATGCTGCAAGAATTTATCCCAGACATGTTAACCAATTGGCTTCGCTTAGCGGATGAAAGAAATGTCGTGTTATCATCTGCTGCTGTGCTTTCTTGGAACGAATTGTTTCCTACTACTATCAGTTTATCCATTGTTTCCGAGGCGGAAAAGCTAATTAGTATAACAGAGACGGACATTGATGAACTTGAGGAAAGCCTGTCATTATTTGACGCCATTATTGATTGGGCGGCAGCACATGATATGGGTGAGAATAACCGGTTTAAATGGCTTGTCGATCAATTAGTGGATTTTGATAGACAGCACTTGCTTATTACCGGGTTAACGGGGAGTGGTAAATCCACTTTTATTAATACTGTTCTTGGAGATGACCTTCAGGACAGCCCAACTTCTTCTATTGTCATGTTTAAAGACGGGAAAGAAGAGGAAATAACTGAAATAACGGATCGAGAGATTTCTAGATTAGATGGCTTTGCGGAATTTCAGGAGCGGATGGACCGCCGACGTAATGCTTTAGAATCGATTATTGAATTTAGAAGTCCAAACGGATTTTTGCAGGAAAATAAAGTGGCTTTTATAGATACCCCAGGTTTAAAGGGAAACCACAATGACCGCTATGAAGTATTGAAAAACCTGCAAGTTGCCGACGCTGTCTTGTTTGTGCTTGATGGTAACGCTCCGTTTAGAGACAAAGAAAGAGGAATATTGGTGCAGATTCAGGAATTAGCACCTGATATTCCGGTTCATTTTCTGCTTAGCAAAATGGATACGATTGTGGGTGAGCAGGAAGCGGTTAGAATATATCAAGAAACCGAGTCCTTGATTCATTCCATATTGCCGGATGCAACCGTTTTTGCCTTTTCATCACAATATGAGAGAGGTCAGCAGTTAAAGGATATAAAAGAGTTTATTCAGTCGATAAAAACTACTAGAAACCTAGAGGATAGACGACTAGCTAAGCTGTTATATTTTATCCGAACCATTATTGCAAACCTATTGCAAAAACGGATTGATGTGGAAGATCAACTGGTAGAATCAATCCGCTGGAATGAAGAAATGTACACGAAATTAAATGGGGCTGTAAATCAGGTTAAGGATACAGAAGTACAAAAAACAAGAGCGATTACGAAATCCTACCGGACAATCAGGGAATCAATTCAACAGGATATTGCCAAGACAGTTCCAGCTATGTTAAAAGAATGCTCTGCGCTTATTAAAGAGGACAGCAACTTTAGTAATATTCATCTGGAATTGAACGATGAAATGAATCGCAGATTACAAGAATACTTGGAACAAACGGTTATGCCTAAATTCTATTCTTCCTTACAGGATTGGATTTCCCATAGCAAAGAGGAGTTTGACCAGGCACAGGAATTTTTAAATGAGATGGGGGACGGCTTTAACCAGATGTACGGGGAGGAGCACCTCGCGCTTGTTTGTGATTTCAAGGTGCTAGATGATTGGCTCCGCGATACGGATCGTATGACAAGCCGGTTCCAGCTTGAAAACGTCAATATCCTCCTCCGCCGAACGCCGTCGCAATTTTTACTGAAGAGTGCCGGGAGATTATTCGGGGCGATTTCGCAAAACAAAGCAATGCTTTATAACAAGTACAAAGCATTTGTGGAAAATGAGGACTACGCTGAAACAATTGACGAAGTTAGTAAGCAATTTTTCCAACCGTTTGAGCTGTTTGAAAAATCACTAGAGCGGGATGTAACTTTATTTTTCAAGAGTTCGTTAAGGAATTTAGAAGCAGCTGTTGAAGAAGCTAAGTTAGGAATTGAGTCAAACCAGGACCTGCTTAACAAAATGAATACTAATCCAGAAATGTTCCGTGATCCGTTAACACTTTTCGGGGTAAGACTCCGACAATTCGAATGGATGACTGTGGCTGGAAAAGGAATACAAACTGTATATTAATCAGGAAGATGTCCAAGGGGCATCTTCTTTTTTTTTTGATGCGCCGTGCATTGCGATAAACTAGACGGTGAAAGTTCGTTATGGGGGTAGATAGCGACCTGGTTGCCAATAGAACTTATTGACGACCGTAAATCAAAAAACTCATAACAAAAAACATTCCGGTCGATGAAACCGGAATGTTTTTTTGTTATGAATGTTATTTTTTCTCAGATAACCACTTGGCAATTTTCTCTGAATCTTCGTTAGAGAGTAAATTACTTGCATCATGCCTCTGCCGTCCTTAACAATCTTGAGGATATTTATTAGCTTTTCTAACAGAAAACAGGTTGGTTTAAAAGAGCCTTTTTTTTAATATCCTTTTCTAAAATTCACTAGATTAATGCTTGGTGTCTTTCCAGATAGATAGGTTTCTAAATTGGGAATTAGGATGTTTTCAACGACCCGTCTATTATAGTGCTCGGTTGCCCCGGAGGTGTGCGGGGTAATAATGACGTTGTCCATTTCCCATAAGGGACTTTCTGAACTTAGCGGTTCTGTTTCAAAAACATCCAGACCTGCACCAGCAATCGTGCCTTCTTGTAAAGCGGCAATCAAATCCTCTTCAACCACGATTTCACCACGGCCAATATTGATAAAAAAGGCAGACGGTTTCATTTGATTAAATTGCTGTACTCCAAATAAGTGATGGGTTTCAGGTGTATGCGGCAGGGTGACGACCACGTAATCACATTTTGGCAGCACCTGATCTAATTGATCTGGTGTATACATTTCATTAACATAGTCAGATGGTTTCCCTGAGTGCCTGACACCAAGTACCGTCATTCCAAATGCTTTAGCAATTTTAGCTGTTTCTTTTCCAATTTCACCAACGCCAATTACTCCAATCGTTTTTTCATGGATTTCCAGGCTTAAGTGAGCATGGTCCCATGTTTTCGTTTGTTGATTTTTTACATAGGTATGAATTTTTCTTGTTAATCCAAGCATTAGGGCAAAAATTGTTTCAGAGATCGGATAAGCATGTACACCATTGGCACTTGTTACTCTAATATTTTTTGATTGCAGTCTCTCAAGGGGCAAAGAATCGACGCCGGCACTCCAGGTTTGCAGCCACTTCAGGTTTGACTCAGGGGCAAGGCAATAATCGGCTAATTCTTTTCTCCAGCCGGCAATGATTTCTGCATCCTGCGCATGTTCCTTCCAAACCGCTGGCTCTTTGCTAACGATTACATCCCAATCAGGGACGATGTCTTTAATTTTTTCTATGTATTCCTGTTTTAAGTTTTGTGTAATGACTATTTTCCGGTTGCTCATTTAACTCCCACCTTTATGTTGATATAGACTAATCATATCGTATATATAATTAAATATTAATAGTTTCTTTGAACTGGGTGGTGTTCAAATTTAGATACTTTTGTTTGTCCGCTCTCCAAATTGCTACGGCGGAATTTTTGTTCATGAGGACAAGAATAGCTTGTATCAACAGGTTTATGTCCGTATGAAAGATCCATGAGGACAAGAATAGCTTGCGGTTACAGCTTTTTGTCTGCAAGAACAATCCAAAAAAAATTGAACAGTATTGCACTCTCATGTAGCCCGTGCAAAAACCTCATCTAGCATAAAACTTGCAAACTATGAATATGAAAATGAATATGAGGAGGATGAATATATGCAAATACAAACATGCAGGGCCATTGTAACAGGGGGAGCCTCGGGTCTTGGAGAGGCGACCGTTCGCCATATCATTAGAATGGGTGGAAAAGCTGTAATTCTCGATCAATCAGAGGATAATGGTGTGCGTCTTCAGAGTGAATTAGGTGAAGCAGCTTTATTTTTAAAAGCAGATGTGACCAAAGAAGAGGATATCCAAGAGACTGTTAATCAAGCTGCCGATTTCTTAGGTGAAATAAACACGGTAGTAAACTGTGCGGGGATTGGGATTGCTAATAAAGTACTAGGCAAGAAGGAAGTACATAATCTTGCGCTCTTTTCTAAGGTGATCCAAGTCAATTTAATCGGAACCTTTAATGTAATCCGTTTGGCAGCTGAGAAAATGGCAGGAAATAAAGTGAATGAACAAAACGAGCGCGGCGTTATTATCAACACGGCTTCTGTGGCCGCCTTTGACGGACAAATCGGCCAGGCTGCCTATAGTGCCTCTAAAGGAGGGATTGTCGGCATGACCCTGCCGATTGCCAGAGAGTTAGCCCGTTACGGGATTCGCGTAATGACGATTGCACCGGGATTGTTCCACACACCAATGTTTGATACTCTCTCGGAAGATACAAGGATTTCATTAGGGAAAATGGTGCCGTTTCCTCCACGGCTAGGCTATCCGAGCGAATACGCACAGCTCGTTCAAAGCATAATCGAAAACTCTATGCTAAATGGGGAAACCATCAGGCTCGATGGAGCAATCAGGATGCAGCCTAAGTAATATGATGGAAGGGACGACGAACAGTCATCCCTTTTTAGTTATGAATTCTATTTCATTCGTGTCATAATGGAGGTAAATCGTTTACAAGAAAAGGAGAGGAACTAATGATAAAACAGTTTTGGATTAACCTCCCGGTAAAGAATATAAATCAATCAAAAGAATTTTATAGTAAACTTGGATTTTCAGTACACACTCGAGCTGACCAAATCGACCAAGCACAACTAGTGATTGGCAATACCGATACTTCGATTATGCTTTTTCCAGAGGCAACCTTCAAACATTTTATAAGGCATGAAATTGCTGATACGAAGCTGGCTTCTGAAGTATTGCTTTCTTTTGATGCGGAGAGTCGAGAAGAAGTAGAAAGAATAGCCGAATTAGCGGTAAATGCGGGAGGTACATTATATGGTGAACCTTCTGAGATACAGGGCTGGATGTATGGATGCGGCTTTACTGATCTCGACGGTCATAGGTGGAATGTCCTGTATATGGATATGGCTAGGATGCCAAAAAATTAAACTTATAAAATTGGAGGGATTCCCCATTAGGAGAATCCCTTACTTAAAAAAATCATCCTCCAAAGAACAAATCAAGAATGTTCGAAGCGGTCGATGTTTTTTTATTATAAAACTCTGAATATCCGCAGTTCTTACAAAAAACAACTGTGAATGTGTTGTGCTGAAGGTCAAACATTTTTGATAGTCCTGTTCCTGTCATTGCTACATCTTTCGTGCCAGTATCCCTGCTTCCGCATTTAATACATCCTTTTTCACTCATTACAATCAACTCCAAATTTAGATATCTCAAAATATTTACGATTGAAGTAAGAAAAAGTTGCTAACCAAATGTAAAAATATTCTAAATCATCCTGCTTTTTTGGTACAATAGAGATATGTGAGTGAAGCCATGATCCAATATCAGGATAAGGTTTGGGAGTTTTTTACCAATAATTGTAGAATTGTTCTTTGTTTTTGTTGAATTATTGTTTTCTTCGTAGAATTACCCTTTACTTTTGTAGAAAAAAGCTTAGATTTGTAGAATAACCGTAGGAATTTGTAGACTCCATTCAAAATCATCGTAATCTAAAAATCACATCAAAAAAGTAAGCGTTTACAAATCCTGAGAGGGAGGTTACTAGAATGAAACATCCATACTTAAACGAAGATCATGAAATTTTTCGCCAGTCATTAAGAAAGTTTTTAGAAAAAGAAGCATATCCCTTCTATGAACAGTGGGAAGAAAATCGTATGATTCCTCGGTCGTTCTGGAAAAAGATGGGGAAGCAAGGCTTTCTGTGTCCGGATATCGACGAAAAGTATGGCGGCAGCGAAGTCGACTGGGGATTTGCCGTAGTCATCAATGAGGAGCTTGAACGAGTAGGATCAGGCTTAGTTGGCATCGGGCTCCATAATGATATTGTCATTCCTTATATCACCTCTTACGGAACGGACGAACAAAAGCAGCGCTGGCTGCCGAAGTGTGTAACAGGCGATATTATTACAGCAATCGCTATGACCGAACCCGGAACTGGCTCAGATTTAGCCAACATAAAAACTACAGCCAAACTGGACGGTGACTATTATATCGTCAATGGTCAAAAGACCTTTATCACGAACGGAATCCAATCTGATTTGATTGTTGTTGCGGTTAAAACAGACACCCAAGCAGTTCCCAAACATAAAGGAGTGAGTCTCCTCGTGATTGAGCGGGATACACAGGGGTTTTCTCGAGGAGGAAAACTGAACAAAGTCGGTCTGCATTCACAGGATACAGCTGAATTAATTTTTGAAGACTGCCGTGTCCCAAAGAACAACCTGTTGGGAGAGGAGGGCAAAGGCTTTCTCTATTTAATGGAAAAACTTCAACAGGAACGCCTTCTTGTCGCGATTGGGGCGCAAACGGCCTCAGAAGTTATGCTCAAGACGACGATTGACTATGTAAAAAGCAGGGAAGCTTTTGGAAAGCCAGTTAGCCAATTTCAAAATACCCAGTTTAAGATTGTCGAAATGGCAACAGAAATTGAAATGGGCAGAGCCTTTTTAGATCAGTTAATTGCAGAACACATTGAAGGGGAGAATGTGGTAGCGAAGGTGTCGATGGCCAAATGGAAACTGACGGATATAGCTAAACGTGTCGCTTCCGAATGCATGCAGCTCCACGGCGGTTATGGCTATATGGAAGAATACGAGATTGCGAGGCGTTTCCGAGATATCCAGGTTTCAAGTATTTACGCCGGAACAAACGAAATCATGAAAACGATTATTGCAAAAGATCTAGGATTATAGGGGGAAATAATCATGCGTGAAGTTGTTATTGTAGAAGGCGTTCGTACACCGGTAGGAAGAAAAAATGGGGTATTAAAGGATATCAGGCCCGATGACCTGGCAGGTTTAACCCTAAAAGAGCTCGTTAACAGGGCCGGAATCAATCCAGCAATCATTGATGATGTTATTTTAGGATGCGTGACTCAATCGGGAGAGCAGGCTGGTGATATTGCCCGGGTTGCTGCATTAATTGCTGGGTTCCCTATCGAAGTTCCTGGAACAACAATTGACCGTCAATGCGGCTCTAGCCAGCAAGCCGTTCACTTTGCGGCACAAGCGATCCTCTCCGGCGACATGGATGTGGTCATCGCTGGCGGTGTTGAAAGCATGTCCCGTGTTCCAATGGGATCCAATTACAAGGGGGCAGAAGAGCCATTTAGCCCGACGTTAAGGTCAAAGTATGAAATGATTCACCAAGGTCTATCGGCCGAGAGGATTGCTGAAAAATATGGGTTTACCCGTGCTGAACTTGACCAATTCGCACTAGAGAGCCACCAGAAGGCCCTAAAGGCGCAAGAAGAAGGATATTTTTCGAGAGAGATTTTTCCAATTGAAGTGACCCTTCCTGACGGAACAAAGGCTGTTATTAAGGATGATTCTGGTCCAAGAAAAGGAACTTCTCTTGAAGCATTAGCCGGTCTCCGTCCAGCGTTTAAAGAAGATGGGGTCATTCATGCCGGGAATTCCAGCCAAATTAGTGACGGTGCTGCCGCCTTATTACTGATGTCACGGGAAAAAGCAGAAGTACTCGGTTTGAAACCTCGTTTTCGAGTCCACACACGTGTGGTCGTTGGATCAGACCCAACCTTAATGCTGACAGGACCGATCCCGGCGACACAAAAGGCGCTTGTAAGATCAGGCCTTTCGATTGGTGATCTGGATGTATTTGAAGTCAATGAAGCCTTTGCGCCTGTTACGCTGGCATGGTTGAAGGAGACTGGTGCCGACCCTAGGAAGCTGAATCCGAACGGAGGTGCGATTGCCTTAGGCCATCCATTAGGCGGCAGTGGTGCACGTTTAATGGTTACGATGATGCATGAGCTTGAACGGACAGGTGGGCGATATGGTTTGCAAACCATGTGTGAAGGTCATGGAATGGCGAATGCGACTATTATTGAACGGTTGCAACGTTAAAAAACGATTCGCTGATAAACTGAAAAAATCGCTGATAACCAAATATCATCCTAATCCTAATGAATAAATAAAGGCAGTCCCTACTGCCCTTAAGTTTAAAAAATTGGAGGCGGCCTAATGAGTACGACGATTGGTAAAATCTTTGATTTAACAGTGAAAAAGTTCCCGAACAAACCGGCCATTTACGATGTCAGAAAAAATGTCCGTTACACCTATCAGGAGTGGAGCGAACAAGTAAACCGGCTAGCCAATGCGCTACTCAAAGAAGGGGTGAAAAAAGGAGACCGCGTATCAACCTTCATGTTTAATACCGAAGAATTAGGTACAGCCCTGTTTGCCTGCGCCAAAATCGGAGCGGTATTTAATCCAATTAATTTCCGTTTAATGCAGGAGGAGGTTGCCTTTATTCTCTCAGATGCTACCCCGAAAATCGTACTTTTTGAAAGGGCACTGGAGCCTGTAATTGAGGCCATCGCAGCCCGATTTGATAAAACTGCCTTTTGGTTTATCGATGAAAATAAGCCTGACTATGCCGCATCGTATCAAGAAAAACTGGCAGAAGCTTCTACTGAGGACAAAAAAATAGAGGTAAAAGAATCTGATATCTATGCGTTTATCTATACAAGCGGAACAACCGGAAGACCAAAAGGTGTGATGCATACACACCGCAATATGGTGGACCAAAGTGTATTGTGTATCGCCGCAGAAAAGCTTGAAGTAAACGATGTCGGTCTGGTAACAGCACCGATGTTTCATTGTGCTGAACTCCATTGTGCCTTTATCCCGAGGGTCCATGTCGGGGCGAGTAATGTCATTTTGCATCAATTTAATCCTAAGATGATCCTAAAATTAGTTGAACAAGAAAAAATCACGAAATTATTTGCTGCTCCAACAATGTGGAATATGCTTCTTCAAGAGGATTTAGCTCAATATGAACTCTCCAGTCTGAAACTCGGTCTTTATGGTGCGGCACCCATGGCTCCATCCCTTGTTCACGCGCTGCATGACCGCCTAGGTATCTCTCTAATCCAGGCTTACGGGATGACGGAAATGGGACCTGCCATTACCTTTTTATCAGAGAATGATCAGCTTCGGAAAGCAGGATCTGCCGGGCAAGCAGCTCTCAGTCATGATATTCGAATTGTCCGCACGAGGGAGGATGGCCCCTCAGATCCGGATGATATCGTTCCAGTGGGAGAAACGGGTGAGATTATTGTACAGGGACCATGTATGATGCTTGGATATTTCAACCGTGAAGATGCGACTGAAAAGGCTATGTATAAAGGGTGGTACCACTCCGGCGATATCGGCTACATGGATGAAGAAGGATTCCTTTATGTCAATGACCGTGTCGATGATATGATTATTAGCGGTGGAGAAAATATATATCCAAGGGAAGTAGAAGACCTTTTACATGCTCATCCTAGTGTCCTTGACGTGGCAGTTGTTGGTCAGCCGGATGACCGCTGGGGAGAAACGGTTACCGCTTTTATTGTAAAAAAGAATCCGGTTATTACGGAGCAAGAGCTGGATGAGTATTGTAAAAACAGCGATCAGCTGGCCAATTATAAACGCCCGCGTAAATATGTTTTCTGTGAGTCACTCCCGCGGAATGCGAGCGGAAAAATTCAAAAATTCGTTTTGCGAAAACAATTAGAGGAACTTCTTTCCCCAGACTCCAGCAAATAGAAAGGGTTTTGTCTATGTTAAAAGGAATAAAGGTGATTGATTTTACCAACTATCTTCCGGGACCATTCGCAACTCTTAGACTTGCGGAATTAGGGGCAGAAATTATCAAAGTAGAGTCACCGGAAGGAGATCCAGCCCGGAACACAGGCGTATTAAAGGATAATACTGGCCTTGTTTTTCTAGCGAATAACAGACAAAAGAAGAGTATTGCACTAAATCTGAAGGAAAAAGCTGGCCTGGAGACTGCGCTAAGGTTGATTGCCCATGCTGATGTTGTGATTGAAAGCTTCAGGCCCGGGGTAATGGAAAAACTAGGTCTGGGATATACCGCGGTTCAACAGGTGAAGCCTGATATCATTTACTGTTCTATTTCTGGTTACGGTCAAAATGGCCCGTTAAGTAAACTAGGAAATCATGACATTAATTATATGGCTCTAAGTGGGGTCCTTGCCCAGCTTAAAGATCAACAGGGAAGACCCATCCATCCCTCGATCACTCTTGCCGATTATTTGGGCGGGTTTGCCGCCAATGAGCGGATTTTAGCAGGGCTTGTTTCAAGACTGTTGACAGGAAAGGGAAGCTATCATTCTATTTCCATTACTGATCAACTGGTATCACTTTTGGGAAATCATGTCTTGGTAGAAAAAGAAACAGGTGAAGGAAGCGGTATAAACGTTTTGAACGGCAGTATTATTTCGTATGCGATTTACGAAACGAAGGATCAGCGTTACATGAGCTTAGGGGCCTTAGAGCCAAAATTTTGGAAGAGTTTTTGCCAGGCCCATGGACGCGAGGATTGGATAGGAGCTCATTTTTCCAGAACAGAAGCATCTAACCCAGTCTACCAAGAGCTCATCAACCTTTTTAAAACTAAGACCTTTTTCGAATGGAGTGAATTTGCTCAGGCCGTAGATTGTTGTATGGCACCAGTTCTCGAGGTGGGGGAACTGAGCAAAAATCCGTATTTTAAAGAAAAAGAACTTATTTTTGCATCGTCCTGGGGAGATTATCAGGTTAAAATGCACAGCGATTTAGAGCTCCCGGTGATTGCTCCTCCTCCTAAAAAAGGTGAGCATAAAGCAGAAGTTTTAAATAGTATCTTCATATAAACAAGAGAAAGGCTATCGGAGGGAGCGATAGTCTTTCTTTTTATGGTTAAGAATACTCTCGGATTAAAAAAGGTTGCTCTCGGATAAGCGGAAAGTACTCTAGGCATAAGAATTTTCTCTCTCAGTTTTTTTTATTAATAGAACAGTAGCCGCTCCGAAAGCAGTATAATATAGACAGTTCCTAAAATTGAAAGGAGATACCATTTTGTTTGAACAAGCACTTTCCCTACTAAAAACACACTTCGGTTACAGTTCCTTCCGAAACGGGCAGGAGCAGGCAATCCGGTCGGTACTAACAGGTCAGAATACCATTTGTGTCATGCCGACAGGCGGCGGTAAATCGATTTGCTATCAAATTCCAGCCCTCGTCCTTTCAGGTACCACAATCGTTATTTCCCCATTGATTTCCTTAATGAAGGATCAAGTCGATACCCTCATCCAAGCAGGAATCCCTGCCACATTTATTAATAGCTCGTTAAATTTTTCAGAAGCTAATAGGAGAATAAACGAAGCGAAAGCAGGGAAATACAAGCTATTGTACATAGCGCCGGAAAGATTAGAGTCCTATGATTTTATTGAGGACTTAAGGCAGATGGACATACCATTAGTTGCAGTGGATGAAGCCCACTGTATCTCTCAATGGGGACACGACTTCCGCCCAAGCTACCGTCATATCCAGCAGATGGTTAATAATCTGCCACAAAAACCGGTAGTACTCGCCCTTACAGCAACCGCGACACCAAGGGTTCGGGAAGATATTTGTTATTCTCTCGAAATTGATCAAGCGAATACAATTATCACCGGATTTGAACGGGTAAACTTATCTTTTTCTGTTATTAAGGGGCAGGACCGTCTTAAGTTTCTCCTTGATTATCTAAAAAAGAATCAACAAGAAGCCGGAATTATTTATGCGGCTACAAGGAAAAATGTTGATCAGCTATATGAAAGACTGCGTAAGGAACAAATCAATGCTGCCCGCTATCATGCCGGGATGGGGGATGCAGACCGTGCTCGAGAACAGGAACGATTTTTAGAGGATAAAGCTTCTGTGATGGTTGCCACCTCTGCATTTGGAATGGGTATTGATAAATCCAATATCCGCTATGTCGTTCATTTTCAGATGCCCAAAAATATGGAGAGCTATTATCAGGAAGCAGGACGTGCAGGCCGGGATGGGTTAGATAGTGAATGTATTTTGCTTTATTCTCCTCAGGATGTCCAAGTTCAGCGTTTTCTTATCGATCAATCGAGTGATCGCGGCAGGATAACGCAAGAGTTAGAAAAGCTGCAGCAAATGGCGGATTACTGCCACACGGAAAACTGTCTTCAGGAATTTATTTTAAGATATTTTGGTGAAACAGAAACAGAAAGCTGTGGGAGATGTGGAAACTGCTTAGATTCAAGAAGCAAGGTGGATGTAACGAAAGAGGCACAGATGGTGATGTCTTGTGTGATTCGAATGGGCCAGCGCTTTGGGAAAAATCTAACTGCCCAAGTGCTAACGGGATCAAAAAACAAAAAAGTCTCAGAGATGGGCTTTGATAAGCTGACCACTTATGGAATCATGAAGAATCAGGGTGCAAAAGAAGTAGGCGAATTTATTGAATTCCTAATCTCACAAGAATTAATTGCGATTGAACAAGGGCAATTTCCAACCATCTTTGTCGCGCCAAAAGGCAAGGAGGTCCTCCTGGGCAAGCAGCATGTGTATCGAAGAGAAGCGGTACAGGTTAAACAAGTGTCGAAAAATGATCCATTATTCGAAAGCTTGAGAGAAGTACGTAAACAAATTGCCGAATCGGAAAATGTCCCGCCATTTGTAATTTTCTCGGATGCTGCACTTAAAGATATGTGTGCCAAACAGCCGAAAACTAGTGAGGAATTTTTACAGGTAAGCGGAGTTGGAGAACACAAGCTGCAAAAATATGGACTGGAGTTTATTCAAGCTATTCGTGTGTTTCTTGAGGAGAATCCAGAATATCAAAGTGAAGAAGTACCAGCATCCAATGCACCGAAAAAAACGACCAAAAAGGTCGTTCGTGACTCACATTTAGAAACATATACCTTGTATAAAGAGAATCTCTCTCTCAATGAAATTGCTGAAAAGCGGGATTTATCTCTCAAAACGGTTGAGGAACATATCATCCAATGCGCACAGCAGGGGATGGAGGTTAACTTTACCGCTCTCATTCCCGAGGAGTATCTGCCATTACTAGAGCAGGCGGTAGCAGAAGCAGGAAGGAGCCGCTTAAAACCGATTAAGGAACTACTGCCTGAAGAAGTCAGCTACTTTATGATCAAGGCATATCTTTATTTTTTAAGTAAGTAAGATAAGGCTGGAAAATTTCCAGCCCTTTCTAAATAGTTATATAAATTTCGCTTTGAGAATGGTCCAGCTCCAGGGCCTGGTCAAGGCGCTTCCGCTTTTCTAATTGTCGTAATCTCTCTGATCTTGTGAATATTTCCTTGGAAATTTGTCGAAAGGTAGAACAGGGACCATGACTTAATTAATGCCCCTGCTCCTTATCATACTCAGCTAAAAATGGCTTATTTGCATAATAGTACATCATCGCCATAAACACAGCACCGCCAATTAAATTACCAATCGTGACCGGAACTAAATTATGTACAACCCCTGCCCAAGAAATTGTGCCTGGATGATTTAATACCAAAGCAATAGCGAACGTACACATATTAGCAATACTGTGCTCATATCCAGAAATAAAGAAACAGAATACAAACAACATCATTGCAAACATTTTTGGACCATCTCCTTTTAATCCCATTGGAAGGAAAAAGGCCATACATACGAGCCAGTTACAAAGAATCGCTCTAAAAAATAATTGAGTTGTCGGAACTTGCATTTTTACTTCCACGACATGAAGTAAAAAGCCGTTCACAGATGAATCTGCATAAAGTCCGGTAGTAAAAATAATAAAGGCAAATACCGCAGCTCCCAAGATATTACCAAAGTAACTACAAATCCATAGTTTGATGACATCCACCCAAGCCATTTTCTTACGAAGTGCTGCATAGGTGTAATAAAATGTATTACCCGTAAATAAATCACCGCCTCCATATGCTATTAAAATAATAGCTGCTCCAAAGGTAAGAGCTGCCATAGGATAGGCAAACGGGGAATCTTTTAGATAGAAAAAGTTTCCTGTCTTAAAGGCAACAATAACGCCAAAGCCGATAAACATACTCGCAAGCATTGCCCGTAATAGGTAGCGAAGGATGCTTTGGCGGAATATTTTAATCTTTTTTAAAGCGAGCTTTTCCGCTTCACTTAAAGGCTGCATTTCCATGTAAATTACCACCATTCTAACGTTTAATATTATCTGTATATTGTAAACGAAAGGAGTCAGGATATGTATATTTTTGGCGAATTTTCCTTGAATAGACACATTTGCTGCAACATAAAATTTGTTAACACTTAAAACACCCCATTATTCTAGAAATCAGCTATAATAAAAAGGTTTTGAAGACTGATTTTTAAGGAGTTCAAATGTTGACTAGAAAACAAATCACCCCAAAATATGATCCATGGGAAGCTTATTTAGACATTGAGGAGTATGGGAAGCCGCTGCTTTCGAATATTGAATTCACCACGACAACCCTATGTAATATGCGCTGTGAACACTGTGCAGTTGGCTATACATTACAGTCAAAAGACCCAGACGCACTGCCGCTTGATCTGTTATTAAAAAGATTGGATGAAATTCCGTCATTGCGTTCATTAAGTATTACTGGCGGGGAACCGATGCTCTCCTTATCCTCGGTAAAAAATTATGTTGTACCAGTATTAAAGTACGCTCATGAGCGTGGTGTCCGAACACAAATTAATTCCAACTTAACCCTTGATTTAGGACGTTATGAGCTCATTGTCCCTTATTTAGATGTTTTACATATTTCGCATAACTGGGGCACAGTGGATGATTTTGCTCAGGGCGGTTTTGCAAGGATGGAGAGAAAGCCCGATTTCAAACAACGAGAAGCCTATTTTACGAGAATGATAGAAAACAGCCGTGAACTTGTGAAAGCGGGAATCATGGTATCAGCAGAAACCATGTTAAACAAGCGGACTCTTCCGCACTTAGAGAAAATTCACCGGCAAATTGTTGAAGAGATGTTATGTCAACGGCATGAGGTCCATCCTATGTATCCTATGTTATAAATATTGCAACCATCTAAATACCTGATATAATAGGCTTTAGACAAATATCAGGGAAGGAGTTAAGGAGATGGCAACAGGTCAAAAAAAGCTAGTAGCTATTTATGTCAGAAAGTCAAGGCTAAAAGATGCTGATGCTATTGAGATTGACAGGCAGCTTGAGCTACTTACTGACTATGCAGACAAGAATAACATGGAGTATGAGGTGTTTGCTGAGGAAGGTAGCTCAGAGGATTGGAATAGACCTGAGTTTCAGAGGATGCTCATGGATCTAAAAAGAAATATTTATGATGGAGTGCTTTGTACAGACCAAGATAGGATAACAAGAGATAGAACTGATTTTGGGCTCTTTGTAAGGTTTATGAAAGCTGAGGCTCTACAGTTTTACACTTTAAACAAGACCTATAACTTTATGAATGATGAGGATGTCTTTGTAACAGGTATTCAGTCAGAGATGGATAACCATTTCATGAGAATGACTAAGAGAAAGCTAAGGAGAGGTAGAATACAGGCTATTCAAAAGGGAGTTTATTTTGGGATTGCTCCTTATGGCTATACAAAAGATGAGGCAAAGCATCTCCTCCCTCATCCTACTGAGGCTAAGATTGTAGAGGATATATTTGATATGTATGTTAATCAGGGATTAAATCAGGCTGAGATATGTGAGCAGTTAACTTTGAGAGGCATTAAAACAAGGTCAGGCAAAAACTTTACTCCTAGAGCTACCTCCCTCATATTGTCTAATGTAGCTTACAGAGGGATTGTACATTATGAGCTACAGGGAGAGGATGCAATAACTGTAGAGGAGGCTCATCCTGCTCTAGTAGATGCAGATACTTACAATAAGGCTCAGGAGATTAGAGCTAAGAAAAGGGCAGTACCTCAGAAGTCTCAAAGAGGAATATATACATTATCTAAATTGCTTGTATGCCCAAGCTGTGGGCAAACATTATCCTTTTGCAATAAATATGTAAGCAGGTCATCTAGAAAGACTCTAGATAAGTCTCAGAGAGAGCTATACCTCCTTAACTGTTACTCCTCTATGTCTCAGAGAGCGAAGCAGGAGTTTACAGGAGAGAGATGTAAAAACAATGCTACAAAGGCATCTAGAGTTGAGGAGGTTATCTTTTCTAAGCTCAAAGGGCATCTAACAGACCTAGATGAAAAGATAGAGGCTATTATAGCAGGAGATACATCTTTTTTAAGCTCAGTAGCTAAGAAACAACAGGAGCTAACCCTCCAATATAACAAGCTAGAGGAGCAAAAGAAAAGAGTGCAAGATGGCTTTAAGGCAGGTATTTATGAGGCTGAAGAGGCATCAGAGGAGATTAAGAACATTAAAGAGCAACAACTACAGATAAATAAGGAGCTACAGGGATTAGAGGGAGCTGATGCTAAGTCTGTGGTAGACAAACATAAGAAAGCTAAGGCTAAGATAGAAATGTTATTGTCTATGGATACTGATGCTAACCCTACTAAGGCTAACAAGCTGTTACATGATGTTATTGATAAGGTCTACTACTGGAAAGAGCAGTCAGATAGAGATGGTAAGCCTAAGTCTTTTGAAATAAGAATAGTTTACAAGGGAGAGGAGAGCTGATGCTCTCTTTTTTTATAGTTTAGGAAAATTTATGTAGAAAAGAGGATTTATACCTATTTTGTCGAATCATATATAAGTTTGTAGTTTCAAAGGTGGTGTAAATATAAATGAAACCTAAAAAGAAAAATTCAACTGAAAATGAAGAGCCTAAAAGAAAAAAACTAACTCCTAATCAAAATGCTATTCTTCTAGCTGAAGTTGAAAATATGTGTCCATTATGTTCTAAGCCTCTTATGTATGAAAAAAATGGTAAGAATGAAAAGCTATATGAGGGTGCTCATATTTATCCTTTAAATCCAACAGAAGAAGAAAAAGAGTTATTAAAGGATGAAGAGAGATTGCATGAGGATGTTAATAATTTGCAGAATTATATTGCCTTATGTGTAGATTGCCATACAAAATTTGATAATCCTAGAACTGTTGAGGAGTATAGAAAGTTATTTAGTATTAAGAAAAATATATTGATTAAAAATCAGACAAGAGCAAAATACATAGATTACCAAATTGAAACTGAGATAAAAGAGGTTATAGCTAAGTTAGTAGAAGAATTTAATGAGGGTGCTATTAAAACTCTAAACATGTCAGCCTTAAAACTAGATGAAAAAGCAGATGAGACTTTATCAAGAATAACTAAAAGTAGGATTAGAAATGAAATAATTGAATACTACTTATATATCAAGGAGCAATTTGCCCAACTAGATAGCCAGTACCCAAAATCATTTAATGCAATTTCCTCACAAGTTAAATCTTTTCATGACAGTTTAAGTAGAAAAGAATCTTCTCAAGAAGTTATATATGCACAACTTACAGAATGGTTATCCAAGAAAACTGAAAATAGCTCCTTAGGAGCATGTAGCATAATAATTTCCTTTTTTATTCAGAATTGTGAGGTGTTTTAATGTTAGTACCAAATAAGGTTATTAGCTTTAGTGAGTCTATAATTGGAAAAATGACCATTATACTTGATTACATAATAAAAGAAGAAATGCCTTTAAAGGAGCTATATTTTAGTACACAAGATCACTTTGGAGAAATAGATGAATTTATTTACTCACTGGATGTATTATTCCTATTGGATACAATTAAAGTGGATTTTGATAAAGGAGTAGTCACATATGTTAACAGAGATTAGGAGTGTAATATTTCAAGAGGAAAGCATAAAATTTCATGAAGGATTGAATGTTGTTTTAGGTGATAATAATGGTTCAAACTCAATTGGTAAATCAACCTTACTTATGATTATAGATTTTATTTTTGGTGGAAATACATACCTTACACATAATAGTGATGTTGTTACAAAATTAGGCAATCATGATTTTTGGTTCACTTTTGAGTTTAAAGATTATAATTATCATTTTATTAGAGGTACAGAAGAGCCAAGTCTTGTTTATAGAAGTAACAATAATTTGGAAAAGCTAGATGCTTTAACTCTTAGTGATTTCACAGAGGGGTTAAAAAATCACTATGAGCTAAATTACCCACAATTAAATTTTAGAGCTGCAGTCAGCACTTTCTCTAGAGTTTGGGGTAAAAACAATTACAATGTTAAAAAGCCTCTCCATAATCATCCTTCTGAAAAAAATAGTGTCACTGTAGCCAATTTAATAAAACTTTTTAATAAATTTGAGACAATAGCACAACAAGATAAAGACCTTAAGAAATTAGATGACTCAAAGAAAGTTTTAAATAAAGGTGGAAAGCTGAAATTAATCCCAAAAATCAATAAAAGTAAATATGAGAAGAATGTAAAAGAAATTCAGAACCTAAATACTGAAATTGAAAAGTTAGGGAAAAGTGCATATAGTCCCTCAATCAATATTAAAGATATAGTATCTGATGAATTAATTCAGCATAGAAAAAAGAAAAAAGAGCTATTAGAGGAGAAAGAATATTACCAATCTAGGTTAAATAGGATAAGGACAGTAAATAAACCTGCTGATGCTGGATTTGAAAGTCTTTTAGAATTTTTCCCAAATGTTAATCTTGAAAAACTTAGAAATATAGAGTTGTTTCATAAAGGGATTAGCTCAATTCTTAGTGATGAATTGAAAAATGCAAGAAAAGAATTAGTGGATAAAATTCAAAACTTAGATAATGAAATCAATTTAATAAACCAAAAATTAGAGCAACTACTCAATCCTAATGAGGAGCTTAATTTATTTATAGATAATCTAATTGAATTTTCTTCTAGGTTAAAGAATTTACAATTGGAAAATGAGTATTATACAAAATTGCTAGTTTTAAAATCAGATATTACATCTAAAACAGCAGAACTTGCTGGAATAAAGGAAGAAATAGTTAAAGACATAAGAAAGAAAATAAATGATAAGTTAAAAGAGATAAATGATCTTATTCATGAGGATAAAAGAACTGCACCTGAATTAGATTTAACCTACAGTAATTATGAGTATAACTTTTTTGAGAATACAGGGACTGGAAAAGCCTATACAAATCTAATCATTTTTGATTTAGCTATTTCTACTCTGACTAATATCCCATTTATAATACATGACTCTTTCTTATTTAAAAACATTGAGAAAGAGGCAATAGAGGAAATAATCAAATTCTATAACTCAATGTCAAAACAAGTATTTATTGCTATTGATGTCATTAATATCTACAACAAGGAAACTCAAGATATTCTAAATGAGAAGAAAGTAATCCAGTTGTCTAAAGATAAGTTATTGACTACTTTGGATTGGAGAGACAACAAAAAATAAAGAGTGATGGGGGCTGAAAAGCTCCTTTTTCATGTTTAACTTATTTAACTGACCTTAGGAAGTTATAAGAATATAACAGCAAGAATTTCAGTAAAATCAGTCCAATGGGATAATAAATTGACTTTTTGGATCAGTTATTTGATTTTCAATAAAATATTCAGCCTCATCTTTAATAATGTTAATATAATGATGCTTTTTATGAGGCTTAATTATTTTAGCAAGCCCTCTTAGTTTTCTTATTACCTTTGTTTTATTATTAGGAACATCAACAATAACAGTCATATACTCCTTCTGATTATGTATTATCTTTCCTGTAACTTGACCTTTCTCCAAGTCAACTGTATATTCAGGAATAATTTTCACTGGATAATATGTTGTCCAACCTCCCTTATTAGGATTTATTCCAAACCTAAATAAGATTGTCTCAATAATGTCTTTTAGTTTCATAAAACAGTTTACCTCCATATTGGCAAATGACTATTATGCTTAAATTCTTTTATTTTTTTTGTTTCCTTACTAATCCAATTGCAGCTAGATACAATCCCATAAAAATAGGTAATTTGTGATTAACATTTTCATTCTTGTCTGTGAAATAAACAAAGCCTAAAAGTACAACTAGGCATAAATACACAATTTTTTTCTTCTTATCACTAATTTTAAAAAATTTAAAAGGAAGTATCAGTAATCCTAAAATAAGAATAAATACAGCAATTTCAATAACATCAAGCCACATAGTTATACCTGCTTTCTCCAAGAAGTCATCTTGTCTTTGAGCAAATTCTAACAGAAAATAAAACATTAGCCATTGGTAAATTATCCTTAATTTTAATTATGCCTCCTACTGGATTTACAAATTAGGCACAGCAAAATTTTTTTATAAATAGTCATTTTAAAAGTACCCCCTTTTCCAAGAGTACCCCCCCTAAATTGTACTGCATGGTTACAGGATGGATACAGCTAGAGCTACCTGCCTGATTCCTGAAAACAGGAATGGATTTGTTTTTGTAGCTTGTTCCAGCCTCAGCAGGGTATGCTCCCCCCATGTACTGGGTATAAGCCTCTCACAGTCTTTCTAACAGCTTAGCTGCACATATACAAACTAATAAAAAAGACAATAGCTTAACTGCTATTGCCTGACTGTAACTAATCCATATTAAATACCAATGCTTAATCCAGTAGTTACCCTGTTAGCCTCATCCTGTGTAACTCCAATGTATCTGAGGGTAACAGCCTGAGAGCTATGGTTAAAGATGTATTGGAGCAGAGCTAAGTCTACATCCTGCTTATATGCCATGTAGCCAAAGGTCTTTCTAAGGCTGTGGCATGACAATGTTATCCCTATCATATCCCCTGCATGGGCTACAATTCTATGAGCCTGTACCCTGCTTATTGGCTTACCCCTATCCTTATTACTGTAGAAAAGGTAATCCCCCTCCTGTAGATTGTTAGCCTCTACAAAGTCTCTAATCAGTAGCTGTAGCTTTGGGTTAAGCTGTATTATCTTTTCTTTGTTGGTCTTTTCCTCTCTATCTTTCCATACTCCCTTTAAGCTATCCTGTACATTAGCTCTCAGGATGTCACTAATCCTTAGTCCAGTATTGAGTGCATAGGCAAGGAGTAAATACTGCTTTGATCCCTTCTTATATACATCCATCAGCTCTTTAAGCTGTTTAGTATCTGTTATTGGTTGAGCTGTATTCAATGTAACAAAGCCTCCTCAATATGTTACTTTTTTATGTATCTGAGATTATAATAGCAGACAAACCCTTCTATATCAACATTTGTGAGGTTACATAAGTACATTGTGTTACATTTTTTAGCAGTGCCTTCCTACACAGATATTTTCTGAGGGAGGAGGTATGGATGAGGGAGGTTTCTTGTACTCTTAGCTATCTCAGTCTCAACAGACAAAATATATCATTATGTAGTAATAACTGTGACCTATATTATCAGGCTCAATACAGTCTCATTACTAAAAAAAGAAGAGGCATAGACAGCCTCTCCCTTCTGATTATTTACTAAATTAATTTACAGCCTTTTGAAAGTAGAAACCTGTACCATCCTGCCTTTGAAAATATTTCAAACTATTATCATGTGATGGTATTGCTTTTTCCATACTTTCTACAATGGTTTGTTCTTCTGCTGATATGACTAATTTTTGGTCTTTATTAATTTGTACATTTTGCTGTGAGACAGTCTCTGCTTTTGTTAAATTATTCTGGCTTAAAAATCCTAAAGATAATGATAGAGTTCCTGCAAAACAAAGCATCATAGCAAATTTAGCTGTTTTATTCATCATAGCCTCCTAATAAGCATGTCCTAATATACATATATTACCTTTATTTCAATCATATTACTATAAACACTTTTAGACAAAAAAAATAACAGCCTACAGGGGAGACTTTACCTCCTCTATAGACTGCAAATTAGAGATTAATTCAGATAACAATTAAGAATGATTAGACATCAGTATTCAAGCCTTATGAGTTTATAACAGAGAATGTAGAGGCAAAGGCTCTGTATAGCCCTTTAAGCCTCTAACATCCATTCTGTAACCCCAATAAACCAACACTGTAAGGAGACTGAATGAGAGAGCATTTTACTACCCTCTCACTTATTTAGCCATCTCAACTGGAACAATTAAAGGCTACCTGTATCAGAAACTGATACTAAACAGTATATATACAGTAAATAGAGAGGTATAAGCTGTAAATGATTAGTATCAGAAACTATAACACTAATAGACTCTATGTATCAAAAATTTAAACACTAAACAGTTATAACAGTATATAAAAGCCCTAAAGGGCTTGAGTCTGCCTTATCAGGCATCCTCTAAACATAGAGAAATGTACTAGAGGGATTTTAAAAGAGAATTACAACAGGATTGTATAAAAGCCTGCCCAAACTGCCCTAAACAGGCTAATAAGTCTACTATTGTTGTAGCTCCTTAAAAAGTTATAGCTTTAAGTATTTATGTTGTAGTGGAGCTTTGCTCCTGAGCTTTAGCTCATAAAGAATAAGAAGGATACTACTCTGCAAAATAGCCCTTAATCCCTTGGGGCTCTAAGGCTTAATCCACTTTTTTAAAATGCCCTTTTTTTACACCTATTCAGGAGATTTATGCCCTTTTTTTACACCTATTTTTTATGTCTCCTGATTCTAAAATAGGTAAAAAACCTCGCAAATACTACATTTATACCTCTTTTATGTTAAGAAAATACCCCCAATAAAAAAACTTTAGATTTATGCCCATTTTTTTATTTTTTCACTTTAAAAAGGCAGGTAATAGCTAGATATATATGTGACTGAAAGTGATTAGCTTTTAATAGCCTTTTGGGAGACAGGCTGTGAGAGAGATAGGAGCTGAAAACAAATGAAAATTACTATAGGGTGAGGAGAAAAGAAAATGAATGAAAATAAATTAAAAACATTGGTAGATATTGAAACAGGAGAAATGCTAGAAAACATTGTTTCTTACAGAACTAAGGAACAGCAAGAAATTATTGATAATGAAAAGAGAAAGAAAGCCTTTAGGGATGCTCAAGGATCAGAAAAGCATCCTTTTTATTTTGCAAAGATGGAGAAAGTTAAGGAGGCTGACAAAATGTTAAGCATGAAAGAAATGGGCTATTTCCTAGTTATGCAAACTTATATCAGTTATGACAACATATTGAAAATGGAGAATGATGCAAAGCTACCTATGACTAAAAAGGAGCTTATGGAGGTATTAAAGATTAAAAAGCCTCATACATTAAATGCTCTGCTTAAAAAGTTTGCTGAGCTACAGCTAGTGACTGAGGAAAAGGTAGAGCTTTTTGGTAAGCAGTATAAAGCATTTTTTATCAATAAAGAATATTGTTTCAGAAAAGATGTAAACAGCAGAGCATCAGTTAAAAAGACTGCTAGAGTATTCATGGACAACTTAAAGGAGCTGTATGCAGAGGATAAAATTAAACCTGCTGATATTGGTTTTATTTACAGGATTATTCCTTTTGTAAACTATCATCATAACTTACTAACTGTTAATCCATATGAGATGGATGCTGCCAAAGACCAGTATTTGACTGTTAAGGATATATCTGAGGCTCTAGATATGGAGGAAAAGCTAGTATCTAAAAAGGTATCAGGTCTTTATTGGGGAGATATGGCTGTATTTGCAAGGATTAAAAGAGGTAGAGAGACAATCCTTAAAGTTAATCCTTTAATCATTTACAGACAAGAGGGATACCCTCCTGCTAGTTTGTATGCTGAGTTTGTTATTGGAAAGAAAAAATAATGCCTATTTTAATAAAAATTTTTTCAGAAATGGCTAAAATCCACTTTATTTAGGCTTTATCAGTCAGACATATATATGGGAAAGGGAGTAGAGGTTAGGGATACAGCCTCTGCTCTTTTTTATTGACCAACATTATGAGAGGAGAGTTATTACAGAATGAATAACAGATTTTTTGAAAATATGGCTGATGAAAACAGCTCAGATAGAGAGATAAAGATTGCTGAGTATTTAACAGAAAATGCTCCTGATGATGAGTTAAGCCATGTTTTAGCTTATGCACATTTAAAGCAGACCTATCAAGTCAGTCAGGCAGAGTATCAAAAGCTAACAGGAGTTAATGAAAGAACTTTAAGGACTTATATCTCAAGGAATAGAAAAGAGTATGAGGAGCAGTTGGAGGCTAGTAAGCCTACTATGCAGATTGATCCTGATAAATTACAGAGTGCATTGACTGAGGAGGAGTTTGACCAATTTATAGCAACCAGTATACAGAAAGCTATTGGTCCTGATAGTACAGTTGCTGATAGAAAACTTGTCATAGAAATGTTTGGAATCAAGGCTGAGGATATAAAGAGTTTTAATCAAATAAAAAACAGGTCTCTCAAGTGGCACATTAAGAATAACCTTTCTAAGCTATCTCAGGTATTGGATACAAGGCAGTTAGGTATCATGCTCCAAGAGTCTCCTTACCTGTATCATGCTGATAGAGAGTCTAAGGGAAATAGTCAGAGGTTTATAGATACAAGTTTAGAAGATGAGAGCTTTAAGCTAGAGCTGATGTACTGGGGAATGGTCTTTGTCTCCATGTATAACAGTAATGCTCATCCTGATTTAGACCTTTTAGCTAATGCTGTAAGGATTAACAGGCTAGAGAATGGAATTAAAGAGCCTATGAATATGTCAGAGGTTAAGGCTTTTGCTAAAGGTAAAGACATAGAGAAAACAGCTCCTAAGAAAGCAACTAAGGCTGAAATTGAGTCACTTTTGAAACAGCTTGAAAAGGAGTTTGGAGAAGAATACAGCCATGCTAGAAAGACTGTTAAGGGTGTAGTTAAGTCTCCTGAATTTCCTGAGGTTGAGGAGATTGAGGCAAAGTCATCTAAGTATTTTAATGAGCTATTAGTACTTACCTCTGTAGAGGAAGAACTGGAGTATTTATTTAATGGCAAATTAAAAATAAACAACATTTAAGGAGAGGTTACTATTATGAAATTGGATCAATTAAAAACTGAGGTTACTACTATTGTTAAGGAGCTTGTTAAAAAAGCTGATGCTATTCAGGCATTTAATGAGGCTATTCATACTGCTCAAGCAGAAAGTCAAAAAGCTGTAGAGGAGTTAGAGGCTCAGCTTGCAGAGCTAAAAAATGAGGTAACTACTGCTACTGATATTCAAACAGCTAAGAAAGCTCAGGTAAGAGCTGAGATGCTTGAGAAAGATGTTGAGCTGCAAAAGGTTGTTAATAACTCAATTCTAAATAATAAAAAAGCTGAGCTAACAGAGCTATTTGAGGAGTTTATTACAGTTTATAAAGAGGCTAAGCCCTTTTATGGAGTGCTAGATAAAGAGATTGCTTTTAATATGAGCATCAAAACTTATGAGGCTGATGTAGAGCTACTAGAGACCTTATCAACTCAGGCTTACAATGCTTTGCAAATTGCTAAAGGTGTACTTGTTGAGCAAGGCATTGTTACTCATGCTGATAATTTGTATAAAGGCTTTCACCTTAGACAAAGTGAAATGGGTTTGAATGGCATTTATAGAGATGTAGCATATGAGTTAAAACCTTTCAAAGCAAGGTTTAAGTAACAATCTGAGTAGGCTGATAAAGGAGACAATATACCCAATAAACCAACATAGGAGGGCTAATTATGTTAGCTATTCAAGTAATTGTCTCAATGATTGTAGTGTATGGAGTTATTCCAGCAGTATTTTTTAATAACAACAAATAAGCAGGGGAGCAGATTGCTCCTCTTTTTTAATGGAGAGGAGACTGAATAGAATGGATTTTAACAAAGCATATAAAGCAATTCACATGTATTATTCAGAAGGTATTACCAATGTTGATAAGATTTCTGATGAGACTGGCATTAGACCCAAGTTAATTAACAGACTTATTAAAGGGGATGCTTTCCCTGCTGTACTGGCTGACTATAAGGCTGATGCTGAGGCAGGAGATTTCAGTAGAGTATATGAGATGCCAAAGCTTGTAAGACTAAATCAGATTGATTATATAAGTGTATATAATTCTTTTCTAACAAAGCTGTTATCAGGAAGGGAAACTTTAGCAGATGTTAGAGGATTTCTGATAGAGGATGATATAGATGCTAAACAAGCTAAAAAAATGTATGAGGCTCTTGAGACTGCTTATAATGAGCAGATTGAGCTGGTCTTAGAAGATAAGCTGTTAAACATCTTAGAAGTATTAGAACAGCCTACAAAATGGGGCATTGATAAGGCTGGGAATGTTATAGAGCTTTACCCTCATCCAGTACTGAATGGAGTAAATGAGGTTATAGGAGTACAGTACAAAAAAGATAAATCCTTTCTTATTCCTGATGAGCTATATGATGTCTACTGCTCTATGATGGCTGATATTGATGCTGTAATTTTTAAGAAAGAAAAAAAGCAAAAGGCTATGAAAAAGGTAAAGGCTCAAAGATCTCATCAAGTAAGAAATAATAAGGCTAAACAGGCTCAGGCTGAGTCTCTTATGTTTCTTTGGTTAGGAAAAGCTCAAGCAGGAGTTTCACCTGAGGAGATTGCTAAAAGGTCTGCTTTTTCTGCTCCTACTATTAGAAAATACATTAAGAAAGCTCAGGAGGTTATAAAGTAATGGCAAGTTATAAAAAGTCTGATACTTATAAATTAAACAGCATGTATTACAGTCCAAAGCCTGATGTTAAAAAAGCATATGAAACAGGCTTTAAAATTAATAAGATTCAGGGAGGATCTTATCCAAAGGGGAGCTTTTCTCTACAGCCAAAAGTTAAGAAATAAGGCAGAGCTGAGTTAATGGCTCTGCTTTTTTATATCAGAATGATGTCACATTTAAAACAACAATAATTATACATGGGGAATGATTAAGAATGATTAGATTAACAGTTAAAGAAATTGAGAACAGAGTACAGCTTGTAAAAGAACTTATGGAGCTTGAGGGCAGTTACTACAACTTAGAGCAAGGCATTGTAAAGATACCTAAGCTGAAAAATGGAAAAGGATACAGGAAAGAATCTGTTACAAAGCAAGGATACAGATACTTTGCTTTAAGGGATATAAAAGCTAAAAAGACTTACACTGTTTACCTGCATCATATTGTAATGATACTGGCTGATCCAAAGAAATATATTGAGCAGATGACTTTAGGAATGACAGTTAATCATAAGGATGGAAATAAGGCTAACAACAGTCTCAGCAACTTAGAGTATCTGACTCATTTAGATAACCTTACCCATGCTTATGTAATAGGATTGAAAAAAGAGGATGCTCTAGAGCTTTCAGTCAGGGAGGCAGATGTATACAACATCCTGAGAGCTTATCATATAGCTCATATGTCTGCTGAGGAATTGTCTGAGATGTTTGGTATTTCAGTATCAGCTATTAAAAAGATTGTCAGAGGCAGATTACACAGACCTATTTACATGATGTTTAGGGCTGTTAATGCAGAACTGCTGAGGAAAGAAAAGCCTGGCAGTCAAAAGCTGTCAGAGGATGAGGTAAGAAGTATTTTAAGGATGTACCTTATTGAGGATATAGCTCAGAAAAAAATAGCTGAGCAATACAATATTAAGAGGTCTACTGTAGGAATGATAGCAACAGGGCAGAGATGGAAAAAAGTATATGAGGAATTTACAAAGCAGGGAGCTTAATAAAAGGCTCTCTGTTTTTTTATGTCTGTAAGCCTCAGCCTGTCACAGATTGCAGCTCTACCTCTAATGAAGAGGTGTGAGGGCATTTACAAAAAGGAGAGGGTACAGATGCAAAAAACAACAGATATGAATAAGCCTTACAGTAAGATTGCTGAGTTATTGGGAGAACCTCAACCTGAGAATATTACAGTAACTGATAAAGGGGTTATTGTTACTGAGATTGGTAAGCCTGATGTAGATAAGCTAATTAGAAAAGCCTTAAGCCTGTAAATGGTTTGAGGCTATTTTTTTTGTATTTAAGTGATTACATTGGATTTATAAGGTATTTTGCATTGACATAAGTTAAATCAAATTCTCATAATAATGATGTATGAATAAGATAGGAGCAATTGACATGAATAAACAAGTAACCAAACCTAAAAGCACTCCCCAAAATGATGCATGGGAGGCTTATCTAGATGTTGAGAAGTATGGTAAACCAACTCTATCAAGTATAGAATTTACTACCACTCATCTATGTAATATGAGATGTGCTCACTGTGCTGTAGGACATACTCTTGTAACTAAGGACTCTGAGGCATTACCTTTAGAGCTATTACTGCAAAGATTAGATGAGGTTTCTACCTTGAGGACTATGAGCATTACAGGTGGAGAGCCTATGATGTCCTTAAAATCAGTAGAAAATTATGTATTACCCTTATTGAAATATGCTAATGAGAGAGGCATCTATACTCAGATAAACTCTAACCTAACATTAGACCTAGACAGATACAAGCTCATAGCACCTTATTTAGATGTATTACATATCTCTCATAACTGGGTAACAGAGGATGAGTTTATAGATACTGGCTTTGCTATGATGGAAAGAAAGCCTACTAGAGAGCAAAGAAAAGCATTATTTGACAGGATGATTTCTAACTCTAAGGCTTTATCTGATATGGGAGTTTTAGTATCTGCTGAGACAATGTTAAACAGCAGGACTGTACCTCATCTAGAAAAGATACATAAGCAGGTAGTAGAGGAAATGGGATGTATGAGGCATGAGATTCACCCTATGTATGACAGTGGATTTGTTGGAATGACTACACCAAATAAGAAGCAAGATTCATTACTTTCTATGTATCCAAGTGATTTTGCTAGCAGCCTTGAAACTCTTTCATTAGGGGAGATAAGGGAGGCTATTCATCATTTATTAGATGTTCGGTATGAAAATGTCTGGATGCTGTTTGGGACACTGCCATTTTATGCGTGCAGTAAGAAAGAAGAGGACCTAGCGCTTCTAAAAAGACTTTATGAAAGTAAGAATGTCACCGTAAGAAACGATCCAGATGGCCGTTCTCGTTTAAATGTGAACATTTTTACTGGAGACATCATAGTTACGGATTTCGGTGATACACCACCACTTGGAAATATTCAAACAGACGATTTAATATCGGCCTATGACAGTTGGCAATCCTCTAACCTTGCAAAAGAATTAAGTTGTCATTGCCCAGCTGTGTCCTGTCTAGGACCTAATATCCTAGTAAAAAATAGTTATTATCAAGATATGGACTTTGCAACACAAAAAGCTACAATAATAAAGTGATAGAAAAAACAGTGGTAGGAAGGCTTTTAAGGGAGGGAATGATCCTTTTCTAAAGCCTTCCTATTTTTTTAGCATCCACTGCATTTGACTTTATGACGGAGTGGTATTCCCTTTTGCATATACATTGACATAAGTGAAACCGCATTCTATAATAAAATCCAAATTGTTCAACAATAACAATGAACAAAATTACATATTACTTTGTGAGACAAATGATGAATGTTAGTAAAGACAACCAAAGAGAAATAGAAGGATCACGATGAGATTAAATTCCATTTAGAAATGGGGCTAATAGAAAATGAAGGTACTAAAAAGAACACAAACAATCGTTCGCTATCGAAATTATAAGGGTAAAGTATTTTACGGAATTGTGGAAGATGGAGAAATTTTGCAATTGTCCAGTGATTTTACTGAAATAGTAAACAATGAGCTGAAATTTGACGGTGCGAGAGTTAAATTAAACGATGTAAATATTTTAGAGCCTGTAACACCCTCAAAAGTCATTAATTTTGGATGGACCTATGCAGGACATGCAACAGAGACTGGGGGGAGACCAAATCTTAAAGAGCCATTTTTGTTTTTAAAACCTGCATCGTCCCTGATTTCAAATAAGGGAGAAATTATTCTTCCGTCCAATCATTTAACCAAGCAGGTGGAAATGGAGGGGGAAGTGGCACTCGTAATAGGAAAACGAGGTAAAAATATAAAAGAAGAAGAGGCTTTGGATTATGTTTTTGGCTGTACCATTTTTAATGATGTAACAGCAAGAGATCTTACAAAAGTTGATCCCCAATTTACGCGCGGTAAAGGATTTGATACTTTTGGGCCGTTGGGTCCGTGGATTGTTACAGGTATTGACCCAACCAATTTACGAATAGTAACAACTTTAAATGGCAAAGTCGTACAAGATGGTAATACGAATCAGATGTCTCTATCCATTCCTTACCTTATCAGTTGGGTATCAAAGGTTATGACGCTAGAGCCGGGTGATGTTTTGGCCACTGGTTCACCTTCTGGCAGTTGTCCAATGAAGTCGGGCGACGTTGTATCAGTGGAAGTGGAGAAAATAGGCCATCTATGTAACTATGTAATATAGTAAGAATACTTTTCTAAACTAGGGTATCTTTGTTTTATTTCTTGTATCCAATTAAATTTTAGGTTAACCAGTCTTCTGGTTGACCTTTTCTATTGTTATAGGTTTAACTGCTATAGCTGATTTCTTAAAAAATCTCACATTCCATTATGTAAAGGATGATAAAATCAAGACTAAGGAAGTGATTTAGGATGGAGAGTGGCATAGACATGAAGATATTAACAGTTGAAAACTTAGTTCGAAGATTTTCTTTGAAAATATTGGCTGGAGAAAATCAATTACAACAAACCATTACACAATCCCGATCTCATCGTCCGGGTTTAGAATTCGTTGGACACTTTGATTTTTTTCCAACTGAACGTGTTCAAATTCTTGGAAGAAAGGAAATTACTTATTTACATAAGTTAAGCATTGAGGAGCGTAAGATACGAATAGGTAATATCGTTAAATACCATCCTCCATGCTTTATCGTTACAGCGGGACAGGAAGGTCTAACGTATTTAACTCAGTATTGTCTTGAAGAGGGAATCCCGTTGTTATGTACGTTAGAGCCTCAAACGACTTCTGAATTTATTATGAAGCTTGATGCTTATATGGTGAAAAAATTAGCGCCAGAAATCGCCGTCCACGGGGTATGTATTAATGTATATGGAATGGGCATTTTACTTCGGGGAAAATCAGGTATCGGCAAAAGTGAAATTGCACACACAATGATTGGCAGAGGTCATAGACTTGTGGCCGATGATATCGTTGTTTTAAAAAAGCTTAGTCCACGAACCATTCTTGCTACACATGACGGAAAGACGAAGGAATTTCTTGCTCTAAGAAGTGTGGGACTATTGAATGTGGTCCGACTATATGGGAGAAAAGCTTTTCAAGATGAGACGAGAATCGCACTCGATATTGAACTAACCAAATGGCAAAAAGATTCCCTCCATAATGAATTGGATCACGAATCTAGATTTACGGAATATATGGACGTTCGAATTCCTCATATTGAGATTCAGCTGCAACCTGGACGTGATGTTGCGGGGTTGATTGAAGCCGCGGCAAATAACTGGCTTTTAAAGCAGGAAGGATACAGTGCTGCAGAAGAGTTTATGAGACGGCTAGAATCTGATGTAAGCCCATAAAAACAAATGAATTCAGAATCCATCTAAATGTATAAATAGGTGGATTTTGTTTTTTTCTAGAAAACGGAAAGATAAAAAAAGAGGCTGAAAAAGTGGTGAGCGTATCCCTTTTTTCAGCCTTCCTGAATTAATATGGGTTTAGTTTAGCTAGTAGTTTGGTGTGAATTTAACTTCTTCTCAAAAAGTGAATAACCGCTAAATAATAACAAGACGGCATTCGACCAGAATACTGGAAAGAATCCAAGCACCGATCCGATAGAACCAAACAAAATAGGAACCAAAAACTGAACAGTTTTATTGACCGTGAGACGGATCCCCAATACTTCTCCTGTACGTCCTTTGGGCGAACGATTATAAGCCATAACAATGGATAATGGCTGACAGCACCCCATCCCAAGTCCCATAATGAAAGAGATGACCATCAGGGACAAAGATTGATCAAACAATGGAATTAAAAAGAAAGCGACTGCCGATATAGTAAGGCATGCTCCAAGAACGGTTTCTTCCTTAAACTTCCTAAGCAGCCACTGCATAAGTAAGCGTGAAAGAATATAGGCGAGAGCATTACAACTTACAATCACTCCAATGGTGGAAGCAGATAGTTCAAGTGTTTTTCCATAGATTGGGAAATAGAACTCATATAGTCCGACACCTGTCAAGATGATTCCACTTGTAATGAAGGTCTTACGTAAAGAGCGCTTAAGCAGAAGTTCAACAAAACTATTTTTCTGGTCTGCTTCTTTTTGAACTGCTTTTGGCAAATGAATCGTGTTTAAAAGAAAGAAAAGTCCCGGAATCATTGAAATATTTGCTAGTAACAAAAATGTAAGGTCAAAGTGGATATGATCGATTGAGAATCCAGTGATGAAAGGACCTAAAAAATTTGATATGGAAATACCAAGAGTATAGGTTGCAAAATACTTCGATCGTGTTTTTTCAGTACTAAGAGCACCAATCAAATTTTGAAACGCAACGACGGTGAAAATTTGAGATAATCCAAATAAAGATTGTGAAATTAGTAAAATAAATAATTGATTTTTGAACATGTAAGGTAATAGCAATGCGATCCCTGTGCCAAACATACCGGATACTAGAGGAAGACGGAGCCCTATTCGGTCGGACAATCTTCCTGCATAGGCAGCAAAAAGCATCGGAAACATTGAATTTGATGCTACAATTAGGCTCAAATATGTCGAATTTGCGTGCAGATTCATGGCATATAAAGTTACTAAAATAGTATTTCCCCGTACACTAGTTTGATAAATTATGGACAAAAAAACAACAATATAAAGAATCATCTACTCACGTCCAATTTCCATTGTTGTTATTCAAAAGTTTATAAGTAAGAAAAGCTCTCAACTGTATTTTTAGTCAAAGTTGTTAAACAATGTTATCTTGATATGAGTGTACTCCACTCTAAATTTTCTGTCAATCATCACTCCACTAAAAAAAGATGGGGGGCTGCCTCCATCTTTTAAACGTTATACTAAAAAAGAGTAATGTTCTACAATTGTTTGCCTTACGTTAGAAACGTGGAATTTAACAGCATCTTCCGCCCATTTTGCGTCTTTTTCCTTTAGGGCATTCAGTATTTTTTGATGTTCTTTAAAAGATTCTTGTGTTCTCCCTGGAACCAAAATGGTTTTAAATCGCAATCTTTGTAATTGTGTTTTTATTTTATTTACCATATCTACTGCCTGACTGTTTGTTGATGATTCGTAAATGATATTATGAAAAAGATGATTACATTTAGAGTATTCATCGAATCGGTTGTTGTCTAAGTGTTCCTTCATTTTTTCTAACGTTTCTTCTAATTGAAGTAATTTAGCATCGCTAATATTTAAGGCTGCTGACTTTGCAATTAATCCCTCAAGAACTTCTCGAATTTCCAGGTAATTAATGATCTCATCAAGCGTAAAAGACTTAATCGTTGCCCCTTTATTCTCTTCTAAACTGACTAGATTTTCCTGCTCTAGTTTTAATAACGCCTTTTTAATCGTATTTCTACTAACACCAATCAGCTCGGAGAGTTCACTTTCAACTAGCTTTTGTGAAGGCATGAAAGTTCCATCCATAATTTTTTGCCTAATGAATTGATATGCGACTTCAGTTGGTCTGCTCATCCTAAAAACCCCATCTTTTATAAAAGTTATTTAACAATATATTTAGCAAGATTGTTCATTGTTTTTATTTGTAATATACAGTTGAGACATACTTGTGTCAATAAACAGAAAATGCTTCCATGATCAATTATAAAGGAAATTTATGTGGTATAGCAAAAAGTTTAAGTGTTTATTGATTTTTCTAAAAATTGTTTGACACTAATATCCCTTTAACTTATAATCAAAATTGTTAAACAAAGTAGTTTAAAAATAGGAGGATGTTTATAATGGTTTGTAAGAAGAATCGTAGGGTTGGTAGTCAATTAGGCACGCTTGGATTTATAAACGCCTAAAAGAAACTTATTTTTTGAAAGGGGATTCATTAATGTCAAATCATTCTATTAAAAACATTTTGGATGAAAGTAAATTTAACCGCTTTCACTTAGGCTTATTACTGTGGTGTCTACTTTTTGTATCATTTGAAGGGTACGATTTAGTTGTATACGGCTCTGTTGTCCCATTTCTTACGAAAGAGTGGAACCTATCACCGATTGAAGCAGGTGTCATTGGTAGTTATGGACTTTTTGGAATGATGTTTGGTTCGATTATTCTTAGTCTTTTAGCAGATCGATTTGGCCGAAAGAGCATTATCATCGTATCCGTTACTTTTTTTAGTATTTTTACCACCATTTCGGGTTTTGCAACAGATGCACAATTGTTTTCCTGGTGCCGGTTTTTAGCAGGAGTTGGATTTGGAGGAACCTTACCTACCGTAATCTCACTTTTGACTGAATATATCCCTAAATCTAGTAAAAATAAGTCTATCACAATTGCATTGTGTGGAAACCAAGTAGGAGGCATACTGGCACCATTAATAGGTGTTTTAGTTTTTGCATTGTTAGGCTGGCGTCCTGTTTTATGGTTTTCAGCCATTCCTTTGTTATTAATTCCTTTAATCATTAGATATTTGCCAGAATCACCACAGTTTCTCATTCGCAAAGGAAAATTAGACATTCTAAGAGCGACTTTAACGAAAATTGATCCTAACTATCATGACCGCCTAATGGCTGAGCAAACAAAAATATCAGAACCTCCTGTAGTACGTACTCCAATTATTGGATTATTTAAAAATAAAATGGGATTAAGTACGATCCTATTCTGTATTGTTTATTTTATGGGATTATTGATGATTTATGGATTAAACACATGGCTTCCAAAGTTGATGCAAAGTGCAGGTTATCCACTCATTTCCAGCTTAGGTTTTGCTATTTTTTTAAATGGAGGAGCGTTAATTGGAACCATTATTATCGGAGTGATTGCAGACCGAAAGGGATCCAAAAAATTAATAACAGGCCTATATGTTCTTGGTGCCATCTGTCTTGCTCTTCTTGGAATTAAGAGTAATATTTTTCTCCTTTACTTGTTAATTGCTATTGCTGGAGTATGTACAATGGGGAACCAAAGTTTATTAAATGCTTTTGTTTCTCAATATTATCCAAATAATGTCCGATCAACAGGTGTAGGTTTAGCAAATGGAGTGGGGAGATTAGGAGGAATGTTAGGTCCAACACTTGGGGGAGTACTGTTATCAATGAATGTACCTATTGGGTTATGTTTCTTGGTTTTCGCTTTGCCAGGTATATTCGCAGCACTTGCATTATTCTTAGTAAGAAAAACTATTCACAAGCAAGAACCAACTTCTACTATAAATACGGAATTAAAAATCAACTAAACTTGTTTAGCATTGTTAAGGATATTTAAAATTGACAGCACTTACAATAGTTTAATATAATTGAAATAACGGAATTGTTGAACAATATTGATGAATATGTGAGGCGTTAATATGAATAATTATGACAAAGAACCAATTCGGGATATAGCACATCTTGGGCATGTGGAGTTATTGACTCCTAAACCAGAGGAAAGTCTATCATTTTTTAAAGATATTCTTGGTATGCAGGAAGTAGCGCGAAAAGAGAATTCTGTCTATCTCCGCTGCTGGGGAGATTACGAACAATACTCCGTCAAATTAACCGAATCCACGCTGCCAGGAGTAGGTCACACGGCGCTCCGTACGATGAGCCCACAAGCATTAGAAAGAAGAGTTAATGAGATTGAAGCACTTGGTAAAGGAATCGGATGGATTGATGGTGATGTCGGGCATGGGAAAGCCTACCAATATCATGGACCGGATGGACACGTCATGGAACTGTATTATGACTCTTTTGAATACCAGCCGCCAGAACACCTAAGACCGGCGCTGAAGAATCAGCCGCAAAGATTTACGGGTCATGGTGTAGCAGTAAAACAACTAGATCACATTAATTTCTTGTCTTCTAATCCGGAAGCAGATGGTGATTTTGCAGAAAATGTCCTAGGTATGAGATTGACCGAGCAAATTCTATTAAACAATGGACGTCGCCCCGGTGTATGGTACAGCCCAAATAATAAATCCTATGAAATGGTTTATACGTTAGATGCTACAGGATCGCGTGGGCGTTTTCATCACATGGCTTTTACAGTAGATACAAACGAAGGAATTTGGCGTGCGGCAGATTTATTTTTGGAACACGGAGTTTTCATTGAATTTGCCCCAAGCAAGCATGCCATCAATCAGACCTATTTTGTATACGTTTACG
This sequence comes from Bacillus sp. AFS037270, assembly GCF_002585305.1. The sequence goes on along the minus strand of NZ_NUNF01000019.1, from coordinate 41,873 downwards.
AACCAGGCGGCAATCGAATTGAAATCTGTTCTGGTGGATATCACGTCTTAGCACCTGATTGGAAGCCGATTACTTGGACGGAGGAAGAAAGGGCAAAAGGACAAGCATGGGGCAATAAGACGGTTCCAAGTTTTCATACTTATGGAACCCCTATTGTTGAATCTAAATAATGATTTCAAATGTGGCTTAATACTTAGGATGATCATTTGATTAATGGTGAGGGAAACCTCACTTTTTTTAATAGAATAGGATATTTCCCTTTTTCTGAATTAAGTAAATATATTGACACAAAGACAAAATACAATTTATAATCTATTTATAAACAATATTGTTAAACAATATTGAAGTGTATATTTTATACTAGACTTTTGGAAAAAGAAAAGTAGGAGGAAGACAAATGATTGATAAAAATACAAATCTATTAGTTGTAAGCGCACACGCAGCGGATTTTGTTTGGAGAGGCGGCGGTACGATTGCAAAATATGCGAAGCATGGGGCTAATGTTTCCCTTGTCATTTTAAGTTATGGAGCAAGAGGGGAATCAAACGATCTTTGGAATATCGAAGGGCAAACATTGGAGAATGTAAAAGCGCATCGCCAAGGTGAAATCGAAGCAGCTGCAAAATGCCTTGGAATTGAAAACATTGAAATTTGGGATTATCAAGATTACCATATGCAAATCAATGAGGACCGAATGGACCGATTGGTTCGCAAAATTAGAGAAGTAAGACCTCATCATATCCTTACACATGGACCTAGAGATGCCTTTAACCCAGATCATGAAACCGTCTCCAAATTTGTTTTTGATGCAAGTGTTTTATCGACCTCTAATGGAGTGAGATTAGAAGGGACAAAAACAGCCAAACAAGCGAGTATCTTTGGGTTCGAGCCGCATCAATCAGAAATTAGTGATTTCAAACCAGAAGTCATTATTGATATAACAGAAACCTACGAACAAAAACAAGCGGCCATGAATTGTTTTAAGGCGCAGAAACATTTAATTGATTACTATGGAGCGAAAGCACAATTACGCGGGAATCATGCCCGCAGATGCTCCGGTAATAATGAATATAAGTATGCGGAGGCATTTAGCCGATTCTTCCCTTATGTTGGAGGTGAATTCAACTAATGGAAAAGTATGTGCTTAAAAGCATTACAAGACCCAACGCACAAATGATTGAAGAATTTAAGCAACTAGATGTTTCAACCATTTATGAAGCACAGGGTAAAATTGGTCTCATGGACTATCATTTGAAACCTATCTTGGACAACACACTAATCTGCGGACCGGCGGTCACTGCTGTATGCCATGCAGGAGATAACTTAATGATTCACGCGGCCATTGAAGTATGTAAACCAGGTGATGTACTCGTTATTACAACCGTAGGTGAGGGAGTAGCAGGGATGATTGGGGAATTAATCGTTACGGCCCTAATCAAACGTGGAGTTCAAGGGGTCATCATTGACTCAGGGATTCGAGATGTAGCGCAAATCCGTGAACTTGAATTCCCTATTTGGACTAAGGCTGTATTCTCCCAAGGAACCACCAAGTCCAAAGGCGGCTGGGTAAACGCGCCAACCGTTTGCGGAGGAGTTTCAGTTGAACCAGGTGACTTAATCATGGCTGATGATGATGGAGTAGTCGTTGTTAAAAAAGGAGATCTTCAGTTTGCATTAGAATCATCTAAACAACGTCTAAAAAAAGAAGAAGGAACGAAGGAGAAGATTGCAAGAGGAGAAATTAGCTTAGACTTTTACAACCTAAGACCAACTTTGGAAAAAGAACAGGTTGTTTATTATGAAGACGAATCTGAATTCAACAAGAGAAATGCTTAGAATAAAACATACTTATTGAAGGGAGTGAATGGATCATGGCAAAACGTGAAGTTTTACATGTGAAAGGATCTAATCATCATAATCCAATTCCAACCGCTGTGAAAATTGGAAATATGGTATACACCTCAGCCATCATTGGATCGGACCCAGAAACAGGTGAAATGCCAGAAAGAGTCGAAGACGAAGTGTCTAATCTTTTTCATTACCTGAGAGAGATCATGGAGCTTGCAGGAGGAACGACCGATGATATCGCACATTTAAGTGTTTCAGCAACAGACCGTGAATATAAAAAAATTGTCAATGTTGAGTGGCTAAAAATGTTTCCAAATGAAAATGATCGCCCTGCAAGACATACCAGTGTTAAAAATCTAAGGGAAGGCCTTAGAGTACAAATTGAAATGACAGCTGTCTTGTAATAAAAAAATACTTATTGAAGTAAGGCTACTTTTTATAGATACAAGTCAATAAGCTTTTTTCTTAAAATTACTTAAAATAAAAATATCTTTAAGAGACATTAATTTTGTCTCTTTTTTTTGCAGTTTGGAACAATAAAAGGATGAGGAGGGAAGTGAATGGACCATATTGAAGCATTTTTACGAAGCAAGAATTGGCTTGATACTGATTTAGACTCAAGGTATATCAACGTCAACCACCCCTATGCTATCCTTGTTTCGGAGGATGAGGGACAAGTTACTCTGAGAGGAAATTCTGGCATAGACAATGGCCAGAATGGTGAAGAGATTTTTACTTTCACCTCTTTGAATGAGCTCCAGGAATGGTTTGAAGACAATATTGGAGAGTAGAGACGGGACATTTGCACCCGTCTCTTTTCTTAATCGGAAGGGCCTCTTAAATTAATTTTGTTGTGGAGAATGAAAAAATATTTTGTTTAGTAAGTAAACAAAATATTTTTTCAAAATAATTGTTGAAATAAAAAATTTTTTTTCGTATAATCAATTTTGTTGGAAGTGCTTTCATGGTAATTCTACAAAAATCGATTAAAACTTAGAGGGGTGGCAATCAAATGAATGCCTATTTATTACTCATTACACTTGTTTCAATTGTTATTGTTATTTTAGGAGTTTCATTGTTTAAGTGGCATGCGTTTATTAGTTTAACAGTAGCAGGATTATTCTTGGCGATTATGTCAGGATTAGGTTTAGATAAAATTGTTGCCGCTTACGAAACAGGAGTCGGCGGTACATTAGGGCACTTAGTCGGTATCTTGGCTTTGGGAACAATTCTAGGAAAAATGTTGTCTGAATCTGGAGCAGGTTTACAAATAGCTAATTTCTTCATAAAAGTATTTGGTGAGAAGAAACTGCCTTGGGCCATGTTTCTATCAGGGTTTGTCATTGGGATCCCGGTCTTCTTTGAAGTTGGAATTTTAATTTTATTACCGCTTGTAATTTCAATTCAAAAAGCATCAAAACAAAATATCTTATTAATTGGTTTACCAGCGATTGCGGGTTTATCGATTGTTCACGGACTTGTCCCTCCGCACCCTGGTGCGATTGCGGCTATAGGGCTTTATGGGGCAAACCTTGGTAAAGTATTACTTTACTCATTAATCATTGCGATCCCGGCGGGAATCATCGGCGGACCATTATTTGCTAAATTTATCAACAAACGTGTCGTACCGGTTGGAGAACCAGAATTAGTGCGTGTTGATGACAATAAAGACAAAAAGTCATTACCAAGTGTAGGTGTTTCTTTCCTTACTATCTTAATGCCAGTTATCCTAATGGTTTTAGGGACAGCCGCACCATATTTACCTGTACCAGCTGGTTTTGAAAAGTTCTTGGTATTTATTGGTAGTCCAATCATTGCTTTATTGATTTCATGTTTCTTTGCCTTTTATTTCTTAGGCTTCCGTCAGGGAATCGATAAAAACGCAATTAAGAATTTCACAGAGGAATGTATTTTACCAGTTGGTTCTATTCTATTAATAATCGGAGCAGGCGGTGGATTTAAGCAGATTCTTATTGAGAGCGGAGTGGCGAAGGTCATTGCGACGATGTCTGAAGGAATGTCATTATCTCCACTTGTATTAGCCTTCTTGATTGCTGGTTTAATTCGAATTGCAACTGGTTCGGCTACGGTATCTTTAACAACTGCTGCTGGAATTGTGGCACCAATCGTAGCTAATATGTCAGGTGTTAATTTAGAATTACTTGTTATCGCCACGGGAGCAGGTTCGTTAATGTTTTCCCATGTTAACGATGCAGGCTTCTGGATGGTGAAAGAATATTTGGGTCTTTCTATTCAAGAAACATTTAAAACGTGGACTGTACTGGAAACGATTTTATCCTTCATTGCGTTTGCAGGTGCACTTATTCTTAACATTTTTGTATAAAAATAAAGAGGATGGCCTAATTTAGGTCATCCTTTTTAAATATCTACATTCTTGTATTAGAAATTGCTTGTCTTACTTTTCCGAGAGAGTGTTTTGCTTTTTCCTTATTTAGGACCATTATATTCACATAAAGTGCGTCAATAAGGCTTAATTGGGCTATTCTGGACGAAAGTGCCTCGGAACGGTATTCTGTTTCTTCTGAACTCGTATAGAGTGCAACATCCGAATACTGACAAATGGGGGATTTTGGATAACTTGTAATGCCAATCGTTTTTGCACCATTTCTTTTTGCCGTCTTTAATATATTTAGGGTGTCTTTATTTGTTCCCGAGTGGGAGATCACTACTGCAACATCATTTTCTCCTAACTGAGAAGCTGACATAAGTTGAAAATGGGAATCGATAAATGCAAACGCTTTAATTCCTGTGCGCACAAATTTATGAAAAGCGTCCATTGCCACCACATTTGATCCGCCAGTACCATAAAATTCAACCCGGTTGGCCTTCATTAACAGACTAACAGCATCTTGAATGGAATTGCCGTCAAGGATCTGTAAGGTGTTTTCTAATGTTCTGATATTTGAATGAAAAATCTTATCAGCTACTGTTTTTTCATTATCGTTTTCATTGATTTCCTCATGAATCTGCTGTATGGGTTCGATAATTTCGGAAGCAAGGGCGATTTTCATTGCTTGATAGCCTTTAAAACCTATGCGCTTACAAAAGCGAAATACCGTCGCATCAGCCACTTGCAAATCTTCGGCGACTTCATTGATTGTATTATGGATAATTTTTTCAGGATTTTTTAAGATATAATCCGCAACTTTTTTTTCTTTTTCACTAAGACGTGCGTAATAAGAGCGTATCTTTCCCAAACAGTTTTGTGCCATAAATTGATATCCTCTCTATAAAAAATCGTATCTTAAGTATAGCATGAAATTATCTGAAAAAATATTTTTTCAACTATTAATTGATTTAAGAAAAAAAATTTCATATAATACAATTATCAAGAAAAAATTATTTCGGAGGTTTTTCCAAATGGAGATCGGTTTAATAGGATTGGGAAAAATGGGGTATAATTTAGCACTTAATTTGATGGAAAATAGACATAATGTGGTTGCATTTGATGTAAATAAGGAAGCTGTTAATAAAATCAGCGGAGAGGGAGCAGTTGGGGCTGAATCTATTTCTGCCCTAGTAAAAAAACTTTCCACTCCTAGAATCGTATGGGTAATGGTTCCATCAGGTTCTATCACTGAACAAGTGGTGGAGGAGCTAAAGGACGAGCTGGCGGAAGGGGATATCGTTATTGATGGAGGGAATTCTCACTATAAAGATTCCATCCGGAGAGGTAAGGAACTTGCAGAAAAAGGCATACATTTCTTCGATGCAGGTACGAGCGGCGGTATGGCTGGAGCAAGGGAAGGCGCCTGCATGATGGTTGGCGGAGATAGGGAGGTCTTCGGCACGATTGAACCAGTTTTCCGTGATATCAATGTAGACAATGGTTACTTGTATGCAGGAAAGATCGGCAGCGGCCATTTCTTAAAGATGATTCATAATGGAATTGAGTATGGAATGATGCAGGCAATTGCGGAAGGGTTTGAAGTTTTGGAAAAAAGCGATTTTGATTTTGATTATGAAAAGGTTGCACGAGTTTGGAATAATGGTTCCGTTATCCGCTCTTGGCTGATGGAACTAACGGAAAACGCCTTTTCTAAGGATCCTAAACTTGATTCTATTAAAGGAATTATGCATTCTTCAGGAGAAGGTAAATGGACAATTGAAACTGCTCTTGAACTTCAAACAGCAATGCCTGTAACGGCCTTGTCACTGATGATGCGATATCGATCACTTGATGAAGATACCTTTACAGGTAAAGTTGTCGCTGCTTTAAGAAATGAATTTGGTGGACATGCAGTTGAAACAAAATAATAGGTTAGAAAAAAAGCATCCGGATTTTAATCCGGATGCTTTGCTTTTTTTAAAAGCTAAGAAAGTATAAATTTCGACTTCGAGAATTGTCCAGCTCCAGGCGCCATCGGCTCGAGGTCACAAGCCAATCCGTCCAAAAGGTTAATGAACAACCTTTCGGCCGGCTNNGCCGGCTCGTCTTGTGCTTGTCGCCGATAGGCGGGCGCCTTACGCTTTTCTTAGTTCAAAAGATTGGTTACTTTACCCACTTCTCTTGGAAACTTGTAATAGGAGCATATTCATTTTCTAAAACGCGTGAGACGCGGATATAGATAGGTGTTAAGTCGTTATAAATTTCTACATTACTTTCGATTGGCTGATGGGCATGGGTTGAACCAACTAGTTCAGACATAATTGAAAAATCTTCAATTTCCCCAAGAGCATACATACCTAGAACGACTGCACCCAGACATGAGCTTTCAAAGCTTTCTGGGACTACGACCTCCTGGTTGAAAATATCTGCCATCATCTGCCGCCATAATTCAGACCGTGCAAAACCGCCTGTTGCTTGAATTTTGGTGGGCACTCCAATAACTTCCTGAAGCGCAAGTAAGACAGAATATAAATTTAAGATTACACCTTCGAGCACAGCGCGAATCATATGCTCTTTTTTGTGATGAAGTCCAAGGCCGAAAAAGGATCCTCTTGCATGGGCATTCCAAAGTGGCGCGCGTTCACCGGCCAAATAAGGATGAAAAATCAGGCCATCAGCACCTGGAGCAACCCTTGAGGCGATCTTGGTTAATACCTCATAAGGATCAATTCCCAAGCGCTTAGCAGTTTCCACTTCGCTTGAAGCCAACTGGTCACGCACCCACCGGAAGGTCATACCGCCGTTGTTCACCGGACCGCCAACAACCCAGTGTTTTTCTGTTAGCGCATAGCAAAAAATTCTTCCTTTTGGATCTGTAACCGGTCGATCCGTCACCGTCCGGATGGCACCACTTGTCCCAATCGTAACAGCTACTACACCAGGGTCTATAGCATTAACACCTAAATTGGAAAGAACACCATCGCTAGCCCCCACTACAAAAGGCGTTTCTATAGATAGTCCTAGTTCTTTGGCAAACTCCTCTTTTAAGCCTGTTAAATAATAGGTAGTTGGGACAGGCTCGGATAGTTTATCACCGTTAATCCCAGCTACTTCTAGGGCTTCAGCATCCCATGCAAGCTCTTCAAGGTTAAACATTCCTGTTGCCGATGCAATGGAATAGTCGACGACATATTTGCCAAATAGCTTATGGAATATATATTCCTTAATCCCGATGAATTTATTTGTCTTATTAAAGAGTTCAGGCTCGTCGTGGCGCAGCCATGTAATTTTACTTAATGGTGACATCGGATGAACCGGTGTTCCTGTCCTTCGATAAATAGCGAGTCCGTTTAATTCGTTTTTAATCGTTTCAGCCCAGGCAGTTGCCCGGCTGTCTGCCCAAGTTATACAGCGGGTAAGCGGTTTATCTTCATCACTCATGGCAATGACACTATGCATTGCGGAACTAAATGAGACAAGTTTAATCTTCTGGGAATCGATTTCCCCCTTCTTGACCGCCACTTTAATGGTTTCCACCACCGCCCGAAAAATTTCTTCCGGATCTTGCTCAGCGATTGATGGGGTTGGGCTATAGAGTGGATATTCGACATGGTGCATACTAATGACCGTCCCTTTATCTTTATAAAGAACTGTCTTAGTACTAGTTGTTCCAATATCTACGCCAAGGTAGTAAGATAAGTTATCCATTAGACAATCTCCTTCAATATTAATTAGAAGTTTTTGACTGGAGAAAAAATTCTTCTAAATAATAAATAATATGAAAAAATATTTCTTATAACATAATTGTACCTGAAATAATTATTGTTTTGAAACTTTTTTGACTTTAAATTTGAATTAAAAATGCAGTAGGGTTACATCCAATGATCAACTATCTTCATTTTTTGTTCAAAATGAAATTTATATGTGCGATTGTATGAACAACCCGCCTAAAATTTCCATATTATTTTTGGATTTAATTGCTGCATAAGCTTCTTTGTATTTTGGGACAGAAAAAAGGTTTGAGCCTATATTGAATACACAAATGACAGAAAGAATATTTAAGTATAGGGGTGGAAGGAGAATATGGAAGTCATCAAACGATTGGGTCTAGGAGTCCGCTTTTTGCTTGAGATTTTGGCGTTAATAATTCTAGGTTACTGGGGATTAAAACTCAAGCATGGTACGACTCTAAAGGTAGTGATTGGTATTGGAGCACCTAAAGCACGGTTCCGATTAAGTGGAATTCCCTTTCTTTTCTTAGAACTTATCGTTTTTGGATTGCCTTTTGTTGCCTTTCTTTTGACTGAAAAAACAACACTTGCTTCCCTTTATGGGGTAATGGTAATCTTGAATCTGGTGTTTATGAAAATCTGGAAACAATAATCCGAACAGGCAGCCAACCTAATGATAAGGCTGCTTATTATTTTTGGCCAGATTGCTTCGAACACTTATTTTCTTTAAACTGATAGTAAATGTTGAAACATGTGGTGAGAAATAGATGGAAAAAATGGTTGAACAGACATATGAAATCATGGAGGTTTGCTTGCTTGCAGGGAAGATTATGCTTCAAAGCGGCGGAGAGACCTATCGCGTGGAAGATACCATGATGCGGATCGCAGCTTCATTTGGGATTGATAAATCACATAGTTATGTCACTCCAACGGGAATCATTTTCTCAGCAGAAGGATCTGAACCAACTAAAACTAAACTTATCCGAATATCAGAACGGTCAACCGATTTGAAAAAGGTAGCCATGGTGAATAGTATTTCTCGGAGTATTAGCAGCGGGGAATTGGACTTGAACGAAGCCTTGAACAAATTGAAGGATATTGAAGACCTCAATGTTACTTTCCCAATGCGATACCAAGTAGCGGCAGCCTCAATAGCCAGTGGTTGTTTTATGATCATGTTTAACGGCGGCTGGAACGATTTTATCCCTGCAATGATATCTGGTGGAGCAGGATATGTAAGCTTTATTGCTTTTCATCGCTTTGTTCCGATTAAGTTCTTTTCGGAGTTTTTAGCTTCATTTGTCATTGGGTTACTATCATTATTATTTGTTATGATCGGCTTGGGGCATAAATTAGATACGATTATCATTGGCTCAGTCATGACATTAGTTCCGGGGCTTTTAGTGACCAATGCCATCCGTGACTTAATGGCCGGCCATTTGGTTTCAGGTCTGTCAAAAGGGGCTGAAGCCTTTCTGACGGCGTTTGCGATTGGGGCCGGAATTGCGTTTGTATTATCATTTTTATAACTTGGTGGTGAACAAGAATGGACATTCTTTCGCAGGCTATTACCAGTTTCCTGGCTACAGCAGCATTTGGGATACTATTTAATGCCCCAAAAGAATCGTTAATAAAATGTGGCTTAATCGGGATGGGCGGATGGTTAATTTATTTTCTTCTCGAAGGTTATAACCATGATCCAATAGTAGCCACATTGGCTGCAACAATTTTTATTGCGGTCCTCAGCCAAGAAATGGCGAAGCTCTATAAGATGCCGGTGATTATTTTTAGTGTTGCCGGCATTATTCCATTAGTCCCTGGTGGTCTGGCGTATGATGCGATGAGAAATATTGTAGAAAATAACTATAACGATGCGATTGCTCTCGCAGCGAGAGTACTCATGCTGGCAGGTTCAATTGCCTTCGGATTAGTTTTTTCGGAAGTTATTAATCAAATTGTTAAAAAAATTAAACATTCAAGGATAAAAGTTTAGGAAGCATGGGGACGGTTCTTATGCTACAGAAGAACCGTCCCCATTCTTCTCTTTTTTAAGGAAAAATTAAGAAAAGGCACTTATGATTAAATTTGGTAAAGTTTTACCTTTAAACAACTAGTATAATTTGATAATGTTATATAATAGTACCTTACTAATTTTTACACATCATCAGCAAAGAATTTAACAAGGAATGGTTTATCTGCCTATGAAAAAATTTCTAATTATCATAGTGATTCTCTCACTTTCCGTTTTTGGGGCCAAAACGATTTTTGCGGTCATGTCTGAGCGGCAAGCATCTGCAAAGACATTGAAGGCTGCTCCCTTAAAAACAAGAGAAGTAGTTCTTCAGGCGAAGGTAGCTCCCAGCTTACCAGATAGCATTAAACTGGATGTGCCTTTAATTATGCAAATGGATCAACCGCTTCTTTACAATGGCTGTGAGGTAACAAGCCTTGCGATGATTCTTAACTATTCTGGTGTAAAGGTAACGAAAAATGAGTTAGCTAAAAATATTAAAACAGTCCCGTTTACCTATAGTAATGGCCAAAAAGGAAATCCTAATGTTGGGTTTGTTGGAGATATGGCACATGGACCTGGGCTTGGAGTATATAATGGACCTGTTTTCGAACTAACAAAGAAATATGTCAGCGATCGAGCAGTAAATCTTACGGGTAAACCATTTACTGATATTTTAAAAGAGGTGGGACAAGGGCGTCCTGTTTGGATAATTACCACGTCCAGCTTTGCTCCAATCTCTGTTTTTCAAAACTGGAATACACCCCAAGGTATAATTAAAATTACCTTTAGCGAACATAGTGTCGCCATAACTGGATATGATGAAAATTATATCTATATTAATGATCCATATGGCGGGAAAAATAAGAAATTAAACCGTGAAAGTTTCATTAAGGCTTGGGAGCAAATGGGCAAGCAAGCAATCGTTATAAAAAATTAAAAAATGTCATGTATTTTGAATACAGGACATTTTTTATTGGTAAAATTGGGCGAAGGCAGAGGGGAAATCCCTCTGCCTTCTTTTAAAGAAGATTCATTTAGTTAAGAATCTATTGTAACTTGTGAATGGTTGTTGTCATTTAATATCAGCCATTGCAAGGTAAAAATTCCATTTATTGTAATTGTTTAATAAAAACAAGTTTGCCGCGGTTATTCTTCCACCTGATGGTTTTATACCTAAACGACGTAAGCCCTACCTCTCTTACATCCTAACGGCTCCGAAGCCGATCCAGTGTGAATAAGTTTTTATCTTAAAACATAAGCAGAATGCCAGAAAAAAATTCTTACATTGCATTATCTTATCTATTACAAGTTACTCTTTATTTTTGGAGCACAAAAATTAATAATACACTGTTTTAATCGATCTGTCAAGAAATATTGGTGATGTAATGGTTATTGTTCTAATTTAAAACATAACTTGCACACTTGAAATGGCATAAGTGGTAAGAGCTAACCATTTTTACTAACGTTTCTTTAAAATACAAAAATTACTTTTTTGAAATAATGAAACCAACAAGTAAAACATGTGGATATAGTGAAAATTAAGTTGTATAAATGCTTTTTTGTGGGAATTTTTGTATTGGAACTATTTTGAAATAATATATTTTTTTAAAATTTATTGCTTTTTCTGAAAAATCATTATACTATTCAAATATAAGTTTTTGGGCCGTCTTTTCAGAAATTTCAGAAATTAAACCCAAGGGGGTTATATAATGGATTTATTTAGGAAAAAATCAATCCAACAGCTTATTCAAGATGTTGGTCAAAAAGACGTAAAGTTAAAAAAAGAGTTGGGTGCATTCGATTTATCCATGCTCGGGATTGGGGCTATCATTGGCACAGGTATATTTGTCCTTACAGGAGTAGCTGCTGCTGAGCATGCAGGTCCTGCATTAATCCTATCCTTTATCTTATCAGGTTTGGCCTGTGTATTTGCAGCACTATGTTATGCGGAATTTGCTTCAACAGTTCCGGTATCAGGAAGCGCCTATACTTACAGCTATGCTACCTTTGGCGAATTAATTGCATGGATACTTGGTTGGGATTTGATCCTTGAATATGGTTTAGCCTCATCCGCAGTTGCGAGTGGCTGGTCAGGTTATTTCCAAGGACTATTAGCAGGGTTTGGAATTCATTTTCCTAAAGCAATCACAAGTGCTTATAATCCTGCAAATGGAACCTATATTGATGTTCCTGCAATCTTAATTATTTTCATTATCACAATGTTACTAACACAAGGTGTAAAGAAGTCTGCTCGATTAAATACTATTATGGTTATGATCAAGCTGGCAGTTGTTGTATTATTTATTGCTGTTGGAGTATGGTACGTAAAACCAGGAAATTGGACTCCGTTTATGCCGTTTGGATTCTCTGGTGTGACAACTGGTGCAGCCACTGTATTCTTTGCTTATATCGGCTTTGACGCGGTATCAACTGCAGCAGAAGAAGTAAGAAATCCACAGAAAAATATGCCGATTGGTATCATTGCCTCTTTATTAGTTTGTACGGTTTTATACATCGTTGTATCGGGCATTTTAACAGGGATTGTTCCTTATCAACAGCTAAATGTTAAAAACCCAGTGGCTTTTGCTCTTAACTATATTCACCAGGATTGGGTAGCAGGTTTCATTTCAATAGGAGCACTTGCCGGTATTACTACCGTATTATTAGTAATGGTTTATGGACAAACACGTTTATTCTATGCAATCAGCCGTGACGGATTACTGCCAAAGGTATTCTCTAGAGTAGATAAAAAGAAACAAACACCAATGATAAATTCTTGGATCACCTGTATATTAGTATCAATCTTCGCAGGATTAGTTCCGTTAGGAAGACTTGCAGAGTTAGTAAATATTGGTACCTTGTTTGCCTTTATGACGGTTTCGATTGGAATATTGTATCTGCGTAAGAACAAGCAGACCCCAAAAACCGGTTTCCGTGTACCATTTGTACCATATATCCCGATTCTTGCTTTCTTATTCTGCGGATATTTAGCTCTTCAGCTTCCAGCTCTATCCTGGATCAGTTTCGCTGTTTGGTTAGTAATTGGATTATTTGTTTACTTCGGATATGGACGCAGGCATTCAACGCTAAATGATAAAGCTAAGCGCATGGAGAAAGTCAGCTAGTCAACAGGAAAAAGAACTTGCTTTTTGGCAAGTTCTTTTTTGTTATAATTTTATCGAATATTGTCGTAAATTATCGAGTAAAGAAAAATATTGTCATTTGGATTCGTGAAAGATGGTAGAATAGGAGTAGAGAACTAGTTTGATCTATTATTATTTAAATATTAAGGAGTTAGCTATATGAAAAAAGGTAGCAATAATCTTAGATTATTTGCTGAAGAAAAAAAAGCGGTAATCCTTTTTTTATGTTTATTTAACCTGCTTTTTTATGTTTGGGATGTGTATTACTACTATATTAGGTTATACATTGGTGGCAGTGTTGAAGTTTCCAGAGATGGTTTAGGACTATCTTTATATTTTTTAATGTTGTTACCCCTTTTTTTGGCTGTTTACCAATTCAAAAAAGGGAAGATTTTCTTAATTAAATATCTATATTTAACTGCCTTCCTAATGATTGATATTATAGATAACTTTATTAGGTATATTGGAACAAATCATCATTTTGCAACTGGGAATATAGTAGAGGTCCTCTGTATTCTATTTGCACCTATATTTGTAAATAAGAAGTACTTTTGGTTTACTGCGATAGGAATCATTGGGAAATATATATTAATAGGTCTAATCCTGCAGGATATCAATGTTGTTTTTCCCATATTACTTTACTTAATTTTATCAGGAATTGCTCTAACTGTTTTGGTAAGGTTTTATTCTTACATTCATTCGTTAACTGATGTTTACGAGGAACTAAAGAAAAAGGAGAAACTCGCGGTGATTGGTCAAATGGCAGCAGCTATTGGTCATGAAATTCGGAACCCTCTGGCAGCATTAAAAGGATTTACTCAGTTCCAGCAGGAAAACTATCCAAATACTAATAACTATTTTCCAATTATGATTGAGGAAATCGACCGCATCAACTCAATTGTTGATGACCTTATGTATATAGGAAAACCAAAAAAAATTAAATATGAAAAGGCAAGCATTGAGGAAATTATTGCCTATACCCTATCGATTACCCAGCAGCAGGCTGAAAGACAAGGTGTAACTGTCGAAACTGTTATTGCTGGACCATTGCCCCCGCTTGATTGTGATGAAAAACAACTAAAACAAGTTTTTATTAATCTAATAAAAAATGCAATTGAATCGATGCCTGAAGGCGGCCGGATTCAAATTCAAGTAAAGGTTTTTGAAAAACAGCAGAAATTATTAATTTCAATTAAGGATGAAGGTATGGGGATTGCTGAAGAAGACATCTTAAATCTTGGTGAACCTTTTTTCACTACAAAAAAGGATGGAACAGGTTTAGGTTTAATGGTTACTAACCAAATTATAAAAGATCATCTAGGGGAAATTAAGATCGAAAGTTTCTTAAAAGAGGGAACTAAAATCAAAGTTATTTTACCGATTAATAATAAAGGAAATTAATGGTTAACTAAATTTTTTAACTTGTTAGAAAAAAAGAACATTTTTTACATTTAACCTAAAAATATTTCTTATTTATTCATAAATCGACTTGATTTATTGTACTTAAATTAATTTAAATGTTTTATAATGTAGGAAAGTGTCAACAAAAATAGCTTTCAGTTCGTCAATATAATACTTACTACCTAAAAGGAGAATATTTTATAATCCTTACGAGAGGTTTACCAAATGAAAAAACAACCAACAATTGATCCTAATTTAAGAAATGCTGAAACTCGAACGGTAAAATGGTTTTTGGTTTTATTCTATATAATATCTATTGCTTTTGATATCATTTATTCTTTCATCTCTAGACGTAATACAGAATTAGAGGATGGCCCAGAAAGTCTTATATACTGGTTATATTTATTAACGATTGCATTACTGCCGGTGGCACACTATTTAAACAAGAAACAAAAAACACATTATATTAAATATATTTACTTTTTAACCTATACTTTTATTTCATTAATAAATGATTTAGTGACTTACGTGGGAGACCCCTCCAAATATCCTGGTGGTAGTGCCGTAGAAATCTTTTGGCTGTTACTCTCAGCAATTTTCGTTAGTAAACCTTTTGTGATAGTTGTTTCGTGTGGAATCATATTGAAATATATGATAGTGGGACTAGTTATTAACCCACCAAATGTAGTCATAGGCATTATTTTAGCGGTCACACTTTCCGTTTTTTCATTTATTTTATTATCAAGATTTCAATCTTATGTGAATGCAATAAAATCATCTTATGATCAACAATTAACTGGTCTTGTAAAGGGAGTAATTGCAACACTTGAACTTAAGGATCCATATACAAGAGGACATAGTGAACGTGTCGCAGGGTATGCATTAGAGCTAGCAAAAGCTACTCAGAAATATAAAGAAAAGGAACTAAAGGATTTTGAATTTGCTTGTTTACTTCATGATATAGGAAAAATTCACATTCCAGATCAAATATTAATGAAACCAACTAGGCTAACAAATCAAGAGTATGAAATAATTAAATCCCACACAAGTGTTGGGGCAGATGCCGTATCAAAGGTGGTAGGTTTAAATAGTAGTATTGATGTTATTCGCTCGCATCATGAACGATGGGATGGAAATGGTTACCCTGATCAGTTAAAAGGGGAGGAAATTCCATTTCTGGCTCGGGTTGCTGCAATAGCAGATGCCTTTGATGCGATGACCTCGAATAGATCTTATCGAAATGCATTGTCAGTTGATGAAGCTTACAAACGGATATTAGAGGGGAAAGACACTCAGTTTGATCCTGAATTAGTTGAATTATTTAAACAGGTTTATCCAACATGGAAAGAGCTCCATGATAGGTCTGTAAATACGATTGATGAAAACAATAATCTTGTAATTTACTAATTTAAGGAGGTGATATCCTTGAAAATCCGGAAATTGAAAAAAATTAAAGCAACTAGTTTATGTTGGGTTTGTTGGTTTGGATGATAAATAAAAAATGGGGGGGGTGTTAGCAAAAAAGCTTGCATCCCTTATTTATTTTATACTATTTAGGAAGGTGTTTGCTCTGGATATAACCCTTTTTTCGAATCTTACATTAGTCCCTATCAATATTAGAAAAGAAAAAATACACTTTATTGTTGAAGATATAAATTCCGGTGAGTTTTATGAAATGCCAGAGATTTGTATTGAGGCAATTGATTTAATAAATAATGGTCATTCATTAGGGGATATCGAGCAGCGTATGAAAGTAAAGTATCCAGAAGAAGAAGTGGACCTTCTTGATTTTGCTAAACAGCTTTTAAATCTTGAGCTGATTGCAATAATTGATGGAAAAGAGATTGTTTCTAAACAAAAGGAAAATAAAAAAGCACATCCAGGATTTTTGTGGATTTCACCAAAGGTAGGGAAGTTCTTTTTTAATAAGGTAGCACTGTTTTTTTATGTTATATTGTTCATTTTAAACACGTTTCTATTAGTTTCCCACCCAAATCTATTTCCTCATTATCAGGATATATTCATTTCTAATTATATGGTTTTAAATATTATAGCTTTTCTTGTTCTAACTTTTTGTTCCGTGATAGTTCACGAATTCGGTCATATATTAGCAATGAGGGCACAAGACCTTTCGACTAAACTAAATGTAGGACATCGACTGTTTTTAATAGTATTTGAGTCTGATATCTCCACTGTTTGGAAGCTACCTTCTAAAGAACGTAATATAATATATACTGCTGGCTTATGTTTTGATATGGTTATCCTATTCTTTGCTTTAATAAGTCAGCTCATTTTTGTAAGTGGATCAGGAATTTTCCCGAGATTAATGTATGTAGTTGTATTAAATACAGTTCTCCGTATTGTTTACCAATGTTGTATATATATGAAAACAGATCTTTATTATGTATTTGAAAGCATTACTGGCTGCTATAACTTAATGGAAAACGCTCAACAAATGATCAGAAGAAGGTTACCATTTATAAAAACGATTGAAACAAAGGATTCGGTTTTTGAGGGTGAGAAAAAGACTGTCTTTACTTATTCCTTATTTTATTTTGTTGGAGTTGTGTTGACAATTAGCTTATTTGCTTTCTTTTATATCCCGCAACTATTGTTTGCAGTTAAAAAGATTATCCCTGGATTTTTGGAAGGATCAACCTCTCTCCCGTTTTGGGATGCTACCCTATTTTCATTACAAATATTAATTGGACTAGCACTACTTCTCTACTCATGGCGAAAAAAATACTTACAAAGATAATGTGACAAGAATTTGTCTAAAATAACTTTATTAGGGGTTTTTCCCCCGCATAATAGGGGATTTCCCTGATATAGATAACACATCCGTTTTTCTTNNAAGAAAAACGGATGTGTTATTTTTTTTGAGGAGGATCAAAAAATGCAATCAACTACTGTAGCAGCGACAAAAAAAGCGGGACGTTCTGTTAATGATGCCTTTGCTTCCCACTTTGCTAAATCCATGTTTTTAACGATCATCGGACTTGTCATTTTAACATTTATAGGAACAAGAATGTTTACACATATCGACTTAAACCTATACGGATACATGGTCGGAACCTTCGTCTTTATCGGTGGGTTCTTCTATCGCTTTATAGCATGGGGGGAAAGACCGCCAACCAAAATTATTATCAAAAAAGGCTTAAAACTGTTACTTAGGAAGAGCACACCAAAGACAGCTGTAAATCACTTAGCCATTTACGATTTCATTCGCAATCGGGGAATTTACCGATGGGTTCAGCATATTTTGATCGGCTGGGGCTGTGTGCTAGCATGTTTAGTTACTTTCCCACTGGTATTCAGCTGGATGTACTTCACGATGGAAGACAATGGGTACTACACAATCGTCTTATTCGGAATGAACATCATGCATGTAAAAGCAGAGGGAATCATTGCTTGGATGTCCTATAATGCCCTAAATATTGCAGCGATCATGGTTACTACAGGCGTATGTATGGCGCTGCACCGCCGCTTGAAAAATATGCAGGCAAGAGCAGAACAAAAATTTATGTATGACTTCTTACCGCTTTATCTATTGTTGTTTATTTCTGTTACAGGACTTTTATTAACTGTCCAAAATGTTCTTTTACATGGATGGATGCAGCCACAAATGTCGCTGATTCACCAATTTTCCGTGATTGTCACTTTAATTTACCTTCCATTCGGGAAGTTAGCCCATATACCATTCCGTCCAATGAGTGTCTTTGCAAGAAACTACCGTGAACATTACGGAGAACAAGAAATGAAAAAATGTAAAGTGTGTGGAGATCACTTCGTATCAGTCGAACAATCAAACGATGTTATCAATGTTTTAGGTGTAAACCAAATGGAATTTAACATGGAAGATGGATTTAATCTTGCCGAATTGTGCCTGCCGTGCCGCAGAAAATACCGCATTGCTCGATTCTCTGGATTCCCAACACATCAAGTAAAGGTCAAGGAGGCAAACCAGAATGCCAAGGGATAAATTTTTTAAAGAAATCGAAAATGTACGTCATCCAAATGAAACGCTTGTAAAAACCCATTGCAGCTATTGCGGTATGCAGTGTGGCATGAACTTGCGTGTAGATACAAGAACAAACAAAATCATCGGGGTTGAACCACGCTATGACTGGCCAGTAAACGTTGGGAAAATGTGTCCAAAAGGGGTTACGGCTTACCAGCAAACCAACCACCCAGATCGTATTCTAAAACCGTTAATCCGTGACGATGCTTCTTTAAAGGGAACGAAAGAGGGTTTCCGGGAAGCAACATGGGATGAAGCATATGATTTAATTGCGAAGAAATTTATAGATCTTCAAGAGAAATATGGAAAAGATACATTATCCGTATTCAGTGGTGTATCCATGACCAATGAAAAATGCTATCTAACAGGAAAATTTGCACGCGTTGCACTGCAAACACGCTATATCGACTATAATGGCCGCTTCTGTATGTCAAGTGCTGCCGGCGGCTTCCTTCGTTCTTTTGGAGTAGACCGAGGTTCAACATTACCATGGACAGATATCCATGAATCAGATTGCTTGTTTATTGCTGGGAGCAATACAGCAGAATGTCACCCAACATCGATGTTCCGTGTTTGGAATGTACAAGAAAGAGGCGGTTACTTGATTGTAGCTGACCCGCGTGAAACACCAGTTGCTAGAAGGGCAGATGTTCACTTAGATTTAAGACCAGGAACAGACCTTGCACTTGCTAACGGAATCCTAAATCTATTGATCCAAAATGGTTATGCTGATGAAGCGTTTGTAAATAATCATACGAATGGTTTTGAAGAAACGAAAGAACTAGTAAAAGAATTTACTCCAGAATATACAAGCCGGATTACCGGAGTTGCTGTCGAGAAGATTATCCGTGCCGCAGAAATCTACGGTAAAGCTCCAAATGCCGTGGTGATGTTCGCCCGCGGAATTGAGCAGCAGCATAAAGGTGTCGATAACGTGTCTGCATACACTAATATGGCGCTAGTTACAGGAAAGATTGGCCGGCCAAAATCAGGTGTTGCTACTTTCACTGGTCAAGGTAATGGCCAAGGCGGCCGTGAACATGGTCAGAAATCAGATTTACTACCTGGTTACCGTAAATTAACAAATCCTAAGCATGTAGAAGAAGTCTGCAAGGTATGGGGAATTACTTCAGAAGAAATGCCGCAGCCAGGGGTTTCTGCTTATGAAATGTTCGAATTAATGGAGCAAAAAACCATTCGTGGTCTATACCTGCTTTGCTCTAACCCTGCTGTTTCTGCACCAAACCTAAACTTTGTACGTAAAGCTTTAAAAGGCTTGGATTTCATGGTTTGTGCTGATTTCTATCTATCAGAATCGGCGGAATTTGCTGATGTGATTCTTCCAACGGTTACATGGTCAGAAGATGAAGGAACAGTGACAAACCTAGAAGGCCGGATTATTAAAATCAATAAGGCTCAAGAGCCGCTTGGTGAATCAAAGCCAGATTGGCAAATCCAAGTGGAACTTTCCGAACGTTTAGGAAGAGGCAAATACTTCTCTCACTTAAAAACAGCTAGAGACGTGGCGGATGAATTCCGTTTAGCATCTAAGGGCGGTTATGCTGACTACTATGGGGCAACATGGGATAAAATCGACAAGCAAGACGGAGTATTCTGGCCTTGCAGAGACGAAAACGATCCAGGAACACCACATATGTTCCTAGATAAAAAGTTCTATCATCCAGACGGGAAAGCAAAAATTTGTGCCTTACCGTACCGTCCGCCAGCTGAAGAGCCGGATGCAGACTATCCATTACGTTTAACGACAGGACGCGTTGTCTTCCATTATTTATCTGGAAATCAAACACGCCGTATTCAATTTTTACGAGATATGTGCCCTGAGCCATACGTAGAGGTGCATCCAGAAACAGCAGCAAAATACAAGATTGAACATGAAGAATATGTCCGCCTGTTTACTCGCAGAGGCGAAGCGGAATATAAAGTGAAAATTACAGAAGCCATCCGGAAGGATACTGTATTCGTTCCTTACCATTTTGGTCACGATAAATCTATTAATCTATTAACTATTGCCGCGTTAGATCCGATGTCAAGGATGCCGGAATTTAAAGCTTGTGCAGCGCAGATAGAAAAACTTGCAAGAAAGGCGGTTCAGTAATGAAAAAGCGATTATATTTAGAACTTGAAAACTGTATAGGATGCCGTTCTTGTTTGGCTGCCTGCACGCAATGCGGCGGGCACGAAGAGCGGAACCGTAACTATGTTTACGACGTCAATCCTCTCGTCAACCGTCAAACAATGCCTCTCATGTGTCTTCACTGTGTGAATCCAGCATGTGCGAGAAGTTGTCCAGCACAAGCAATCCAAATTCACGAAACAGGAGCCGTTTTATCGGCTCTTGTAGAAAAGTGTATCGGCTGTCAAAACTGTACTATTGCTTGCCCTTACGGAATACCAAAGTTCGATACAGAGCAGAATTTAATGTATAAGTGTGATTTGTGTATCGACAGGTCAAAGGATGGAATTCCACCAATGTGTGCGAGCGTTTGCCCGTCAAATACATTACAATGGCTAACAGACGAAGAAATTGAGGCAAAACAAAAGCAATTTAATCTTGATAATGGCAAGTGGGTAACAAGCATGCCTTACTTAGAAGGCGAAACAAATGTTAAAGTGAATCTTCCTGGGATCCTTCAGGGCGTCACTAAATTGTTTTAGGAGGGATTAAAGATGACAGAGAAAAATAATAAAATCCCGTTCAGTGAAGATAACTATACACACAATATTAATCGAAATAATGAGCGCAAACTGGACCGCCGCGGTTTCATGAAAACATTGATGGGGGCTGCAGGGGTATTCGCGGTTTCCTCTCTTCCCTGGGGAGCATTAGCGGCAAAAGAATTAACTGGGCTTAGTGATAAAAAGTATCCAAAGCACAAAATAACCGATGTAAATGCAATTCCAGTGGGGGATGCCGTTGATTTTGCTTTCCCCGGTGAACACGACAGCGCTATTTTAATCAGGTTGTCTGAAAATAAATATGTGGCTTATCAAAATGCATGTACCCATTTACGCTGCCCAGTGTTTTGGAAAAAAGATGAGGGTGAGATGTTATGCCCATGCCACCACGGAAAATTTGATGTGAAAACGGGAGAACCAATTGCCGGGCCGCCGAGACGTCCGCTTCCTGAAGTTTATGTAAAAGTAGAAAACGGTGCTGTTTATGCCGTGGGGGTGAAACGTTATGAAGCGTAGTTACGTACCCGTTGGCCTCCTTTTAGCTGTACTCATGTTAAACATAATTTTCACACAATATATGGTACATCAATATTTCTATCAAAATTATTCGAACACCATTATAGCTGCCGTCATCAACGTAATTTTATTTCCGATTGCATTGCTTATTTATAAAAAAGGTGTGAATGTCAATGACTAGTGAGACCTATATTGATTTTTGTTTTGTAAGGCCAGCATCAGGCGGTTTTGCAGCGGAGATTGATGAGTTATTGAAACAGACCTTTGCGAAAAAGCGGTTGAATTGGTTTTTAGAAGAAAAAATAAGTGAAGGTATTGAAATAGTTGTGGCAGAAATTAAAGGGATGAGCAATTGGCAGTCAGAAGAAGAGACGATCCAATTTATCGAAGAGCATGCTGGCGAGGCGTTTTGGGAGTATTTGCAGGGCTACAAAATGTTCATCTATCCGGTATTGAAAGGATGTAATAGTTGTGGAACCCATTAATTTGGCAGATGTAGAACCATTTATTGGTGCCCTAGTCGAGATTATCATCCAGGATGAACAAGGCGGCGACCAAGCAGCTGCAGTAAGGAAAACGATTAAAAAGGTTCAGTATTGTCCGGATAAAACGCATATTCGTTTTTATTTTGATCATTTTTATTTTCTTGCTGTCCCGCTCACAAGCAAAATCACTCAGTCAGATGAAGTATGGGCAGCGTTTGACGCAGAGAGCGGATTAACCTATACATTAAAAAAGGTTCAGGTCCTTTAATAAGAACCTGACTTTTTTCATATTCTCAAGTAAATGGGGCTAAAAGGGGGGAACTTTAATGGATGTAATACAGAAAAAGCAAAAGATTAATTCTTATATTATTGACTCACAGGAAGAGGAAATTAAACGGATTGCCTTAGAGCTGCATGAAGGTGTTGGTCAAAATTTATATAGTATTTTAACAGGATTGCAGTTTGTGGAATCCGGGATAACCGAGCAGAATATGAAAAGTTATGTCCGTGAAATGTCGCAGCTCATTGAAAAAACAATCCAGGAGATAAGATTATTATCTGTAGAATTGCATCCTCCTACCCTGAGCACATTTGGCTTACTTCCGGCAATAAAAAGCTATCTGAAGTTATATACATCTACGTTTGGAATCTTGGTGGATTTAGAATCAACTGGTGAAGAGTTCAGTCTGCCTGAACGCACCAATATTGCCGTTTTCCGTGTTTGCCAAGAAGCGCTGACCAATATTGCAAAATATGCTGATACATCGAAAGTAAAAATGTCTTTTCTTTGGACGGAAAAAGAATTAAAGATTACCATTCATGATTTTGGTAAGGGATTTCAACTCGAAGAACATGAGGGCTCACATCATTCATCAGGACTTGCTATAATGACAGAAAGAATGCATCTCGCTGGCGGCAAGTGTGCGATATCTTCTACAATAGGAGAAGGGACATCAATTGAACTATCATTGCCCTTATAGAAGAAAAGGAGATTTAATCATTGATAAAAATTCTGTTAGTTGATGATCATGCAGTAGTCAGAAGCGGTTTAAAGATGTTGTTGAATACGAATCCCGAATTGGAAGTAGTCGGAGAAGCATCGGAAGGAAATGAAGGGATCAAAAAGGCCTTAAAATTAAAACCTGATGTTGTTGTCATGGATTTAAGCATGCCGCATGGAAAAGATGGCTTATCAGCAACAACAGAATTAAAAAAACTTATGCCTGAGGTAAGTATTTTAATATTAACAATGCATGACGACGAGGAGTACCTCTTCCGTGCCATTGAAGGCGGGGCATCTGGCTGTATTTTAAAAAGTGCGCCTCATGCTGAGTTAATGTCTGCGATTGAATCGGTGGCCAAAGGGGATGCCTATCTCCATCCTGCCGCACAGAAACGTTTAATGGAAGAATACTTGGCAGGGGCAAAGCAGGATAGTAATGATATGTATCATCTTTTATCTGACCGCGAACAAGAAGTTCTTACCCTTATAGCGAAAGGTTACTCAAACAAGGAAATTGCAGAGCAGCTCGTCATTAGTGTTAAAACGGTTGAGACCCATAAAGGAAAAGTGATGGAGAAACTTCAGATGAAAACTCGGCCTGAGCTAGTTGAGTATGCCGTGAAAAAAGGGCTCCTAGGCTATGGGATATAAGGGGAGCCCGGAATGACGGAAATAAAGGAATTGCGAAAGGTTATTGAAGTATGTAATCGATTAAAAGGACAAATTTCTTGTGATTTTGTCGGTCTCGCCATTCAAAATAGAGTGGGTCCTGACGTAAGGTGGCATTATGCAGTTGGCAATTTAAACGATAAATATAAACGAATAACCGTCCGCTTTGGGAAAGGTATAGCTGGAAAAATCATCTCAACTGGAACCCCGATGATGATGGTGAATTTTCCTCATCAAGCAGCTGGAAAGGTAACGGATTATCCGATTGCTCTTGCCGAAAAGCTGAACACATCCTATGCCGTTCCTTTATTTTTTAATGGGGTCCCAAAAGGTGTATTACTGGTTGGAAACCGTGAATCTCGTCTGTTTAACGATAATGATCAAGAAGTGGTAAAAGAATCAGGTCAGGCTTTGGAAGCGATATTAAAGGAATATATTGGACTTTAAATCTGGGGGAAAGAAAGAGATGGATATTCAGCAGACGAGAAATGAACTGATGGATTATAAATTCGCCCTTGATGAATCTTCCATTGTCGCGATTACCGATTCGCGAGGTACCATTACATATGTGAATGATCAATTTTGCCTTATCTCGAAATACTCACGTGAAGAACTCATCGGTAATGATCATCGGATAGTTAATTCAAGGTATCATTCGAAAGAATTCTTCAAAGAGATGTGGAAAACAATCGGAGCAGGCAAGGTTTGGAAGGGTGAAATTTTAAACAAAGCTAAAGATGGTACTTATTACTGGGTGGATACAACGATCGTTCCGTTTTTAAATGAAAAAAATAAGCCCTATCAATATGTTGCGATTCGATATGAGATTACAGAAAGAAAGCGTGTTGAACAAGAACTTCAAAAAATGATGAGCTCGATTATTGAGGTTCAGGAAGAAGAACGAAAACGTTTGTCACGTAATTTACATGATGGAATTGGCCAAAATCTTTATAGTCATTTAATTACGATTAATCGCTTAATGTCTGAGGTTGATCATCCACTGTTGCAGCAGATGCAAGAGGAAGCGGCACAATTAATTGAAGAGATACGGGAAATTTCTTGGGAACTGCGTCCATCTGTTCTGGATGACCTTGGTTTAGTCCCGGCGATCCGTTCTTTCTTATCCCGATATTCTGACCATTACAATATCGATGTCTTTTTTGATTGTGTGTTAACTCAGCGTCTTTCCATCAATATAGAATTGACTATTTATCGCATTATTCAAGAAGCATTAACCAATATACGGAAATATGCAGAAGTAACAGAAGCAGCAGTCACGCTAAGAGAAATGGATGATGTCGTCCGGGTCATGGTGGAGGATAAGGGAAAAGGGTTTGATATGGAGAAACAAACCCTTGGAGTTGGTCTATTCAGTATGGATGAACGGGCACGCTCTGTCGGCGGTGATTTGTCTATTTTTGCGTCACCGGGAAGAGGAACAAAAGTGATTTTAGATATACCAATATTCAATAAAAATGAACCAGGGCTTCCGTAAGCTGCCTGGTTCTGTTTAGTTTCCTTTCATGGAATTTTCAAACTATTTAAGAACAAACAATTATTGATAATTGCATTGCTATAAGTAATGTTCGTTGCGTATTTTATTGAGTAATGCGCGGCACCCGGCTGAAACAAGACGATAAGTTTCATCAAAATCACCTGTAAAAAATGGATCGGGGACATCTTTCCTGTATTTTGTCAGGTCGAGCAGCCTAATGATCTTTGGATGATTAGTTTTGCTTGTTATCCTGTAAATATTTTTTAAGTTGCTTTCGTCCATACCGATAATATAGTCGAATCTCCAAAAGTCTTCTTTCTTTAGTTTGCGTCCAATAAGCCCATCAGAAGGGATATTGTATTTCTTTAGAATATCAAGAGTTCCTTCGTGCGGAGGGAAGCCGATTTGCCATGAACTGGTTGCAGCGGAATCAACTGCGATTTTGTTTGTCAAACGTTCTTTTTTGACTAAGTTTCGAAGCAAGGCTTCAGCCATTGGTGAACGGCAAATATTCCCCAGGCATACAAATAAAACTTTGATCATGATACTTAACCCCTCTTAATTTATCTTTTTTTCCATTTACATAAGAGTCTATGTACATAACAGAAATGTGGAACGGCGATGTTTGCAAATTACTAAAGGGAGGGGCTTTTGTTTAATTAAGCCGAATATAAAAAAATGCTCAGAGTTTTTAGCCCTGAGCATTTTTTACTTCAAAACTGAACCGTTTTTAAAAACATGGGTTCTTTTTGTTATAATTTAAACGAACTTTTTAATGAAACAATTCGGTTAAAGACAAGCTTATCAACGGTCGTTTCTTTAGGGTCGACGTTGAAATAGCCGTGGCGGAAGAATTGGAATTTATCCTGTGGCCGGCTTTCTCTCATGTTTGGTTCGACAAAGCCTTGCAGGATTTCTAATGAATTTGGATTGACTTGATCAAGGAAAGAAGTTTTCCCTTCCTCATTGCTATCTACTGTATCCTCCAAAATAAGCGGCTCGTATAAGCGGAATTCAGCCGGAACTGAGTGAGTAGCTTCCACCCAATGGATCGTTCCTTTAACTTTTCTTCCGGTAAAGCCAGTTCCACTTTTTGTCTCAGGATCATAGGTACAGCGAAGTTCTATTACTTCACCATTTGCATCCTTGACAACCTCTTCACATTTAATGAAATACGCATGTTTTAAACGAACCTCATTGCCAGGGAAAAGACGGAAGTATTTCTTTGGCGGATTCTCCATAAAATCATCTTTTTCAATATAAATTTCACGAGAAAAAGGAATCTTCCTCATCCCCATTTCAGGGTTTTCTGGATTAATTTCGGCATCAAGTAATTCGATTTGGCCCTCTGGGTAATTGGTAATCACCACTTTTAACGGGTTAATGACACCCATTGTCCGAGGTACCTTTAATTTTAAATCTTCTCGGACATAGTGTTCGAGCATTTGTGAATCGACGGCACCGGAACCTTTGTGAACACCTGTTTCCTTAACAAAGGCACGAATGGATTCCGGCGTAAAGCCTTTTCTTCTCATTCCCGAAATAGTCGGCATGCGCGGGTCATCCCAGCCATCAACAAATCCCTCTTCAACTAACTGCTTAAGCTTCCGCTTACTCATCACGGTGTTGGTCACATTCAAACGGCCGAACTCAATTTGCTGCGGTGTGCTTTTCATTTCACATTGTTCTACAACCCAATTATATAATGGTCGTTGGTCTTCGAATTCAATCGTACAAATAGAATGGGTTACCCCCTCAATCGCATCCTCAAGCGGATGAGCAAAAGCATACATTGGGTAAATGCACCATTTATCACCGGTATTATGGTGTGTTGCATGAGAGATACGGTAAATAACAGGGTCACGTAAATTGATATTCGGTGAACTCATATCAATTTTTGCCCGAAGTACCTTTTGACCATTATCAAATTCACCGGCACGCATCCGTTTAAACAGGTCAAGATTCTCCTCAATAGAACGGTCGCGGTAAGGACTATTTTTTCCAGGCTCTGTTAATGTGCCGCGGTATTCACGGATTTCATCAGCTGACAGGTCATCAACATAAGCAAGCCCTTTTTCAATTAATAAAACAGCTCGGTTGTACATTTCCTCAAAATAATCGGAAGCAAAGAATAAATTATCCCATTCAAAACCCAGCCATTTTACATCTTCTTTAATGGAGTTAACATACTCGATATCTTCCTTTAACGGATTGGTATCATCAAAACGTAAGTTGGTTTCTCCATTAAAATCATCAGCTAAACCAAAATTGATAATAATTGATTTAGCGTGCCCAATATGTAAATAACCGTTCGGTTCTGGTGGGAATCTTGTTACAATCTTTTGGTGTTTACCTGATTCCAAATCTTTTATCATAATATCTTTTATGAAATTAGATGTTTGATTTTCCACCTTTACAACCTCTTTTCTTCAGTGTCTGCTCCGGCCCTGAGATAAAGCCCTGCACTTTTCTTCATATCTATTACATATAACATAAATTCTGATATTTTTCCATTGTTCCCAACAATTCATGTTCAAAACAGATAGAATATGGAAAAATTACTTGTTTATATTGGAAAGTGGTACTTAAAAAGGATAAAATGGAACCTAAAAGTATTGAATAGAAAGAGGTAATAAAATGATTAAGTTTGCTACAGTAGGGACAGGATGGATTACGGAATCTTTTATTCAAGCAGCAAAGCTTAGTGAGCAATACCAATTAGTTGGGGTGTATTCTCGTAATGAGGAAAATGCGAGAAAGTTCGCTAATCAATATAACGCATCAAATTATTTTACCGATTTAGAAGAAATGGCAAAAAATGAAGAGATTCAGGCCGTATACATTGCGTCGCCAAATTCGCTTCATTTTGAACAAACACTTACCTTTTTGAAAAATAAAAAGCACGTGATCTGCGAAAAACCGATATTCTCTAATACGGCTGAATTAGAAAAAGCCTACCAAACCGCTGAAGAAAATGGAGTCTATTTATTTGAAGCAATCCGAAATATACATACTCCAAATTTTAAAATCCTCAAGGAAAAACTGCACCTTGCAGGTGATCTAAGAAGTGCAATTCTTCCTTATATGAAGTACTCCTCCCGTTATGATTTATTTTTAAAAGGAGAGGAACCCAATATTTTCTCAAGCCTCTATTCCGGAGGGGCGTTAGTAGATCTAGGCGTTTACCCATTATATTTAGCTGTTTGTCTGTTCGGTGAGCCTAAGAAGGTATCTTACCACCCTGTTGTTTTACGAAGTGGTGTCGACGGCAGTGGAACATTATTATTGAATTATGAGGGATTCGTTTGCACTATTCTTTGTTCTAAAATTGTAGATTCGATGATTCCATGTGAAATTCATGGTGAGAAGGGGACATTTGTCCTTGAAGATGCCGCCCCAATCTCGGAAATTAAGTTCCATGATACACATACAAAGGAAAGCAGTATCTTAAGTGTGGCCCAAGAAGAACAAAACATGGTCTATGAATGCATCAATATCGCGAGAATAATGGAAACCAATAATCAAGAAGAATATGAGCAATTAAAAGACTGGAGTAAAATTGTCCTCAAAATTACGGATGAAGCAAGAAGGCAAAATCAAATCGTGTTCAAGGCGGATCAATAAAAAATACCGGTGGATTCAATTGAATTCGCCGGTATTTTTTTAGCCGATTGGAAAGTATCACTTTCCAACCAGGTATAAGTGCAGCTACGCCTCTGTCTTTGCCCTTAGAGGCTCGCTAATCGGCAAGTTTTCTATGGTTAAAGTTTATATTTCTTTTATTTGGAAATGAAATCACTTTTTGACAAATTTAAGAATGCTTATGTGACATTTTTTTGAAATAAAATCCGCCAATGATTTATATCACTTACCAGCTTTTCCGCGTTCATTATAGTTAGGTTGATAATGAATGGAGGAACCCTTATGAAATCAAAGGCTTGGTATAGAAAACAGTTGAAACGAAAGTCCGTGCAAATCACCAGATATACCATTCAGGCTGTGTTTTTGCTGTTTTCGCTCTATATAGGTCTGCAATTTTATCAATTTTACGAGCATTTTGTAACAAATGGAAAAACACCTTTTGTGGAGCGCCCATCTGCTGTTGAGGGATTTTTGCCAATCAGTGCCCTCGTTGCCCTAAAGGTTTGGCTGACCAGTGGGGATTTTGATGTAATTCATCCGGCTGGTCTGGTTTTGCTCTCGTTTTTTGTCGGTGCAGGAATCCTTCTCCGTAAAACCTTTTGCAGCTGGATTTGTCCAGTGGGTACAGCAAACGAACTCATTGCCTGGCTGGGCAGAATGATATTTAAAAGAAACTTTGATCTACCTAAATGGCTTGTCTGGCTGTTAACCCCCATAAAGTATGTGCTGCTGTTATTTTTTATCGGTATGGTTCTTCAAATGGATATCTTTAGTGCCAAAAGTTTTCTCGTTGATAACTACAATAAAGTTTCAGATGTGAAAATGCTGCTCTTATTCTTAAACATTAGTGGATTTACCTTGAAGTTCATTATTGTTATTTTTATTTTATCTTTATTCTTTCGGAACTTCTGGTGCCGTTTTTTATGCCCGTATGGTGCATTCATTGGTCTGGGTTCCATATTTAGAATAACAAAAATCGAAAGAAACGTTGATACTTGTACCAACTGTGAAATGTGTACAAAGGTATGTCCGCAACGATTAAAGGTTCATCAAGTGGAAAAAGTTATGTCCCTAAATTGCTCAGCCTGCATGTCTTGTGTAGAGGCATGTCCGATTAAGGGTACGTTAAACATGACCGTTGCCAAGAAGAAAGTCAATAAATGGTTTGTTCCGGTTACATTCTTTGTTTTATTCTTCGTGGTCATAGGCGTAGCGAAAATGACTGGTCACTGGAATACGATTATTACATATGCTGAATGGAAACATTTAATCCCGGAAGCACGATATATTGGTCATTAAAAAATACAGTCAATTTGGCTGTATTTTTTGGGATGAACCCAACAATAGTACACTTTCAGTGGTGTGCTATTTTTAATTTGGATAGTACATCATCACACAAACCGCCCATCGAATTCATATATATATTAAAAAAAATGGGTGAGAAACCATGGGTGAATTAAATCGTGAGGTAAGCCTTGTCTTAACTTACCTCCCGGCTGGAGCAAAAATCTTATATCAAAACGAGCAAGCCATTCTAAGATGGGGTGATTTGGATGGAGACGGAATCCATGAAGTCTTTGGCCTTTATCATTATCAACATCAGCGATATTTATTTATTTTAAAGAATCCGTATGGGTCTTATCTATCCTACTTTCCAGTTTCGAAGGAAGTTGAGAGGAGGGCAGTAAGAATACTTAATGAAATCTTTGAAATAAGAGCCGTTTATTTATTCCCTGCCTCGATTAAAGAGATTGGCGGAAATAAGTGGGGATTTATCAATCCTAGAGGCAAATTTGTTCTTCCTCCAATCTATGACCAGGCGGGGGATTTTCAAGATAATGGTTTAGCAATTGTAGGCCTAATGAATAAAACTGGTGTCATTAATGAAAAAGGTTATCTAATCGTTAAGCCAAAATATGATACCATCCAGCCGTTTGCAGAAGGCCGTTCGGTGGTTAATGACCGTGAAGGCTTTAAGGTTATTGATGAAAGCGGTAAAGAGATAACTGAAAAAGCATACTCTTTCATTAGTCCCGAATATAAGGAGGGGCGCGTAGAGGCTGCAGAAACAGATGTGCACGGAAATTTTCTATATGGGTATTTAAATAAAAGAGGCAAAGTGGTTATCCCGTTTATTTATGAATCGACCAGTGAATTTACAGAGGGAAGGACAGTAGTAAAAGTTAAGGGCGGTCAGTATCAACTAATAGATCTTACAGGAAAAGTATTGCATACCTACTCTTATGCATGGGTTGGAAACTATGGCCAGGCTCTTCTCTCCTTTAAGAAAAGTAATGATGGTCCACTTGGCTATATCGATGTTCAGGGTAACATAGTCATTGAGCCACGGTATACAACGGCAGGGCAATTTATAGACGGACGTGCCATTGTCAGTTTAGAAGTAAATCATAAGGAACAGTATGGACTCATTGATCAAAAGGGACAATTTGTAATAAAACCTAATTATAATCAAATTTTATATTTAGGAGAACAACGGTTTGCGATTGGGAAGGAAATCGATCCGAAGCAGGCATGCATGAGATCAATTTTTGCCTTGGCAACTGACGAAGGACATATTTTTACTGGATTTATTTTTCACGAAATGGGAATCTTTGAGGACGGTTTGGCATCTGTCTCGGATGATCAGCATACCTACTTTATAGATAAACAGGGGAACCATATGAACCACTTGCCCCAAGTAACTGGCAGCGGGCGGCTTAGTTTTGAACAGACCCTAATAAAAGGTGATATTGATCAGCACTTGATATATTTTAGTCAAAATAATGAGTTAATTTGGAAACAAGCATCCACTTTTTCGTTAAATAACCAATATGCTGTTGTGGAACATAAATATAAGCCGAATTTTGATTACCTCGTTTATTACCCAGAGATTAAGGGAATGGATCATTCAGTCCAAGTTAATAAGACCTTAAAAGATATGGCCGGGGTAAAACCAGTGCCCTCCACTCCATTGGAATCCAATTATACAGGGGATTATGAGATTACTTTTTACAAGAAAAATTTATTGGTGATTGAAATAACAGGCTACTATTATCCCTTTTGTGCAGCTCACGGTATGCCAATAAAGAAATATGCGCATATAAACCTTAAAACGGGCAGGTTGTACCAGTTAAAAGATCTATTTATAACAGGGAGCCCTTATGTAAAGGTGATTAGTGAGTTAATTGAGGATCAGATTAAAAGTAATGATCAAAATTCATACATTTTTCCAAATGAATATCATGGTATTCAAGCAGATCAGCCGTTTTTTATCAATGATGCATGCTTAAATATCTTCTTTCAACCTTATGAAATCGCTGCTTTTGCGGCTGGTTTTCCTACCTTTACAATTCCTTTTAATGAACTTAAGGAATGGATAGATGTCAACGGAGAATTTTGGAGGGCCTTTCATTAAGTGGAGGAAAGATAATAATGAAAAGGCGTGTATACCATGTGGATACACGCTTTTTGGGTTTTACTAGACATGCTTCCTCCTAAAAACAAACCAGTAGCTGCTAAGACCGATAAGGAGGAAAAGACATACAACTGCAGGAACAACGTAGTCTTTAATAGAAGGTTCAACACTCTGGTTTTTTTTCGTAAGCAAAACAGCATTTTCTGTTTCATTCTTGGTGTCTTTTGTGTCTGTAGCTTGTATATTTGTGTTCTTATCTGAGACTGTCACCAAAGTTAATGTTGAATTATTATGAACTAAATCTGCTTGGACAGAATCGAATTTAGGAGTAGATTTTTCTGATTGTGTATAAGCAAACCCATTTGTTCCAGATATAAAGAACAAAAATGAGACGAAAAGTGCAATTCTGCTAAACATCATATTCAACTCCAATATATTGTTATCTTGATGTTCATTTTATCATCAATGCACGGGTTTTAATCGAATTAGCGACATTGTTCACAAACCTTTCGAATTTAAGTAACTTTGAAATTGTATAAGTTTTCCTGAACAAAGGTAACGATCGCTAAAGTATTTATTCTTTATTAAAAACAAATTTGTTTGTTATAATGTGTTTATCTTTTGTCATGTAGAGACGGTCATAAATTTACTTTCTGGGTTAAATAATATACATAAAGGGGGTATTTCATTGGATCAGACTCAGGATAGTAAATTTGAAGATTCATTTCTGCCGATGTCTTCCATTGGCAGCGGGATTGGTGTTGCTGTGGTGCCGGATGTTTATTGTTATACCGATCAAATCGTCAATCTTGTCTTAGTGGGAAATCCAAATGAGACAAGTGAATTTGTGTTGATTGACACGGGGATGCCAAAGTCGGCCGAGCAAATTAAGAATATGATTCAAAAGCGATTTGGGGAAAATGCCATACCAAAGGCGATCATACTGACACACGGGCATTTTGATCATGTTGGGTCGATTGCAGCTCTATTAGAGGATTGGGATATTCCTGTATATGCACATGAACAGGAGCTCCCTTTTTTAACGGGAAAAGAGGATTACCCGCCAGGGGACCCGAATGTGGACAGCGGCCTAGTAGCCAAGATGTCTCCAATGTTCCCAAACCATGGGATTGATATTAGTGCTCATGTTCAGCCCCTTCCAAGTGATGGAACGGTTCCTAATATGCCTGGCTGGAAATGTATACATACCTCTGGACATACTCCGGGTCATATTTCTTTATTCCGAGAACAAGACAGAATCCTAATTGCAGGAGATGCCTTTGTTACTGTAAAACAGGAATCCCTTTATAAGGTTTTGACACAAACACAGGAAATAAGCGGACCGCCAAGGTATTATACGACTGATTGGGAAGCGGCTTATGAGTCTGTTGAAAAATTGGAGGCACTAAAACCGCAAGTGGCTGTGACGGGGCATGGGGTCCCGATGAGTGGGAAGGAACTTTCAACAAACCTTCAATACTTAGTGGAGCATTTTAATGAAATGGCTAAACCTGAAAGCGGGAAATACGTAAATTAAAATGATTGTTTAGGTTGCTTTAACCAGCAGCCTTTTATTCCGTCTGTATGTTCGTAATAAAGAATGTATCAGCATATATATATATTTAGAAAGAATGGTGTTTAACAGTTAGTCTTAAGGAGGAACTATGAAACCGTGTATCTTTTTGCTTGCTGCTGGTTTGTTAGATGCTATCTTGACACATGTCGGAATTTCATCCGGTTTTATTGAAGAAGGAAACCCGATGATGAAAGAAGTCATTAACAAGGGCTGGTCCTATTTTTATTTGATCAAGATATTCCTCCCGCTCTTGCTTCTTGGTTTATTTTATCTAAGGCCCTTTAAGGGAACTATTCGAATACTGCTCATATCAACCTGTGTCCTATATTTATCCGTTCTTGTTTATCATATGGTTTGGGTCGTACTCTACCTCAATACTTCAGCATAATCAAAACTAGACACCTTAAGAATAATAAGATAGTATCAATACGATATTGAATAACAAATAATAAAGTAAAAAATGATGTTAGATATAGAAGGAGTATAAAATGTTAAACACCTTACAACCGTTTCTACAGGAAGCATGGCAAAAGTCTGGCTTCCAAGCACCAACATCCATCCAGGAAACAGCCATTCCGCTCATACTCGAGGGCAAAGATGTGATTGCGGAGTCGCCGACAGGTACGGGGAAGACACTTGCTTATTTGCTTCCATTGTTACATAAAATCGAAAGTAATACCCCGTCCTTGCAGGCAGTTGTTTTAGCGTCTTCACAAGAGCTAGTCATGCAGGTTTTTCAAGAATTCCAAAAGTGGTCAGAGGGTAGTGGTATTAGAGGTACCTCTATAATTGGCGGTGCCAACTTAAAACGCCAGCTTGAAAAATTAAAGAAGCGGCCGCATGTTATCTTTGCTACACCTGGACGCTTACTGGAGCTAATCAAGCAAAAAAAGGTGAAAATGCACGAAGCCAAGATGGTTGTCCTTGATGAGGGTGACCAGCTGTTAATTCCAGAGCATTTGCAGACGGTTCAGCAAATTGTAAAATCGACACTGGGTGACCGCCAAGTCGTCTTATTTTCGGCTACCATGAAACCGGCAACAGAAAAATTAGCGAAAGAAATGACTAATGATCCCGAAGTATTACGGATTGAAAAAGACGAGATTGCATCTTCTGGGGAAGTGGAACATATCTATTTCTTGGTTGAGCAAAGGGATAAAATTAAGCTGCTAGAAAAAATAACACGTCTTCCAAACAGTAAATCACTAGCCTTTATAAATGATATTGGTGAAATTCAAGTTTTTAAAGAAAAATTGTTGTTTAAAGAATTATCCATTGGCATCCTCCATAGTGATATGAAAAAGCTGGAGCGTCAGGCCGCGTTAAAGGACTTCCGTGATGGGAAAATGAAAATGCTGATTGCCACTGATATTGCCGCTCGAGGGCTGGATATCCAAGGTGTCAGCCATGTGGTACAGATCGACTTTCCGAAGGATATTACCCAATATGTGCATAGGGCCGGGAGAACAGGAAGAATGGGGGCTGATGGTACCGTTATTTCATTAGTAACCGAGCGTGAAGAACGCGAACTGAAGCGTTTTTGCAAGGAATTACAAATTCCGCTCGATAAAAGAGTATTTTATCAAGGGAAAATTGTGGCGGAAGACCAACGCCATCAAAAGTTAAAACGGTAAGAGGAAAGCAGTGGAATATTCCACTGCTTATTTCTATCAAAGAATGACTTTTTTGCAGCTGCACTTCTTCAAGGAATTTATGTAAAAACGGGAGGGGAAAAATGTGCAAAATCCAAAATTGAAAAAACTATATGATGAATGGCTTGAGGAGGCCTCGATTCTTGAGATGCAAGAAAAATTAACAAGTGACGAGCTTACCTCAAAAGAGCTCGTGCTGCTGTACCTAAAGAGGATCTCTATTTTTGATCAATCTATTCATTCTATCCTTGAGATTAATCCTGATGCCTTACATATCGCAGAAGCTCTTGATGCTGAACGGAAAAAATCTGGACCACGCACTCGGTTACACGGTATTCCTATTTTAATTAAGGATAATATTGATACAAATGACAAAATGCATACAAGTGCTGGATCCTTGGCATTAAAGGACTCAATTGCTTTGGAGGATTCTGCAGTAGCTGAACAATTACGTCAGGCAGGAGCTGTTATTCTTGGAAAGACCAATATGACAGAGTGGGCCAATTTTATGACTTATGGAATGAAAAGTGGTTATAGCTCAAGAGGTGGGCAGGTTCTTAATCCTTATGGTCCAGAAAAGTTTGATGTTGGAGGGTCTAGTTCAGGATCAGGTGCAGCGATTGCTGCTAATTTTGCTGCAGCAGCTGTTGGGACGGAAACATCTGGTTCAATTTTAAATCCGGCTTGCCAGAACTCTTTAGTGGGTATAAAGCCGACAGTTGGTTTAATTAGCAGAAGAGGGATTATCCCCATTGCACACTCCCAAGATACAGCAGGACCAATGGCAAAGACGGTGGAAGATGCCGCCATTTTACTGACCGCACTATGTGGAAGTGATGATCGTGATGTTATCACGAAAATTAACCCTTTAATAGGTACAGACTTTACCGATTTTCTACGAAGGGATGGCCTTAAAGGAAAAAGAATTGGTATCGCAACGGAAGGATTTATTGAGCTTTTAAATAAGGATAAGGCCGAAGTTGTGACCTCGGCATTGGAATATTTGAAAAGCTCAGAGGCTGATGTAGTTGAGAATATTTCCATTCCTTCGGTCATAGCAGAATGGAAGTATGATGTTTTAACGTATGAATTTAAGCCAGATCTGAATGCTTATTTAAGTAAGCTGCATCCTTCGATATCTATTAAAACTCTTGCTGATTTAATTGCATTTAATGAGGAAAATGAAGAACAAATGCTTAAATATGGCCAGTCTGTGCTGATTGAATCGGAGAAAACAAGCGGGTCACTAACTGAACAAGCTTATATCGAAGCATTAGAGTTTGATCTTTATTATTCGACAAAGCAAGGGATTGATTATGCGCTTAAAAATAATGGCTTAGATGTGATTGTGATCCCAAGCGATGAAGGGTCGCACATTAGTGCAAAGGCCGGGTATCCAACCATAACCGTTCCGATTGGTTATACAGCAGAAGGAGAGCCAGTCGGCATTTCGTTTGCCGGAACGGCCTTTAGTGAACCAGTTTTACTTGAAATTGCTTATGCCTTTGAACAAATGACCTGCCATCGAAAGCCGCCAGTTTTAGGTTAGGAATAGGCGGAATCTGTTTCATCCATACTATAAATGATTTTCTTGAAAAGGAGATGGTAGTGTGGGAAAACAGAAGCTTGGTAATGCCAATGCCCAGCGTAATAACAATCGTAAAAAGGGTATGAAAGATAGTGCTGAATTAGTGGAATTTACAACGGGTGAAGAATTAAAACTGAATCGTCCGAATAGCAAATAATAGGAACGCCTCCTTCGATGGGAAGGGGGCGTTTTTTGAATTCTAATATTGAATTGTTAATATATCGATTTTTTTGTTAATATCAGACGAGTTTTTGTTAATATCACTAATTTCTCCTCGAAAAATTACTCTCCTTGAAGCAGTTCTAACGACTTTTTAGTTGGACCCTCAATCACATCGCCAGCGTACGAATAGCGGGAGCCGTGGCATGGGCAGTCCCAAGACTTTTCGGCACGATTCCATTCACATTCACACCCCAAATGAGTACAGGTCGTGTCAACAATATAAAGCTTGCCATTCTTGTCCTTATAGGCACCAGCTCTTTTGCCATGGAACATCACAACCGAACCTTCACCTTCCTGTAAATCTTCCGGAACCTTTTCAACTATTTCAAGCTTACCTTTGAGTAAGTGTTTGGCAACATCGACATTAGTCGAAATGACTTCCTTTAAATCTGGATCAGCATGAAAGCGTGATGGTGAATATAATGCTGCAAAACGATTCGTTCCACCAACAATATGATCTTTTAAAATATGCCCAGCTAAAATACCAGTGGACATCCCCCATTTTTTATAACCGGTTGCGATTAGGACATTTTTTCGTTCTGCTGTATATGGACCGATATAAGGCATTTTATCGAGGGTCACATTATCTTGAGCAGACCAGCGGTATTGGTATTCCTTGATGCCAAAAACCTCTTCAGTAAAGGTTTGAAGCTCTTCAAAGTGCTTTAGCGTGTCAACACCTTGCCCCGTTTTGTGGTTCTCGCCGCCAATAATTAGCAAACTTTCGCCATTATCGAGCGGGGTGTACCGAATCGAACGTGACGGGCTGTCAGCGCTGATGTACATGCCGCCAGGATATTCTTGCTTCGTTTTGACCCCGATGGCATAAGAACGATCCGCATACATTCTTGCAAAATAAAGTCCTGGTTTATCATAAAAAGGAAAATGCGAAGCAATGATTACATGCTTAGCTGTCACTCTTTGCCCGTTTTTTGTAATAACCTTTGGCTCTGAATGGTCATCCTCTATATCATCAGCAATGGTATTTTCATAAACGGAACAGCCCGCTTGAACGGCCTCATCTAACAGTGCTTTTAAAAATTTCAATGGATGATACTGAGCCTGGTTACTCATCATCAAGGCTGCTTTTGCTGGAATATTAAAGGGAATCGAATCTTTCAAGGCTCCCTCAATATCAAGACTCTTGTAAGCCTCCCACTCAGTTTTTAGCTTGTCGTCATACTCATCCGTTGTGGCATATACATAGGCATCCTGCTTACTAAAGTCGCATTTTATACCTTTCTCGTTCACCGTATTCTCCACAAACTGAACAGCCATCATCATTGATTCATAATATAGTCTCGCTTTTTCTTTACCAAAATGATTAATAAACTCATCATAAATAAGCCCGTGCTGAGCAGTTAATTTTGCCGTTGTGTGTCCAGTTGTACCGTTTAAGATTCCCCCAGCCTCAAGTAAGGCTACTTTTTGACCTTCTTTAGTCAGCAGATAGGCAGCAATTATCCCTGTTATTCCAGCTCCAACAATGGCAACATCTACACTAATATCCTGTTCTAATGGCTTGAATGTTGGTAATTCAATTTCACGCCAATATGTTCGAGGAAACTTTTGGGTGTTTTCAGATGAACTCATATGTATTCCTCCACTTCAAAATTATCACATGTTTAATTTTTCCTAAAATGAAAAAATCATGTGATGTAAAGGAGAACTTATTTTTTAAAAAAATAAAACCCGCCAATAGGCGAGTCCATCGTGATCTACAAAATGAGGGATGTTACATGGATTCTTGATCGGAATTAATTTTATCAATCCGTTTGGAGTCGTCTATATCCAGTCCCTGTCGTAAGAAATGAATAAAGGTTCCGCCTGCAAAACCAAGACAAAGGACAAAAGCGATGGTTGTAATCCACCAAATTGCCAACTGAATATCCCCCTTTACATATGCCTAGCTACAGAAGCATATCTAAATATATGCGCAAGGGGGAGAAATTTTTCCACTTGTCTTAGGATTTGTTACTGTCTTTTTTGTGAAGCTCGGAGTAGTAATCGACCTTTTTTATGTTCACTCCGACAAAAGTTTCGATAATCGATTGGCCGCCTGCTATGGAGAGAATTAAAACAATGACATAGGTGACCTTGGGGAATAGCAAGTAGGCGCCCCCTAATAAAAAAGCGCTCCACACGCCGGCACACCAATAACATTTTAATAAGTAACCAAACATGGAGGTAGGAACTTCCTTTGTTGTGGTTCCCTCGCTCGTTTCTACCTTGACCTTTTTTACAAATGGTCTTCGGATAAATTCGGTGATTTTATCAAAAACGATCAAATGGGTTAATCGATAGCTTGCTAAAATTAACATGATATAAGTCATCCCAGAAATGTCTGCCACTTTTTTAGTCCTCCAAAGACGGTTTGTTATAGTGTTACTTTTAGAAAAGTTTTTTTCGCTGCCTGTATATTTTGAGCCTGAAATCAAAATTATATATCGAGGAGGCGAATAAAATGAAAAAATCTTTTTGGTTCAGTTTTCTGTTCTTACTATCCCTTTTCTGCATTCCAAGTGTCTCTTTTGCCCAACAAATCTACACGGTTCAATCTGGGGACTCACTTTGGAAAATTGCTGTCCGGTATCAAGTAGGAATTAGTGAGCTTATTTCAGCAAATCCGCAGTTTAAGAATCCTAACATGATTTATCCTGGTCAAAAGGTAACCATTCCTGATTTAGGCGGAGTAAAATCAATTGAAAACCAAGTTATTCAGCTTACAAATCAAGAGCGTGCAAAGAACGGGTTACCAGCCATGACTGCTGATTGGGAACTGTCAAGGGTTGCACGCTACAAAGCAATGGACATGAGAGACAAAAATTATTTTAGTCATACAAGTCCAACGTATGGCAGTCCTTTTACGATGATGAAGAATTTTGGTATTACTTATCGTTCTGCAGCGGAAAATATTGCTGCCGGACAAACTACACCACAGTCGGTGGTACAGTCATGGATGAATAGCTCAGGTCACAGAGCCAATATCCTAAGCTCCAACACTAGAATTGGAGTTGGTTACGCTAAGGGCGGTTCCTATGGTTATTACTGGGTTCAGATGTTTATCTCTAAATAATCTAAAGCTAAGGGTCAGTTTCTTAAGCAATTGCTTAAGAGGCTGACCCTTTCTACGTCTTAAGACCGATAAAAAAATCAAGCTTAGGCTCAATTATGGGAGTCAAGGGAAACAGGTATGATGAAAACAAGAAAGGAAAGGAGTGAAACAAAGATGAAAAAGTTTGGTTTACTGTTAGCCGGGGGAATTGCGGCATTCATCCTGCTTTCAACCATCGGTCCAATGGTTGGATTACTTGTAAGTGTGGTTCTTCTGTATTTCATCTTTAAGCAATTCTTAAAGACAAAATCTATTGGGGGACGAATTGGTCTGGGGATCATTGGCTTTATTGTCCTAATTGCATCGCTTCACAATGTACCGGCAATAATTGGCATAGCAGCAGCATACGTTTTATACCTTGTTTATAAAAAGTGGAACAAGAGTAAGGTCAACAAAACAATCGAAGCAGATGATCCATTTAGTAACTTTGAAAAACAATGGAGCGAATTGAAACAGTATTAGAAATGCTAATTCTATTAAAAGGAGAGAATGAACAATGACAAACTTATTTACAAGGATTAAAAATACGATTACCGCCGATTTACATGAGGCGCTCGACCAGAAGGAAAATAAGAACCCAATTGCTATGCTGAACCAATATCTTCGCGAATGTGAGCAGGAAACGGAAAAGGTAAGAAAACTTCTGCAGCGTCAATATACTTTAAAGGATGAATTTACGAGAGAATATCATCAGGCAGAGGAGTTAGCCAATAAAAGAAAGCATCACTCAGAAATTGCTTC
Source organism: Bacillus sp. AFS037270 (assembly GCF_002585305.1). Next base: position 549 of record NZ_NUNF01000019.1, on the reverse strand, counting down.
CAAAGCGGGAGAAACAGAGTTATCCGATTTTGCTTCGGCTGAGTATCAGCAATATCAAGACAGGTCTAGCCGCATTAAGGCATCACTTGATCAAGTCACGGGACAGCTTGGAGATTTAGAAAGAAAATACGAAGAAATGAAACATAAATTAAAAGACATGCATTTACGCCGTATGGAGTTAATGGGCCGCGAGAATGTAACTCGGGCAAATCTGCGAATAAATCAAGTGCTTGATGCCCATTCTGATTCCGATCAATCCTTCTCAAGATTTAAAGAAATTGAAAACTATCTTGACCGTCTCGAACATCAAGTTAACAGTTCTTTTTACCGGAATACAATCGATGCGAGAATTGCACAATTAGAAAAAGAAATGAAATTAAAAGAAAGCAAGTCCATTTAATCAAAAAAATGGTATTCTATAAAAGAAAGCGGAAGCGCCTTGTTCAGCCCCGACAAGCACAAGACGAGCCGGCCGAAAGGTTTGCTTTTTAACCTTTTGGACGGATTGGCTGTAGACCATCGAGGGGCTAGGCGCTGGAGCTAGACAAT